>NZ_AP014613.1:1815208-2455312 GCF_001010505.1 Alcanivorax sp. NBRC 101098
GTCCGCAGATGGTTAGCATGTTCATCCAGCCGCGACGCAGCGTTATATTCCAACAGGCTGAGCGCCAAGCTTTGCACGTAATTGTCACGCAATACGGCATCGGCTACATCGTCGGTCATGCGCACCAGTAAAGGGTCGCGGGTATCCCGATCCAGGCGCCCATCGCGCAGACGCTGGTTCAATGGAATCTTGATATTCACTTCCCGATCCGAGCTGTGCACGCCGGCGGAATTATCGATGGCGTCAGTATTAATGCGGCCACCTTTGAGAGCAAACTCAATACGGCCCAGCTGAGTGAGCCCCAGGTTGCCACCCTCACCCACAACCTGGCAGCGTAGATCCTTGCCGTTTATACGAATGGCATCGTTGGCTCTGTCGCCCACTTGGCCATGGCTTTCATTACTACCCTTCACATAAGTGCCGATACCGCCATTCCAGAGCAGCTCCACCGGCGCCTTGAGAATCGCCGTAATCAATTCCGCAGGCGTCAGCGTGCGCTCAGTAATCCCCAACGCCTCGCAGGCCCGCTCACTGAGCTCAATACTCTTGGCACGGCGCGACCAGACGCCCCCCCCTTCAGACATAGCCTCGCGATCGAAGTCATCCCAAGTGGCACCTTTGGTTGTAAACAGGCGTTGTCGTTCGACAAAAGTAGCGGCCGGGTCCGGGCTTGGGTCGATGAAAATATGCAGGTGATTGAACGCGGCAACTAGCTGAATCTGGTCTGATAGCAACATACCGTTGCCGAACACGTCCCCACCCATGTCACCAATGCCAACCACAGTGAAAGGCTCAGCCTGAATATCCTTGCCCTGTTCGCGAAAGTGGCGTTTTACGCTTTCCCAAGCACCGCGAGCAGTAATACCCATTTGCTTGTGGTCGTAACCCGCACTGCCACCTGAAGCAAACGCATCGCCCAGCCAGAAACCGTAATCGTCAGCCAGGCCATTGGCGATATCCGAGAACGTCGCAGTGCCTTTATCTGCGGCCACCACCAAATAGGGGTCATCTACGTCATGACGAACCACCTGATCCGGCGCCACGATCGTATCGCCCTCGCGGTTGTCGGTGATATCCAGAAGCCCGCGAATGAAATCTTTGTAACAGGCGATGCCTTGCTGCTGCCACGCCTCCCGGTCACTGGGCGTGCCGCCTTTCACTACAAAGCCACCCTTGGCACCCACCGGCACGATAATAGCGTTCTTAACCATCTGAGCTTTGACTAGGCCCAGCACTTCGGTGCGGAAATCCTCACGGCGGTCGGACCAACGCAGGCCGCCACGGGCCACAGGCCCACCACGCAAATGAATACCTTCCATGGTGGGCGAATAGACAAAGGTTTCGTACATAGGCAGCGGTGGCGGCAACTCGGAAACTTTCGTTGGGTCGAGCTTGAGGCTGACATAAGATTTGTCGTTGCCTCCTGCCGTTCGCTGATAGAAGTTAGTACGCAGCCCTGCTCTCACCACGCTCAAAAACGCCCGCAATACTCGGTCTGCATCCAGTGAAACTACGCTGTCCAGTTCTTGGGCCAAGCTCTGTGACAGTTTCACTCCTTCATGCTCACGGCGACTATCGCTTAACTGCGGGTCAAAACGGTTCTCAAAAAGCTGCACCAATAAATGGGCAATGCGTGCATGTTCCGCCAGCAACTCCTCCATGTAATTTTGAGAGAAGGGTAATCCTGTTTGAATCAGGTATTTTGTCAGCGTACGCAAACACACCACTTGGCGGGCATTTAGCCCTGCCAGCAACACCAGTCGATTAAGACCGTCATTTTCGGTATCGCCATTCCAACATTGCAGAAAAGCCTGTTCGAAATAACGTTTCTGTTGCACCGGCCCCAAACAGCAGTCCCCGTTGACTTGCACATCAAAAACCTGAATCCAGCGGGGCTCACCGCCGCGAGGAGTCACCTGGGTGGGGTTCTGGCGCACGACTCGCAGGCCAAAATTCTCCAGCGCCGGCAGCACAGCGGATAACTCAATGGGATTATTCAAACTGTACAGGCGCAAACTGGTTGGACACGCCGCACCATCCGCATCGGAAACAGTCAAACAGGGCAACACAGGCTGGTCCGCTCTCAGCTGAATCAAGTACTGCAAGTCTGCGGCAGCTTCCACAGCGCTGTAGGCTTCCCGATAACTTAAAGGAAAGGCTTCTCTATACTGCAACGCCAACGTAGCACCGTCACCGGCCCGGGGGCCCATCTCCTCGCACTCGTCATTCTGGTCACTGGTTTTGCGTAACACTTCCCCTAGCTGATCAGACCAAGAGCGGGTGATCTCGATCAACCGCTCCTCTACCTGGTTATCGTTCATTGCCAGCTGCATGCCCTGGGGAATGCGCACAATACAATGAATCCGAGCCAGCCCTTCACGGAGAAAATCCACCGTACGTTCCACCGAGCGGCCATTACACAATGTCATCAGCTCAGCCGTCACCTTGTCGCGCAGTTCCGGAGAATAACGCTCGCGGCTTAGGTAAATCATGCAGGAATAAAAACGTCCGTAGCGGTCTCGACGCACGAAAACCCGCAAATGGTGACGATCACGCAGGGCACGAATGCCCATGCAAATGTCATACAGCTCTTGCTCGCTACACTGAAATAATTCATCACGAGGCAGTTGGTAAATAATGTCGCGCAGGTGCTTGCCGGAGTGCGAGCGGCCTGGCAAACGAGAACGCTCCAGCACGTAATTCACCTTGCGGCGAATCAATGGAATATCCCGGGGCCGGTTGATATAGGCATCAAGGGAAAGCAAACCGATATAGCGGTCGGTGCCTTCAACGCAACCGTCTGCAGCCAAACGTTTTACCGAAACCACATCCATGTAGTGAGGATGATGAATATGCGAACGCACATTGGCTTTGGTGACAACCACTAGGCGACCATGGCGGATGTATTTGGCCATTTCTTCATTCGGTGCAATAAATTCATCCGCATTGGCATAGGGGCTATTCGGGCGGGCCAGACCAAGCCCTGCAGCATTATCCAGGTGCAACTGGATGCCCCCCTCCATATCTTTTGCTTCAGAGCGGGCATAACCAAGAAAGGTAAAGTGCTCTTCAGACAACCATTCAATAAACTCTTTTGCTTCCTGTAGCTCCTGTTGGTCTCGATTAGGATAACTGGCCGATAAATTAGCCTGGGTCGCGCTAAGGTTATTGAGCATGGGCTCGAAATCTTCCACCACCACACGCAAGTCATCGAGCACACGTTCAAGAATAGCCTGCAAGTTGGCGTAATCCTTATCGTCGCCCAGCGGTTCGAATTCCACATAAATCATGGATTCAGCGGGCTGCTCACCGTCACCGACACCAACCACCTGGGTGAGATGCCCATGGGCATCGCGGCGCATCTGAATCACCGGATGCACAGTCCAGTCAATAGCCGTACCCGCATCACGCACGGCCATAGCCACGGAATCCACCAAGAACGGCACATCATCGGTAACAGTGCGTAGTGCAGCAAGCCCACCGGGGTGGCAAGGGGGTTTCAAGTGGATAAGGGTTTCGCCGGGGTGGCGTTGGAGTGTCATCAACCAGTGCTGCTGGGCGATTTGAAAAAGCGCCTCAGGGGAGCGAGCGGTCAGTGCAGCAAGGCTGCTCATTTCATAATAGGCAGTGAGAAAACTGCGAAAAAGAGACTGTTGATCAGCGCCGATGTGAGCCGTCACCAGCCCTTCCAGCTGGGCCTGCAATAGCGCTTCGCGTTGAGCGACCTCATACTGCATCAAAACCTCCGGCGTCCTTATACTACGAAACGTATCGAGTAAAACCGAAGCACGTGGCCAACCACGACCTTCAAGCTCTCCTAGGCCCGCCGGGCACACGCACAGGCCTTTTCGCTCACTCTATACCCCCGGTAGCAATGAATGCCAGCCTGGCTTTTTATGTCGTAGAACCACGCTCAAGCTCTCCGCTCATTCTTTAAGGAATGCCAATCTGAGAGCGCCGTCATACTCGACAAACGCCCCGGCCTAATTAAACGAAACGGCGTGGCCGCCCGCTAATAGCGGCCACAGGGGCAGACGGCAAGGCCTAAAAGACCCTAGAAGAAAGGAGGAGAAAAGAGGCGAGAAACTACTGCATCGATTCCTGCTGCACTAACACCCATGGCGGCAGCACCACGGTCCACAGAGCTTTGTCTTCGGCGAACCAGGCTTGTGCCTGCTCATCGCTCACCTTGTCAACCTGCGTCTTGTCACGCCACAGAGCAATCAGTTCTGCCTGATCTTCTGAAAATGCCAACGCGACCTCAATCAGATCTAACTCTGGTGCCACATAGATCGTCTGGCCACGGGCAAAGAAGGGCTGCAGCTCTTTCCAGCTAGCTTTTGCGGTTTCGTGGTTGAGTTTAGCTTTGAGGATTTCCCGCTGTTCTACTTGCTCAGACATGACCGACTCCTGCAATGAAGCGATGCATTATCGAGGTTCTGCTGCGGGCAATCAAAGGGAGAAAAAAAGACGCCCGCCATTTGGGGGTGGCGGACGTAAGCTGTACCGGGTCGAAATCGAACATCCGTGTTCCATCGCGTCCTTGCGAGATCCACTCTAGGCAAATCAGCCAACGCTAATAAGGTAAAAAAACGCCAATCCCTGTAAGCTTTTCGCCATATAACGCAAAGGGCAGCCATTTCTGCCCAACACAGCCTGCGTTACCACTCGATAGTTCGACTTGCCTCCGGTACTGCCCGATTTCGGCGATCGAACAGAGCAAACTGAGCCCCCTTGTCATCAAATGACACCACCGAAAACGCATTGTTGCTGAAAACCTCCCCCGGCACGCTGACATGCCCTAAGGGCCGTCCCCAACCGCTATACAGCAACCCCGGCACCCGAATCATTGGACGATACCAACGAAACGCGAATAGCGCGGTGGGCCAAAACAACCCCGAACAGGTCCAACTGTGCACCTTCTTGCCCCCATTCAAGGTCAGGCTAGCGTACAGAGAGGCATGCACATCACCGCTGAGCACCACCAGTTTTTGGCTCGCGCTTTTTGCCATGGCCGACAACAAGCGCTGGCGCTGATGACGAAAGCCTTCCCAGGCATCCTTACCCTGAAAGGGACGGCGTTGTTCAGGAAACATAACAACGGAGGTCACCAAAACCTTGATGCGATCAGGATCACGATCCAGCCATTCGACAAACGCCTGCTCCTGCACCTCGCTGATCATCTTGCGCTGCCAGGGCCAGCGGCTTAGAACCCGCTCGGTACGCACATCCATCACAAAGAAATCCGCCGGGCCACGGGAAAAGGTATACCAGAATTTATCGGGATCGCGGTCCAAATAGGTGCCGGCTTGATTCAAGGGAGCAGCCGGAGAATGGGACGCTTGGTAAATCTGATAGGCCTTGATCGCAGCCGGATACTTGTTGGTCCACCGATCGGCATCCGCCTTGGCTGGCCAGTTATTCTCGATTTCATGATCATCAAGGATCATGTAGCTATTGGTTTCCCTTAGCAGTTTCGCCAAATGTGGCTGAGAAAAACTGGTCCGATAGAGAGAATCGAAATCATCAGGGGTGGTAGCGGCACCAATGCTATACAGGGCATCGGCATAGACCTGATCGCCACCGAAGAGCACAAAATCCAGATTGTGTTGCTCCGCCTGGGCCGACATTTCTGCAAAAATTTTGTCCGCGCGATCATCCTGAATAATGCCATCCAGCCCTACAAACCGGTAACAACAGGAACCGAACAGGAAGGTAGTCTGATTCGCCGTTGGCTGATGGGTAGAAAAGCGCCCCGTATCCACACCATGCCAATCCAACGGTGTCTGTTCTTCCGAGCGCACCCAACCTGCCTGATATTGATAGCAGGCCCCCGGTTTTAGCTTATTGATTACCACGACCCCGGACCCGTCAAAATTACCATTGAGGCGGAATCGTCGGGGTTCAGACCAACGTTCTTCGCCCAGCTCACGCCAACGCACCCGCCCCCACATGAATTTGTTCCCGGCTCCTAGCTCTCCTTTGGGCAATGCCCCGAAAAGACGCACATGAGACTCCCCGGACTCACCGGTAATAGGGCCAACCGAAAAACGGTTTACTATTGCTACCATGGGTTATTCTCCCGCTGCATTGAGCCCCCCGGCTCACGCTGCTAGCATCACTGAAAAGAGGTGAGATCCCCCCTTCATCCACTGATGGATATAGACACTTTGTTCAACGACTCGAAAGCCACCCTGTTGTTGCTTGTCGCTTTTTTATCAGTCTGTCTGTCCACACTGGCATCCGCCAATGGACCGGACACCCAGATTATTGGCGAACAACAAGAGCACCTACACCCTTATAAGGGCCTGTATTCCTTTTGTACGCCTGCGGATCAATCACCAGACATTACTGACATTCTTCAACGCCGAGACCTACCATGGCAACCTACCGGTGCCGGCGTACCGAATTTAGGCTTTATCAGGGATCATTGCTGGTTCCGTTTCTCAGTTCGCAACCTTAATCAGTTCCATAGTGCCTGGCAGCTGGAAATCGACTACGCCATGCTCGGCGAAATCGATGTTTACCAAATTGATGCCGGCGGTAATCTGGTTGCCCATTTCCAGGCAGGCATGGACCGTGACTTTTCAGTGCGCCCAGGCACCGCCCCCAAGCCAGCCTTCCCGCTTACCCTACCGGCCGGCACCGACAGCGACATCCTGCTCAAGGTTTCCTCTGCACACAGCATTCAGTTACCGCTGGAGTTGATGACGCAAGAAAACTACAACGCCTCCACGCAAACACAAAGCATAGTGCAAGGCATTTTCTTCGGCGGCATGCTGGTGATGATTCTTTATAACCTGTCGCTGTTCTTTTCCATCCGCGAAAAAGTCTACCTGCTATATGTATGCTGGTCCGCCGTTGTCACCCTGTTCATGGCAGTCCTGCATGGCTATGCCCAGCGTTATTTGTGGCCGCACTCTATCCTGATCAGCCAGTACATCATTCATTACCTGCTACCCTTAGTGGCACTGCTACCGCCTCTGCTTGCCCTGCATTTTTTATCATTACAGGAAAAATCCCCTCGCCTTGCCGTGTGGCTGCGGATCTTGATCGGCATAGGCACGATACTATTTCTAGCGACCCCCTTTACCAGCCGCACTTTCCTAATACCGATTTCCGCTAGTGCTATTTTGCTGATGGATTTCAGCATTTTTCTCATCGGCCTAATTCGCACCCGAGCCGGCGATCCGGACGCGCGTATTTTCACCCTGGCTTGGTTCTGCTTTATTGTCGGTGCGGCGACTATTGCGCTGAATAAATATGGCCTAATCCCGCGCAACATACTGACCGAAAACCTAATGCAAATCGGTGTTTTCTTGGAGGTCGTGCTGCTTTCACTGGCCTTAGCCCGGCGCATCAATCGCTTGAAAGAGGCCCACTCCAACTCCGTTCGCGACCGCGCCATCGCAGAAATGGAAGCGTTTAAGGCTGGGGCCAGAAACCACGCTAAAAGTGAATTTCTAGCGACGATGAGTCATGAAATTCGTACCCCCATGAACGGAATTATGGGCATGACTGATCTGTTGCGTCGCACCGACATGACCCAACAACAGGAGCAATATGTCGGCACCATCTACCAATCGACCCAGTCGCTGCTAAGAGTCATCAACGACATTCTTGATTACTCTAAAATTGAGTCCGGCAAACTCGAACTGGACTACCGCTCTATCGCGTTAGAAAACATCGTCGATGACTGTGTTCGCTTGTTTGCACTGCACTCCAGTGAAAAGGGCCTACCGCTCTATATCCACATTGATAGCCGCGTCCCTGAGCGCATCAAAACCGACCCCATTCGCCTCAAGCAAATCATTACTAATCTGCTCAGCAATGCCTTCAAGTGCACCGATCGGGGCCACATTGCCCTGCATGTAAACTTGAAACAACCCCCCAATAACAAGGGGGTATGCATGCTGATGATCGAAGTAGTCGATACAGGGATAGGTTTGGATGAAGGGCAGCAATCATCGCTGTTCCAAGCATTTACGGACCTGTCAGCCAAAACTAAACACAATGGTGCCGGCCTTGGGCTGGTAATCTGCAAACGGTTGATCGAACTACTAGGCGGGGAAATTGGTGTCTCCAGCTCCCTAGGCCGCGGCGCCACGTTCTGGATATCACTGCCCGTAGAGGTGGAAACTAATCAAAGAAAACCGGTTTTGGAAAATCGCAAGGCCGTCATTATTTCTAGTTCCGCACCACAACTACTCAGCCTGTCTCAGATGCTTAGCCGCTGGGGGGCTAAAACGTTGGAATATCGCAACGTCGCTGCGGCGCTGAACCCTGCCAACCCTAGCCAAGCCGTGGATTATCTTATCGCTGAATTGCCGGTCCTAGAAAACCCGCAAAACGTTGAGCAACTTCGTGCCCAATTCGATAACCCCGCGCTGATATTGCTGCACCCTACAGGTCAGCCTCTCAGTGACAATCTACCGGAAAATCTGCTGCTGATAGAAACGCCGTTTTCCTGCCAGGCACTCAAACGCAGCCTGCTAACTGGTCCCGACGAAAACAGGGCCTTTACAGAAAAACGCGCGCCCTTAATCTGCCTGGACCAAGCCAATATACTCAAAGTAATCGTGGCGGAAGACAATGCGGTGAACCAGCTGGTGATCGACAGCATTCTCAAATCACTGGGTATTCATGCCACCCTGGTTAGTGATGGAGAGCAAGCCCTCGAGCTGGTGCGCAACCGGCCAAATCACTGGGATATCATATTCATGGATTGTGAAATGCCCATCATGGATGGCTATCAAGCCAGCCGGGAAATTCGAGCACTCGAAGCCGAACATGAAGCACAGCCCCATTGCTGGATCATCGCCCTGTCAGCCCATGCCACCGGGGACTATGTGCAAAAAGCCCGTGATGCCGGGGTAGACGATTACCTCAGTAAACCGGTTTCCCAGCAACAGGTGCGTGACGCCCTAAAACGCGGGCAGGTCCCCAAGGGCACCCGCTAATTGCCATACCTGCCTGAGAGACGAAAAGCTAACCACAAGCGGTTCTCTCAGGCACGGTGATTCCCCCCACGCACACGAAACATACCTGCGATTGCCTGCCTTAAATGCCCACCGGCGCCCCTGTTCCCAGGGCCCAGGTTTCACCGCGAATATCACAGGATGAAAAACCCCGGCAGCACCCGTATCATAGGCCACCCATTTTTTGGAAATTGATGCCGTTCCCATGAGTGACACTCCCCGCAAGATACTGGTCACCAGTGCCCTTCCCTACGCCAATGGCCCTATTCATCTCGGCCATTTGCTGGAATACATTCAAACGGACATCTGGGTTCGCTTCCAGAAACTCCGTGGCCAGCAATGCATCTATGTTTGTGCTGACGACGCCCATGGCACCGCCATCATGCTCAAGGCCGAGGAAAACGGCGTCACCCCGGAACAGCAAATCGCCCAGGTGAAAGCCGACCACGAGCGTGATTTCGCCGATTTCCAAGTAAGCTTCGACAACTACTACAGCACCCACAGCCCCGAAAACCGGGCGCTGTCGGAAATGGTATTCCAGCGCAACAAAGATGCGGGCTACATTCTGGAAAAAACCATCACCCAGCTGTATGACCCGCAGAAAGGCATGTTCCTGGCCGATCGCTTCGTTAAGGGCACCTGCCCCAAATGCAAAAGCGAAGACCAGTACGGCGATAACTGCGAAGTGTGCGGCGCCACCTATACCCCTGCGGAGCTGATTGAGCCCTATTCTTCCGTCAGTGGCGCCACCCCGGTGGAAAAAGAAACCACCCAACTGTTCTTCGACCTGCCCAAGTTCGAAGCCCTGCTGCGCGAGTGGACCCGCTCCGGCGCCCTGCAGGAACAGGTCGCCAACAAACTGCAGGAATGGATTGAAGACCTGCAGCCCTGGGATATTTCCCGTGAAGCGCCTTACTTCGGCTTCGAGATCCCCGGCTACCCGGGCAAGTATTTCTATGTGTGGCTCGATGCCCCCATTGGCTACATGGCCAGCTTCCAGAATTACTGCGACCGTGAAGGGCTCAGCTTCGACGATTACTGGGGCAAAGAATCCACCGCCGAGCTGTACCACTTTATCGGCAAGGACATCATCAATTTCCACGGTTTGTTCTGGCCCGCCATGCTAGACGGCGCCGGCTTGCGCAAGCCCACTGCCATCTACAGCCACGGCTTCGTCACCGTGAACGGCGCCAAGATGTCCAAGTCCCGTGGCACCTTTATCAAGGCCCGCACCTATCTGGATCACCTGAGCCCGGAATACCTGCGTTACTATTTCGCCGCCAAGCTCTCCAGCCGCGTGGACGATTTCGACCTGAACCTGGAAGACTTTGCCCAGCGAGTGAATTCCGACCTGGTGGGCAAACTGGTCAATATCGCCAGCCGAACCGGCAACTTCGTCAAGAAGTTCGGCGGCACACTCAGCACCGAGCTAGACAACATGATGCTGGTGCGCGAAGTGCAGGAAGCAGGCCCGCGCATTGCCGATTTCTACGAGAAGCGCGAATTCGGCAAAGCCATGCGTGAAATTATGGCCCTGGCCGATCACGCCAACGTCTACATCGCCGACAAGGCTCCCTGGAGCCTCTCCAAGGAAGAAGGCAAAGAGCAGGAAGTGTTGGCTATATGCAGCACCGCCATTAACGTCTTCCGGCTGCTGGTGATCTACCTGAAACCGGTTTTGCCCGCGTTGGCCGAACGCGCCGAAGCCTTCATGCAGGTGGAGCCGCTCACCTGGGCGGATTCGGAGCAACTGTTACTCGGCCATGAGATTGCCAAGTTCAAGCCTCTGCTCAGCCGTGTGGATATGGCACAGGTAGAATCCATGCTCGAAGATTCCAAAGAAAGCACACCGGCCCCCGCTGCCGCCAAGCCTAAAAAGGCCACCACGCAAAAAGCAGACGCAGGCGACAATGACGAAACCATTAGCATCGATGATTTCCTCAAGGTGAAATTGCGCGTGGCCCGCGTGGCCAAGGCCGCGCACGTAGACGGTGCCGACAAGTTGTTGCAGCTCACGCTGGACGTAGGCGAGCTGGGTCAACGCAATGTGTTTGCCGGCATCAAGGCCCGTTACGCACCGGAGGAGCTGGAAGGCAAGCTGGTCGTATTGGTGGCCAACCTGGCACCACGGAAAATGAAATTCGGCATTTCCGAAGGCATGGTGCTGGCCGCCGGCCCCGGCGGAGATGATATTCATATTCTCAGCCCCGACAGCGGCGCCGAACCCGGCATGGAAGTGCGTTAAATAGACGTGCGCTAATTGGCGACATAAAAAAACCGGCCACCGCCGGTTTTTTTATGTCTATCTAAAATCAAATCACCGCAGAATGTTGGGCAGAGTGTCGGGTTACGGCTGCGCCTAACACGACCTACCAGTGCACGCGGGGAATATCGTGTAAGTAGGTCGAATTAGCCTGAAAGGCGTAATCCGGCATTAAGCTTCAAACTCAATTCAACGTCGCCAAGTGCTCCCGCAGCGTCGCCTCATCTTCAATGGTAATCCGCCCGTAACCCAGCGTAATCAGCCCCTGTGCCTCAAAGTTTTTTAGCGTCCGGTGCACCCCCTGGCGGGTCATGCCCATCATATTGGCAATGTGTTCGCGGGTCAGGCGCACCGTCACCGGTCCGCCTTCCGGCTTGCCGCCACGCTGCATTTGCGACAGAAACAACAAACGCTGCCCTATTCGCGCCTGGGTGCCACGCAAGGCGTCTTCTTCAATCATGGAAATGGCAGACCACAGTCGTTGGCTAATCAGATCCAGCACCACCGCATAGCTTTGCGGGTAACGTTGCAGCAAGTCACGGAAATAAGGGCCCGGCACCTCCACCAGCACGGCGGCCTCCTGTGCCGTGGCCCCATAGACGCGCCCAGCCCCCGGGGAAAACACCGCGTCGCCAAACCAGGTGCCGCGGTCAAATATAATCAACACCGCTTCCTGGCCCTGTGCATTCACTGAACTAATCCGCACCTGGCCCTCGGCAATCACACACAGATTGGACTGAGGTTCGCCCTTTTCATAAATCGGCTGATGGGCTTGAAACGCCCGCACACGTGCATGCCGCGCCGCTTCATGCAGCGCCTCGTCCGGAAAACCCGCCAATAAGGGGCAGTACCGCAGCACCGTATACGCATTCGTCATGGCCCAATTGTAAACCAGTTGACAGTTTTCCCCCTAACCCCCGGCCTACACTCGAGGGAGTAAAAAAACAGACCACATCATAAGGGGCACACCCCAAGATAAGCCCCACATAACGGGAGAGCGCTACATGAACAGCCAGGTCACTCTTAACCCAGCTACCATCCCCTCCAAAAAAAGCGCCGTCAGCGCCGAAGAATGGCAGCTGCGCGTGGATCTCGCCGCCGCCTACCGGCTCATTGCCCTGCACGGCTGGGATGATCTTATCTTTACCCACCTATCCGCCCGCCTACCCGGCGACGAGCACCATTTCCTGATCAACCCCTATGGCATGATGTTCGACGAGATCACCGCATCCAGCCTGGTGCGGGTAGATCAGGAAGGAAACAAGCTCGACGACAGCGATTACGACATCAACCCGGCCGGTTTTACCATCCACAGCGCTATCCATGCAGTGCGCGATGATGCTGCCTGCGTCATGCACACCCACACCACCGCTGGCGTCGCCGTATCCGCCCAGCGGGAAGGGTTGCTGGCCCTATCGCAACAAAGCCTGTTTCCGCTGGCCAGCCTTGCCTACCACGACTACGAAGGCGTAGCCCTGCGCGACGATGAGAAAGCCCGCCTGCAAGCCGACTTGGGCGACGCCAACTTCATGATCCTGCGTAACCATGGCCTGCTCACCGTGGGCAGCACCATCGCCGATACCTTTCTGAGCATGTTCATCTTGCAGCGGGCCTGTGAAATCCAGGTGCAAGCCCTGTCTGGCAACCGCCCGCTGACCCCGATCCCCGCCGGCATCGTCGACACCATCAAGCAACAGGCGGCACAGGTCACCAAGGGCATGGGCGGCAACCTTGCGTGGCCCGGCCTGCTGCGCAAGCTGGATCGCAACAACCCCGGTTACGCAGAATAAGGAGCGCACCATGAATGACATGACCGCACCCCGCGCCGACTTTACTCACATGAAGCAGGGCACCGGCGAGGACTGGCAGATCATTGCCAAATCCTTCGGTGAATTCAGCAAAGGCCTGCCCGATCGCATCATCACTCACCTGCGCCTGCTGGAAGGCGACTTCGGCGGCTTCAAGATCGACCGCTTCCAGCACTGCCTGCAAACCGCCACCTTGGCCCATCGCGACGGCAAAGATGACGAATATGTGGTCTGCGCATTGCTGCACGACATCGGCGATACTCTCGGCACCTTCAACCACGCGGACGTGGCCGCCGTGCTGTTAGAGCCTTTCGTCAGCGAGGCCAACCACTGGATGGTGAAACACCACGCCATCTTCCAAGGCTACTATTTCTTCCACTACCTGGGCATGAATCGCGACATGCGCGAGAACTTCAAAGATCACCCGCACTATCGGCAAACCCTGGAGTTCGTCAGCAAATACGATTCGCCGGCATTCGACCCGGAGGGAGAAACCCTGCCACTGGATTACTTTGAACCCATGCTGCGCAAGGTTTTTGCCGAGCCGCGCAAGTCACTCTATAAAGAAGCCATGGCGGAGCAAGGCTAGCCAGAACCTAACCACCCTCTTTGCCGTTTACCCCACCGTTTAACGGCAAAGAGGGATATCTTCACGAAACACCAACCAAACAAACCTTTCTTCAGGAAAACATACCCTTACCCGTTATTTACTCTAATCACCGTGCATCACCTCTGCGCCTGTCCCCCTTCAGGCCAAAAAAATCCGCATGTTCTATCCTCGTTCTTTCTTGCCATTGCCAGCAGTACGCTATAACCCCAATGTATACAGATAATTAAATGTCTTTTTAGAGGTGCGAAATGGCGCGGTCACTAGAGGCACTTTGGGAAAAAGTTCACGCCCAAAAAAGTCGGATTCCCTCTCTCTATGGTGATATTGATTTCGATGTCACACCGGAGCGCTTTACCGATGACATCAAAACCCGCAGCGCCTTGCCGGAATCTTTTTCTCGCAAATACCGCGCCGGCATTCTTGCGGACAAAGAAAAAGTCGAACGGGCACGGGCCTACACCCTGCTCGGCGACACCGTGTCTGATGCTTATGCCGCGTTGATGCCGCAATACGGGTTTCGCCACCTGATCACCATGCTCAAAAAAGCCTGCGATAAAGGGCTGGAAGCCGTGGACGATGCACCCCAGGAATTAACCGATTTTATCTCTGCCATGGAATCCACCCCGCACTGGGTAGACATGGACCTTGTCCGTGAAGGGGCGCGCCTGAGCCGCAATCAAATGGCCAACTTGGCGCCCTACGTGATTCGCGGTGCCTTTGTGGCCACCTTCATGAACAAATACTCCGGCCTGCCCATGGCCATCACCGGCACCTTGGCCAACGAGTCGGTAAACCAGCGCATCAACGAAACCGCCAGCTTCTTCACCACCGCCACCCTCCCCGGCTCACTGGAACGGTTCGGCCCCGGCTTCAAAGCCGCGGCCATGGTCCGTCTGATGCATTCCATGGTGCGCTTCAACATCATCAAACGCGCCACCATCGACAAGGGCGGCCCTTGGGACCCGGCGGTATATGGCATTCCTATTCCCCAAGTAGACCAAATGCCCGCCGGCACCATGCCTGCCTACCTCACGGCCTTCAGGGCACTGCGTAAAGGCCGTAAACAGTTCACCGCCAACGAGCGAGCCATTGTCGAACTGTCACGCTACCAGTGCTTTTTACTTGGCTTGCCCGAAGAACTGCTGCCCGCCGAAGCACCAGAGATCATCAACACCATGCTCACCTACTCCGGCACCCTGCGCGAAGGCTACGATGACGAAACCTGCGGCGAACTCACCCGCGCCACCATGTCCGTTTACCGAGGCAAAAACAAAAAACTTCTCAGCAAAGCGCACAACCTGGTTGAGCGCAGCTTTTCTAAAGTCTTCTTCACCCAGGCCTTTCTGGGCCGTAAAGACAAATCAAAAGCGCAAGAAATGGGCGTGGAACCCCACCTGATCGACTATGCCCTGTTTACTGTGGGCAACCTGTTAGTACTCCCCCGCCTCATCGCCTACCGAACCCTGCAAGACATACCGGTAGCCAACAAGATAGCGGATAAAATACTGGTAAAGAGAATCAAGGAATTACTGGTGGAATACGGCCACGCGGAATACACCACCGACGCCAACCAGTACGCCCCAACAACACAGGAAATCACATAAGAAAGCGCGGCCTGAAAGCTGCGCAGGTGCCGGGTTACGGCTACGCCTAACTCGGCCTACACATTCTCAACAGGCCGTAATTCACCCAAGGGCTCAGAGAGCCAGAAAGCGTAACCTGATAACCTTTATCGACAGCCGAAAATTCCGGGAAGGAGATATGCTTAACCTCTCCAATTCCGGGGTCAGCTTTTTCAGGGATTCTTGTATCGGGGGAGTGGACATTAGGCGACCTCATTATTAAGCCCCCAAGAGCTCGCGTACTTTCTCATTGGTTATCTTCTGGCGATGAAGAAGCCATAAAATCGCCGTATGCCCAAACACTTGTGATATCGCACCTATCGTTTGAAGGTGCTCCAATGTCACTTCGGAACGTTCGGCTGGGTTAACGACTGTTTCAGACTTCCCGTGTGTTTCCAATGACATAAACCTGTAGAGAATCTGATACAGATCTAAAATTCCAGACTCACGGGCTTGCTGCTCAATCGAAACGCCTTTTTTCGGCTTGTTTCTAGTCGATAGAAAATCATTGGTGACATCCGCGCCATCTTCTTTTGACTTGACGGACAGCAATCCGTCTTTCATAGCCATCTGGGCAAGCCTATCGAGTTCATTTGTAGGAAACTCCGCGTACCTTGCCGCACGTTCTGGATCCGATATCACCCAATGTAGCGAGATAAACAACTCCAGTAATTGCCGAGATAAGATGCCCAATGCTGTCGGATTCTCTGACAAGCCGAGATTGGTAGCTCCCCGAATGATTTCTGAACCCCTAAGAAGGATCCTCCGCACCGGTTCATCTACTGGAGACGAACTATCCGACCATTTATCCTCTGAAGATTGCGCGAGCATCTTCGAATGAGTGCTAAGGTTTTCGCAGATTTCTTTCAGTCCTGGCACCCAACTCTCCTATGCGCCTAACGCCCGGTTCTGCGGCAGGCAAAAGTGGAGGCCGCTTTTTGGCCGGAGCTTTTGACTGTCCGGCAGCAACCGATTGTTATATTTCGCCAGCTAACGCAATCACATCTGTTTGATACCCCTCAACTAGAGGTTTAGCTGGACTCATTAGCAACTCTCTTGCCTTTTGGGATATATCGCCTTCGTTTAACACCCTAATCCTGACAAAATCTACGGGCTTGTCTTTCATAGGTTGATATAGCTCCATTGCATACAAAACTTTAGAAATTAAGGTTCGAAAGTACAGCGGCCTTGAGTTATTTATTGGTTCACCTTCGCCGTTTAATACGCTCCCTCCCCAACAACATACTGTTGCAGCATTTAGAAGTTTAAATCTTTGTACCAAATTTTGACGATCTATTATCGCAACTTCTTCAGGGAAAGCATTCAAATTATCAGAACCAGATGTAATACGCACATTCTCCTCAAATAAATTCAATATTGTTCCTTCAAAACCAACATTTGCCACAGGTGATTTAAAGAAGCCGGCTAGCTTCTTTAGCGTACCATTGTCCAGAGGTGTTACTGCTAAATCGCCTTCAAAATTTAACGGAACTCCCATTTTATTCAATAGATTAAACTCTCCTTTAGTTAAACAACCGCTATTATATAGCGTTTTATCTTTAACGAATTTTGTTAATGTAAGAGCGTTTCTCATGGAGTTTAAGCTATCAAAAACATTGAGACCGTAACTACTGGATAATTTGTCGATAATATCTCTGCAACTCTGCCGAAAGGCTTCTGGACTATTCGCATTAGTCAAATCTCTAAGCATACCATTCTTTCGAAGTTCGTCACTTAAGGTCTCCTCACTACCTCCGTAAACCCTAATTCTATTAAGAGGATTTGAAAAAGGATCAACCGTAGGGATGGCATCTCGGTAGTTACTCGGAACACTTGTGTTCTTTAATACACGACCAGAAACTAAGCTGGTAAACAATCGAGTTGAGAACTTTATGTCTGCTAACTTATCATCTTTTACCGTGGACACACGGTAAACGACGTCTTTACTCCCATCACTTACTGGCTCCAGTGCATTGTTAACATTTGATTCAATTGAATTGCTTAACATCTTCGAGATAATATCGTCAACCGCTTGAGCGGCCTCTTTAACCTTCGGTGAAGATATTGTTGAAATTGCCCATGATCCCGGAGAAATCCCGCCATAACTAGAGACAATATCTGAAACTGTACTTATTATTCGAACATCTTTATCATTCGATGACACATATTTAAATTTAAAGCCTATTTTACTGAAATCGGAAATCGGAATCGCAGGCGATCTGTATTTTTTTGTTAAATCACTTTTCCATGATTGACCTTCACTATCGTATATATAGGAAAAAACAACAAACTCCGGAAGCTTGACGCCATTCAAGGTTGGCACAACACTTATTCCAAATTGTTTTCTTTCCTCCCCAAAAAGACTTACAACATAGTTCATAAGTTTTTGTGCTTCTGGACCTTCAACAGCAGACTTATATAAAGTTGTATCGATCAATAACTGGCCATAGTAGTAATTTGGTATGGGAATTGGATCGAACGTTTTTCTTTCACTTACCAGTTCTACCACTCCTATCCCAAGAATTTCTGTTTCAATCTTTGCGGAAGTTACTGCTGCTTCTTCTTTTTCAACCGTCGAGGGAGATGAGGCGCACCCCGCTATAGCCAAAAAGCAGAACACTACCAATATTTTTTTTATGTTAAACATTCGAATCTCCTTTATACGATATCTGAAAAATATAACGCTTTTGTTTAGCGGCGCCCCCTCAAGGGCGTCCGGTGGAGGCCGCAGGCCGGAACGAACTACAACAATTTGTTAGGTTTTGGCTTCATTCGTGGGGCGAACCCGATTATCAGTAATAGTTTGCTTTAAATATGTTGGTGCATGCTTGAGCGCAGCCATTCCCATCTCTTTTCTTATATCGTTCCGCAGAGCATTGACGAGGTCATCCGCACTGTAATGATTTTTTCCGGTAAGTTGCCTAACAAAAATATTTGTAAGCTCCGCCTCCTCCTCTGTTCCATAGAGATGCACCGTTGCAACAGCGTGTTCAAATTCCCGGGTGTAATCGTCGAGCTCCCCAGCCGCATTTATGCGAACAGGCCGACCACCATCTATTCCTACGCGGACAAAGGTATCGTAGGCAGCAGCCAATTGAGATACGCGTCGCTCACGACGAAGTGCTACTTTGTTCTGGACAATTGAGAAAGCCCAACCACCAAGAACAACGATGTTGGTAATTGCCAAGCCGATGTAGAAATCTAAAGGAGACATTTTCGAAACCTAACAGCGTATTCACTCGAACGATTCGACATATCTTTTTTCGACATATTTCTTAACAGGCTACCGTATATAATTCCGATAAACCCATAACATTTAGCAACTTACCCAAGAGGTGAGAACTTTTCCCATCTGACAAAACTCGAACGAGCGGCCTATTTCCGGGGACCCCATGCACATTTAAGTCGCAACTCGAACAAAAGATCAATGACTTAGCGAATCTTGAGATATCACCTACACGCATTTGGGCCCCGTTCTGTTGAGCACGGGTTCCCATTGATTCGGCCTGGGGGAGCTGATTGCTCGTGAAGGAAAAGGAAACAAGGATCGAGTCACTGTACTTTCCAGCCAGTGACATGGGCGGCTGAGGCTTCAGATAAATATAGCCACCTGCTATTACAAGCAGTGAACAATTTCGGCGTCAGATATTGCCTTTTTCCCCTTGGATCACGGGGCAAGACCTGCCCCTCGCGTGCTTTTGTATTTCCGAATCTTCTGCGCTTTTTTTTGCGTCTTATTTTTTGGATAAAACCAGCATGACAAGCTTGACCAGAAGATAGGATGAAAAGATAAGAAAAACCCAGAACGCAAAATATGGATAGATAGCCGGAGCAGCCAAATAATCGCATCCCTGCTGACATATGACAGCGTAATAAATGCCTGATAACAGGCACGTAATCCCTGAGCCAATAAGCCCAATGAAATATAGAAGTGGTTTTTTCAAGTTAAACACCCATTAATGTAGGGTAATCAGAACCCTATAAGCGGTTCCCCCCTAGCTCAACCGTTTCCCTATTAGCAGCCTGTTGTTGATGATGACCGACGAAACGGCCTGGCATAACAGCCCTTTGTGGTGCCATAGCCAAGTTGCTACACAGAGCTCAAACCAAGGTTGCGTTGAAAGCAGGTCAACGCCAGTGATACTCGGGCTTTTCTACCCCTCAGGGGAAAACTGCCCCGTTTCCAAAAACACCTTTACCTGCTCAATCACCGCGCCGTTTCGCATCATGAACGGATGCGTCACCGGCAATACCAAATGATCCTGCATGCCTTCGACTTTGGTTCTTTCCACGGTGACTTTGCCGTCATTGGGGCCGGGAAGTTGGGTGGAGAGCAGAAAATTGATGGTTTGGTTGCCGGCAATGACTCCCACCGGAAAATCCACTGGGCCAAGCTGGTTGGGGATGCTATCCGGGCCGGTGCCCATTTGGCTGCCGGCTGGGCCGTTGAACCACTGGAATGGCGCCCAGCTACCGAGGCGGTCGACGACTTCACTGCCCTGATTGGGTGGGCCGAGCATGACGGTTCTGCCCAGGCGTGGAATCGTATGTTGGCTGAGATACTGGCGCAGCAAAATGCCACCCATGGAGTGGGTGACAAAATGAACCGCCCCGTTGGGTGGGCATTTATTCAGTGCGGCGCGAAGGGTTTCAGCGGCAAGGGTTTGAATGTTCTTTTTGGTAGAAGGATAGCCCTGATTAACCACGGCATAACCGCTTTTCTCCAGGGCCGTTTCCATTTTCTTCATTGAATGGGCGGTTCTGGCCAACCCATGCAACAACACAACGCATTGCGGCTCGTCCATGCTTTCCTCCGCCTGTGCTGAAGGATTAACGAACACGGACGCCAGCAATACTGCCAGCGCCCCTACCCTGCCCGTGAAAAGGCTAGCCAATTTGATCCAGTGCGGTTTTGAGGCGGGCCACCGCCACATCCACGTCGCCGAGTTTGTCCAAGCCAAACAGGCCAACACGGAAGGTTTTGAAGTCCGCCGGTTCGTCACACATAAGAGGCACACCGCCTGCGGTCTGCAGACCTTGCGCCACAAACGCCGCGCCACTTTTAATGCCATCGTCGCCGGTGTAGGACACCACCACGCCGGGAGCTTCAAAGCCCGGTGCCGCCACGCTGGCAAAACCATGCTCAGCCATCAACGCACGGACTGCCTTGCCCAGCTGCCACTGTTGGGCTTTAACGGTGTCCAGGCCACGTTCCACGGTTTCCAGCATGGTGTCGCGGAAAGCGGTCAGCGCATCGGTGGGCATGGTGGCGTGGTAGGCATGGCCGCCGTTTTCATAGGCAATCATGATGTCGCGCCATTTACGCAGGTCGCAGGCAAAGCTGGTGCTGGTGGTCTCCTGCAGGCGCTTGTCGGCCGCTTCGCTGAGCATCACCAGTGCGCTGCACGGCGAGCTGCTCCAGCCTTTTTGTGGCGCGCTGATTAACACATCCACGCCGCACGCCTGCATATCCACCCAGATGGTGCCGGAGGCAATGCAGTCGAGCACGAACAGGCCACCCACGCTGTGCACTGCATCTGCCACCTGTTTGATGTAGTCATCGGGCAGAATAATGCCGGACGCCGTTTCCACATGAGGCGCAAACACCATGGCCGGTTTTTCAGCCTTAATCGCCGCGACCACGTCTTCAATAGGAGCCGGTGCAAACGCCGCTTGCGGCTGGTCACTAACCGGTGACGCCTTGAGCACGGTTTCTTTGGCGGGAATCTTGCCCATCTCGAAGATCTGGCTCCAGCGGAAGCTGAAGAAGCCATTGCGGATCACCAGGCAAGATTGATCGGTGGCAAACTGCCGGGCCACCGCTTCCATGCCATAGCTGCCGCCGCCGGGCACCACGGTCACCGAATGCGCGTTATAGACCTGCTTCAAGGTCGATGAGATATCCCGCATCACCTGCTGAAAGCGCTGTGACATATGGTTCAGGGAACGGTCGGTGAAAACCACGGAATATTCGAGCAGACCATCACGGTCAAAATCGCGGGGTAAGGCAGGCACAGGTTTCTCCCAATCAACAAGGTTAGGGGTACGGGGTCTTTCGTCTGTCTTGGATACTGGATTGCCCGGCCCACCGCAACCGTTTGCCCCCTCTGGGCGGCAAAATAGTGGCAAAAGCAGTTCAACTGCTTAAAAGACCACCAATGGCCTGTATCCCTCTGCCTATTAAGCTTATTCGCTATCATTCTTGAGCCAATACAGGCGCTGCCGCATACTATGCACCCTTAACGCCTTGTAAACATGGCGTTTACTCCTATTTTCGGCAAGCGAGCCTGCGATCACATGACTGAGTACGTCCTGATTCTGATCAGCGCTGTGCTGGTGAACAATTTCGTGCTGGTGCAGTTCCTTGGGCTGTGCCCATTCATGGGGGTTTCCAATAAAGTGGAGACCGCCATGGGTATGTCTTTGGCCACCACTTTCGTGCTGACCCTGTCTTCGGTGCTTGCCTACCTGACCTGGGCCTACATTCTGGTGCCCTTTGAACTTGAATACCTGCGCACCATCAGCTTTATTTTGGTGATCGCCGTGGCCGTGCAGTTCACCGAAATGTTTGTTAAGAAAGCCAGCCCCTTGCTGTACCGGGTGCTGGGCGTCTTTCTGCCCCTCATTACCTCTAACTGTGCCGTGCTGGGCGTGGCTCTGCTGAATGTTCGCCAGGAAGACGCCACGTTTATGTCGTCGCTGACCTATGGTTTCGGCGCCGCCATTGGTTTTTCCCTGGTACTGATTCTGTTTGCTGCCATGCGTGAGCGCATTGCCGTGGCCGACGTGCCCGAAGCTTTTCGCGGCCCCAGCATCGGCCTGATTACCGCTGGCTTGATGTCGCTGGCGTTCATGGGCTTTTCCGGGTTGATCAAGCTATGAGTGGTGTACTGATTGCTGTCGCCGCCCTGCTAGCTTTGGCCGCCGTGTTCGGTGCGGTGCTGGGTTTTGCCTCGGAAAAGTTCAAAGTGGAAGGCGACCCGATCGTCGACCAAATCGACTCATTGCTGCCCCAAACCCAATGCGGCCAGTGCGGCCATCCGGGCTGTCGCCCCTACGCAGAAGCCATTGCTGAAGGCGAAGAGCACAACCGCTGCCCGCCAGGGGGGCAAGACACGGTTGTTGCGTTATCGGAACTGTTGGGCCGCGAAGAACTGACGCTGGATGATGAAGGCGCGGAAGACGCTAACGTGGCCAAGGTGGCCTACATCCGTGAAGACGAGTGTATTGGCTGCACCAAGTGCATCCAGGCTTGCCCGGTAGATGCCATTGTCGGCGCCGCCAAGCTGATGCACACCGTCATTGTGGATGAGTGCACCGGCTGCGACCTCTGCGTGGAGCCCTGCCCGGTGGATTGCATTGATATGCTGGAAGTGAAGCCCACCCTGCAAACCTGGGGCTGGCAGCGCCCGGCCGGCATTGGTGAACGCCCGGACAGCCGTATCGAGGTGGTGAATTTATGACACACCCGATACATAACACCACGCGCATGATGCGGGTGCTTTGCCAACCTGCTCCGCTCGCCCATGGCGGGAGGTTTTTGCTATGAGTCAGGCCCAAACCGATAAAGCGCAGAAGCCCCGCTCGATTTTTGCCCGCCTGGCATCAGGCGTGCGGCGCTCGGCGACTCCTGCTGGAAAGATTCATGACTTCCATGGCGGCATTCATCCGCCGGAAATGAAACACTTGTCCAACGGCACGCCCATTATGGCCGGCCCGCTGCCACAGCAGCTGGTGTTGCCGTTGAACATGCACATCGGCGCGCCTGCCAAGCCATTGGTGGCACCTGGTGACAAGGTCCTTAAAGGGCAAATGATTGCCGAACCCGTCGGTGCGGTGAGCGCGGGCATTCATGCGCCCACCTCTGGCACGGTCAGCGCTATCGGCCCACGCCCCATACAACACCCGTCAGGAATGGATGCCGTATGTATCGTCATCGATACCGATGGCGAAGACCAGTGGATTGAACACCAAGGCGTTACCGATTTCACCGAAAAAAGCCCGGCGGAGCTGGTCGATATAATTCGCCACGCGGGCATTGCCGGCATGGGCGGCGCCGGCTTCCCTACCAGCATCAAAGTTAACTTGGGCGACCACCAGCGCGTAGAGCAGCTGATCATCAATGCGGTGGAGTGCGAACCCTACATCACCGCCGACGACCGCCTGATGCGCGAACGTGCCGAGCAAATCGTTACTGGCATTCATATTCTTCAATACCTTCTCAATCCTCGCCGTACCTTAATCGGTATCGAGGACAACAAGCCCGAGGCCATTTCCGCGATCAAGCGGGCCTGCAAAGGCTGCGATATTGAAGTGCGCGTGGTGCCCACCAAATACCCCTCCGGCGGTGAGAAGCAGCTAATCCAGTTGCTCACCGGCAAGGAAGTGGCCAGTGGCCAATTGCCTGCCCAGGTGGGCGTGGTATGCCAAAACGTGGGCACGGCCTATGCCATTAAACGGGCCGTGTGTGATGGCGAGCCACTGATATCGCGGGTCACCACCCTCACCGGCGATGGCGTCAGCCAGCCCGGTAACTACGAGGTGCTGCTGGGCACCCCGGTGCGCGATTTACTGGCCTATGGCAACTTGGCTGGCCTGGAGATTGGCCGTTTGGTCATGGGTGGGCCAATGATGGGCTTCACCCTGCACAACCCGGCTGTGCCGGTGGTCAAAACCACCAACTGCATTATTGCTGCCAGCCCGGAAGAGCTGCCGGAACCGCCACCGGAACAACCCTGTATTCGCTGTGGTTCCTGCGCGGAAGTGTGCCCAGCCAACCTGCTGCCCCAGCAACTGTACTGGCACGCCAAGAATGACGACCTGGAAAAAGCACAGCATCACAACCTGATGGACTGCATCGAATGCGGTGCCTGTGCCTATGTATGCCCCAGCCATATTCCCTTGGTGCAGTACTACCGCTACGCCAAGGCCGAAGTTCGCCAACAGGCCGCAGACCAGCTAAAAGCCGACAAGGCTCGCCAGCGCTTCGAAGCCCGGCAGGCTCGCATCGAGCACGAACAGGCAGAAAAAGAAGCCCGTCGCCAGGCGCGCCTGGAAGCCAATCGCAAGAAGAAGGAAACCGGCCCGGCCGCCGCCAGTTCCGTGGATGTGGCCGCCCTGAAACAGGCGTCACTGGATGCCTCAAAAGCCTACAAAGCCGCAGTGAAAGCGGCCAAGGCCGCAGAGGCCGATGGCGCAGACAACGTGGCCGAACTGAAAGCCCAGGCGGAGAGCCTAAAAGCCGTGGCCGACCAGGCCAAAGCGGCAGTGCGTGATGCCAAAGACGGCTCCCCCGTTGCGGCAGCCCCGGCAGAAGATACGGTGGCCAAACTCAAGAAGCAGGTCGGCGAGGCCTCCAGCGCGTACAAGGCGGCAGTGAAAGCCGCCAAAGCAGCGGAAGCCGAAGGCGCAGACAATGTGGCGGAATTGAAAGCCCAGGCAGACACACTGAAAGCCGCCGCTGACGCACTCAAGGCTGAGCTGCGCGATGCCAAAGCCAATGCACCAGCGGCCAGCGCACCGGCCACACAGGTAGACCCGGTTGCCGAGTTGAAGAAACAGGTCGGTGAAGCCTCCTCCGCTTACAAGGCCGCAGTGAAAGCGGCCAAACAGGCCGATGAGAACGGCGATGATAACGCTGCCGAACTCCGCGCCGAAGCAGACCGGTTGAAAGCCATTGCCGACCAACTGAAAGCCGAGCTCCGTGACGCCAAGGCCAGCGCGCCAGCCACCGCTGCGCCTGTAACAGCGCCCGCCACAGCTAAAACCGACCCGGTAACAGCGCTGAAGCAACAGGTTGGCGAAGCCTCCATGGCCTACAAGGCGGCGGTAAAAGCAGCCAAGCAGGCCGATGAAGAGGGCGCCGATAACGTGGCCGAGCTTCGCGCCGAGGCAGACCGCCTAAAAGCTATCGCGGATCAGCTAAAAGCCGACCTACGCGATGCCAAAGCCGCCGCGCCCACTGTACCCGCACCTACGCCAACGCCCGCAGCAGCCCCGCCGGCGGCCACCGACCGCCCTGCGGTTACGGAAGAACAGGCGCCGCAGTCGTTGACTGAAGTCGACCCGGAACAGGCGGCCAAACGGCAGAAACGCCTTAAGGGCTTAAAAACCGCCTATAACATGGCGCACAAGCAATACAAGGAAGCCCACGCTGCCTTCGAACGGGCCGAGCGCAACGAAACCGCCAGCGCCGACGAACTCAGCGCTATGCAGGGCAAAATCGACAAGCTCAAAGCCAAGGCGGACAACGCCCGTGATGCACTGGATGCACTGATCGAAGAAGCCAAAGCCGACATTCGTGCCCATACCGGCAAAGACCTGAAAACCCTGAAACTGGAAGTCGCCCGCGCAGAAAGTGCTCTGGCAGACAAACAGCAGGAACTGGAACAGCAACGCAGCAGTGCGTCGGAAGACACCCTTGAAGCGCTAAGCTCGGAACTTCAGGCGCTGGAAAGCGAAACCCAGATTGCCCGCAAGGCGCTCAAGCAAGCGCTAGAAGAACAAGGATTGGCAGAATGAATATAACCCTGACGCCGGATGCAGGCTCCCAGGCGCTGACCTTCTGCAGGAGCGTCGCTGGCAGCGCGATTCTCGCGCCCTCAATATCGGCGCGTTCGGCCACACATGGGATATATCAATGAGCCTGATTACCTCAACGTCACCCCATGCCACGGTGAAAAACAACACCGGCGCGTTTATGCGCCAGGTGATCTACGCCACCCTGCCCGGCCTTGCCGTACTCACTTGGCAGTTTGGCTGGGGGTCGGTGATCAACGTGCTCTGGGCGGTGATTGTTGCGCTGGTCAGTGAAGCGTTATTCCTAAAAGCCCGTGGCCGCAATATCGCCTTCTACCTGAAAGACTACAGTGCGGTGGTGACTGCGGTACTGCTTGGTTTAGCGTTGCCGCCCACCGCCCCCTGGTGGCTCACCCTGGTGGGTGTCAGCTTTGCCATCATCGTAGCCAAGCAGCTATACGGCGGCCTTGGCATGAACCCCTTCAACCCGGCCATGGTCGGCTATGTGCTGCTGCTCATTTCCTTCCCGGTGGCCATGACTCAATGGCTGGCGCCCGGCGAACCGTTATCGTTGCTGCAAAGCTGGCAGCTGTTTACCGGGCAACTGCCGGTAGACGGGCTCAGCGGTGCCACCCCACTAGACACCTTCCGCACCGTCCACAGTGCCGGGGCAAGCAGCGAGATAGAGCTGGCCAGCCACAGTATTCTGCATGGCCAGTTTGCCGGGCTGGGTTGGGAATGGGTCAACCTGGCATTCCTGCTCGGCGGCCTGTATCTCATTAGCCGCAAAATCATCACCTGGCACATTCCTGCGGGCTTTCTCGCAGGCCTAGGCTTACCGGCTCTGCTTGCCTGGTTGATTGATCCGGTCCGCTTTGCCGACCCGCTCTTTCAGCTGTTTTCTGGTGGCGCCATGCTGGGGGCATTCTTTATCGCCACCGACCCGGTCAGTGCCGCCACCAGCCGCATGGGCCGGCTGGTTTATGCCTTGCTGATCGGCGTGCTGATCTGGGTGATTCGCACCTTTGGCGGCTACCCGGACGCGGTGGCATTTTCGGTATTGCTGCTCAACCTGTCCGCCCCCTTCATTGATTACTACACCCAGCCACGGACCTACGGGCATAAGTCATCCAACCGAGGGACCAACTGATGATGCGCTATGCCATCACCAAGAACGCGGTGATCCTCGGGCTGTTTGCCATTGGCACAGCCGCCACCCTGGCCATTACCAATGAAGCCACGTTAGATCAGGTGCGCTGCAACAAGCAGCAAGCGCTGATGACCTCATTGAATCAGGTGATGCCTCATCATCAGCACGACAACGACTTGCTTGCCGACCGTATCACCGTGAACGATCCCCTGCTGGGCCGCAGCGAGCAGCACCTATACCGTGCCCGGCTTAATGGCGAGAACAGCGGTGCCGTTCTGGAAGCCAACGCCCCGGATGGCTACGGCGGCGCCATTGCCTTGATTGTCGGCGTGGATACCCAAGGCCAAGTGCAAGGCGTGCGCGTGGTGCCGCCTCACAATGAAACCCCGGGTTTGGGGGACAGTATCGAAACCAAAAAGTCTGACTGGATTCTTGGCTTCAATGGCCATTCTCTGGGCAACCCAGAGGCGGCAGGCTGGGCCGTAAAGAAAGACGGCGGCGAGTTCGACAGCTTTACCGGCGCCACCATTACCCCCCGTGCGGTAGTCGGCGCCGTGCACCGCGCGCTACAGTATTTCTCGGCTAACCAGAACCACGTCTTCAGCGCCCCTGCAGACACCACCCCGGTGGAGACCTGTGATGAGTGATGTGAACTACAAAAAGATCAGCATGGACGGCTTGTGGAATAACAACCCGGCCACCGTGCAGATTCTCGGCCTGTGCCCTTTGCTGGCAGTTACCGGGTCCGTGGTCAACGCCATGGGCCTGGGCCTGGCAACGCTGGTGGTGCTGATGGGATCCAACGCCTGCGTATCACTGATTCGTCATTACGTTACCGATGCTGTGCGCCTGCCTGCCTTCGTAATGATCATCGCGGCCATGGTAACCGTGATCGAAATGCTGATGCAGGCTTACACCTTTGAGCTGTATGAAATCCTCGGCATTTTCATTCCGCTGATCGTAACCAACTGCACCGTGCTGGGCCGCGCCGATGCCTTCGCCAGTAAAAATGCGGTTCTGCCCGCTATGGTGGACGGCGTGATGATGGGCATGGGCTTTTTGGTGATCTTGCTGATTCTCGGTGGCATGCGCGAACTGGTAGGCCAAGGCACACTGTTCAGCAACATGCAGCTGCTCTTCGGCCCCATGGCTGCCCATTGGGAGCTCACGGTCATCGATAACTACGGCGGTTTCCTGCTCGCCATCTTGCCGCCCGGCGCCTTCCTTGGGTTGGGGCTGATCATCGCGGGTAAAAACGTCATCGACAAGCGCATCAAAGAAGTCCAGAAACGCAAAGCCAGCGACGAACCTAAAACCAGCCGTCGGGTGCGCACCACCGGAAAAGTCGGCTAGCCAAGCCTGTCGCCTTCTTGCCCTCCTACGCCCTCTTCGTAGGAGCGGCTCAACCAACAAAAGTGGCCACCAAAACCTCAATGGTGCCGCGCCCATTTGCCATGACCTCTTCTTCATATAAAAAAATGAGGAAGAGGCCATCATGCTCATTTATTTGCTGTGCATGTAAATATTTTTACTCTGTTGAACAGCACAATTCACATTCTTTTGCACTTGTTGTGAGCCACACAGCGAACATTTTCACTGCTACTGAATCATAATGAACACAACTAACAAATAAGGAGTCAGCCATGAAAAGCGCAGCAATTGCCACCTTAAGTATTGTGGGTGCCGTGGCCATCGCGGGTGTGGGCTATGGGGCTTATCAGGCCGTTACCCCACAAAAATCAGGCTATGCAAAAGTGCTCAATGTGGAACCCATAGTGAAAAGCTGGCAAGAACCCCGTGAGGTTTGCCAGCAAGTGAGTGTAGAGCGCAAAAAACCGGTCAAAGACCAACACCGGGTCACCGGTAGTGTGGTTGGTGCCGTTATCGGCGGCGTTGTGGGCCACCAGTTTGGCGGCGGCAGCGGTAAAGATGCCGCCACCGCAGGTGGTGCCATTGCCGGCGGTGTGGCTGGCAACCAGATCCAAAAAGGAATGCAGGAAAAAAACACTTACACTGCAACAGAGCAGCGTTGCAATACGGTAATGGAAAACAAAAGCCGGACCGAAGGCTATGACGTGACCTATACCTTCAATGACAACGAACAGACCATTCGCATGGACAAGAAACCCGGCGAACGGCTCCGCATTGAAGATGGCGACGTGGTCACGCAATAACGCCAACTACGCAAAAAGAAGCCCGCATTAGCGGGCTTCTTTTTTTGGGCTTTCTGCACATAGCAGTGCGCTGTCTGCAGGCCATCATCCCGACAACATCGATACAAACGTTTGAATGATAGTGGCATTAGCAATATCCACGATAAAGCCCCCCACCACCGGTACGATAATAAACGCCAACGGTGAGGGGCCATGATGCTGTGTCACAGATTGAATATTCGCCACCGCGGTTGGTGTTGCCCCCATGGCAAAACCACAGTGGCCTGCACAGAGCACTGCCGAATCGTAGTTACGCCCCATCAGGCGGAAGGTGACAAAGGTAATGAAGGCCAACGCCAACAGCACCTGTCCGATCAGCATTGCCAACATCGGCAAAGCCAGATCCACTAACTGCAACAGCTGCAAACTCATCAGCGTGATTGCCAGAAAAATTCCCAACGCCGTATTGCCCACCACATCAATGGTGGCATCATTGACCTTCCATAGACGGCGCGCAGTATTGCCCAGCAGGATGCACACGAACAACACCCAGACAAACGTCGGCAAGCGGAACACAGAGGCAAACGTTTCTGCCGCCGCTTTACCGACAACAACGCCGATGGAAAGTAACATTAAAATCCGAATCACACTGCCTGCGGAAATAGGGTGTGGTTTCTCTGCCTTGTCGTAGGCTGAGGCATCTTCAGCGGCCCCATGGGCAGGAGCCGCGAGCCGATAACGGCGAATCAAAAACATGGCCAGCGGACCGCCCAGCAAGGCCCCAAATATCAGACCAAAGGTGGCTGATGCTGCCGCCAGCTCCGACACCCCGGTTAACCCAAAATCTTTTTCGAACACCCCGGCCCAAGCTGCGCCGGTACCGTGGCCCCCGGTCATGGTCACCGAGCCACCGATCAACCCGTAGTAAGGCTCTAGGCCCAAGATCTTGGCCATGCCAACCCCGGCCAGATCTTGCAGTGCCACCAATACGATCACTAACACCGCAAACAACAACATGGCCCAGCCACCTTGCTTCAGCAGACGAAAATCTGCAGCTAGGCCCACCGCCCCAAAGAAAAAAAGCATGGAGGGTATCTTCATGCTTTCATCGAACGTTAGGGAAAGCCCACCAAGCTGAAGCCCGGTCACAATGATGGTTGCTAACAAACCGCCCACCACCGGTTCCGGCATATTCAACCGGGAAAGGATGGACACCCGGTGCACCAGCCACTGACCTGACCCAAGAACCAACAAGGCGATCATCAGGGTTTCCATGGCGGAAAACTGCATCTAACTCTCCTTTTTGATCCGTCTATCCGGACCTGACACACCACCGTTCACAGGGGTTACCCCTCACAGTAGCCACTTGATTCGCTATACTGCCTCGCGAACACAGGAAGATGATATGAATCGCGAAAAACGTACTGAAATTTTTTCTCGTCTGCGTGCCCAGAATCCACACCCGACCACCGAACTGGAATACCAGTCGGATTTCGAGCTACTGGTTGCCGTGGTGCTCTCAGCCCAGGCCACGGATGTGGGCGTCAACAAAGCCACCGCGCGGCTATATCCGGTGGCGAATACGCCAGAGGCGATTTTCGCTCTAGGTGTAGATGGGCTCAAAGAGTACATCAAGACCATCGGCCTGTTTAATTCCAAGGCCGAAAACATCATTCAACTGTGTAAAATATTGATCGAACAGCATGAGAGCCAGGTACCCCGCACCCGTGAAGAGCTAGAAGCCCTTCCCGGTGTTGGCCGCAAAACCGCCAACGTGGTGCTTAATACTGCCTTCGGCTACCCCACCATGGCCGTGGACACCCACATCTTCCGCGTCTCCAACCGCACCCGCATTGCTCCGGGTAAAAATGTGCTGGAGGTAGAAAAACGCCTAGTGCGGCTGGTGCCGGAGGAGTTTCTACGTGACGCCCATCACTGGCTAATTCTGCATGGCCGCTATGTGTGCACCGCCCGTAAACCCAAGTGCGGAGAATGCTTGATCGCTGATCTATGCGAGTTTCCGCCTCGCCAGCGGCCTAGCTAACGGAGCATGGTGAGCCCCGCCATTAGCCGCCGGCTGCCCTCTTATAGTTAAAGGCTCAGCCGTATCTGATCCTGCCCGCGTTGCTTCGCTTTCGGCAGCAAAGGCACGGGGCTTGTCTGGCTAAGGCTTAAGCGGTGGCATCCAACTCACCGCTGAATACCTTCTCGAAAAAAGCCAACACGCGCTGCCAACTATCTTCCGAAGCCCCTGCATCAAACTTCGACCGAAGCGGCGGTAACGGCCCTAGCTTCTTAAAGGTGAAGGTCTGGTGGTCATTCATGAACGAATGCCCCACATCGTCATAGCTGCGAATATCATGCGGCACTCCCAGCGATTCCATATGGCTGGCCAGTCGTTCACCATGATCACCGAACAGCATATCTTGCTTGCCCCAACCTCCCACCGCAGGGCAAATACCACGTAACGTCTCGGCCTTTTTCGGAATACCACCATAGAAAGGAGCGACGACCTGCACCGGCGCCTGGCTGGCATAGAGCACGGCGAAACGCCCCCCCATACAAAAGCCCATAACACCCACCTGGGATACCGGCTCATCCGTCTGCGCTAGCAACCATTTACGGCAAGCCTCCAGCTGAACAAACGCGGTTCCTTTGCCGGTTTCATGGGCCTTAAGGGTTTTCACCACACACAGTGCCTTACTGCCAGGCAAGTCATAGAGATCGGGTACCAGCACCGGATAACCGTTATCCGCCAAACGCGTGGCAATACGCTCAATGTCATCGGTATAGCCAAAAATATCGTGGATGGCGATCACCGCCGCCTTATGTGGCTGGGGGCCTGCTGGCCGCAGCCAACGAGCGCGCATTACATGCCCGTCGGGAAGGGCAATCCCTACCGGTTGATTCGTCATGGAGCATCCTCATTATTGGGGTACATTACCCGGTAGCGTAGCGCGAAATACGGCCAGGGAAAGCGGCTCTTGCTGAATTGGCCCAACCGGCCCTAAGTGAAAAGTGAAAGACGCTATCGAAACACAACAGGCTGCTACGGGCGTGTCACTGCTATTTGCTCGGCTGCACACAAAGCACGCAAATCATCTTGGTCTGTAACTTGGCAGGTCAGCGTGATACTCACGTGCTCGCCATATGTCACCTCCCCCAGCTGTGCTGCATGCTGTTCGGCCCAGAGCCGTATCCGCTGTTCCAGAGCAAACGGCACCGCCAGCGTTAGCGTCACCTGCGGCGTGTGCTCCACCCGCTCCACTTCTGACAGCACAGCTTGTGCCGCAGCGCCGTAGGCTCGCACCAAGCCACCGGCACCAAGTTTTACCCCGCCAAAATAACGAATCACCACCACCAGCACATCGCTTATACCCTTGTGCTGAATCACATTAAAAATGGGCTTCCCTGCCGTACCCGAAGGCTCGCCATCATCATTCATGGCCGCTTGAGCAGAGGCCGGGCTGCCCAGCAAATAGGCGTAACAATGGTGGGTTGCATCCGGGTACCGACGACGAGCCTCATCCACTATTGCCATGGCCTCTGCTCGCCGGGTTACCGGCCTCAACCAAGCGATGAAACGGCTTTTATTGATGACGATTTCGCAATCAATCGGCGATGCGGGAACGGGATAACCGTCGATGTTGGGCCTCCGGGCAAAGATGGGACACAAGCGGCTATGATAAGGTAGTTTCTTCTATGACCGAACCTTTGATCACCATGAGCATGCGCCAACACAAAAACCCGGACAGCCTACGCCGGCGCCAGCAACTCGCCATCTTCATGGCGCTATTGGTCAGTGGTATTATGTTCGCGCCCCTGACTCTCGCGCTTTATAACGATGGCAGCGTACTTTTTCTTATTCTGGGTTTGCTGCTTTGGCTAGGGGTGGGTCGATTTATCTATCACCTGCTGGCCCCCGCAACGCAACCCGGCACTCCAAAGGCCGCCAGCACTGCAGCATTAAACAAAGACAAAGAACATCCGCAGTAATCAGAGGTGAGCATGCTTTGGCCGAGGCCGTAGTGGCCTGCACCTCAAACCCTATGCTGAATATCAGTCGGCGGTTTCGCAAACAAAAAAGCCCGCCAAAAGGCGGGCAATAACTTGCGTCGAGGAATCATTACCCAGGCGGCTAAACGCCGCCTGGGGTTTTCTTTAAAACTTGTGTTCCATGCCAATGCCGAAGATGGTTTCTTCAGTATCAGCCAAGTCGAATTCAAGCTGTGTACCGTAGAGGTAAACCTTGCTGGCTTTGGCCAGTTTGTAGTCTGCACCCAAGCTTACCTGGGTTACTTCTTCGTCGGACACATCGGCTTCAGTCATGCCGTACTGAGCTTTCAACTTCACGCGATCAATCTTGAACGCTGCACTCAAGATATAGGACGATTCTTCGCCTTTATCCATGCCAGGGGCAGATTCTGCTTCTTCAGCCACCTGATATAGGGCACCTAACTCAACGTTACCCGGCTTAAGACCGACCACAACACGGGTAATATCGATAGTCGGGCTATTACCCGTTTCGTCAGTGATCAGCTCATCGACCATGTCCGCATCGTAAGAAACCGCACCGTAAAACATGTCTTTTGCAGCGACCAAAGACACGGAAATGGTGTCTGCCAGGCCAGTTTCCGGATCACCGTCGCCGTCGATATCATCGTTTTCTGCCGGGATAAACGCCGCGTTCAGAGTAACAAGATCACCCAGAGTAGGGGTGCTGTACTGAATGATGTTAGAAACTCGGTTCTCGCCAGACAAAACGTTCTTGATATCGCCACTCAGATCATTGAACTGGTCGATTTTGCCTTGGGCTTTTTTGGTCGGAGTATCAAACTTACCCGCTTTCAGAGTACCGAAGCTGCCTTTCAAACCACCGAAGATGTTACGCTGGCTAAAGGTTTCACCACCTTTGTCGCCATCATCCACGCTAATTTCAAACTCAGCTTGATAGATAGCTTTCAGGCCAGCCACGTCTAGGTCGAAATCACCTTTAACCCCCAGGCGAGAAGCGTTGCTGTTGAGTTCCCAGGCATCTTCGCTGGAGTCCACGCCATTGTCGAACTCGGCGTTTTCCAAAGAAACATTAACTTTACCGTAAACCGTCGGGCCATCGGCTAAAGCCAGACCAGGCATGACTACGGCAGCCCCCACAGCGATCGCAAGCAAATTCTTCTTCATTCCAACACTCCTTCAATCAGGCAATATTTTGTATGCAACGTAACAGCGTGACTGAAACCCCAACCCTACGAGGTAACGTTGACTGCTTGGTGGCGCAGTATGGGGAGAGTGGGTGACTGAAAAGTTTCTTTTATGTGAAGTTTTTATGTCAAGGGAACAAGGCGGCGTGCGCGAGGTCAATCTGACGCTTTTTTCGCTTCTTGCCAAGCGGCTTCCAGCGCACTCTCATCTAACAAACTCAAAGGGCGGGTCTGTAGTGCTTCCATGACCCGAAAACGCCGTTCGAACTTGTTGGTTGCCCGACGCAGTGCTTGCTCCGGGTCTATTTTTAGGTGCCTCGACAGGTTTACAAGGGTAAACAGCACGTCGCCGAACTCATCTTCGATGGCATCTTTGTGACCACTGGAAAGCGCTTCATCCAGCTCCGCCAACTCCCGGCTCACCTGCTCACGAACCGGCTCCGGGGCGCGCCAATCAAAACCCACCTTGGCGGCTTTCTTCTGTACTTTGCCCGCACGCTGCAATGCGGGAAGCCCTGCCGGGACGCCATCGATGGTGCTGTTATGTTCGCGGCCCTTACGGGTGCGCTCCTGTTGCTTGATCTGTTCCCAGTTTGCTTTTACTGCTTGTTCGTCATCGGCCTGGGTACCGGCAAATACATGAGGATGACGGCGAACCATCTTGTCACACAGCACCTGCACAACCTCATTGAAATCGAACAGCCCCTGCTCCTGCGCCATTTGCGAATGGAACACGACCTGCAGTAACAGGTCGCCCAGCTCTTCCTTCAACTCAGGATAGTCCCGCAAGGCAATGGCCTCGGCCACCTCGAAGGCTTCCTCAATGGTGTAAGGCGCAATGGAATCAAAATCCTGTTTGATGTCCCACGGACAGCCGGTTTCCGGGTCGCGGAGTTGGGCCATGATGGACAACAACATTTCGATATTAGACATGCGTTCCTTTACTCATTTCTTGTAGCGTCGTACTTCCAATACGCCTTTGAGCTGATCCAGCTTGGCCAATACTTTGCCCAGGTTACCCAAGGTCGCAATTTCCAGCGTGAGCAGCATGGTGGCGGTGTTGTCGTCCTGATGAGATTGGGTGTGCACCGCGGTCACGTTGACCTTTTCATTGGCCAGCACCGCAATCACGTCCTTGAGCAAGCCTTGTCGGTCCCAGGCACGCAGGAACACATCTACTGGGTAGGTAATCCGATCCGCTTCGCCCCAGGTAACCTCGATCACGCGGTTAGGGTCATCACCCTGCATCGCTAGCAGCTTTTCACAGTCGGCGCGGTGCACTGTCACGCCCCGCCCTTGGGTGATGAAACCCATGACCTGATCGCCAGGTACCGGTTGGCAACAACCCGCCATGTGCGTCAGTAAGTTACCTACGCCATGAATGGTAATATCACCACTGGTGGATGCTTTCGGTTTGGCGGGAACAAATTCCAGTTCTTGCTGGTTGTGGTCTGGTTGCAGGGCCTGAACTTGATTAACCACATGCCCAGGCCGCAAATCCCCCGCCCCCAACGACGCCAAAACGTCATCACCGGTTTTCAAGTTAAGGTGAGGAGCAAGGGTATCAAGGTCTACTTTATCCAACGCTAACCGCGACATTTCCTTTTCCAGGATGGTGCGCCCCTGGACGATGTGGACATCGCGGTCCTGACGTTTAAACCATTGTTGGATTCTTGCCCGAGCTGACGAGGTAGCCACATAACCCAGCGACGGGGTCAACCAGTCACGGCTGGGGCCACCTTCCTTGGTGGTGAGAATGGTGACCTGTTCGCCGGTGTTCAGGCTGTAGTTCAATGGCACGATATGGCCGTTAACCTTGGCGCCACGGCAGCGATGCCCCACTTCGGTATGAATGTGATAGGCAAAGTCCACCGGCGTAGCGCCAGATTCTAAGTCCACCACATGCCCTTCCGGGGTGAAGACATACACCCGGTCACTGACTAGGCCGTGGCGCAGTTCATCCACCATGGCATCCGGGCTATCATCGCCCAGCTCTTCATGCCACTCGAGCACCTGACGAAGCCAGGCGATACGCTGTTCGTAATCGGTAACCCCACTTTTGCCTTTCTTGGCCCCTTCTTTGTAACGCCAGTGAGCGCAGACACCCAGCTCCGCCTCTTCATGCATATCGAAGGTACGAATCTGCACTTCAAGCATCTTGCGTTCCGGGCCAACTACCGCGGTATGCAGGCTCTGGTAGCCATTGCCTTTGGGGCTGGCAATGTAGTCATCGAACTCTTTAGGCACATGCTGCCAAAGTGAATGAACCACCCCCAGAGCGGCATAACAATCGCGCACTTCCGGCACCAGAATACGCACCGCGCGCACATCATAGACTTCACCAAAGTCCAGATGCTTTTTCTGCATCTTGCGCCAGATACTGTAGATATGCTTGGCACGACCATTCACTTCGGCACCACCGATGCCGTTCTTTTTCAGATAACCGCGCAGCTGATCCAGTACATTTTCAATATACTGCTCGCGTGCCAAGCGTTTCTCATCCAACAGCTTGGCAATTTTTTTGTAGGCACCTGATTGCAGGTAGCGGAAAGATAGATCCTCCAGCTCCCACTTCAACTGACCCACACCGAGTCGGTGGGCCAGCGGCGCGTAGATATCGAAGATTTCCTGCGCCACCTTGCTCTGGCGCTCCGGGGTCGATTCCTTGACGGCACGAATGATCACAGTACGTTCGGCAAGCTTTACCAAGGCAACGCGCACGTCGTCGACCATGGCCACCAGCATCTTGCGCATGTTGTCGAGCTGGCCATCCTGCTGGCCCAATACAGCTTTCCGGGTAGGGTTAAGTGAGGTGCTGATTGCCGCCATGCGCAGCACGCCTTCAATCAGGTTCGCTACCTCCGGGCCAAATTCTTTCTCCACTTCCAGCAGGGTGACCTGCCCTTCACGCACCGCCCGATAAAGGATAGCGGCAGGAAGAACATCGCTGTCAGCGCCTAGGTCCACCAGCACTTCGGCCATCTCCAGGCCAATATCCAGGCAGCCTTTGCCGTAGGGCCATACCCGCCCAGCCGCTTCACCGGCCAGCTGACATTGCTCTGCGCGTTCGCAGGCTTGTTCCAACAAAGCACGCTCTCGGACCGGTGCACGGTCCTCCAACTGGACGACCCAATCTCTCCAGTGAACGATAGAACCTTCAGAAGGCTGTCGACGAACCGTTACCATGGCAAACCCTGCTACTTTTTCTTCATTTTTTCGAATACAGCGATAGACTCAACGTGGGTGGTATGGGGGAACATATCCATCACACCGGCCGCTTTAAGACGGTAGCCCAGCGCCATCAGTTCCCCGGCATCACGGGCCAATGTGGCGGGGTTGCATGACACATAAACAATCTTGGACGCACCAAGGCGGGGCATTAGTTTCACCATTTCCAGTGCCCCGGTACGCGGCGGATCAATCAAGATACGGTCATAGGTCTGTCTGGCCCAGGCCTGGCCGCTAACGTCCTGGCTCAGGTCCCAGGCGTGAAACTCCAGGTTTTCCAAGCTGTTACGGCGGGCATTCTCGTAACCGCGCTCGACCATGGCTTGGCTGACCTCCACGCCCACCACCTTGCCGGCCCGCTTAGCGGCAGGAATGGTGAAATTCCCCAGGCCGCAGAACAGGTCCAGCACCGTGTGATCCGGTGAGATATCCAGCAAGTCCAATGCCAACGGCACCATCTTGCGGTTAATTTCTGCATTCACCTGGGTGAAATCCGTTGGGTGAAAGGCCAGTTCAACCCCTGCCGACGGATGTTTGTAGTACAGGCGCTGTTCACCCTCTTGCGGCCAAATACGATGCACCGTGCTTTCGTTGCCCGGCTGCAGATAACAGTGCCAACCTAGATTCTGGCAAAAGCCCAGCAGGGCTTGTTGATCTGCCTCAGACAGTGGGTCCAAGTGACGGATAATCAACGCCACGTCGTCATCGCCGGCGGCCAATTCGATCTGCGGAATGCGACTACGACTTTCTAGGCCGTGCATCAGAGTACGTAACTCATCAATACGGTGGCCCACATCTGGAATCAGCACCTCACAGGTGTGTAACTGGGCGATGAAGCTGTTACGTTTCTCCCGAAAGCCCACCAGCGTTTCGCCCTTGGCTTCCACGTATTTCACGCCCATGCGCGCCTTACTGCGATAACCGGTTACCGGCCCGGTCAGCGGCGCTAGCCATTCCTCCGGTTCCAGCCCACCAAAATGCGCTAGTTGTTCGCGCAATACTGCTTGTTTGCGCGATACCTGCACCTCAGGGCTCATGTGCTGCAGGCTACAGCCACCACACAGAGTACTGTGCTCGCAAGGCGGGGTGACCCGATCCGGCGAGGCAGTCACAATTTCCACGGCTTTGCCTTCATCGAACTTGCGGCGCATATAGGTGAACTTGAACATCACCTCTTCACCGGGAAGTGCATTATCAATAAAGGTGGTTTTGCCATCGCGTCGGGCGATGCCCCGGCCATCGTGACTCAGGGTTTCAATGCTGGCGGGTTCCGGCGTTTCCGGTAACTGCTTGCGACGTCGTGCCATGGAAATCTCAATGCTCTGGAGTGAACAGCTAGGTGGGCAACCGTGCTACAGCGGCTGCCAATGTGGTGCGGATTGTATCGTTTCAGGCGGCGGGCGTCAGATTTGCAACGCGACCGGGGGCATCACACCCCCGATGCCTTCTGCCAGGTATCCAGAAATGCCAGAAAATGTGGGTGCCCTTCCTGCTTCAGGTAATCCTGCAGCAAGGTCAGTTCCTGATCGTATCCGGTGGCATCCAGCTCGCCACGCATCAATTGGAAGCGCAGGTAAACCAACCAGGTGTTGAGCACATCGGTTTCGCAGTAATCACGAATGCCCTTGAGGTCGCCCTCTTGGAAGGCATCGAAAACCTTGCCGCCGCTCATGCCCATTTTGCCCGGAAAGCCCAGCAGCGTGGCGATCTGGTCCAGCGGGGCATTGGCGCGCCCGTTGTACATGGCCAGCACGTCCATCAGGTCCAGGTGACGCTGATGGTAGCGGCTCAGGTAGTTGTTCCATTTGAAGCTGTTGTCTTCGTTGCCGGTTTCCCAATAACGGTGGGCGGTGACCCCATGCTTGAGCGCGCGGTAATGCAGAACAGGCAGGTCAAAACCACCGCCATTCCAGCTTACTAGGTTGGGAGTAAAGCGATCGATGCCATCGTAAAAACGCTCGATCAGCTCTTTTTCCGTGCTGTTTTCATCGCCCAGTGTCCACACCTTAAGGCCTTGCGATGAGCGCAACACCACGGAAATAGCAACAATGCGATGCAAGTGCAGGCGCAGAAATTCGGTGCCATTTTCCTGTCGACGCAGGTTCAGCAAGGCACTGGCCGTATCCTTGTCGCTCAGGCCACCCAAATCATAAATACGGCGTCCGCCGTCCAGATCTGGAATGGTTTCGATATCAAAAACCAGAACATTCATCCCTGAGTTTCTCCTTGCTGTGCTTCCTGAAACACGCCGGTGGACAAGTAACGGTCACCCCGATCACAGATAATCGCCACGATAACGGCATTTTCCAGTTCTTCACTTAATTGCAATGCACCGGCCACCGCTCCACCGGACGACACTCCGCAGCTAATTCCCTCTTCGCGGGCCAGGCGACGCATAGTGCGTTCTGCCAGCGTCTGCCCCATATCCACCACTCGATCCACCCGGGAATCGTCATAAATAGTCGGCAGGTATTCCTTCGGCCAGCGGCGGATACCGGGAATGGATGCGCCGTCCACCGGTTGCAGGCCGACAATCTGAATAGCCGGATTCTGCTCCTTGAGGTACATGCTACAGCCCATGATGGTGCCGGTTGTGCCCATAGAACTCACGAAATGGGTAATGGTGCCATTCGTATCGCGCCAAATTTCCGGACCGGTGCTTTCATAGTGGGCCAGCGGATTATCCCGGTTACCAAATTGGTCCAGCACCGTGCCTTCACCTCGCGCCTGCATGGCCTGAGCCAAATCCCGCGCGCCTTCCATGCCCTGCTCTTTACTCACGGAGATCAACTCGGCGCCGTAGGCGGCCATGGCATCACGGCGTTCCTGGCTCTGGTTAGCCGGCATGATTAATTTCATGCGATAACCGCGCATGGCGGCGGCCATGGCCAGCGCTATACCGGTGTTGCCACTGGTCGCTTCGATCAAGGTATCACCGGGCTGGATATCGCCACGCTGCTCGGCCTTGAGGATCATGTTTAATGCCGGGCGGTCTTTTACCGAACCGGCGGGGTTATTGCCCTCGAGCTTGACCAAAATGGTATTGCTGGTCTTTCCCGGCATGCGCTGCAAGCGCACAAGAGGCGTATTACCCACGGTCTGTTCAATGGTTTTATAATTCATGGCGCGTATTGTACCTAAAAAATGGCGGCGCGCTGCACGCCTCACACAACGAGTCGGTTGTCGTCATCACGCCCCTTGGCCAAAAAATTCGTGCCGGCTAATGGCGCTCGACCTTCATGCTTAGCGTCCTCACTCTCTACAAATGTGCCGTTGCGTGAGGCGTGCTGCATGTTGATGCTCTTCATGCATAATGGGGCAAATAACAGCAATCGGGAATTCATGGTCAATCAAAGCCTTCGCTCACGCCTGATGTTAATGGCCGCTATGCCCGCTTTATTGGCGGCACTGATCATTGGTGGCTATTCAATGGTGAACCGGATTATCGATGTCCGTGATACCAATGCCCAACGTCAGCAGCTGGTCACCGATAGCTATGCCGCCCAGCTGGAAACCCTGCCCCATAACAGCCAGAACAAACAGAACAAACAGCAAATGCTGTTACGCCAATTGCTGGAAGAACAGGATGTGCGCGCCGCCACCCTGATATTCAACGATGGTAGGCCTTCTCTTCACGCCGGGCCACGGTTGCGCCCCACATCCCCCACCGCAACAACCGATGAACAAGGCCGTATTATCACCGATACTAGCTGGCAACTTCAGCGAAGTCTGCGCGGCAACTTACCCGCTCAACTCACTGTAGAATTTTCCCGTCAAGGACAATACCTATCCACGCTGGAAAACCTGCTCACTTTGTTTCTGGTGATGCTTGCTCTAATCATGGCCGCCATGATCCCCGCCATGCGTTTTTCCCGGCAACTTACTCAACCCATCAGCGAGATGGTCAATGCCGTGCATCGTATTCGCGATGGTGATTTGAGCATAACAATTCAGACTCAAGCCAAGAGCGAGCTCTCTGAACTGGAAACCGCCCTGCAGCAAATGATTGCCGCCCTAGCAGACGCGCAAACGGAATTGCAGAAGAATGTAGACCAAGCCACTCTAGATTTGCGTGAAACCCTGGAAACCATCGAGATTCAGAACATCGAACTGGATATGGCCCGCAAGGAAGCCCTGAAAGCCAGTCACATCAAGTCTGAATTTCTGGCCAACATGAGCCACGAAATTCGCACCCCACTCAACGGCATAATCGGCTTCACCAAATTACTGCATCGGTCACCGCTGAGCGCTCGTCAAGAAGAGTACCTATCCACCATTCATAAAAGCGCGGAATCGCTGCTCGCTATCATTAACGACGTGCTCGACTTCTCCAAAATCGAAGCCGGCAAACTTTCTCTGGATCACACCCCTCTTAACCTTCACGATCTAATCGAGGACGTACAGACACTGCTGGCCCCCATGGCCCAGGAACGGGGCCTGGAGCAAGCGTCCATTATCTATTCCGATGTGCCCGTGGCCCTGCTGGGCGACCCCCTGCGCATTCGCCAGGTACTGACCAACCTGCTTAGCAACGCGATTAAATTCACCGATCACGGCTCGGTAGTGGTACGCGCCATGCTAGAAGAGGATCGAGGGGCCGAAGCCATCATCAAGATTACTGTCACCGATACCGGTCACGGCTTAAGCCAAGAAAATCAGAAGAATTTGTTCCGTGCGTTTACCCAGGCTGATCAAAGCGCTCGCCGACAAGAAGGCGGCACCGGGCTTGGACTAGCCATCAGCAAGCGTCTGGTGGAAAGCATGGGCGGTGAAATTGGTATTGAAAGCTGTGAGGAACGCGGCTCCACTTTCTGGTTCACCCTGCGCACCGAACGTGCCCCCCAACAACCCGTCCAAGCGCTATCTGAGGCCCTGATCGGCTGCACAGTCACCTTGATCGAAAATGATGAATACGGCCGCATGGGCCTGTACCACATGCTCAGCCATCTGCAACTGCATATCCACGAACAACACAGTCTCGACGGCCTCATGACCACGCTGGATAACGGAGAGCTGGCGCAAAGCGATTTTCTGGTTGTCGGCTTGCCCTGCCAAGCAACGAGCATTGACCTGCCAAAGCTATTAAATAATCTAGCGGCGCGAGAGATTCCCACGCTGATACTGTGCAACAATCCAGAACATGTTTCCCGCTGGCTAGAGACTTACCCACACTGCCAGGTTCAGAGCAAACCCGTCACCCGCCAACGGCTACACAGCGCGCTGCTTTCCCTAAGCGGCCAAGACACACTGCCCCCCCCCCGACAACAGGTTCGCAGCCAGTTTCCACAACCCATTTCGGTACTGCTGGTGGATGACCATCCGGGGAACCTGAAATTGGCCCGGGTTTTCCTAGAAGAGCTCGGTGTCACGGTTACCGCCTGTGATAGCGGCCAGAGCGCTCTGGACACCTTCCAGAAACACCCCTTCGACCTGGTTTTCATGGACATCCAGATGCCCGGTATGGACGGTAAGGAGACGAGCAAACGCATGCGCGCCGCGGAGCCCGATGGAACACATACTCCAATTGTGGCGCTCACCGCCCACGCACTGGACAGCGAGCGCCGCGAACTGCTGGACCGTGGGCTAGATGATTATCTGAGCAAACCCATTACAGAGGAGCAGTTGCGCCATACGCTTCAAAAGTGGGTGCTGGATTGCCCCAATGGTGGCCTGCCAGATGCACCTGATAACAACGACGATAGCGATCAGGTCTTTGATCCCGAGCTGGCCCGCCGTCGTGCAGGGGGTCGTGATCAGCTAGCCGACGAAATGCTGGAAATGCTACTCGATAGCCTGGAGACGGATCGACCGGCCATCTCTGCAGCGTTCGATCGAAACGATAACAGTGACTTATTGGAGCGAGTACACAAACTCCATGGCGCCACTCGCTACTGCGGTGCTGCACGGCTAGAACAAGCCGCCCGGCGATTGGAAGAAGCATTGAAAACAGGTAGTAGCCGAGACCGGCTCCGGCCACTGGTCTCCGCCCTGTGTGATGAAATCTGTGCCCTAGAGCAACTCTACCAAGATCAAGGCCACGCTATGACTTTGGGCCAGAAGCCTAACGCCCCTTGAATTCCCTGCGTTTAAGGGAACTTGCGGGAAGAATCACACTGTGTCGAGCAAGCTACGCATGCTACGCACGGCTTCATCCAGACCGGTAATCGCGGCCCTAGCAATAATGCTATGCCCGATATTCAGTTCGTTGATGCCGGGAATCTCAGCAATCGCCAAGGTGTTATGGTAATGCAACCCGTGGCCCGCATTCACAATTAACCCCTGCGCCAAAGCAAACGCCACGGCAGAACGAATACGCGCCAGTTCCTGCTGCTGTTGATCAATAGTTTGCGCGTCAGCATAGCCGCCAGTATGAATTTCAATGGCCGGTGCTCCGCATTCACGAGCGGCAAGAATTTGGGATTCCTCTGCATCAATAAATAACGACACCTCGATTCCCGCTTGCCCCAATCGCTGACAACACTGAGCAATCCAAGCCTTATTACCCACTACATCCAACCCCCCTTCGGTGGTCAGTTCTTCACGCTTTTCCGGTACCAAGCAGCAATGCGGTGGTTGAATCCGACAGGCGATAACCACCATTTCTTCCGTGGCCGCCATTTCCAGGTTCATCCGCGTTTGTAGTGTCTGGGCGAGCAACTCTACGTCCCGATCATTGATATGACGGCGGTCTTCACGCAAGTGCACGGTAATGCCATCAGCACCCGCCTGTTCCGCCACCAAAGCCGCCTGTACCGGCTCCGGATAACGGGTACCTCGGGCCTGGCGTAGGGTAGCAATATGATCGATGTTAACGCCGAGAAGTACTCTGGACATAAAACTCACCTTAAACGCATTCTTATCTGGCCGGACGGTAGAGGCCGACCCGGAATTCTAGCTTCTAGCGGGTAGCTAATATTTTGATTGTCACTTTCATTTCCCCCGAAACAGTTCGCGGCTTTTCAGGGGGCGATTTCCTAGATGCGGGGCCAGCATTTGACGACACACATTTAGTGCTGCCTTACGAGCAGTGGGATGCCAATTTCCGCCACAAATGGCCAACAAATCCGCTCCCACATAGCTCGGGGCCGCCTCTGTCCGCACCAGACCCTGCTCAGGATTTAACTGATAGCGGGCATCCGCCTCCAATTCCTGACCATGGACATCCTGGTCCAGAGCAATGCCGTAACCGATTTCCTCCAGCGCCGCCAACTCGAATTGCCGCAGGGTAATATCCAGCGGAATATCGGTTAGTAAATCAGACAACGCCTGTTCGTATAACGGCCATATCGCCGGATTGGGGTCATCCCGATGCAGCAGCCGAGTGAGCAGCTCATTCAGGTAGAAGCCACAATATAGCGCCTTGCCGCTCAGCAATAGCCGATTGCCCCGTGGTTCACAGGCACGCAGGGAGTACATATCACCGGAGGGCTTCAACTCCACCCACAAAGGAGTAAACGGAGCCAACAGAGGATCTTTACGCCCACCGCGAACCACCGCACCAACACGGCCCAAGTTTGGCAGAAACAGGTCCACCGTCAGGCTGGTATTACGAAAAGGCCGCCGGTGAATCAACCAAGCGGCTTGCAGCGCGCTGCTATCAGGAATCATGGATGCAGTTGAACGTTCAACAGTGCGAGATGGATCGCGCCGTTACGGTTATGCCGTGCCCGCACCTCAGCCAACACAGAAACGCGCAAAGTAGCTTTCATGACTTACACCCTGTTTATCCGCGCTTTTCAACTTTGAGCGTTCAATTCCTTTCATCATAGCCAAGGGAGCGCAACGCACGGGCATCGTCAGACCAGCCCGCCTTGATTTTCACCCACAGATTAAGCATCACTTTGCGCTCAATCAGGCGTTCGATATCCTCACGGGCTTGAATACCAATCTGCTTGATCCGCTCGCCCTTGTCGCCAATAAGAATTTTTTTCTGACCACGGCGCTCCACCAAAATGGCGGCCGAAATCTCTGTGACGCGGGGGCCGTCTTCCCACAGCTCCACTTCAACACTCACCTGGTGCGGCACTTCCTGGCCCAGTTGGCGAACCACTTTCTCACGAATTATCTCTGCCACCATAAACCGTAAGCTACGGTCGGTAAGTTGATCTTCCTCGTACCAGAAGTCTCCTTCTTGCAAGCGATCAACCAAGGCTTTTTCCAACTCCACCAAATTCTGTTCACGCAGTGCAGATACCGGAATAACCGCGTCAAAGGGATAGCGCTCACTCAGAGACTGTATATGCGGCAATAAAGCGCTCTTGTCATCCACATTGTCGACCTTGTTAATGATCAACAATACCGGAACGTCGCCTCCTTCTGGCAGCAAGGACAGCACGTGCTCGTCCGCCGGTGTCCACTTCATGGCATCCACCATCATGCAGATCACATCCACCCCAAACAGGGTCGATACCGCAGCCTCATTCATGGCGCGGTTTAGCGCCTTTTCCTGGCCAGTGTGAATACCCGGAGTGTCAGCAAACACAATCTGGTAATTATCGCGGCTAAGAATGCCATGAATCCGATGGCGAGTGGTCTGCGGTTTGCGCGAGGTGATACTTACTTTCTGACCAATCAGATGATTCATCAACGTGGATTTACCCACATTGGGGCGTCCAACAATCGACACCATGCCACACCGGGTGGTTTGAGGGTTGTCGGGTTGAGACGACGGGGTATCAGTCATACTGCTGCTCCAGCCATTCAAGCGCCAGGCTTGCCGCCTCTTGCTCAGCCTTTCGGCGACTTGCACCTTGGGCGATAAATATCTGCTGCACATTATCCAGTGAGCATTGCACATCGAAGGTCTGTTTCGGCGCCAGGCCTTCTACCTGGGTCACCTCATAGGTCGGTAATTCAAACTTGCGCGCTTGCAGCCATTCCTGCAAACGGGTCTTAGCATCTTTCTGGGCGCTCTGTGGAGAAATTGCGTCAAGACGCGGCGCAAACCAGGCCAGCACCACCTCACGACAGCGGGGCTCTCCACCATCCAACAGCATAGCGCCAATAATCGACTCCAGCGCATCAGCCAAAATGGAATCACGACGAAAACCGCCGCTTTTCAATTCCCCCCCTCCCAATACCAGATATTCACCCAAGCCTAATTCCCGCGCCACCAAAGCCAACGTCTGACCGCGAACAAGAGAGGCACGCATGCGGGTAAGTTGCCCTTCGGCAGCCTCTGGAAATTGCTCAAACAGAGCGACAGAGATGATCTGCCCGAGTTGAGCATCACCAAGAAATTCCAACCGCTCATAATTACGATGGCGGCTAACACTACGATGCGTGAGTGCCAACTCAAGAAGGGAGAGGTCCTGAAATTGATAGCCCAGGCGGGCCATCAGCCTATTAAGGTCACCGTTCACTGGCGAATGTCTTTTTTGAACTCATCATTGAAGCTCATCACGATACTTACGTTGTAGAACAACGGTTCTCGCACTTCATAATCTGTAGAGACGGTCAGAACACCGCCTTTCTTAACGATAACCAGATCATCAACAGAAATAACATTAACTTGGTTGATAGTGAACCGCTTGCTCAGTCCGTCGCGAATTTCGCGCGGAGACATCAGCGCCGTTTTGCTATCCTGCAGTAATGAACGGATGGCCGTCGAAATCGTATTATGTTCCATATAAGCCGGGATCATACGAAATGCAGCTGTCCCCAAGATTGCCACAACGATCAGCACAATTGCCCCGCTGATCAGTGACATCCCGCGTTGCTGTGAGGGCTTAGTTGTCATCATTGTAATTTGCCTCCACCTTATCAATGGCACCATTACGAGAAAAACTGGGCAGAGAGAAAATCGGTTTCCAGTGCATCCATATCATAAATGCTTCCCCCACGACCAGCTCCTCTGGGACTATACCCCAGAATCTGCTGTCGTTACTGTTATCCCGGTTATCGCCCATCACAAAGTAAGCATCTTCCGGCACAGTCCACTCACCCTGAGTGCGCGCCTGCGGGGTTTTCCGTCCAGTGTAGGGGTTAATTTTGCCTTCCTGCCAGATCAAGTGGCTAGCGTTACCCAGCTGTTCCACATATTGCTTGCGCCATACGCCAGAACCAACCCACTCGTTCACCAAGTCTCGATCGACTGTCTCACCGTTCACCGTTAACACGTTGTCTTTCACCTGAACCGTATCACCGGGCAAACCAACCACGCGCTTGATGAAGTTCTGTTTCCGGTTATCCGGAAACTTAAACACCATGACATCACCCCGTTCCGGCTCGCCAGTCTCAATTATCTTGGTGTTAGTTACCGGCAAACGTAGCCCATAGGCAAACTTGTTCACCAGAATAAAATCGTTCACCTTCAGCGTTGGCAACATGGAGCCCGAGGGGATGGTAAAAGGCTCAACAATAAACGAACGAATCACCAGCACCACAAAAAACACCGAGATCAGTGAATTGGAGGTTTCCACCACACTGCCCACCGGGCCGCCCTTACTCTTCAGCTTAAGCGCCTTGTCGATCAGCCAGACAATCACCGTAATGGTCAGAGCCAGGGTCAACCAGAAACCGATATCAATATCCAACAGAAATCTCCATTAACAGAGCCGCAGCAGGCAACAGCTGGACGCCTTGTGGTTTTACGTCCAGCGTCTAACGTCAGGCATTTATCAATTAATCATCCACTTTGAGCACAGCCAGGAACGCTTCCTGGGGAATTTCCACGTTGCCCACCTGCTTCATTCGCTTCTTGCCTTCTTTCTGCTTCTGAAGCAGTTTTTTCTTACGAGATACGTCGCCGCCATAACATTTCGCGGTCACGTTCTTACGCAGGGCTTTTACCGTCTGGCGCGCGATAATCTTGCTACCAATGGCAGCTTGAATGGCCACATCGAACATTTGTCGTGGCACCAATTCTTTCATCTTTTCACACAGGGCCCGGCCCCGGTAAGCAGATTGATCTAAGTGGCAGATCATCGCTAGCGCATCCACTTTGTCGCCGTTGATCAACACATCCACCCGCACCAGCTTGGTCGCCTCAAAACGCTCGAACGCGTAGTCCATGGAGGCGAAGCCCCGGCTCACCGACTTAATTCGATCGAAGAAATCCAACACCACTTCGGCCATGGGAATGTCGTAGGTCAGCGCCACCTGCTTGCCCAAGTACTGCATGTTGATCTGCGCGCCGCGGCGCTCAACGCACAGCGTGATCACATTGCCCACGAATTCCTGGGGCACCAGGATGTTCACCCGCGCAATCGGTTCACGGAATTCTTCTATCTTGCTGCCTTCAGGCAGTTTAGACGGGTTGTCCACATGCAGAATGTCACCGGACACCAACGCCAATTCATATACCACCGTAGGCGCCGTGGTAATCAAATCCAGATCGTATTCACGCTCCAATCGCTCTTGGATGATTTCCATGTGCAACATGCCCAGGAAACCCACCCGAAAACCGAAGCCCAACGCATCGGACGTTTCCGGTTCGTAGAACAGGGAGGCGTCATTAAGTGTTAGCTTGGCCAGGGCGTCACGGAAATCTTCATAATCATCCGCACTCACCGGGAACATGCCGGCATACACCTGCGGTTTCACATTTTTAAAACCAGGCAGGGCGGCCACGTTCGGGGTTTTCGCCAAAGTCAGGGTGTCACCCACCGGTGCGCCATGAATGTCCTTGATGCTGCCGCTCACCCAGCCCACTTCACCGGCTTCCAGCAATTTGGTCTCGGTACGCTTCGGAGTAAAGATACCCAAACTATCAACCACGTGAGTCTGGCCGGTGGATTTCACCAAAATTTTGTCGCCCTTCTTCAGGCGCCCTTCTTTCACCCGGACCAGCGAGATCACACCCATGTAATTATCGAACCAAGAATCGATAATCAGGGCCTGCAAGTCCGATTCGCGCTTCCCTTCAGGGGCGGGGATACGCTCTACCAACTGCTCAAGCAGGTCATCAATGCCAACGCCGGTCTTCGCCGACACCCGACAAGCGTCATGGGCATCCAGACCGATAATTTCCTCGATCTCGTTGATCACCATTTCAGGTTCAGCTTGGGGCAAGTCAATTTTGTTCAGAACCGCCAACACTTCCAGATCTTGCTCTATGGCGGTGTAACAGTTAGCCACCGACTGGGCTTCAACGCCCTGGGCGGCATCCACTACCAACAACGCCCCTTCACAGGCCGACAGGGAGCGGGACACCTCATACGAGAAATCCACATGGCCAGGGGTATCAATAAAGTTCAGCTGGTAGGTTTCGCCATCACGGGCCGTATAGTGCAGGGTCACACTCTGGGCCTTGATGGTAATGCCTCTTTCCCGCTCCAACTCCATGGAATCAAGCACCTGCTCTTTCAGCTCACGCTCGCTGAGGCCGCCGCAAACCTGAATAAAACGGTCCGCCAGGGTCGATTTGCCATGGTCAATATGGGCAATAATGGAAAAGTTGCGAATATTCTTGATGTCAGTCATAAGGCCTGTTGAACAAAAAGTCGTTGCCGCACCGGCCTTCCCTGCCCCAGATTCTTAAACCCGAGTGACAGAAAGAGCCGTCCTGCTGCCCGACCCTGCGCCGGACAACACACCGTGATACTCAAAACGACAAACAATGGGCCGCGATTCTAGCGGATATCGGGGGGGAGTTGCACGGCGCACCGTCCAGTGCGCCGAAAAACCCTACAGCGGGGCCCAAATAAAGGGGCTATGGCAGCTTAAGTGCCAAGAAGCGAGGGGTGCCATCACGATTAACCAATGCCGCCACGGTACCGTCTTCCGGCAAATTCGCCGCAGCCTCAGCTAAATCAGCCGCGCTATTGATCTGAGAGCCCTGCAGCGTGACCAGAATATCGCCTACCTGCAGCCCCGCCTTACGGGCCGGCCCCTCTGTAACCTGAGTAATCACCACACCGGCCTTCAAACCCAGGTGGCTCAATTCCGACGCCGAAGCCTTCCGCACGGTCAACCCCAACTTGGCACCCGCAGCATTTTCACCCTTCTGGGCACCACTGCTTAAGGCCATTTCCGGATTATCCGGCAACAACCCGATCGTTACCGACAAGGTCTTCTCTTCACCATCACGGATGACCACCATATCCACGTCCGATTCCGGCCTCACCCGGCCCACCCAACGGGGCAACTCAGAAGAGCGATAAATCGTTTCACCATTAAACCGAATGATCACATCACCAGGCTCCACCCCGGCAGCTTCAGCCGGAGAGCCCTCTAGCACCTGAGACACTAGCGCGCCACGGGGTGAATCTAAGCCAAACGATTGCGCCAGATCCCGGTCCACTTCCTGAATTAATACACCTAACCAGCCGCGGCTAACTTTGCCGCCATCTTTCAACTGGTTGACCACATCCATGGCCATATCCACCGGAATGGCAAAACTCACGCCCATATAGCCACCGGAACGGCTGAATATCTGCGAATTGATACCAACCACTTCACCGCTCAGGTTAAACAACGGCCCCCCACTGTTACCCGGGTTAATCGCTACATCGGTTTGAATAAAAGGCACGTAGCTATCACTGGGCAAACTGCGGCCCTTGGCACTGACAATCCCTGCGGTAACGCTGCTGTCGAAACCGAATGGAGCACCAATGGCCAATACCCATTCGCCCACTTTCAGGTCAGCGGAGGAGCCGATATTTACCACCGGCAAATCCCCTTCATCTACTTTCAACAATGCCAGATCGCTGCGCTCATCTGCCCCCACCAACGTGGCAGGCAATTCGCGGCGATCTTGCAGGCGCACCATAATTTCGTCCGCTTCCGCCACCACATGGTTATTGGTCAGCACATAACCATCAGCAGAAATAATGAACCCGGAGCCCAGCGAACGGGTGTCCCCCTGCTCTGGCAGCGACGGCATTTCACCCTCACCGCCAAACTGTTCAAAAAAATGTTTGAAAAACTCAGGTAACTGTTTGAGTTGATCTGTAGCAGACGATGCATCTCGGTGAGTAACGGTGCTGATATTAACCACCGCCGGGCCTTCCTTCTCGACCAGCCGGGTGAAATCAGGCAGGCCTGTGACAAGCGGTTCTCCGCGGGTAGAGGACGATTCAGAAGAGGGGTCGGAGCAAGCTGTCAGTACAGCGCTCAAGATGACAAGCCACACTGCTGCGAAACGACGATATCCTCGTTCCATTGAAGTCTCCTTTTATCAGGCGGCCTTTTTCATGGCCTCACTATTGCGATGCGGGCTGAATCACCACGGCCTGGCAGTCCGCAGCAGGAACGACCCGTGGCTGATATGCTTGAGTATGCCCGGCCCGGCGGCTCATAACACGGTTGATCGCGAAACCGAGAAACAGGCCCCCCATGCCCAGTACAGCCGAAGCATCAACCATCTCAATGGGCAACGCCGATCCCAGCAACGCGCCGGCAAACAGCAATACTAACGGCAAGCCGTACACCCACAGCGCACCGCGCATCAGTGCGCCCTCTGGTAAGGCCACATTTACGGTATCGCCAACCTGGTGAGAATCTTGAGAAGGAACGCGCAAACGAGCGCGCTGACCGGACTGCTGTTCATTAATGAGGTGATGCCCGCAACCGGCCTTTGCCTTGCAGGCACCGCAAGTGGAAGCGCGCACAGTTTCCACCCAAATAGCCCCAGGCTCCACCGCCACAACAATCCCCTGCTCTTCCAACATCAGAGCTGACTATCTCGCACACGGATACCTTCGATTACCCGTTCTGCTGTACTTTGCGGCACCTCACCCACCAGGGTGACCAAGTAGGCCCCGCTGGGCGCGGTGAGGCGGCGGCTGACTGCCACCGTCGGGCCGACACGACTCACGCCTTCTTCCACGGAGCCACCGTCCACCGCTTCTACAAAAACGGTGAAAGCGGCTAAGCCGTCACTGTAACCTTGTGCCGCCACCGGCTCGCGATCGGAACCGCTCTGCCGCCAATCTTGATCCACAGAGGTAAAGCCCGGCGGCATCCATTGCGCTTCCACAGACAACCGGTGAGAGGGGTGAGAGTCCTCTAGTGGCTTCAGGTCGCTTTCTTTCACGGTTTCAGGGATCGAAAAATCTTGTTCGGTAAGCGGGGCCGCTAATGTCAGAGACACAAATTCCACCCGCTCAAGCGCCACCCCGCTGCCATCAACTATTTCGGATTTCAGCAACAGGCTACTGTCGTTATCCAGCCACAACCGATAACCATAGCGATGGGTATCCAGCGGCGCGACACGCATGCGTGTGGTCGCTCGGCCCGCAACACGACCATCGCCATCCACAAGTATGTTGTACTGGGCGGGCACATCGCGGGCGATACGATCACCCAACGCCAACGGCCCTGAGTGCTTACGGTTGATGCGGGTAAGCGTGCCATTGGGGTGTAGGCATACCACCTCATCACCGCGGCGCAGCACCTCGACTAGACGACCATCAAGGTGGGTCAGTCGTTGAAACTCGCGGCCACCGATCACCGCGTGGCTCACTTCCATGGTGCTCACTTCCGCACCAAACTGATAAAGAAAACGACCGGTGTAATTGAGGGATCGATTAGCCTGGGCCATCGATTGGAGCTGGTCCTGCGCTGGGGAAGTATTCGCCAACGCCACTTCAGACAGCGCCATCACCGGCGAGCAGAGGGTCAGAGAGAAAGCAAGAACTCGCAACATCATCCGTTAGCGAGCCCCGTGGCGGGCATCCATGCTGACCAAGCGAGCGAAAGGCATCATCCCTTGGCCACTATGGCGCGCTGCGAAATCACTGTGACGCAACAGCATGTTGTTCACGCGAGGCTGGGCTGCCGGCACCGCCGAAGCAGGCACGACCACTGCATTGTTACTCGCCATGAATGCCTGAGACACTAGCGAGGTCTCGCCGAATGGCCGGCTTACGCGGTTATCCGCAGCAGCCGCCATCACTGGCGCAGCCGTACCATTCGCCGCCTGACTACCTTCCCAGGTCTGCCAACCAACCACCGTGGCCGCCGCCACAGAGGCGGCTACTGCCAAGCGCGCCATGCCACCGAGCCATGCAGGGCGCTGCACAGGCAAAGCCTCATCCGCCAACGCGGCAGACAAGCGGGCATTAAAGTCCGCCGGCACGGCCATGGTCGGCTGGTGGTGCATAACATCACGGGCCAACTGCCAGCGCGCCAGCGTATCCAGATCGCCATCGTCAATATCGCGCATTACACGACGGGCTTCCAGCTCGCTGGTTTCATCGTCGAGAAACGCAGACAACGCTTCCAAATCCCTGTTCATACTCTCACCCTTTATCGCCGCGCTGTGAGCCCAAAAGCGGGCGGACAGCTGTGTCAATTGCTTCCCTGGCCCGAAAAATCCGAGACCGAACTGTACCCACCGGGCATTCCATGACGACCGCTATATCCTCGTAGCTTAGGCCCTCGAATTCACGCAGGGTCACCGCCGTCTTTAATTCCTGAGGCAGCTCATTAATTGCTGCATGGATTACCGCCTCCAGTTCCTCTGACAACACGAGGGACTCCGGGGTTCCAATCTCGTGCAGCATTTCTGCACCGGCATACTGCTCGGCTTCAGCAGCATCCAGGTCAGAGCCCGGTGGCCGCCGGCTGGCAGACACCAAATGATTCTTAGCGGTATTGACCGCAATACGATAAAGCCAGGTATAAAAGGCGCTGTCTCCACGGAATCGGGGCAGCGCGCGCCAAGCCTTGATAAAGGCTTCTTGGGCAACATCCTGAACCTCGTCCTGGTCACGCACATAACGGCTAATCAACGCAAAAAGGCGCTGCTGATACTTTCGCACCAACACCTCGAATGCACGCTGATCGCCAGCTTTGGCTTTCTTGACCAACTCTTCGTCTGACACCGATCCCCCGGATCTATCGCGAAACGCGTAAAGTAACCATGACTACCTGACGATCAAGCAGCCTGTAAAACGCGCCATTGTAGCAGCTGCCTGAGCGGCGGCTACAATAGGAACGCGATTTCGCCACCTTTTCACATTGCTTGAACAATTAAAGGGGTGACGCAGGGGCGACAAGACAACCGGTTATAGGACAGAATCGGACACAGGAACCCACAGATGGTTCCTGTGAAACTGCATATTGGACACACTCAGGGCAAAATGCCGGGAAAACAGGCACGCTCACACAGCCCAGCCAGGCCCCAGTGAGCTCCACCAGAACGCTCTAGTATTAGAAAATAGAACAGCCAGAGCCGCCGAATTTCTTCTTAACCTGGGCCATGCACCCTCGCGTCAACAAGCCGAAAGGATCACCGGGCATATTTTCACAGACTTTCTTAGCGGCATATGCCTTAGAGCATTCAGCAGCAGTGGCTTCAAGTGCGTTACTCGCCACTGGAAGCCCCGCCGCCTGATCACCCGGGGCAGCACCTGCTAACAAGCCCACAGGCACAGTCTCAGGTGCTGATTTCGGTTCACTCGCGCTGATCATCGCCACGACCACGTCCACCGGCAGCCCTTCCTTAACCAACCAACTCGACTCCTCCGGAGTGAAGACGGCATAAGGCTTGCCCGCGGCTTTAATGCTGGCGGCCATAGCCGGAGCTGAGCGCTTGCGATAGGTCTCCTTAAGCACATCCATTACGCGTAAATCCGCCGGCCCCATAAAAAACAGGCGCTCATTACCGTGAATGTCACCCGTAAAGTCAGGGTGTTTCTCAACGATCGCAGCATAATGCTTGAGGCGCTGACTACGGCTCTGGCCAGCCAACACCGCTGCCAAGCGCGCAGAAACCAGCGGCCGGTAAAATTTAAGCGACGGGTTATCAAGGGCAGCGGCAAGCGTATCTACATCTTTTGTTTTTTTGAGCGACTGGTAAAGAGACTCTTCGACAGCAATATTACGCACCAGCTTTTCTTCATGGGAAAAAGCTGAAGCATACCAAGCTGCATCAGTAAGTTTTTGTGTGCCGCGTAATTTACCTAGTGGAAACCAGCTCATGAAAACCGTGCCGCGATAGTGGGCGTTAGCACTGTAAACCAGCTCACCTTCTGAGCGCATTTCAATGGTCGTCTCGAACTGCTGAGGCGCCACCATAGGAATCAAACAAAGGCTGAACGTACAACCCAACGTGCTAAAGACGACCGTAGCAATTGTGCCAACACTATTTTCGGGAGGCTGGCGCGTTACCGTAATATCCAGCGGCGGCATCCCGCCATCATGCAACCAATAATCTGCGACCTGAGCCAATTCATCATTCGCACTACTTTTTGGCTTTGCGTTCAGTGATTCCTGAAATTTGTCGCTGGCCCATGGGTAAGCATCGTAAGAGGTCTTGCCTTTACTGTAGGGGATAATCGGGTCATTCGGGTTAGTGTTAAAGTGATCGATCGTTTGCTGCGTAATCGGCGTACCCTGTTCAGTATAATAATTCGCAGACATGCAGCCACTCAAACCCGCGACAAGCACCAGCCCCCCGGCCAGATGCATCGATATTTTTTTCATTGTCTTCCCCAGACAGTATTAGTCGGCCGTCTTAATCCGCCACAGGCATTCCTCTTCACCTGTTGCCCATCAGACGAACACTCTCACCCAAATTACGATAGAAATCGCATCGCAATATAGCCACAGGCCATAGGCTACACATCACCCAAATGGGGGATCCGCTGATAAAAACGTCATTAGCAGGGGGAGCAATCGCCGCTATACTGGCCGCCTGAGACCCCTAAGCCTGCGAAATCGACCAGCTGCTAACGAATAAAGGATGCTCCATGGCTACCTATCGACACGATGTACTCATTATCGGCTCCGGCGCCGCAGGCCTTACGGCCGCACTTCGCCTGCCTGATGAGTGTCAGGTTGCCCTGCTCTCCAAAGGAGAGCTCACCAGCGCTAGCACCTACTACGCCCAGGGCGGAGTGGCCGCGGTGCTAGACCAAGAAGACTCACTGGAAAGTCATGTGGCCGATACCCATGTGGCTGGCGCCGGGCTATGCCAGGATGATGCGGTACGCTTTACCGTGGAAAATGGCCCCGACGCCATTCGCTGGTTGATTGATCTAGGCGTGGACTTCACCCGTTTCGATAGCGGTGATGGCAGTAAATTGCCCTACCACTTAACCCGTGAAGGCGGGCATAGCCATCGGCGCATCATTCACGCCGCCGATGCCACCGGCAAAGCCATCTCCGGCACACTGATCGAACAAGTCTGCAAAAAAGAAAACGTGATCCGCTTTGAGCACCGGGTGGCGGTGGACCTGATCGTACAGGAACACGACGGACCGCAAGGCAAAGAAAAACGTTGCTGTGGCGCCTACGTACACAACATTCAAACCGGCGAAACCGACGTTATTCTCGCCCGCTCCGTGGTACTGGCCACCGGCGGGGCCTCCAAAGTGTACCTCTACACATCCAACCCGGATGTGGCCACCGGCGATGGCATTGCCATGGCCTGGCGAGCCGGCTGTCGGGTCGCGAATATGGAATTCATGCAGTTCCACCCCACCTGCCTCTATCACCCCAAGGCAAAAAGCTTCCTCGTCACCGAGGCCATCCGCGGCGAAGGCGGGCACCTGCTACTCCCCAATGGCGAACGCTTCATGAACCGCTTTGATGAGCGCGGCGAGTTAGCCCCCCGGGATGTGGTTGCCCGCGCCATTGACCATGAAATGAAACGGCTGGGCGCGGATTGTCTCTACCTTGATATCAGCCACAAACCCGCAGACTTCATTATCGAGCACTTCCCCACCGTATACGCCAAATGCCTGCAGCTGGGGCTGGATATCACCCGCGACCCCATTCCGGTGGTCCCTGCGGCTCATTACACCTGCGGCGGCGTGATGATTAACAAGCATGGACAAACCGATGTGCCTGGCCTCTATGCCATTGGCGAAACCAGTTTTACCGGTTTACACGGAGCCAACCGCATGGCTAGCAATTCATTGCTGGAGTGCTTTGTGTACGGCAAAGCCACCGCCGACCATATTCGCGCCCACCTGGATAAAATTCCCACGCCAAGAGACGACAACGAATGGGATGAATCGCAGGTTACCGACTCGGATGAAGACGTGGTGATCAGCCACAACTGGGACGAGCTGCGTCGCTTCATGTGGGACTACGTGGGCATCGTGAGAACGGAAAAACGGTTGGAGAGAGCCCTGCACCGCGCCGAGCTACTAAAGAGCGAAATCGCCGAGTATTACAGCAACTACCACATCAGCAACGACCTACTGGAGCTACGTAATCTGGTGGTCATCGCCGAACTGATTATTCGCTCTGCCATGCAACGCAAAGAGAGCCGCGGCTTGCATTACATGCGCGATTTCCCAGCAACGAATGAAGAAACCGGAAATACGATCCTAACACCGGGGACGTTTTGACTGGCATAGAATCAAGCCGGGTTACGGGTAAGGACGGAGCCACACGATGACCGTCCTGCACGAGCGATTCAATTGAACGTTCAACGTTGAAAAAAAGCCGGGGAACATCCCGGCTTTCCCTTCCAATGTTGTAGCGTGCGCTAGCCCCGCTGACGCTTAACCCAAAACCACTGATAAAAAGGCTGTAACTCGGCAACGGGCGCTTGGTCAGCAAACACATGCAGCCACCCCTTCGGCGTTTGCATTGCCAACCAAGGGCCATGGCGAATAACACGCAGGGGGCGCTCCATGACTTGCTTATGCCGGCCGATGAGCGTCACCCCTTGCGCATCCAGCTCTAGCGCCTCCGGCTGAGGCAAACGCCAGCTCCTCATTAAAATAGGCAGCACACCAAGCAACACCAGCATGGCCCAAGCCGGTAATTGCGACAAGACTATGGCCGCCGCTGCCAGCAATGCCGCCAACCACCGTAAACGCGCAGGATAGCGCGAAGCGGCCAGCTTAACCTTTCTTCGCGGAGACCAACCCGAGGACATGGCTCACATACTCATTTAACTGCGGATCTGCAGGCTCACTGCGGTAGGTGAACCACTCGAACATGTCCGCATCTTCACAGGCAAGCAAGGTGGCAAACTGTACTTGGCGCTCCACCGGCTCCGCATCAAAGTGATTATCCAGATAGCCATACAGCACCACCTCCACTTCTGACGCACCCCGACGGCACTGCCAACGATATTTCCGCTTCAGGTCTTCATTACTCATTCAGCACTACCCTGATCAAACACTCCGGCGTCTTTCGACAATTAACCCATACAGCTTTCAGGCTGTGCGCGCATTATCTATCATGCCTGATGATTTCTCGACTCCCCCGGAGTCCCACGCCACGTTACACGTTAGGATAACAGGAGCCCCATGAGCTGGTCCGAGTTTATTGCCGCCCAACCCCTGGCAGATCACGCCCCCACGGATAACGCCCCCACATTAAGCCACTGCGATCACTTGGCTATTATCCGCGCTCATGGCGAGGAAGCCGGCCATTACCTGCAAGGTCAGCTGTCCTGCGACCTGCGCGAAGTGGATAACGGAGGGCACCTCACCGGCATGCATCTGAGCCTGAAAGGCCGTGGCCTGGTCAGCGTACGCATTGTTCGCGACGGTAACGACTACCTGATGCTCTGCCCAGCCGGGCAAAGCGAAGCGGTAATCAAATCATTAATGAAATACCGCCTGCGCGCCAAAGTGGAATTTCAAGTGGACAACCAGGCCGTAATTCTGGGGCTTTCAGGCGCATTGCCCGGCGCCCTTCCCGAACCTGGGCAAAGCACCCGCAACGATCAAGGCCTGTGGCTACGCTACCCCAACACCGATCACGCACTGCTGATTACCCACACAGAGCAAGCGGAAGCCGTATGGGCGGCACAGGCTCAGGAACGCACAGCCCTCAACGGCAACGGCTGGCGGCTGGCCGACATCGACGCCGGCGAAGGCATGGTCTACCCGGGCGCAGAAGATCTATTCCTGCCTCAGGTTCTTAACTACGACGTCACCGCCGGGGTGAACTTTAAGAAAGGCTGCTACACAGGCCAGGAAGTAGTTGCACGCATGCACTTCAAGGGCAAGCTCAAGCAACGCATGCAACGGGTCGATTACACCGCCGATATGGACCTGACACCCGGTGAAACGCTACGCGACAGCAACGGCAAAGCCGCCGGTGAAGTGGTCAGCAGTGCCCGCACCCCTGCCGGGCACAGTGCCCTCGTGGTACTGCGCCGCAACACCGATGGTGTATTGTTCAAAGACGCTGAGCCGCTCAACAGCCAGCTCGGCACTCTACCCTATACCTTGCCCTGGAAAGATTAAGCCCCACGGAGCCCACACGCGCCCGTAGGCCGAATTAGCCCCAAGTCTTTCCACATAAAAAAAGGCGCCGAAGCGCCTTTTTTTATGTGTCTTTCTAGCCCCTACTCAAGCCTTACCCAAATCCGCCAGTGGGTGCTTTGGCGCCGGGCAGCGGAAGAAACCCTCGATGTACTCTTTTGGCACCGACGCCACATCACGATGCCGGAAGCTGGGTTTGCCGTCCTTGTCGATTAACAAAGCTCGCACCCCTTCGCGAAAATCACCGTGTAGTGAACATTGCACCGCCAAGCACCACTCCATCCTAAACACCTCTGCCAGGTCGTAATAAGTGGAACGATCCAGTTGCTCCCACACCAGATGAGCCGTTTGCGGGCAACCTCGCTCAAGGTTACCCAGTGCCTTGTCCAGCCAACGGTCACGTTCTTTCACGCTCAGCAGCTGCTCAGTGACAACGGTAATGTCCTCGCCATCGCACAAACGGTTAATTAATGGCATATGGTCAATCAACGGGTGCGGCAGATCACTCATGTCCACCGCCTGCTGTTTGAACAAGCGATAGATCACCGCGCGATTTTCCGCTTCGGTATCCGCATAATTCTGCTCGGCCAGCGCGTCCAGCAGGCTGTCCGCATCCGCCTCTACCATGCGATCAGCCATGCCAATTTCCACAGCTTCACGACCGTTGATGTGAACCCCAGTAAGGCCAAGGAACAAGCCCACCCTTCCAGGCAAACGATTCAGGAACCAGCTGCCACCCACATCGGGGAACAGGCCGATGGTAATTTCCGGCATGGCCATGCGCGAGCGTGGCGTTACCAAACGGAAATCCGCACTCTGCAGCAGCCCCATGCCACCGCCCATAACAATGCCATCACCAAAGACGATCACCGGAATCGCACTCGTATGCAGACGATAATCCAACACATATTCCGCTGCGAAATACTCTTCGGTAACCGGGTTTCGGCCTTCACCGGCATGTTTCACCATGGATTTATGCATCTGCACGATATCACCACCCGCACAGAGCGCCTTGTCGCCAGCCCCATCCAGCCAGATCGCCACAATATCGGAACGCTGCTCCCAAGCATCCAGCTTCTCGCTCAACAGCGTGATCATTTCCAAGCTCAGCGCATTCAGGGATTTGGGGGCATTCAACGTCGCGCGGGCAATAACACGGCCGCAACGGGTTTCGATTTCGGAAAACAACACGCAGTCAGACACAACAACTCCTTGGTCTCAATTCGGCAAAGATGGTACCGCGGTGGGCGGCAAGCTCCAAGCTGGAAACGGGCAAAAGGCCATGCAGATTATGAATGCCTTACTCCGCGCTGCAAGCTAGCAGGTAGTGAGGCAAGCGATGTTCACACCGAAAGGTCGCTACGGGAAGATTGGTGATGTGAGCCGCGGCCAACAAAGCAGCTTACTCGTGGGTACAACGCCGTTAGTTGTTCTGTGGCCGCAGATCCCAATTCGCCTTGTAGTGGGCGGCTTGCCTTTATTATTCTGGCACGGACCAATCAATAGCGGTTTCACCGTGCTGGAGCAAATATTGATTGGCACGGGAAAAGTGACCACAGCCGAGAAAACCTCGGTAAGCCGACAGTGGAGACGGATGTGGAGCGCTTAGCACACAGTGTTTTTCGCGGTCGATCAGGCGGCCTTTTTTCTGAGCATGACTGCCCCACAATAAAAACACTAACCCCTCACGTTCGCGGTTTAAGTGCTCAATGGCCTGATCGGTAAACGTTTCCCACCCTTGCTTCTGGTGAGAGCCAGCCTGGCCCGCTTCCACGGTGAGCACCGCGTTAAGCAGCAAAACACCCTGCTCTGCCCAATAGGTCAAGTTGCCATGGGTAGGAATATCAAAACCCAGGTCTCGGTGAATTTCCTTGTAGATATTCATCAGTGATGGCGGAGTCTTTACGCCATGCTGAACGGAAAAACACAGACCATGGGCTTGGTTGGGGCCGTGGTAAGGGTCCTGTCCCAGGATGACCACTTTCACACAGTCAAAGGGCGTCAAGTTGAAGGCGTTAAAAATATCTGGCCCCGGCGGGAAAACCGTTTTTCCTTCACGCTTCTGTTGCGCTAAAAAATGGCGCAACTGCGCCATATAGTCCCGTTGAAACTCCCCCTCAAGGTGCTGTTTCCAGCCCGGCTCCAACGGCACAACTTTGCTGTCAGGGGTGTTCACGGCATAGGCATTAACCATGGGGGATCACTTTCTCCATCAAGTTGTGCATCCGTTTCTCCGCAAACGCCTGGGAGACTTTTTCCGGGTGCACCAACAAACGCTGCTCAATGGTCAGGAAGGTAGAGAAGATTAACTCCCCATCCAGCTTGGGGTGTTTACAACCAAACAGCTCACACGCCATGGCCAAGGTTTCCACATGCTGGGCCAAATACATATCAGCCATTTCCCGCAGCCGCGGATCCAGAACGGCTTCCTGAATAAACGCCTGCTCAGCCACAATATGATCACGACGATTTTGCAACTCATCAACGATGAAAGCGCCCATCATCTGAGCAAGCAGCTGCACCAACCGCCCACGTTCTTGCGGGTTTTTCAGGCTGTCGCGGGAAAACTGCGACATCAACCCGAACGCCTGCTCTTTAAAGGGTTCAACCACCTCCTTTATTGCTCGTTCTGCGAACAATGCGAAGGTGTCAGCGATCAAATCAGAGAGATCTTTAAAGTAATAGGTTGTCGCAGAAAGCGGAACGCCCGCTTCACGGGCAACCGAACGGTGGCGAACCGCCCGGATACCATCGCGCACAATAATATTCAACGAGGCCTCAAGAATAGCCTGTCGACGCTGCTCGCTACCCGTTCGGCGGGTTTTCCTTCCCTGGTACTGAATTTCAGTTGTCATGGATACAGCCAGCCTGTGTTATCACACCCTAAATTGTATCACTCTCCCTGCGACGCTCCTGCAACACAACGGGCAAAAATGACGCCCGAAAATACCGTTCTTACCGGCCCTGGGGCCGCATATGCGGAAACAGAATAACGTCACGAATGGACGGTGCATCGGTAAACAACATTACCAGACGATCGATGCCGATGCCCTCACCAGCGGTCGGTGGCAGGCCATGCTCAAGCGCGACCACATAATCTTCATCGTAGAACATGGCTTCGTCGTCACCTGCGGCTTTTTCTTCCACCTGCTGACGGAAACGCTCGGCTTGGTCTTCCGCATCATTCAACTCGGAGAAGCCGTTGGCAATTTCACGACCACCCACAAAAAATTCAAACCGCTCTGTCACAAAGGGGTTATCGTCCATGCGACGCGCCAGCGGCGAAACCTCGGTGGGATACTCGGTAATAAAGGTGGGATCTTTCAGGCGGTGTTCCACCGTCTTCTCAAAAATCTCGATCTGCACCTTACCCAAGCCGTAACCGTCTTTAAGCGGAATCCCCAAGCCGGTGGCGATCTCTCGAGCGCCCTCAATATCTGCCAATTTGGCGGCATCAATATCAGGATTAAAATGCAAAATGGAATCGAACACCGTCATGCGGGTAAAAGGTTTGCCAAAATCAAACACATCGCCCTGGTAAGCCACATCCGTGCTGCCCAACACCGTCTCGGCCAAGGTGCGCAGCATTTCTTCGGTCAGGTTCATCAGGTCGTGGTAATCACCAAACGCTTGGTAAAATTCCAGCATGGTGAATTCCGGGTTATGCCGGGTCGAGAGCCCTTCATTGCGGAAGTTACGGTTAATCTCGAACACTTTTTCGAAACCGCCGACCACCAACCGCTTCAAGTACAGTTCCGGCGCAATGCGCAAGTACATGTCCATGTCTAAGCTATTGTGGTGAGTAATAAACGGACGTGCAGTCGCGCCGCCTGGAATCACCTGCAGCATGGGTGTTTCCGCTTCCACGAAATCTTTTTGTACCAGAAAGTTGCGAATCCCGGCCACAATTTTGGCGCGGATCTGGAACGTCTTTCGAGTGTCCTCGTTAACGATCAAGTCCACATAACGCTGGCGGTACCTGGCTTCGGTATCAGTGAGCCCCTTATGCTTTTCGGGCAGCGGGCGCAGGGATTTGGTGAGCAAAAAATACTCATCCATCATCACATACAGGTCGCCCTTACCGGATTTGCACAGCGTGCCACGCACCCCAATGATGTCGCCCAGATCCCAGCTCTTGGTTTCTTTACGCACATCGCGGGTTTCGTCCTTGGGCGCGAAAATCTGAATGCGCCCGGACATGTCCTGTAGCACCTTAAAGGCTTTGCGATCCAGCATCATACGGCCGGCTACCGCCACCTGAATATTTTTCTCTTCCAGCTCTTCCTTGGTGAATTCGCCATACTGCGCCTGCAAATCGGCGGCAAGGGAATCCCTACGAAAATGATTGGGAAACGGGTTACCGCCTTCGCGTAACTCGGCCAACTTGGCACGACGTTCTGCAATCAGACGGTTTTCAGCAGCGGCCTGCTGCGAGGCGTCGACATTCTGTGTGGTGTTGTCTTGGCTCATAACTCAGTGCTTCCGGTAAAGCGCCAGGCGCCGCAGGCTTAACGCCTGACGCTTTGGAGTTAGCGTCAAGCGGCAAGCGTCAGGCACCCAGCGTATCAATCACAATCCCGCTTTTAGGGACGCTTCAATAAAGGGATCCAGGGCACCATCCAGTACCGCCTGGGTATTACGGTTTTCCACCCCTGTGCGCAAATCTTTAATGCGCGCATCATCGAGAACATAAGAGCGAATTTGGCTGCCCCAACCGATGTCAGCCTTGCTGTTTTCCAAGGCTTGCTTCTCGGCATTACGCCGCTGCATTTCCAGCTCATAGACCTTAGCCTGCATCATCTTCATGGCCTTGTCTTTGTTCTGGTGCTGGCTTCGCTCGCTCTGGCACTGGGTGACTACGGTATGCTCAGTGCCCCCATCATCCTTAAAGAGATAGGTCAGGCGCACCGCAGAATCGGTCCGGTTAACGTGCTGACCACCCGCGCCGGACGCCCGGTAAGTATCCACCCGCATATTGCCCAAATCGATTTCAATATCGATGTCGTCATCTACCTCAGGAGACACAAACACGGAACTGAATGAGGTATGGCGGCGGCCACCAGAATCGAAAGGGCTTTTACGCACTAGCCGATGCACGCCGGTTTCAGTGCGCAACCAGCCGTAAGCATAATCACCTTCAAAGCGCACTGTGGCAGATTTGATACCCGCCACATCACCGGCGGAAGCTTCCACCAGCTCTGTTTTAAAACCGTGGGCTTCGCCCCAACGCAGGTACATGCGTAACATCATCTCTGCCCAATCTTGGGCCTCGGTGCCACCGGAACCGGATTGAATATCCAAGTAGGCACTGCAGGGGTCCATCTGGCCGGAGAACATGCGACGAAATTCCAGATCCGCCACCATCTTTTCCAGATCTCGCAGATCGCTTTCCACTTCTGAGAGAGTATCTTCGTCGCCCTCTTCCACCACCAGGTCCAACAAGGCGGAGGTGTCCTCCAAGCCCTGGCTAGCGTCGTCGATGGTTTTCACCACCCCCTCCAACTGAGAGCGCTCCTTACCCAATGCCTGAGCATAGGGCGGATCATTCCAGACATCGGGGCTTTCGAGCTCGCGCTCGACTTCAGTCAGGCGTTCACTCTTTTGAACGTAGTCAAAGATACCCCCTGAGCGCTTCGACACGCTCGGCGAGGTCGGAAAGGTGGGTTCGCAGCGGATTGACTTCCATTACGTCTCTCTGAAATTGCAGAAATAGGCGCCAAGCCGGATTGGTGCTCGGCAAACGGCGAAGTTTAACGGTTTGCGGGGGAACTGACGAGGGGCGAGCAACCTCCCCCCTGGCCACGCGCTAAGGCTGGATAACGCAACCCCCAACGAAGACAGATTTACCACAAAGTACACAGTAATCGCCTACGAAAAGGAGGCTCTCTTTGTGCACTTCTCTGTGTACTCTGCGCGCGCGGTGATGAACAGGCTTTTTAGTCAGCCTTTTATTGCACCAGTCGCGACGTTATTCAGTGCTTGCTGCGGCAATACCGATCAATCTTTCAGCTCGTAAACGTGGTACGCCGCCGGTTTCATATTATCGATGGTCGTGCCAATGTAGCTGGCGTTTTTCGGAATGCCAGAACCGGTGTTGAATACCTTGAAGCGACGAACTTCTTTCGGCGTGTCTATCACCGTATCCGCGTCCACTTCCACCCACATGAAAATCACGGCTTCCTGCGGAACGTAATCCACCCGCAGTACCTTTCCTTCTTGCGGCAGACGGATGTCCTGCACGTCAGTGTTGATATTAAGCCGATGCTTGTGAATCGTTTTCATTTGAGCCCCTCCGTTAAGGACACACCACAGCGGTAGCGATAGCCACGCCACAAAGTCGTTGTAGCACGGCCTTTTGGGCCGCACACCAAAGAAATAAGGGCACCCAGTATTGAGCGCAATGGGCAATCCTAGCAAAAACCACGCGCCCCGACAGCCATTGTCGACAATTTAGCCGGGAGACGACAGGGGAGGCCCTGAGGGGGTCGCAGCATGATGCGGTTTCGATTTGTGGGCCCAATGTTGGATTACGCCTTTCAGGCTAATTCAACCTAAAAACCACGGGGGGAGTCTGGTTTTAGTAGGTCAGCTTAGGCGTAGCCGTAATTCGACATTCCCACCCCATCGGGGCGATCAAAGCGGGATCAAATGCTCGAACAGCAACTGAGGATTACGCTGCCCCCGGAACTCATTGACCTCCAACCGGTAAACCCCACGCACCTTGCTAATGCGGCTGGGCAACGCTTCCACGGCCACATTGAAATGAATAGCATCAATCACCCCACTGATCCCTGGCAGGCCGAGGGTCAATTTTAGGTGGCGCTCGCCAACAATGCGGTGCTTGAGCACTTCGAATTCGCCATCGAAACTGGGCGCAGGGAAACCTTGGCCCCAAGGAAAGCGGTGGCTGAGTAGTTCTGCATTGGTCAACGACAGCTCGTGATCGTCCAGCTCGCCATCGGTTTCTACAATGCGCTCCAGCGCTTTCGGCGACAGCAGCTCCCCCACCGCTTTTTCAAACGCGGCTTTGAAGTCTTCCAGCTTGTCCAGCTCCAGCGACAACCCCGCCGCCATGGCGTGGCCACCAAATTTACTCAGCAAGCCCGGGTTAGCCGTGGCCACCGCATCCAACGCATCGCGCAGGTGCAAACCGGGAATCGAACGGCCCGAACCCTTGAGTTGCCCACGTTGCTGCGCCGGGGCAAAAGCAATCACCGGCCGGTGAATGGCTTCTTTCACCCGCGAGGCAAGAATGCCCACCACCCCTTCGTGCCACTCCTTTCCATACAGGCACAGGCCTGCGGGCAGGTTATCCGCATCCAGACGGGCCACCTCTTCCATGGCCGCATCACGCATACCATGCTCAATGGAGCGACGCTCACGGTTGATGGTGTCCAAATCCTGGGCCATCTCGGTGGCCTCGGCATCGGTTTGTGCCAACAGACAGGCGATGCCTTGAGTCATGTCGGTGAGCCGCCCCGCAGCATTCAGCCGTGGGCCGACCGCAAAACCCATGTCCGCCGCCAACACGCGGTTAGGATCACGCCCGGCCACCTGTAACAAGGCGCGAATTCCTGGGCAGCCTTTACCGGCGCGAATCCGCCGTAAGCCCTGCTCCACCAATACCCGGTTGGCGTCATCCAACACCACCACATCCGCCACCGTACCCAGTGCCACCAGATCCAACAGGTCGGTTATTGGCGCGCTGGCGGCAACGCCCTGCTCGCGCAGTGCCCGCTGCAAATCCATTAATAAATAAAACGCTACCCCGACCCCGGCCAAATTGGTGGCAGGAAAATCTTCACAACCGGGCAGGCGCGGGTTCACCAATGCGTCCGCCTCCGGCAGCGTTTCGCCGGGCAAGTGGTGATCGGTAATCAACACCCGCATGCCTTGGGCCCGTGCGGCCGCGACGCCATCCACACTGGCGATACCGTTATCCACGGTGATAATCAGGTCCGGGTCGTACAGCTCTTTGGCCAGATCAACAATAGCCGGCGACAGGCCATAGCCATACTCAAACCGGTCCGGCACTAGAAAATCCGGGCGCGCATAGCCCAGCCGCTCCAGGCCACGCACCATCAAGGTGGTAGCGGTGGCGCCATCCGCGTCGTAGTCACCGACAATACAAATGCGCCACTGCTCAGTTCGCCCTTGTAAAAGCAACGCCACAGCCCCACGCAACCCTGTGAAGCGTTCAGGATGTGGCAGGCGTTTGAGTCCCAGATCCAGCAACGCCGGATCGGTGACCCCCCGCCCGGCCAAAATCCGCGCCAGCATGGGCGGCACATCTGGCCAATCTGGCGTGTACTGCGGGCGACGGGTGATCTTGGGCAAGCGAGGAGTGTCGATGGGCATGAACGTGCTCGGTAGTAGCGGATTTCTGGCCAGATTGGATATTCGTCATGCTCGCAGGGTGCCCCAGCCATCAGCGGCACGGTGAGGCGTGGAGCGAGCGATGATTTGTGGGCACCAATGCCTGTACTAAATACCTGTACTATAAATGCCCCAATGGGCAGAGGCGGCACCCGCCCTGCAGTCTGCCACGGCACCGCCCGAACAGCACGAACACATGGAGTAAATGATCAAATTTTCGCCATACAGCACCTCCCAATGGCTATCACGACTAAATAGTCACAAATTAGGGCTAAAAAAGTCATCCCGCTTCCCTATACTTGCGGGCCTACGAGTTTCGTCGCTTATGTAAGCAAACACTCACATGAATGCCATATAAACGACGCGCCCACCCCGAATTTCGGGGCCTGGGGCACACCAAAGCGGTCATTTAAACCGCGTACTTTGGGACTGGAGAGCAGAAGCTATGATCTATCAAGGCAACGCCGTAAGCGTACAACTGCTTGACGACGGCATCGCCGAACTGAAGTTTGACCTTCAGGGCGAGTCCGTTAACAAGTTCAATCAGGAAACCGTGGAAGACCTCGGTAAGGCTGTGGAAGCTGTTAAAACGAACAGCGACATCAAAGGCCTAATCGTGACTTCCGGCAAAGGGGTTTTCATTGTTGGCGCCGACATCACCGAATTCACCGACATGTTCAAACTGCCGGAAGATGAAATCGCCAGCTGGTGTCTGAAATCTAACGAAGTCTTCAACGCCCTTGAAGATCTCGACATTCCCAAAGTGGCGGCCGTTAATGGCATCGCCTTGGGTGGTGGCTTAGAACTGTGTCTGGCCGCAGATTTCCGCGTACTGAGCGAAAAAGCTCAGGTCGGTCTGCCGGAAGTAAAACTGGGCTTGTACCCGGGCTTCGGCGGCACCGTGCGCCTGCCCCGCGTCATTGGTGTAGATAATGCCGTTGAGTGGATCGCCGCTGGCGGTCAGCACAAAGCGGACAAAGCGCTGAGCGTAGGTGTAGCCGACGCGGTCGTTGCCCACGACGAACTGCAGAACGCGGCCATCGATCTGGTCAAGCAATGCCTAGCCGGCAAAATCGATTTCCGCGCCAAGCGTGCCGAGAAACTGGAGCCGCTGAAACTGCCACCCATGGAAAACATGATGGCCTTCCAGACTTGCACCGCCATGGTGATGGGCCAGGCAGGCAAGAACTACCCGGCCCCGGTAGCCGCCGTAAACGCCATGCAAAAGCATGCTGGCATGAACCGCAAAGAAGCACAGGAAGTGGAAGCCAAAGGCTTCGCCAAAGTGGCCAAGTCTCCGCAAGCCACCTGCATGGTTGGGCTGTTCCTGGCAGACCAGCAAGTGAAAAAGGTCAACGGCAAAACCGCTAAAGCCTCCAAAGAGATCAATCAGGCCGCCGTACTGGGCGCAGGCATCATGGGCGGCGGTATCGCCTTCCAGTCTGCCTCTAAAGGCACGCCGATCATCATGAAGGACATCGCCGACAAAGCGCTGGACCTGGGCATGAGCGAAGCCAGCAAACTGCTGACCAAGCGTGTTGATCGCAAGAAAATGAAGCCCGCCAAAATGGCGCAGGTTTTGTCCTCTATCCGTCCGACCCTGAACTACGGCGACTTCGCCAACGTGAACGTGGTGGTTGAGGCGGTAGTTGAGAACCAGAAGGTCAAGCAGTCCGTATTGGCGGAAGTGGAAGATAAGGTAACCGAGGGCACCGTGCTGGCCTCCAACACCTCCACCATTTCCATCACCAAACTGGCTGAAGCCCTAAAGCGTCCGCAAGACTTCGCCGGCATGCACTTCTTCAACCCGGTACACATGATGCCGCTGGTGGAAGTAATCCGTGGCGAAAAGACCTCCGACGAAACCGTTGGCACCCTGGTGGCCTACGCTCAGAAAATGGGCAAAACCCCCATCGTGGTTAACGACTGCCCCGGCTTCCTGGTTAACCGTGTACTGTTCCCCTACTTCGGCGGCTTCGGCATGCTGATGCGCGACGGTGCCGACTTCCAGGCGGTCGACAAAGTGATGCAGAAGTTCGGCTGGCCTATGGGCCCGGCGTACCTGATGGACGTGGTTGGCATCGACACCGGTGTTCACGCGGCTGAGGTAATGGCTGAAGGCTACCCCGAGCGCATGCAGTACGACTTCAAAGATGCGTCCACTGTGATGTTCGAAAACGATCGTTACGGCCAGAAAAACGGCGTCGGTTTCTACAAGTACGAGCTGGACAAGAAAGGCAAAACCAAAAAGGTTGTCGACGAGTCCACCTACGAACTCATCAAGCAGCACGTGGCTGACAGCAAGGAATTCGATGCGGAAGAAATCATCGCCCGCATGATGATCCCCATGTGCACCGAAACCGTTCGCTGCCTGGAAGACAACATCGTAGGTTCCGCTGCCGAGGCCGACATGGCCATGATCTACGGCATCGGCTTCCCTCCCTTCCGTGGCGGTCCGCTGCGTTACATCGACAGTGTTGGCGTTAAAGAATTCGTCGCGCTGTGTGACAAGTACGCGCACCTGGGTGGCATCTACGAAGCACCGCAGATGCTCAAAGACATGGCCGCCAAGGGCGAGTCTTTCTTCGCCTAAGCCACGGACAAGCAGGAGTAATGAAATGAGTTTGAATCCAAAAGACGTTGTTATCGTCGATGCGGTCCGTACCCCCATGGGCAAGAGCCGTAATGGCCAGTTCCGTCACGTGCGTGCCGAAAAGCTGTCAGCTCAGCTGATCCAGGCGCTGATGGCCCGTAACCCGAACTGGGACATCCAGCTCACTGAAGACGTGATTTGGGGCTGTGTAAACCAGACCAAAGAACAGGGCATGAACATCGCCCGGAACATCTCCATGCTGGCCGGCCTGCCGCGCACCAGCGCAGCACAAACCGTGAATCGTCTGTGTGGTTCTTCCATGCAGGCACTGCACAGCGCTTCACAAAGCATCATGACCGGCAACGGCGATGTCTTTGTTATCGGTGGTGTAGAGCACATGGGCCACGTGGCCATGGATCACGGCATCGACCTGAACCCGGAAATGTCCAAAGTGACCGCCAAGGCGTCCAACATGATGGGCCTGACCGCGGAAATGCTGGGCAAGATGCACGGCATCACCCGTGAACAACAAGACGCCTTCGGCGTTCGTTCACACAAGCTGGCGTGGGAAGCCACCCAGCAAGGCCGTTGGGACAACGAAATCGTACCCATCGAAGGTCACGATCAGAACGGCCACAAAGTGCTGTGCGAAATCGACGAAGTGATCCGCCCGGGTGCCAGCATCGAAGACATGCAGAAACTGCGTCCGGTATTCGATCCGGCCAACGGTACCGTGACTGCCGGTACTTCATCTGCCCTGTCTGACGGTGCCTCCGCCATGCTGGTCATGAGCGCCGAGCGTGCCCAAGCCCTGGGCCTGAAGCCCCGTGCCAAAATCCGCTCCATGGCCGTAGCCGGTTGCGACGCCGCCATCATGGGTTACGGCCCTGTACCGGCCACCCAGAAAGCGCTGGCACGTGCAGGCCTAACCATCGACGACATCGACTATGTAGAGCTGAACGAAGCGTTCGCTGCACAGTCCCTGCCGGTGGCCAAGGACCTGAAGCTGCTGGACAAAATGGAAGAGAAAGTAAACCTGAACGGCGGCGCTATCGCCCTGGGCCACCCGCTGGGTTGCTCCGGTGCGCGTATCACCGGCACCCTGCTGAACGTCATGGAATGGAAAGACGGCCAAATCGGTCTTGCCACCATGTGTATCGGCCTGGGTCAGGGTATCGCTACCATTATTGAACGGGTTTAACCAACACCTGATGCCCAAAACCTGACGCCGGAGACACTTCGGCGCTCAGGCCCGGCACCCTATTTCCGGCCCCGCCTCACAAGGGCAGGGCTGGAAACAAAAAACCCTGGCTTACCCGCCGGGGTTTTTCTTTATTTAACAAACCCATTGTTATTCTTAGACCCACCGCAAACCCTGCCTCTCGCACTCCCACCATTGCCTCCGGTACAGTATGAAATTCTGATCACCGTAAAGCGCAAAACGGTAAAGCGTTATTAACCTGCCCCCTGGAGGATAAATGCATGCTTAGCTGGATTGCAGAACATCAAAAAAGCCTATCGGTTATCGCCAGCTTCAGCTCGGTGCTTATTTGGTTGGTGTATGCACAGCTGCTTTATCTAGGATTCCGGCGGCAACGTAGCCCACGTTTAATTATTAATCGCGGGCGCAACAAAGATATCAATGCGCTCTGCCTAATTAGCAACATGAGCGCCGAATCCGTTTTCATTCAATACATCATCGCCGAACTGCACACCTCACAAGGCGTCATCACCATGGATGTAACAGACTTCGAGCAGGAATATAACCAAGGCGACGAAGATCCAGAAAAGCGCACTCACCGCTCAGGGTCATCATCCGGTGTAATGGAGGTGACAGAAAACACCCGGCAAGGCCCCGTCAAACCCGGCGGTTTTTCGCATATAGGCACGTTCAGTGAACTGGTCCAGCGTTTGGCCAGAGATGAAGGCATCGAAATGGACGGGCACATGCCTAAGGGAGACCTGGAGTTCAACCATATCAAATTGCGCCTTATCGGCATCTATGGGCCAGAGAACAAACCGATTGGTGCGGAGCGTGGCTTCGACCTAGCCTACAACGCCAACCAATTTGCTCTAAGCCCGACCTCGTGGGACACCAAGCAACTGGTATCGTTACGCCAGCGCCACAAACTCCATAAAATTGTGGAAAACCTCAACGCCACCAACTTCTCTTCCTCATCGTCTTTTCGTCGCGTGGAAGAGAACGGCTCATAAGTTAAACGGCACTTCAGCCCCCTACGCTGTGAGCAGGCTTTACCTCTAGCACCCCGCCTTGAGGGTATTGCCGATTGCTATTGCAGGTGAATAAGCAAAGCTTGCCTGGGCATTACAACACAGGAACCACCGACCCTTTGTAGCCTTACAACCCTCAAATTCATACGGTAACGGCTAATCGGGGGGGGGGGGGGCATATTCACTCCTGCCCACCCGCACCATAGAGCATCGGCCAATTAAAGAGTGCCTGTTGTTATGTTTGAAAGAAGATCCAGGTTGGTAATGAGGTTTCTTACTCCATGAGCATGATCTTCATTAAAAACATTCCCTTTACACCATTTGCCAACGCTCTCGATATTCACTTTGGCAACATGTGGATGCACACTCCATGAAACCTGAAACGGTGATCCTTTTTCATTGTAACCAGGGCCTGTAGTTGAACCAGCATACTGAACAGGTGTGCCCGTATTGCTTGGAATATTCGTTGCCTGATACAAACCATTGTTTCTTCTATATTGCGCTAGTCTCTCGAAATCAAGAGCCTGTTTATCATTAACCAAAACATAAACCTGTGCTTCCACGCGCAGCTGAGGGTTATTGATCGCATCCGTTAGGCATGAAGCTAACGTTGGGCCTGGTTCGGCTTGATCCGTTGAAAGCACATAGTGAACTTCAATAGTATCACCAGCGGCTAACCCCCCATGCATGCTAGGGCAGATATCATGACCGACGGGTTTAAGCTCAGAAGCACTCAACTTACCTGAATATTTGTAACCGCTGTGGAAACCGTGGCCATCTCCATTACCGGCATATTGAGTAAACTCACCCCCTTTATGCTCAGCATTTTTATGGAAATGGATATTACAGAGATTCATTTCTGTAGGTGCAGGAGCAGCAGTAAATACCCGTGAATTGTTCCCTGCTGTCGCATCAATATCACGTGGAGATTGTGGCCCGAACCCTTTTCCCTTTGTGTTTTCTGCAAGCATTTCTCTTTGTCTAGATATAACGCTATCCGCTACAGCGCCGTGTGCGCCAGCGCTAACCTCCTTTGCGCTAGCAAGCATTGGTAATGTGGTCGCTATCGCTAACGCGATTATTACTTCTCTCTTCATCGCTCGGCTCCTAAGTTGATAGTGGCGAAATTACCCGATCTACGATTCGGGACCGGTTGCCAAGCCCCACAACCCTGCGATTGGGGCGCTGGCGGTAAGGCTATCCCTCAAGGCCGCTGTCCGTACCTGTATGCGAAGATGGGCACATCGGATAATGGGTGCTAGAGCGTTACCGGCATGGATATCGAATACCAGAAGAAGGGCGCAGCCTGTTGGGTACAAAAACGATCCTGCATCAGCAAGATTGCTCAAGCAGCCACAAGGTTCGGGAAGAAACCCATATCGTTGATGAACAGGGAGAAACGGTTGCCCAGGCTAAACATCGCTGGCGGATTTCGCCACGTGATAGCACACCAGCCTACGGCGAACCGCTGCACGCCCAGTCAGTGAGAACCAAGGCCTACAATGGCTGAACGGATAGGTGCCCTATTCCTGTTTATCCGTTCCTCACGCCTAGACTTTGGGTGTCTTGCAGGTGGAAATGCCAAACGGTAAATAAGCCGGGCACCAACGCATGGTAGCGGTCAACAGCGGGATAATGCCGATAGCCCCCCACCAGCTCTGGAATACAACGCCCAGAGCAATAATAACCACACCCAACACTAACCGGAAAAGACGGTCTGTATTACCCACATTGGTTTTCATGGCAGCCTCCTTTTTGAATGCTTATTTCGGAGTCTGTCCTTGTTTCAGGTCACGTACGTTGATCCAGATCAGGAAAAACCGCCAATGGATCTGCTAGTTGATGGCTGTCCCCAACCTTGTGCCAATAGATGCTTCCGAGCGGCGTTTTCAGGCTCAGATCGACCTCTTTGAAGATCGATACGATCTGGGTTTCAGTAAAGCGTGATCTCTTCATTGTCGTCTCCTGAGAGGTGATATTCCCAGAAAACGCTAATCAGCGTCTGTCTCAGTTTAGGGGGAGTGGACACTTCAAGAGGGTATCTGACCCTCACTCTCCATTTATGTTGCATTAAGTAGACATGTAGATTTCTTTAGCATTCGTTGCCTTCCCTGTAGTGTCTGCTGTCGCATCAGCAACAACATTTAACGAGTCACCGATAGAAATATGACACCACACGCGCCAGTTGCCATCCTTGAAATTATTATAATGCAAAAAATAATCATTCCCATTCGAGTCTTTTGCAAACATATAACTCGCTTTTTCTTTTGGCCTATTTGTAATTTTCACTCCGACAAGACCAACAGGAACAGCATCTGAATCATCGTGGAAGAAATCATCATTTGAACACGAAAATGCTTTCCAATTGTGGCCTTGAAAAGGATTATCTTTTATTTCTACATTTCTTAACTTATCGACAAAAACATTTAATCGTAGATTTTTTTCGTCTCTAGCAACATCAACTAAGTTGTTGGCAATAAAAGATAAAAGCTCGATTCCCTGATTAGGAAACCTTGCAGAAAAATACGATCTAGAAAAGCAAAACTCAATCTCCTCAAAGATCTTAACGGCTTGTTTATTAACAACTCTGAAGTATCCCTCACTTCTAAAAACATCTGAGAGTATCCTTGATGACTTCACCAAACATTCAGCAGCCAACTCAGGGTCACTATCAACCGCGTTTTCCATTTTCCTCTTCCACGCGCTCGCCCTATAAGTGCCAAGAACCCCTCGATAAACGCCTGATTCTTTCCATTTTTTTGTTTTCTCTAGAGCATCATCATGACGGCCGTCATATAATAGAGCCAAAAACATTCCATTATATATACTCTTACCGAAACTGACGTTTTCTTGCTCTAGATCTATCCAGCCGTCACGTTCAAGCTCCAAGTAAATATCATAAGCATCAGAATAACGTTTCGTAGCATGACATAGCCTCGCCAGAAGATACTTGGACGAGGGATCCTCCGGGTTAATATCTATCGATTCTTTATAATGCTTTTCCGCAGCATTGTAATCTTTCAATATCTCAAGAACTCTAGCAAAACTTTTATGGTAGAGATATTCCTTATCATAAATAAAGCTAGAATCTTTAAGTTTCCTAAATAATGAAACAGCTAAATCTGTGCTTTTTTTGGCTTTATGCAGGGATCCACAAACTTCAGAAACCAAAATTTTTAGATTCTCTGCAGTCTCACTGGGGACATAATCTGGGTGCCACTTTGGCAGTTCTTTATCAGCTTGCTTAATGTCAATTTCTTTGGAAAGAACACGGCGCTTGTGAATCTTATCTTGTACTGAATTTCTTACATCAATGTTTCTTGGAGAAATAATAAGCAAATCTTTTACAGAGTCACTAAGCGTATAAACCTCACCTTGATCCGAAGACCCTCTAATTATAAGACTTGTTTTTGATAGCTCGCCTATTGCTGATGATATTTCATCAAGCGTTTTATCCAAAAGCTCACACAAGGACAGCCTTGACGAACTACCCTCAACAAAAACTGCCTCCATTATTTCAATCGCCGACACAGTAAGCGCATCGATCAAATTATTATATGAAAACTCCGCAATCTCCTTATTGGCAACATTCAGCGAGCTAGGAACATCCTTCCCTACCAAGACCAAATCAAGAGTCAGACGAATTGCTAGAGGATTATAAAAGCAGCTCTTTGTCAGCTTTATATACTCCTCATTCTCCAAGTCCGCCCCCCCCCTCTTTGAAATATACGTTCTGGCAAGGTGAACCGCTGACTTTTCTTTCAATGACTCCAAACTCATAATTGTAGAATTTGATATTGCGACACGGCTAGTAACAAGGACCTTCCAGTTCGAAGGAAGTGAGAAGTTTAGCTCTTCAAACGCATCATGATTATCCCTTAGAAGAGTTTCCAAATTATCAACACACAAAAGAACATTTAAATCTTCTTTGGCTTGTATTGCAGACTCAATATCAGAATAACATTCATCAAATATTTCATTGATTGACTCAAGAATATTTACTTTAAGCTCATCAATTGTTTCTGCAGCATCCAGTGAGATCACCCCTTCGGATGTGAGCTTTTCAGTTTTCATACTGCAATAGACAACAGCATCAACATATTTAGTAAATTTCGGGGATGAAACAATACTATTCAGCAAGTCCAACGCAAGGGCCGTCTTTCCAGCTCCACCAGGAGCCACAAGAGCAATCGTATTGACACGCCTATTTGATATAAACTTCTTTAGCTCTGACAACTCTTTTGAACGCCCTATAAGCCCTGTAAGCCCATGATCGAATATGTCCGGAAGATTATTTGGTATTTGCCATATTATTTTATTAACCCATTCCTCGGGAGGATCAGATATCTTTCCTGACTCCGCTGCTGCCAGAGCTTCTTTTATGCCATCTAGCCCCAACACTTCATTCACTGGATCACTTGCAATAGAAGCAACTCGATACCAGTAGCAATCCCAGAAGGGCCTATTCGGATGAGAGATTGCATTTCTTACTTCATAAACATCCAGATGGTGAAAAAGCGAATATAAATAATTCACAGAACCTTCGACACTGGAATCTCTTGTTATATCCATGACGAACCCAAAAAGCTCATCAAGATATGTTGCCTCAACAACATCCTTTATTGAGCTTTTATTAAACTCACGACCTTTATCCAACTCTCTTTTATGAATATTCTCTAGCCTATCCAAGTTGACATTGTCCACATTTCCATTATTTAAAACAAAACAACCCAATGCCTCTTCAATTTCATGAAGTACCATTGCAGACTTTCTTTTCATTTCGTTAGACATATCAAACCTTTAAATTAAAAATTAATCTAAAATTTTTGTATATTTATAGTCATTGAAAACAAATCTCCCCCATTCACTCAATCCAATCCAATCCCCTCCCACGAACCAATTCCGCCCACTCCCCGTCAACAACAACTGCTGCTTCGCCCGGGTCATCCCCACATACAACAATCGCACTTCACTCTCCAAGCTCTACTCTTCATCCCTCGATCCTCCCAGTCCTGCCAACACCACGGTATCGAACTCCAGCCCTTTACTGTTTTGCCAGGTGAGTAAAGCGATGCTGTCTGCGTTGGCGTCATAGGCTTTCTTGCTGTCGTTATCTTTCAGCCAGGCGAGAGAGATGATTTCCCGTTTAAGCGCCCGCTTCAGGGCGTCGGCCTGCCAGGCGTAGCCGTAGACCACGGAGGTGTTGTTAAGCGGCTGGCCGTTCAAATGACTTTTCTGGATGCAGCGAGCGATGTAGTGGGCTTCGTCGTTGAAGTTGTCGAATTTGCGAAACGCCGGTGGCGGGCCGCTCACACCGGCCACCTCCGGTGCGATGAGGGGAATGTGGTCGTCGTCGGCATCTTGAGCTTGCAGGAAGTCCTTCGCGAAATCGTAGGCGTAGCTAAGGATTTCGCGGGTGTTGCGGTAATTCAGTTTCAAAATGGTGGTTCGACCACGGGCCTGAATGCCGGCACTGGACAGGGGAAACTTGAGATTGCGTTTCTTGTAGATGGACTGGGCATCGTCATAGAGCAGCAGCAGGGAATTGGTGTTCGGGTCGATCATCTGCACAATCAGGGCCAGCCAGTCCTGCTCGAAGTCGTGGCCTTCGTCGATCATCACCGCGCTGTATTGGGCACGAGGAATCTGATTCTTATCCACGGCCTGTATAACGGTTTCCACCTGCCGTTCCCAGGGTTTTAGCTCTGGTGTGGCGGCAATCGGGTCCACGTTGTAGGTTTGCATTTGCCGGCCACACCATTCATGGAAGTGGTGCACCTGCACTTTCTCTTCGATGCCCTTTTCGGCAATAAAACTTCGCAGTCGGGCAGCCAAGGTGATATTGAAGCACAACACCAAAATCGGCTTGGTGACGGCCTGGGCCAAGTGCAGACAACGATAGCCGAGGATCAGCGTCTTGCCAGAGCCGGCCACGCCATGGATAACCCGGTGGCCATCACCCATGCTCCGGGCCAGCTGTTCTCGTAATATTGGGGGCAGATCTTGCCCCGTCCGCCTAAGACTCAACACTTCCTAACGCCCCGACACTTCGGAAACGCACTGCATCCCCAAAACGTCTGCCCCGCCTGTTTTCCAGAGCGCGCTTTTCGCAACACCATCGCCTCACCACATTTATGGCAAGCTTGTGCAGCAGCATGAAACCTATCAGTCGTGCCCGCCGAGGGGGCAATGCGCTTTTGCGATTCTGGCTCGGCGGCTTTCTTCATAGGCACCTCACCCGTCCCAGGGAACAGAATCGCCTCAATCTGCTGGCGAATATCCACTACGACATAGCCCCTAGCCGCCCTGATTCTTAACAGCGGCAAGCCAGCCGGCTCACAGGCTTGTTCCAGAAAGGCATCGCGCTTCTGCCGGGAGGCCGAACCATGGCTGGCATCGTCCAGCTCAATGGCCAGTTTTACGGCGCAGTCTTGTGGGTCGCAGAGGAGAAAGTCGACGTGTTTGGCGGAAATCGGGTTGAAGGCGCGTTGCCAGTTGGACCGGTTGAGGCCTTTTTGCGGGGTGAGCACATCCGCAACGCGGACTTTAGAGAAAATGAGGGCCTTGTCGCCCACGGCCTGTGTGAGCAAGCCGTAGAAGGAGCGTTCGGCCTTGGACAGCAGGTAAGGTTTGCGGCGATAGCCAAAAGCGGGCGCCCCGCCACCGGGCCGTTTCTGTTGGGCCAAGATCAGCATGACGCCAATGGCAATAACCAGTAGAACGCCTAATTCCAAGGGCTTCTCCCCCGTTTAGCCGTAAACGGGGGTAACCATACTGAATATGGTGATAACCAGACTGGCATCCTTTCCCCTGAGTCATATTACAAGCCGTGCCATCCTGGCCAGCCGCGGTTATTGATATCGTGTTATTTGCGATTACTTTGAATGTACACAATCTTTAGGCGCAAAGAAATGAATAGGCTTCAGGAGGCTTGCTTTGCAGGAGAGAGAACGCAGAGGCCGCCCTCCAGTGGCGCCGCGACAAAGAGAAAAAGGCGCCCAGCCTGGTGGCAAAAGCGCCATTGGGAATTACGCCTCGAATCGTTTTAGCCGCCGCAGCAGCGCGTGGTTTTCCCGGCGTAGCGCCTGCACTTCATCGAGCAATTCCAGGGCCAGTGCTACGCCCTCCCAGTTGATCTCCAGGTCCCGCCGCAAGCGGGTGGCGCGGGCGATTTCGGCGAGCACGGCATCGTCGAATTGCCATTCGCGGGCCTGCCTATCCTGGGGTTCGATAATGCCGAGGCTGACGATGTCGATGAGATCCTGCTCTGATATCTGCACCCGTTGGCAAATGTCGTTACTGCATACCGTGATTCTTAATTGAGAGGCCATAATTACCGTCTCCATTGTGCACGTGGATCGAAGCTTGCCTTGTCGGCCAGTTGTTGCCACAGCGCGTCAATGTCTTCGCCGGTGGCATCGGGCATGACTACTTTTAACACGGCAATCAGGTCGCCCTTCCCTGCCTTGCTGGGCAGCCCTTTACCAGGAATACGCAGCTTCTTGCCGTTCTGGCTGCGTGCCGGGATGGTCATCTGTACTGCGCCGGTGAGGGTGGGCACTTCAATTTTTGCCCCCAGCGCCACTTCCCAGGGCGCCACCGGCACGGTAACGATCAGGTTGTGGCCTTCCACATCGAACAAGGGATGCGGCACCAGGCGAATGCGCAGGTACACGTCGCCCGCGGGGGCGTTACCGATACCGGCAATACCCTGGCCTTTTAGCCGAATGCGTTCACCGTCGGTCACCCCGGCCGGAATTTTCACGTTCAGGGTTTTGCTTTTTTCGCCGACCACCTGGCCGTACTGGTCGTACTCCGGCAGCCGGTAAGAAACAGATTTGGATTCGCTGCTGATCGTGTCTTCTAGAAAAATGGGCAGCTCGATTTCCACATCTTCACCACGCCGCGATGGGGCGTGCCCGCCACGGGCCTGGCGGGCGCCGGTGAACAGGGATTCAAAGAAGTCAGAAAAGCCCGCATCGGCCGGGTCAAAGCCCCCGCTCGACGGCTGCCAGCCAGGGGGCGGCTGAAACGAACCGCCATCGCCTTGCTGGTTTCGAAAGGCGCGTAGCTGGTCGTAATCAGCGCGTTTATCTGGATCTTTCAGCACCTGCCAGGCCTCAGCCACGTCCTTAAACTTGGCTTCGGCGTCGTTTTCCTTGCTGATATCCGGGTGATACTTGCGGGCCAGCCGGCGGTAGGCCGTCTTGATAGCGGCCGCGTCGGCGTCTGGCTCCACCCCAAGCAGGGCGTAGTAGTCCTTAAAATCCATTCCACCTCTCCGGAGTCAGATATTCCATTCCTACCATACTGCTATTTCAATGATATGCCTGTTGAAAATGCACCATTCCTGATTACCGTCAAATTACACCGCCCGGCCCCCTTTCTACTGCTCTTTGTTTGAGCCATTCTTGAGGTGGTGGTCGCGCAGTGCGGCCCGGTAACCACCCTGTGCCAACCCGCTCTCGCTGGGATTACAGGCGTATCTCGCCTTGTTGTATCTGCCGGTATAGCTGGGGCGTCAGCGGTTGGTAGCCGCGCTGGTTATCCAGCAGTACATACACGGGTTCGGCCACTTGATCGGGCGCTATGCCTTGTTTTTTCACCGCTACCTTGCGGTATTTAAAGGTGCCGGTGGTTTCCTGATGATCACGGATGCGCAGAAACAGGGGCACCGCATAGGTCGGCAGCACACGGCTCAAATGCTGTGCCAGGCCCCGGCCATTAAGGGCGACGCCCTGGCTGAGCGTAATGGCCGCCATCCCTGCGCGGCCATCGCAGCCGGGAATGCTGACCCCGTACACCACACCATGATCAATATCCGGGTGCTGAGCCATAGCCCCTTCCACTTCGCCGGCGGCCACGTTCTCCCCTTTCCAGCGGAAGGTATCGCCTACCCGGTCGACAAATTGAATGTGGCGCAAGCCCTGGTCGCGCACCAGGTCACCAGAATCGAACCAGCAATCGCCTTTTTTGAAGACATCGCGCAGCAACTTTTTCTCCCCGGCAGCAGGGTCGGTATAACCATCAAAGGGCCGCCGCGGGGTCACTTCGCTAATCAAAAGGCCAACCCCACCCTTAGGGATGCGCTGCATAAACCCATCACGGTTACGGCGCGGGGTTTCGGTGTCATTGTCGAATTCGACGATGGCGAAAGGCAGCGGAGTAAACCCCGCAGTCTGGGCCACACCAAAGAGGTTGATAAACCCAATATTAGATTCACTGGCACCGTAAAATTCATAGATACGGTGGATGCCAAAACGCTGCTCGAAGGGCTCCCAGATTTCCGGGCGCAGCCCGTTGCCGGTGATTAATCGAATACGGTGCTGACGGTCCATGTGGCTGGGCGGCACATTGAGCAGGTAACGGAGCAGCTCACCGATATAACAAAACGCGGTGGCGTCGTAATGGCGCACCCGCTCCCAGAACTGGGAGGCACTGAACTTGCGATCCAGTGCCAGGGTGGCGCCCATGGATAATACCGAGCCCCAGGCCACGGTAAGCGCATTGTTGTGGTACAGCGGCAGGCAGCAATAGAACACCTCTTTGCGGCGGATGCCCAAGGCCAAGCCGCCCATACCCGCCATGGCGGCCAGCCAGCGATAATGTGTCATCACCGAGGCCTTGGGTAAGCCGGTGGTGCCGGAGGTAAAGATGGAAAAACACGGCTGCTCGGCGCGCACTCGGCAAGTGCTGGGCGGGTTGGCTTGCGATTGCCGGCTGCTGTGTTCATGCAGATCTAGCCAACCCGGCGGCGCAGGCTGCCCCTGGTCGCCACCGTGCCACAGATAGCCGATTGATGAAGCGGGCGACGAGCTGTTCGGCGCGCTTGGCGTTGGAGTAAAGCGAGTGGTGGCCAGGGCCGCTGCACATTCCGCACTGACTACCAATAACCGCGGCTTGACCAGCTGGATACTGTGTTCCAGCACCTCGCCACTCTGGTTGTGGTTGAGCATGGCCGCGATGGCGCCCAATTTGACGGTGGCCGCCACACAGGCCAACGCCTCAGGCCGGTTTTCCATCATGATCGCGACAGTGTCTCCGGCGCCCACACCCTGCTCCCGCCAGCAGGCGGCCAAGCGGTTGGCCCAGGCGTTAAATTGCGCGTAGGTCCACTGCTGATCCTCGAACCGCAAGGCGATGTTGTGCGGGGTGCGACTGGCCCAGTATTGGATAACCTTGCCAATGGACTGCTTGCTGCTGGGCCGCAACCCGGCTAGGCGCAACAGGTTACTGCGCTGAATATCCAGCAGTGGCGGCACCATGTACCGCACTCCTTTGGCCAAATCTCGCCAGCCAACCTTCTTCACAGGCATGCTTGCCTCCGTTGCTCGGCCCAATACTGCTCCCGGCAGGGCTACTGCTAACAGTGCAACCTGTTGTTATACGCCTGCCGGATGGCATTGGAGCTTACTTGTCATTGACTCGTTTGGATCAGGCTCGCGAGCAGGGCAATGTCGTGGCTGCTGGCCTGCGATCCAGTTCGAATCTACATAATCGTGGGGTGTAAATAAATGAACAGAATTGCGGGGGGTGTTTCTTAGGGTCAATAGGCTGACGGAGGCGTTCGCGACTCCACCGCCACTTCTGCGAAATCCAATAGTTGGCATGGTTCCCGCAGTATCTTGCTCAGTGGCCAGCCATATTGCTGGCTTAACCCTTTGTGGTACCTGACCCGAGCAAGAGGTAAGCCCCATGGATTCTGTATCGATCAAGGACTTGATGTGCACCCGTTTTGCGACTATCCGCCCGGAGATGCCGGTGGTGGAAGCCTCCAGCAATCTGATCAAACTGGATATGCTGGGCAGCCCCGTTACCGATAGCGCGGGGACGCTGGTGGGCTGGATCAGTGAGCGCGAATGCCTGCAGGCGGCATTACAGGTGGTATATCACAACCAGCGCGTAGCAACCGTGAGGGACCTAATGCAAAGCGAGGTACTGACGGTATCGCTGAACGACGATGTACTGAACCTGGCCCAGCAGATGCTGAACGCCAAGCCGAAAATCTATCCGGTGGTGAATGCCGCCAACAAGGTGGTGGGGGTAATCAGCCGCCGCCATATTCTGAATATGCTAGATCAGAAGCTGGCCGAGTTGTGCAAAAAGGCCAGCTAAGGCCCTGTATCCGTGCACGTAGGCAGCCTAGCTGCGCGCTATTGGTGCTCAAAACGCATGCATAAATGCCTCATTTAGGTTCGCGCAGGCACCACTAACCGTCTGTGCTGTTGGGTTCATTCGCAGCACCGCATCGCGGTAGCGCGGCCTTCACGCATGTGGTGGCCATGGTATCGCTGCTAGGGCTGTTCACCAAAGCGCGCCATGGGGTCGTCGCTGCTGGGCGAATGCCGCAGTAATGCGATGCCGCCATGAGCCGTGATGTAGTTCATTACGGACGGGTTACGAAGGTAAAGATAATGTGAGTAATTCAGATTTAATCTGAACGACGCTAGGTAATGGCATTGCGAGGCAAAGACGGCAAAGAAGGCCTGGCCTGCACTTGCCATAGTGGTTTGCGCCACCGGGTACTCTGCAAAAACAATAGCGCTAAGTTTGCCCCTTACATTATTCAACTACTGCCCAAACCGGCCAACAAACCAATTGTCACCACTCCCGGTCAGCAATAACTGCTGCCGTGCCCGCGTCATCCCCACATACAATAGCCGCACCTCGCGCTCCAGGTTCTCCTGGTCGTCTTTCAATCCGCCCAGCCCTGCCAGCACCACGGTATCGAATTCCAGCCCCTTGCTGCTTTGCCGGGTAAGTAGCGCCACCCGCTGCGCATTCGCGTCGTAGGCTTTCTTGCTGGCGCTGTTTTTTAACCAGGCATGGGGAATGCCTTCGGCGTTGAGGGCTCGTTGCAGAGTGTCTGCCTGCCAGGTGTAACCGTAGATCACCGCAATGGTGTTGAGGGGGCGGCCGCTTTGGTGCCATTTGTGAATGCAGCGAGCGATGTAGTGGGCTTCGTCGTTGAAGTTGTCGAATTTGCGAAACGCCGGTGGCGGGCCGCTCACACCGGCCACCTCCGGTGCGATGAGGGGAATGTGGTCGTCGTCGGCATCTTGAGCTTGCAGGAAGTCCTTCGCGAAATCGTAGGCGTAGCTAAGGATTTCGCGGGTGTTGCGGTAATTCAGTTTCAAAATGGTGGTTCGACCACGGGCCTGAATGCCGGCACTGGACAGGGGAAACTTGAGATTGCGTTTCTTGTAGATGGACTGGGCATCGTCATAGAGCAGCAGCAGGGAATTGGTGTTCGGGTCGATCATCTGCACAATCAGGGCCAGCCAGTCCTGCTCGAAGTCGTGGCCTTCGTCGATCATCACCGCGCTGTATTGGGCACGAGGAATCTGATTCTTATCCACGGCCTGTATAACGGTTTCCACCTGCCGTTCCCAGGGTTTTAGCTCTGGTGTGGCGGCGATCGGGTCCACGTTGTAGGTTTGCATTTGCCGGCCACACCATTCATGGAAGTGGTGCACCTGCACTTTCTCTTCGATGCCCTTTTCGGCAATAAAACTTCGCAGTCGGGCAGCCAAGGTGATATTGAAGCACAACACCAAAATCGGCTTGGTGACGGCCTGGGCCAAGTGCAGACAACGATAGCCGAGGATCAGCGTCTTGCCAGAGCCGGCCACGCCATGGATAACCCGGTGGCCATCACCCATGCTCCGGGCCAGCTGTTCTTGCTGCAGGTCCATCACGCGGACAATGTCTGGGATGGTGTTGTAACTTGGCTGGCTCGCGACCACCGGCTTTCCCTCATTGGCCCCGCCCTGCCCTACCTCTGGTTCATCGTCTTCACCCTCCGCATCGAACAGCCCTTGCTGGGGCGCGTTTATGCGAATTTCAGGGAATAGATTCCAGCGGATACGATCAATCTGCGGCAGGGTGAGTTTGTCGCCGAAGGTGTATTCGAACATGGCCCATAGCTGCTCCTGGAACACTTCCGGGTCAATGGTGGCGGTCATTTCATCCCGGCAGATCAAACGGTGTGGGGGTAACACCAGTTCCTGATGCTCCTCACTAATGGCCTCGTTCCATTGCTTACGGGTGATATTAGGGAACACGACCCCATAGCCCCACGGGAAGCAGAGCTTGCCTTTGTGCTGTGCGCAGGTTTGTTGCAGGTGCGCATCGCGCTGCAGTTTTTTGATGGCGGTGAGCGCACACTGGCGGGCCTGCTGCAAAGGATTGGTGACGGTCTTCAAACCATCGGAGGTAAAAATCTCCGCATCGCGGGGCGTGATCGTCTTGAGGGTATCTAGCTTCCAATCTTTTACCTCCAGAAACAGCAAGCCACGGCCGGGATGCAGGATAATATAATCTGGATAGCGCCGATTGCGGCCCACCGGTGTGTCGTACCAAACGGTGTAGTCATCCTCTAATAGCGTTTCTAAGCGCTGCCCCAGGCGCCTCTCGCCTTTCGTCATGCCACGCAGGGTGCTGAGGTTGGGTATAACGGTGGCCATGGTAACTATCGCTCCCAGCTCATGGTGACCCCATAGGCTTTGCCATCAATCTGCAAGGAGGAATATTGAAGCATGAGCTTGTCGCCACTTTTTTGCTGCCACTGAACCAGTGGCAGCGTCTCCTCTATGTCCTCTTTCCCGTCCAACCACAAAACGAGCCTCGCCATCCAGCCGAGATTAAAAGCATTAAATGATGGATCTCCGAATTCTGCCTCTATTGCTGCTTGATGGGTTTTAAAGAAAACCTTTTGGTGCTCCTCGTTATTGAACCAGACTCCGTAATAAACCAACGAGATACGGTCTTCGCCGCATTGATACCCAGTCACTTCAGAACGTTCCGGGGTGTCGCGGTAAAACGCCAGAAGTTCGTGCTCCAGCATCGTGTGCAGAGGGAAGTCAGCCTCCGCTCCCCTGTCAATTTCCATTTCATAGGTTTCAAGACAGGAATCACCGGGTGAGACACCAAGGAACAGGGCTGAATGGGCAAACGGAGAGCACAGGAGTATGCACAGCATGGAGAACGTTCGGCATTGCTGAGGGGTAATCCGGCAGATTGTCTGCTTCTGCGTTCTTCGGAATAAAAGCATCCTGCCCTCATTGCTTTATTGCCCACCATCCTGGCAGGCTCATTATTATTAACCGCGTTTTATTTGTGCTTCAGTTCCGAATGTACACGACCTTACGGCGCAAATAAATGAATACGATTCAGGATTTTGATTCTGGTGTGCGCAAGAGAAATCGACGCAAAGGGCCGCGCCCCTGAGACGCAGCCACATGCCGTTCGTAGAGTGGCCTCTTATCTCACGATGCTTTTGCTTTGATCTGCCAGCAGGCAGCGTTGAATTTCACGGTATCACCGAACACAAAAGGCTCGAAGGCTTCTCTGACCACCGTAATAAGCTGTGCTTGGGTTTTTTCATCCAGACCGGGAAGAATGCGACCGAGCGGGCCGATGCGGGTGAAAAAACTCACCAGCTCGGTCTCGGGGAACGCACATTCGAAATCCAGCGGTTCAATGCTGATGTCGTGCCAACCTGCTGATTCAAGAATGCTCTCTACCCGTTGGGGGTCTGCAAATGCAAACTGCCCGGGCGCGTTCCGGTCTTGTTGCGGCAAGGTGACGATAGACTTGGCCGCCCGGCCAGCGGTAGTCATAAAGGGGGTTTCTTTCGGGGAGCGCCAGGAAAAAAACAACGCCGTGGCCTCTTTGCTAGCGGCGCGCCTGAGGTTTTGAAAGGCCCGCACGGGATCTTCGAAAAACATGATGCCAAAACGCGACACCAGCATGTCGAACAAGCCTTCTTGGAAATCATAGCGGGCGGCGTCGGCGCAGATAAACTCTGGGCCGGGTCCTTCCTTGTCCGCGCCATCCTGCTCACTAGCCTGTCGTGCGGCGTCGATCATTACCTCGGACACGTCCACGCCGGTGGCATAGCCCCCTTCTTGGGTATGGCGATGAATCGTGCGGGTTGTGCCACCGGTACCGCAGCCTATATCAAGAACATGGCGCGGGGATTGGGCCTGCACCGCTTCGGCCAGCAGCACTTCGATGGGCTTGAACAAATGATCAATCAGCTGCTGGGAAGCTACCCAGTTGCGCCCACCCATGGTTTTCCACAACGAGGACGGGTCTTCGGCTGTGTCTACAAATGTGGCGACAGGCTTACTCATGTTTACTCTCCGGCGTTCGGTCTCGGTTTATTTGTCAGCGAGCCACTTCACGTCGAGGTCACCTCAACTGAACAGCCCAGAAGACAACCGTGCACGACTCACAGAGCCGCTCCATGATAGGTAAATCGCCAACCTTTACTGGCCGGCCTTGCCCTGCTGGGCAGCTTCCAGCGCCACAATTTTTGCGTGCATTGCGCGCATAAGATCCAGCATTTCCTGGCGCTCATCGTGGGCAATCAGATTATTGGCTTCCCGCTCTGCACGCTGCTCGCTCTCATGTACTTCTTGGGTCGCGCTCACAATGATGGCAATAAACAGGTTGAGCACCATAAAGCTGGAAATGAGGATGAAGGGCACGAAGAAGATCCACGCTAGGGGATACACCTCCATAACAGGTCGGGCGATCCCCATAGACCAACTTTCCAGGGTCATAATCTGAAACAGGCTATAAATGCTGGCGCCCAAGCTGCCAAACCACTGCGGAAACGCTTCGCCGAACAGCTCGGTGCCCATCACTGCAAAGATGTAGAACATCATCAGTAGCAGCGCTGCGGTCCAACCGATACCGGGCAAGGCTTGCATCAAGGATTCCACCAGCATGCGCAGTCGTTTCACCGATGACAGCAGGCGCAACACCCGCAGGATGCGTAAACTCCGCAAGATAGCCAACGGCCCTGAGGCTGGCGTCAGGGAGATAGCGACGATCAGAAAGTCAAATACGTTCCAACCGGAACGGAAAAAGCGCGGACCAAAGGCAACCAACTTGAGTGCAATTTCCAGCGTGAAGGCGAACAAAATCACTTGGTTGACCAAGGTCAACCACCGCCCTACTCGCTCTTGCGCTACTGAGGACGTTTCCACTCCAAGAATAATGGCATTCAGGAGAATCAACGCGGTGATGCTATTCGCGAATAACGAAGAATTAAGCCAAGCACTCAGACGCTGGCGCCAAGCATTAGCGGGTACGGAGGAAGGCGTAGCCTGCATGGAAAATCACCGAAAAACTCAAGGAGCGGCGAGTATACCTGATGCAGGGCCAGTGATTGACACCGACACGCGATGAAGGAGGGTCTTCACCGCCATCGAAAGCCCCCAAAGGGAGCTTTACCGGTGCAGGCTAAATTGCATCCAGACTGCCAACCCCAAACCCCAAGCCGCATTCACGATTAAACCGCCCACGACCTTGGTGGCATTCACGTCCAATCCTTTCATAGGGAAAACCAGCAACATGGCCACCAGGGTCGGGCCAATGGCGCCAATAATCATGGCGCTAAGCCAAAATTTGATACCCTGCCAGCGGCGAATGATCAACCATACGGGCAAACCCCAAACACCCCCCCAGAATGCCAGAGAGAGCACTTGAGGAATGCCCAACGGCGGCACGGGCGTCATGTTCCAAGGAAACGTGGGGATAAGGCCGCCCAACCAAAACAATGCGAGGACGCCTTGATGGAACAACAGGGTGGCAATAAATCCACCGGTGAAAGCCTGCAGCCATTGTTGTTTGGTGTTGGTCATGGGGGTCTCCGTCGGGTTGCGCTATCGAGCAGATGCCGATTAGCGGATAGACGCTAGCATAGCTCACAACGTAGCGACGTGAGCGCCATAACCCTTCTTTATTGCACTCGTTATTACTTCAGGGGCGGTTGAAGCTTATATCTTAGAAGAGGCAACACACCCACAGGGCATGAAGGCGTTTTTTTGCGGGAGCTTAGCCATAACCCAGAAAACAAAAACCCCGGGCAAAGCCGGGGTAAACGCAGAAGCAGCAACAGAATTTAATTCTCGTGTTCGACGTAGCGAAGGTACAGAAAACGGCTTTTTGAAGACCCTCGCTGAGCCCCCCCCAATACCATCAGAATAGATCACCAGAAGAGAAACCGTTATTTCCACCTACAGCATCGTCAAAGCATTGCCTGTTATATGCCCAACGTCTGTAAGCCTCATCGTATTTTCCCATAGGAATTTAACTGTTTCGTGGAGCTGGCAATCTTGTACACACCGGCATCTGAGTCACCGCCGATGGCAAACGGGGGCGCGGGGAAATAACAAGAAAAGCCATCAATCGCGCATCATCCTCTAACGGATAAAAACTCGAAGAGTTCGGCCACGAGAAGAGGCCATTCGCAACGGGGTATTGGCTTCCCTGCTTGGTCGTGACGGCGCTTATATCCTGAAGGGAAGAATACCCACCGCACCCTGGTAGTAAGCTGCCATTCGGTGATTTAGCTGTGGCGGTTTGCAATGCAACCTGCGCACTCACTGGGAGCCTGCGCCTTTCTCGGCGGCGAACCCGCCAACGAACAAACCCGCCCAGCCTGAGCCATTCACTTAGGTGCGCCTAACAGGCTCACCGAAGCCCTAAGTTTACGGTATGCTCCGCCTGTCGCAGCCGGATATTTCAGATATGCCAACCACACAACCACCACTCAATGACCTTGCCCACGTGTTCAGCCGGGCCTTTTTTCATGACCCACTGTTTGAATACTTTTTTGCGGACCCGTCGCAACGGCAAGCACTGGCGTTCTTCACTTTTCGCTTTCTGGTCGCCCATGCTCGCCACAACGGTCAAGTAGACACCACGCCGCAGCCTGTCGATGACCATAATAGCCTTAATGGCGCCGCAGTCTGGTTGCCCTCGTCAGCCATTGAACACAGCGTAATTGATATGTTGCGTTTTGGTGCGGTGCGGGCGTTGTTCAAGCAAGGCCCCGGCGCCATAAAACGCCAAATGGTGGCTGCAGATGCCATGCAGGCAGTGCACCACCGGGTTCTCACCACCCCGCATATGTACCTGCTACTGCTGGGTATTGATCCCTCGCAGCAAGGGCGCGGGCTGTCCACACCGCTACTGCAACCCTCGCTAGACCTGTTCGATCAGCAAGGCTTGCCCTGCTATCTCGATACCCATAACCCGAACAATGTTTCTCTGTATCAACGGTTTGGGTTTGAGGTAGTGCATGAGGGCGATATCCCCGGCACGTCGGTACAACACTGGGCCATGTTGCGGCAGTGCAAATCGCGCGCCTAATACGCTGTTGTCATAAAGCGCATTAAAATAAGGCCGGGTTACTGGTCATAGCCAGTAAATGGCTCTGCGCTTTCTCCTTCCAGCACATAGCCGGCCGTGCCGTATTCCGTTTCTTGGCTGCTAACGGTAAGCGTTCCCGAGAGCCACATGGCATCCAGAGCCAGATCCAGCGGCACGCCCCGACCTTTCATTTTCACCAACACAATCTGATTGCGCGGCGGCGGAGGCGTGTGGATACAGGCGCCAAAATACGGTACTAGCAGGAACTCACGTACATATTCTTCATCGCCATCCAGCGGCACGCCGTAACCCGCCAAGCGCACGGCAGTATTGTCTAAGGACTGTTTCAGCGGCGCTTCGCGCCAGGCTTTATCGATGGCGTCTAACATTTTCTTGCCTCGAGCGTCGCCATCCGCAATGGAGTCAGGCGCTTGCTGTTCCCCATAAATATCATCGAAGAGAGTGTTATAAATCTCCGAGGGGTCATAACCCTCCGGCACTAGCGCCTCCCACTCGATCTCATTGGCCGCCATGGAAGACAGGCTCCAGCTAAAACAGAGCACAGCAAGCAAATAACGCATGATCAGTTCCTTGGGGTCAGGCCATCGGCCAAGCTATTACGGAAGGCCTTTTCTGCCGGGATCAGCCCTGCCATGGAGCCGGCGAGCAGAATAGCGCCAATGGCCGGTAATTCCCGCCACGCGAGAAAGTGTTCAGGAAGTCGCAACGACCATTCAGCCAGCGCCATCGGCGCTAACCCCCATTGCGCCAAAAATAACACCCCCAGACCCAACAAGCAGCCCAACACGGTAAGACACAGGCTTTCACCGACGATTACCGTATACACGGCCAGCCGCCCGGCACCTGTCGCCCGCAGGACAGCGATTTCATGGCGGCGCCCTTCCAGCGCCGCCAGCACCGTGGACACCAGCACCAGCAAAGCGACCACCAGCACCGCCAGCGATGTGGCGCGCAGGGCATTTTCGCCGGCGGCAGTGATTCGCCACAACCGCTGCAATTGCACGCCGGGAATAATGGCCGTAAGCGGCTCGCGCTCATAACGGGACAACTCCCGCTGCAAGCTCAACACGGCCAGGCGGCGTTTCAATCCCAACATGACCGCATTCACTGAATCGGGTTTATCCCGTGCTTGGCCTAGCATGGGAGGCAGGCCCGACCTATACGCGCCCCCGCGATGAATCACCGCCATGCCTTCCAGAGAGATATGCACGCTTTGATCCACAGGGGTGCCGGTGGGCGCGAGAATACCGACCACCGTAAACGGGTGGTTATCATGTTCCACAATGGCCGGCCCGCTGGCACCGTGAGCCAACACAATGTGCTCACCCTGCTGATAGCCAAGCCGGGCAGCCACGGCACTGCCAAGCACGGCTTGATCCGCCCGAGCAAACCAAGCGCCGCTTTGCAGGGCCAAGCGCTGATCTCGGCCATAACGGTAATGCGCTAAATAACTGTCGTTGGTGGCCACCACCGGATAACCACGATGGGAATCACCCAAGGCAATGGGAATCCACCACTTCACATCCGGGTGGTCAGCCAAATGTTCCACCGTCTTCCAGCTAATACCTGCAGTGGGATCACTGAGCCGGAAGACGCTGTAGAGCAAAATGTTCATCGGCCCACCACGGGCGCTGACGATCAAATCTGTACCCGAAATGGTACTGGAGAAATTGGCACGCACCTGATGCCGTACCCGATCTATGCCGATGATCATCAGCACACTCAGGCCAATGGCAGCAACGATCAATAGCGCTGATGTTCGCCGGGTTTTCAGGGAGGCAAGCATCACCTTAGCTAGCATGGTTTGCCTCCCCTGCCAGGTGGGCAAAATCCACACTGCGTTGAAAATGATCGCCCACCTGTTTGTCGTGGCTAACCATCAGCAAGGCACTGCCAGACTGTTCGCACAGTTCACACAGTAATGTAAGCAAAATATCGCGGCTGTGGTTATCCAACGCGGAGGTGGGTTCATCGGCAATAATGAGGTCCGGTTTACCGAACAAAGCACGGGCTGCGGCCACCCGCTGTTGCTGCCCGAAAGACAACTGCCACGCGGGCAGAGTAACGGTGCTGTCATCTAAGCCCAGCCGAGCCAGCAAAGCCCGGGCAGTGGATTGTCTATGGGCCTTACTGCGAATCCCTTCCCGGTCACAACGCTGACGGGAGAAACCGGCAGCCAAGCACACGTTGTCCACGGCATTTAGGTAAGGAAGCAAATTAAAGGCCTGAAAAATCACCCCCAGGTGATCGGCGCGAAATGCATCTCGGCGGCGCTGGGGCAACGAGGAAAAGGGCTGGCCTGCAATGTGGATACGGCCACGCTGCACCGGACGAATGCCGGTAATCAAGGACAACAAGGTGCTCTTGCCACAACCACTGGGGCCATGGAGCAACACACGTTCTCCCGCCTGCAGGGAAAAATGCGGCACCTGCAGAAAGGCCCGCAGGTCGCCGGGATGGCGGTATTCCAGCTCGTTGAGCTCCAGTACCAAACCCACTACGGCCTTACTCCACGAGTATTCGAGTTTGACCCGGAGCCAGACGCGAAGCGCTCTGGACGGCCGGTAACAACAGCACCACGTCTGTGGTCAGGCTCGAAAAGGTACTAAGAAACGGCAGATCTACGGCTTGCAGCTGCTGAGGGGCCTCGCAGGCAAACGTCCATTCGTGGACGATGTCCTGATGATGATTGACCGCTTCATGGGAATCATCATCGTGGTCATGGTCATCACGATCATGCGCCTTACTTTCCGGAAACAAATCGGCTACGGAACGAGAGGACACATTGATCAATTCACACAGGGCAGCTGCAGACGGCTGAGGTTCTATAACCTGTGCCAAGCGCTTGCTGTAACGCAATCGCGCTGAGGCATCGGCCGGTGGCTGCTCGCTACCGAAAATATCCATCAACGGCGCCCGGAAACTAACGGTTAACTGATCGCCTTCGAGTACAACCGCCGCCTCGGCATGACCATGCTGATGCACATCTGCTGCGAAGCCAGCCACACTCAATGGCAGTAATAGAGCGGCCAGCCACTTAGGTTGCATAGGGTTTTTCATGATTTATCTCGCAGTCATTGCAGCCTCGAATATTGCCCACATGGGTTCCCACCAAACAGAGTCCGATCAGAACTGTCAGCAATGGTTCCCAAAAAGTGCCGTGCATAGCATGTTCAAAAACGGTTAGCAGACACAACCCCGCCAAGGCTAATACGCCTGGAACCAAGACGGAAAGACGACGATGTCGCCGGTAACCTACGCCAATGGCGAGCAGGCTTACCGGCACTATGATGGCCAGCATGACCAAGTGAAATATTTCATCCACACTGCCAAACGCGGATAACAATCCGATGGCAAAGAGCCCCGCCACGCTGGCGACGCAGTGAATCATGCAGAGGCTAGACAGGCCGATAGCCATCACGTCTAGGCGAAAACGTTGCATTACTGTCTCCCGAGAAGAGTGTTGTTTAGCTGCCCGCTAGCGATGCGCAATCGGCACAACGGCCATGCACTTCCAACAGCGGTTCTTGCTGAATTACAAAACCCACTTCATCCAGGGTGTGTTGTAATTCGTCAACAGCGGCCCCCGCCATGGGGGTTTCCTGAACGCCACCACACTGATCACATAACAAGAACACCGTTCCGCGATGGCCGTGTTGGCAGGTAATGTGATCACAGGCCAGATACTGGTTGGTGGAGCTAAGCCGGTGGGCCAACCCTTGCTGAACCAGAAAATCCAGCGCTCGATAAATCGTGGGCGGCTGTGCATTGCTCTGATAGCGGGCTTTGAACTGGTCGAGTAGCTGATAGGCACTTTGCGGGGTTTTTTGCTCCAGTATTAGCGCCATAACTTGTTTGCGCTGGGGGGTCATGCGCACACCCAGCTTTCGACATTGCTGCTCAGCGCTATTAAGAATCTGCTCTGTTCGACTCACTGCCATGTTCTCAGCCTAAATATCCAGAGTGATCAACAACCGCTGCTGACCGGGAGACATGGGCGGGGACCGGTGGACCACGCCTGCCCCCGGATTATCCCGCCATGACTCGCCTTTGAACAGCGCCACCTGCCCGGCCTCAAGTTGCTTGACGTTTTCTTGCTGAAAAAGCAAAGGCTGGTTACTGCCAGGCGAGAGCAATTGATCGTCCACGCAATCAAACGGCAGCCACTGACTGCCCTGGCCGCCATAGGTGCACAATAACCGAACCGGAATTCGGTCCACATGAAAGCGTGGGCACATAGGCGCTTGCAAAGCCGTAACACGTAACCCTAGGCCAGACACGCCAAATAGACACGCAGTCATGTCGGCAAGCAAAACTAGATCGTCCCGCAACGCCCCATAGCGCTCATCCGGAAGCATTCGCTCGATAGCCCCCTCAAGCTGAGAAAGCTCAAGCCAGTGTTTTAGTGCCAGCCGTTGTTGGCAGGCCAACGCTACCACGTCCTGGCCCACAGGACTGGGACGATCCCAGACGGCCACCTCCATATCATCCTGAACGATGTCCGCCAGCACCGCTGCATCTGGCGAACAATGCCATTGCGACGTAGTAATCTCCGCTTGCGCCACTGCCATCGTCATCACCCCGCCATCTCCCATTGCGGAAACGGATCATCCAACTGTTCCCAAAGCGCCTTACCTTGGAGCATTTCTGCTTCCGTCAACAAACAGGCATCCAGCGCTTGGCGAGTTGCCTCTGGTTGCAGGTTGTGGCCGATAAACACCAACTCCTGGCGCATATCACCAAACGGTTCTTGCCACTTTTCCATGATCAAGGCCCGGTATTCCTCGTCAGTGGGCCACTGTTGTTCCGGCACGGTTTTCCAGAACATGCCCGCCGGGCCGTGATGAACAACATCGCCCGCCTGGCTCCAGTTACCCGCAAATTGGGGCCGACTGGCCAACCAGAAAAAACCCTTTGAACGTAACAACGTGCCGTAGGGCCAAGGCTGTTGCAAAAAGTCCCAGAAACGTTGCGGGTGAAACGGGCGACGAGCTTCATAGGTGAAACTGCTGATGCCGTATTCCTCAGTTTCGGGCAAATGTTCGCCACGCATTTCTTTTAACCACCCCGGCCCCTGCTGGGCTTTTTCAAAGTCGAACAGGCCGGTGTTAAGCACATCATCCAGCGGCACCGCACCGTGGCTAATCGGTAGAATACGAGCATCCGGATTCAACAACCGCAAGGTGGCTTGCAGAGCATCGAGCTCCTTTTTCGTGGCCAAATCCGTCTTGCTGATCAGGATCACATCAGAGAATTCCACCTGTTCCACCAGGAGATCCACCACATTGCGGTGATCTTCTTCGCCCAGGTTTTCTGCCTCTTGCTGGAGCGTACGGCAACTATTGTAATCGCGGAGAAAGTTAACCCCATCCACCACTGTGACCATGGTGTCCAGCCGTGCTACAGAAGATAGCCCTTCACCGTTTTCGTCTTCGAAGGTAAAGGTTTCTGCCACAGGCAAAGGCTCAGATATCCCTGTGGATTCGATAACCAAGTAATCGAAGCTCCCTTCTCTGGCCAGCCGATCCACTTCCACCAACAAATCCTCGCGCAGGGTGCAACAGATGCAACCATTGCTCATTTCCACCAGTTTCTCTTCTGCCCGATTGAGAGAAACGTTCTGATTGACCAGCGCAGCATCAATATTGATTTCACTCATATCGTTAACGATAACGGCAACCCGCAGCCCGCTTCGATTGTTAAGAATATGGTTCAGCACCGTGGTTTTTCCGGCACCCAGGAACCCTGACAATACGGTAACGGGAAGCTGGCGAATGGGATTGATTTGCTGGCCTGTCATGTCTTTATCCGGTTCGTTGATGGGCATAGTGGCGTTCATTTTGTTCAAGGCGAGCCTTCACCTCGGCACAGTATTCCGTGGTGGGGCGAGCGAGCAAACGCGGTAAACCAATAGGATCACCGCTGATTTTGCAGTAACCGTAGTCTCCGTTTTGCAGCCGCCTCAACGCACCGCGTATTTTTCCCAACAAGGCCTGCTGGCGCGCCATAAAACGTAGCTGGTGACGGCACGTCTCTTCTTCTACAGCCGCATCCAGTGGGTCTGCCTGGGCCGGTGTCTGCAGATTTTTTCTAGCGTTGCCAAGGTGTTGTTCGCACTCTAGAGCCAGAGCAAGGAGACGTTTGCGGAAAAACTCCCGCTGGCTCGCATTCATGTACTGCGACGCTGTCATCGCCAACAACGCCTCTTCACTAATGGTATGAGGCATGATGCTCTCCTTTTATGTTATGTTATAACATTGCATCAATAATCAACAACCTTCGTGGAGAAGAACCGTGAATTTGCCCCTGCCCGGCTCCTACACCGAATGGCGACACTGCATTACCGAAATATGCGGGATCCCTCTTGGCGAGAGTTTTATCCGCGAAAGGCTGATTGCTTTAGACGACGACAATGACCACATGACCCGCAAGTTCATTGAGCTTTACGGCCGTGAGCACTGGAAACAGACGAAAACCTGGTTTAACCAGGCACTGAAAGACGAAGGAAGAAACAAATGATTCGTAAAAACCCTAATGGTGACTTGCCGGATATTCATCCGGACGCCTTCGTCGACCCTACCGCTATCATCTGTGGCAAAGTCATCGTAAGTCGCCATGTCTTTATCGGCCCCTACGCCGTCATTCGAGCGGACGAAACGGATGATCAAGGCAATCTTCACCCCATTCTCATTGGCGAAGGAACCAACATTCAGGATGGCGTCGTCATGCACTCCAAGGATGGAGGCCCCATCACGATTGGTAAGCACAGCTCTATTGCCCATCGAGCCATCGTGCATGGCCCCTGTGAGGTGGGAGACAGCGTTTTTGTAGGCTTCAACAGCGTGCTTTTCAACTGCACTATCGGCGACGGCTGCGCCATTCGTCACAATGCGGTTATCGACGGCATGACGCTTCCCGCAAATTTTTATATCCCATCCACCAGCCGTATCGGACCCGACACGGATCTCAGCCTCATTCCCCGTGTGAGCCAAGACATCACCGCGTTTTCAGAAAGTGTATCCGATACCAATCAGCAACTCGTTCAGGGCTATAAAAGGATTCAAAATGAACTGTGAAAACAGCTCTAGCCTATTAATCAAAGGTGCCACGGTCCTGTTGCCTGGTGGCCCTGAAGAAACCGATGTGGCCTGTCGTGATGGCCGCATTGTGGCTATTGGCGAGCCCTTTCAGGCAGACACGATCTTCGAGGCCCGCGGCTTACACCTCTTACCCGGTGCCGTGGATTCCCAAGTCCATTTCCGCGAACCGGGCATGACACACAAGGAAACGCTGGAAGCTGGCACACGCGGTGCCATTATCGGCGGCATCACTAGTGTCTTCGAGATGCCTAACACTCAGCCCTTAACGCTCTACGCGGAAGATTTGCAGGCCAAAATTGCCATTGCAGAACGGGATGCCTGGTGCAATTACGCCTTTTATATCGGCGGGTCCGCCGCCAATGCCGAGCAGCTGGCAGAACTGGAATGTTTACCCGCCTGCAGCGGTGTAAAAATTTTTATGGGCAGTTCATTTGGCGATTTGCTCGCCGATAGCGATGACGTGTTACGCAATATACTCCGCCATGGTCGCCGGCGAGTGGCGGTTCATGCTGAAGACGAAGCCCGCTTACTGTCTCGCCGACACCTTGCTGAAGAAGCAGCAAACCCTGTAGCCCACCCCGTTTGGCGCGATGAAAACAGCGCCCTGTTAGCCACTCATCGCATTGTCGCACTGGCAGCAGAAGCTGGCCGCCCCCTACATGTGCTGCACATATCTACCGCCGAGGAGATGGCGTTCTTGCAACATCACAAGTCCAGCGTGTCGGTAGAGGTGCTGCCCCAACATCTCACTCTATCGGCACCGGAGTGCTACGAACGGCTCGGCACGCTGGCACAGATGAATCCTCCGATCCGCGATCAACGCCACCAAGATGCGCTCTGGAAAGCGGTACAAAACGGTATCGTGGATGTCATCGGCAGCGACCACGCCCCCCATACTCGAGAAGAAAAACAGCGACCCTATCCGAATTCACCCAGCGGCATGACCGGAACCCAAACACTGCTACCCTTGATGCTCAATCATGTTAACCAGGGACGACTCAGCCTCCCGCGATTAGTGGATATGGTATGCGCAGGACCTGCGCGGCTGTTCGGCATGGCTGGCAAAGGGCGAATTGCGGTGGGGTACGATGCTGATTTGACCTTAGTAGACATGCAGCGTAAACAAGCGGTGGATGACCGCAAACTGGCCTCACCTTCAGGCTGGAGCGCCTACGATGGCATGATGCTGCAAGGCTGGCCTTCGGCCACGATTATTGCAGGGCAAATTGTCATGCTCGACGAGCAGGTCATCGGCAGCCCAGCAGGAAAACCGCTCAGGTTTCTATAACGGGCACAGGCAGTTAAAAATACCCCTCAAAAACAACACTCACGTGGATGATGAAAAGGATTTCGCGTTCTCTGGAGTTTGGCGCCAAGCGGCCCGCGGTTAAAATTCACCCTATCAACAGTTCATCAAACCGGCGGATAACCCGGTCCGCAAGATAGCCATGGGTATTGAGGCCGTCCATGTCCAAGTAAACCCCAACCATGCCAGCATTGCGCGCTGCCAGCAGGTCATATTTAAAATCCCCTACGTAGGCAATGGTGGCAGGCGCCATATTCCATTCACGGGCAATAGCGAGCAGCCCGTCTGGAGCCGGCTTGGGCGCAGCATCCTCCCTTGCCAGCACACGCTCCACAGGAATATTCAGCCGTGAAACGGTGAGCTCGGCAATGACACGCGCATTACGGGTAAGAATAGCCGTAGGAATACCCATTACCGACAATTGTTCAAGGCAGGATTCTGCGCCGGGTATCCAGGTGGCCCGTTGCGCCCCTTCACGCTCATATTCAAGCACCACAGCGTGAGCGGCTGCCTGCTCACGCTGTGGTAACGTGTCGATAAATTCCAGAACACCTACATCTTCCGGGCAACGAAGAGCCTTACGGATGGCAGCAAAGTCCAGACGAGAATCGACTAGGGTGCCATCCAGATCAAAAATAATGCCATTGAACATCGTCTGAGGAGTCGCTGCTGACAACGTCATCGCACGCTCCAGCCTGCCATTGGCAATGGTGAACACACTATTGGCACGGCCAATCCTCCATTAACGCCTCACCACCCGAAGCCATGGCGATAATCTGCCGGTCGCTGTTGAGCGTGTATTGAAGACCTTTCTTGCCTCGTACTTGCCAGTACACCGCCTTAATCGGCGATACCCCTGGCCCGGCCTCCGAGGTCTCCTCCAACACGCCCTCATAGAGTGCGTATAAGGGTAGTGATTCGCCCAACGCCACATTGCTGTGGGTACGAATATCCGAAGGCGGCGTGACCTCCCATCGGGTAATACGATTGTTTCTGAACTGGGCGGATAGCCCCGCGGGCCACATCGCACTGCGCACACGGCCACAGCTACCTTGCCCTGCAATAATATCCAGCGGCGCCTTGCTGGTCGCCTGCGCACTGGACAAGGTATCGCCAACACAAACCGAACCGTAACAGCCCGGCGACAAGCGTTGCAGCGGCTGCTCACTATCCAACGTTAAAGTCACTGTCAGCTCTACCGTCATTGGGTCATCGCCACTTTCCGGTTGGCCAATGTGAGCAAGGTAATCGCTGACAAGATCTGGCGCCGTATGCGCACCACTTGCTGGAGAAGAAAAGCCCCCACGAAAGGTGACACACAGTTGCTCGGCACGGGCATGATCCCCTGACAACAACGCCCTGGAGGCCGCAGTGATCCCAGAACACACCACCGGCTCCACCGCTCGCTGCCAAGTGTCTGGATACCCACTGTCATCGCAATACTCATGGGAAAAATTGAGCATACAGTGATGAGGAACGATCTTGTGAGTAAGAATGGTAAGGCCAATGTCTTGCCCAGCCTGGGCCAACAATGCCTCACCGTAGTCCGCGCCCATATAACGGAAATAGGCCATTTCCCAGCCTACATTGGTGCGCAAATCTAAACGTAAACCGGCAGATGACGGCCCCAATGCCGGCGCAGCCATCCCATTCGTTGACATCAACAGTACCAAGCTAACCAACAACGTCCTCCGCCAACGCTGCGCTTGCTGTACCCATCGCTTCATGCTTTCCCCCTATAGCTCTAGACACCGAGACCCGGCTCCCAGGTGTTACTCATAAGAAAAGCAAATTCTGCCGACCGAGGCCAGCCCATTCTTCAACCACAGGCTAGCCAACGCAGTGTAAGGCCCCATACACACAGGCGTTACTACAATGGGCAATACATGCTGAGGGTTCTTTTCAGGAAGTAATCGGGAGGGCTAGGCTGTAGATGCCCGGCATGATGTTAAGACATAGCAGGTTTGCGGAAGGGTAAGGCGTGTATAGCAACCTAAACACCCGCTGTTAAACGAGACTTACCCCTTCACCGAAGTTTGCGTAGCTGGCTATTCGCGCACGGCTACATATGAATACCGCACTCGGTTTTTTTGTTGCCCTTCCAGCGCCCTTCGCGGCCTTCGCCCTTGAAGGTGCAGTGGCTGCACCCGATGGAGTCAAACCCTTGGGCCACCAGTGGGTGAAACGGCAGGTCGTGCTCCTTAATATAGGCGTCACGCTGTTCCTTGGTGACATCAATCATCGGGTTGAACTTGATCATGCCACGACGCTCTTCAAACACCTCCAGACCGGCACGGTGTTCGGTTTGCCAACCCATCAGACTGGAAATCCACAGATCGTAGTTTTCCTTGGCTTCTTCCAACGGATTAACCTTGTTCACCTGGCAGCACAAGTCCGGATCCGTTTCCCACATACGATTTTCTTGGGATACCTGGTGGTGATCCGGATCCGGCGTCACATCGACCACATTCAGGCCAAATCGCTCGATCAGGTAATCCTTGTACTTCAGGGTATCCGCAAAGTGATAACCGGTATCAATAAAATGCACCGATTGCTGAGGACGGATGGTAGAGATGATGTGCAGAAAATAAGCCGACGTCGCGGCAAAAGACGAAGTCACCATGATCCGATCCGGCGCAAAGTCTTCGTAGACACGGCGAATGCGCTCCGCAAAGCTCAGCGGACGATAGACACGATTCAGCTCCTCCAACGCCTCTTTGGACAAGCCAACGGTATTGTCACCAAATCGTGTAATCAGCTGTGCATTACCCATGATCTGCAGCACCTCAAAAGGGAAATTTCAAGCTGCCATAATAGGGGCCTAAAAAGGAATATAAAGTAATATATAGTGATACTTTTATAACCAAAAGGGATATGAAAACAGAACAGAGGCAGTAACTCAGCACGGCCATTTTGCCTCGCCGTGCACCATCAAAAAGGGTAACCCGCGCCCAAACCGATCAACCACAGCACATAGGGCCTGCCAACGCTGTAGTTAATCGCACGTAAGAACCTAGAAAAGGCTTGTTCACATCAGTATGCGATACGCATCGTCACTGTGAATCATGATTTAACATTTCTCGTCGAACTTACAGGCTGATGGTGGTCGGACTTTGCAGTGTCGCCGTATTTTGGTTTCGGCCACTTTGGGTAACACCGTAATCCCCGACCGCTTCGGGGCGATTGACAAGGAGATGAAGCATGAGCAAACGGATGATGGCGCTCGGCGCCCTGATGATTTCCGCTACCTTCACTGGCACGGTAGCCGCACAGCAGCCTGGTGCACCCGCGTCACAAACCCCACAGACCCAGCAGCAACAAATGCAGCAACAGCAGATGCAGCAGCTGCCCAAGGCCTCTGAATTCAGCGACAAACAGCTTGATGCCTTTGCCGATGCACAAAAAGACATGTCTGGCATCCAGCAGAAATACTCCCAGCAACTGCAGGCGAACAAAGACAAGCCTGAAGAAGCCATGAAAGTGCAGAAAGAAGCACAGGAGAAAATGGTAGAAGCCGTTAAAGAGAGTGGGTTGGAGCTGAGCACCTATAACCAGATTGCTCAGCTGGCCCAATACGATGCGGACTTCCGCACCCGCATTCAGGAAAAAATGTAATCCTGAACGCAGCAAAACACACAACGCCGGCATTCGCCGGCGTTGTTGTTTTTACATGACCTGTTCCCACGTCGAGCTGACAATCAGAAGTTTGTCACCACCCCTACCCAGTAACGCCGACCATCTTCCACGTAACCATATTCGTCGTAGAAAATTTCCTTGTCGGCCAGATTATAAATTCCCGTATTGAGTTTGGTCTGCGGTGTCAGCTGGAAACCGATACCGGCATCAACCAGGGTATTCGACGGCGCGATGGTGGCGCAGCTGGACGGCCTCGTGTTTGGCTGACTCTCCTCACCCCGATAGCGAACGGTGGCCCAAGGCGACACCGTATCTGTCGCTTGCCAATCCAGGTTCAGGCTGGCCAGATGCTTGGGCAATTGAGTCAACGGCTCGCCTTTGTACTCCCCGGATTTCTGCTCCGAATCGGTATAGGTATAGCTCAGGTTGATGGACACCACCCTCGCCAACGTGGTGGACAGCGCCGCTTCCACGCCCTGGGTTTGCGCTTCATCCACATTCACCCGGTAGGTGGGGTCGGAACCAAACTGGTTGGGACCATCCGGACAGATACTGACCGGACAGGTAATACGGGTGATCTTGTCCTTGAAGTCGTTGTGAAACACCGTCACGTTGGCCAGCAACGTGCGACCCGCGTTGAAGTACAGGCCCAGCTCCTGGTTAAGCGAGGTTTCAGGCTCCAGATCTGGGTTGCCGTAGATGTTGCCACCCCGGCTCACCTGCCCCCAATCCGGGGTCAATTCACGCAGCGACGGAGAGCGGAAGCCAGTGGAGACGCCACCTTTCACCGTCCAGCGCGGGCTGAATCCCCACACGCCATAAAGGCGCGGGCTAACATGGGTGCCGAAATTTTCATCATCGTCCATCCGCGCACCTGCGGTCACCGAAAAGGTATCGGTGAGCATCCATTCGTCTTCCACAAATAGAGCGTATTTTGATGACTCAATATTGGTGCGGTCAGAAATCCGGTTGGAGGTTTTGTCGTCCAGTTTTTCTTCCGTGAAATCGGCCCCCACCGTCACCATATGATCACCCACCGGCATGACCAACGCCGTCTTGGCATGGGTATTGGTGATAGTCATTTCACGGCTTTCATTTTCCGCTTTTTCTCGCTGAATGTAGGTATCGGATGTGCCGACGGCCCAACGGCCAGTGTGGGTCAGCGAAAAAGCTTCGCGGGTATGATCAGTAAAACTATCGTCGGAATCTGCGCTACGCCCGATCAAACTCTGGCGGCTATCCTCGGTGCGGGTAGTTTCCACTGAAAAGTCATGATTTTCTGTCGGTGTCAGAGTCAATTTAGCTGTCAGGTTACGCAAGTCTTTTTGCTCATAACCATCCACGAATAAATCTTCCTGGCGGTTATAAAAGCCTCCATAGACTTGCAGGCCCAGCAAATCGTCTTTCAATGGGCCGCTCAAGCTGAAATTGCCCTGCTGGCTATCACCGGATCGGGAATCGTCCTGGATGATCGCGTCCAGCTGTACGGAGCCGCCCCACTCTGTCTCCACTTTGCGGGTGATAATGTTGACCACGCCCCCTATGGCATCGGAACCATACAGGGTGGACATGGGGCCACGGACCACCTCGATACGCTCGATGCTTTGCAGCGGCGGCAACCAGCTTTGTTCAAACCCGGCATTACCATTAGGACGGCTTTCCCGAGTGGACACCGGCTTACCATCAACCATGATCAGCGTATAAGAGGACGGCATACCGCGAATAACGATATCGGTGCCACGGTCGCCGGAGCCTCCGCCGGTGACAATCACACCGGGGACATCCCGTAAGGCATCAGTGGTGTCTTGGTAGAAACGCGCTTCAATCTGCTCACGGTCAATAACGCTAATCGACGCGGGCGCATCGTCCACCTGTTGAATGTACCCTCCGGCTGTCACAGACACCTGCCCCAGCTCATGTCCTCCCTCTTCCCCCCACACGGCGCCACTGGCTGCGGCCAGCGCCATCGTTAGAGTCCCCAAGCGCATTCCCATGGTTTTCCTCCTCGAAGATAAACAACAACATCCAACCGGAGTGCCAACCGCCCCCTTTCACCACTCAAGCTTGCCGCCTGGTAGCGAAAAACCGATACAGCTCCCCCTGGTAAATCGGCCAGACAGGGCTGCTGAAAGCAGCAATGGATCTGCCGAAGAAAAGGAATGGTATTGATTCTTATTTATAACAAAAGGAGGTTTACACTTTATACACGTGCCGGAGCCGGCAGGCGCAAATGCACGCACAACCCAGGGTCCCGGTTATGTGCCCAAAGCTCTCCGCCAAGCCGCTCCACTGTTCTGCGGGCAATACTTAATCCCAGCCCAAAACCGCTATCAGTCGTCCTCGCGGTATTTAGGCGCACGAAGGGCGCAAAGATACTGTGCAGCTTATCTTCAGGCACCCCTGGCCCCTGATCCACCACCTGAAGATGCCAGGCACTCCCTTCACGCTGCCCCTGCAATAAGACCGTCCCCTGCTCAGGCGAATACCGAATGGCATTCCGGACCAAATTTTCAAATACCTGAGCTAAGGTATTCAAATTGCCATACACCTCCGTGTCATCAGGTAAGGTGCAAGGGAAGCGTTGTTTACTCCAACCACTCTCAAACGCCGCATTCTCGACAACCATGTCCCACAACACCGGCACCGACAAAGACTGCAGGCCAGCGTTACCGGTATTGGTATCGGTGTCCTGCCAACCTAGCGCCAAAGTGTCATCGACTAAGGTGCGCATGTGGCGCAATTCCTGCTCTAACCGCTGGCGCAGTTGCTGTTCGTTGATTCCGTTTTCCAAGGCCACAGACAACCGGCTCAGCGGAGTACGTAACTCATGCGACATATCATTGAGTAACTGTTTTTGAGTTTCGAGTATGCCGCAAACCTGCTCTGCCATATGGTTGAAACTACGAGCAAGCTCACCAAATTCATCTGAACGGGTGGCCAACGGCCCAACCACACGGGCATCAGTATCGTCTTTGAATACGAGCACCTGCGCTTGTAACGCCTTCAACAAGACGCGGGCACGCCAGAACAGCAGCCCACCCAGCATGAGGGCCGATATCGTAGGAACCCCCACTAACAATAAAGGTTCAACCCAAGGCCAGTAGGTACCCGGACGAAACCGGGGAGGCAGCTGCATCAGCAGGCTTCCCTGTTCTGGGACAGTAGGAAATGGCAACCCCAGATAAGGCATCTTCTTGCCGTAACGGAAACTCATGCGGCTATGAACACCCCGCTGAAAGCGAAGCCCGCTACGCTCCTGTACCGTCAATGGAGTACTGCTTAGGGGCTGGTCAGTGTTACTGATCACAGCGATATCACCACTTTCACGGGAACGCATGCCCGCCAGCCATTGGTCTACCCCTGCCCGCCCCTCCGCGAGCCATGCCTGCTCCGCAGCCGCCGCATAACCGCGCATTACGGCAACCGCCTGGTCACTCAAAAGCTGGGCATCATTTCGCAGAGCGTTGGTAACACGCGTTCCCACTACCATGGTGGTAACTACGGTAACAACAAGAAGTAGCGCCAGGCGCCAAAGAAGGGAGTAGCGTTTTAACATCAGAGGTTGTCAGTGATCAGGGGATAGCCCTGCCCCCAGACTGTTCTCACCGCCGACTCTGCTGCTCCGGCGTCACGAAGTTTGCGACGCACATGACTAATGTGCAGGTCCAGGCTGCGATCATGGCGGCCACAGCCTCGGTGCAGAACCGCCTGGTAGAGGAATGGTTTACTGAGCACCGCACCTCGGTGCTCCAACAGCACCTGCAACAAACGAAACTCAGTGTTGGTCAGCCCTAGGTCGGTTTCTTGGTAAAAGGCCGCCATGCTGTGGTCGCACAGCACCAGTTTACCCACTGATTCCCATTGCGGCTCTTCCGGACGCACCCGTTCCAGCGCACACCGCATCCACCCGCACCGCTAGTTCCGCCATACTGAATGGCTTGGGAAGGTAATCATCCGCACCGTTGATAAGTCCCTGAATACGGGCCTGCTCATCGCCCAATGCAGACACCACAATCACCGGCACCGAGCTTTGCTGGCGCAGGGCATTAAGTAGCTCCAAGCCATTAAGGCCGGGCAACAGGATGTCCAGCAGCACTAGGTCATAATCACCGGCCGTCGCCGCATCCAGCCCCGCCGGGCCTTCGGCACACACCGAAACCAGATAGTGCCGCTCTGAAAAATAATCAAGCAAGTGGCCACTGAGTACCGAATCATCTTCAATGACCAGTAAACGGGCAGGCATTTTCACAACGGCGCTCATTTTCGAAATGATAGAAATTATCATTCGTAAATGCTAGCTTTTATCGAATAAACCTCATTCAAGCACCCTAAGATTACATTCTTTACGAAGATAACCGTGGTTAAATATAACAATTCTCATTAACATCCCTGCCTCCGTTGTAAATGAACGAGCCACTCCGTGAACAAGAAACGCAAAGCCTTTTGGCTGAAACAACTCCACCAGTGGCACTGGGTCACCTCCGCCATCTGTCTGATCAGCTTGGTGCTGTTCAGCCTCACCGGCATCACCCTTAACCATGCCAGCCAGATCAGCGCCGAACCGGTAATTCGTGAACATCAGGACACGCTGCCCACCGAGCTGCTATTTCAGCTCGCAGACCAAACCGGCGGCCAACTGCCCGCCGCCGTTCAGCAATGGCTGGCACGGAAAATGGACCTGCAGCACACCGATGGAGAGCCGGAATGGGCAGCCGATGAGATTTATCTGCCCATGCCCCGGCCTGGTGGCGATGCTTGGCTTGCGATTGATATGAGTGACGGGGCGATACTCGCGGAAACCACGGACCGTGGCTGGATTGCGTTTTTTAATGACCTGCATAAAGGTCGCCACACCGGCACGGTGTGGATTTGGTTCATCGATATTTTTGCCATCGCCAGCCTGCTATTTGCGTTCACCGGGCTTGGGCTAATGATGCTTCATGCTAAACGGCGGCCGGCCACCTGGCCGGTCACTTTGGCGGGGTTAGTTCTCCCCTGGCTATTGATCATTTTTTTCATGCATTAAGACCCGACATTCAGATAAGGAAGGACATTTTCATGCGCTTGCGTTATCTCGCTCTGCTTCCCCTGCTAACCAGCCAGGCCATGGCTGATACCTTTTCTGTAGAGGTGGAAGTGCCGCGTTTGAGTGTGGCCGAATATCATGCTCCCTATGTGGCCTTCTGGGTGGAAAATGCCGACCGTAGCACCCTAAAACCACTGGGCCTGTGGTACGACGACCAGGAAAAATGGCTCAAAGATATTCGCCAGTGGTGGCGCAGAACCGGCCGCAGCCAGTCGGCGCCCTACGACGGTCTCACTGGCGCCACCCGCTCTCCTGGCACTCACACTGTGGACTTTAGTGATGTGGACGCACTTAAATCCCTGCCCGCCGGCGAATACACCTTGGTGGTAGAAGCAGCCCGAGAAGTCGGTGGCCGCGAAGTGCTGAAATTACCGTTCCTGTGGCCGGCCGGGGAACGCCCTCAACAGCAGCAAGTAATAGGCACCGACGAACTGGGCACTGTCACCCTCACCGTCTCTCAATAACACCGACTACTCAAGGAGCGCCACCATGACCCGAGTCCGTTTCCCTAAAGTTGCACTGGCCGCATTGGTGCTGGCCACAGCCCTACCCGCCCATGCCCACAAGCTGTGGTTACTGTCCAGCCACACCACCGTTTCTGAGCCCCAGTGGATTACCGTTGATGCCAGCATCTCCAATGAAATTTTTGGTTTCGAGCGAGCCTACCCTGTCGATGGCATGGACGTGACCGGCCCGGATGGCAAGCCCGCCACCGTGGATAACGCCATGAAAATGCACACACGTAGTGTGTTTGACGTACAGCTGGAAAAGGAAGGCAGCTACCGGATCAGTGTGGCGCAACCCAGCTACTTTATCTCCTACGAGATCAACGGTGAGCGCAAACGCAGCCGCGGCAAAGATGCGGATACGATGCTGGCCGAAGTGCCCAGCGGGGCCGATAAAGTAAAACTGCGCGAGGTTCTCAACCGTTTGGAAACCTATGTCACCCTAGGGGCGCCAAACGAAACCGGCCTGAAGCCCACCGGCAAGGGCCTGGAACTTGAGTTACTCACTCACCCCAACGACCTTTACGCGGGCGAAACCGCTCAGTGGAAACTGCTGGTCGATGGCAAGCCGACCTCCGGCCTCAAGGTAGAACTGGTTCCGGGTGGAACCCGCTACCGTGACAGCCAAGAAAGCTGGTCCGTGACCAGCGATGATAAAGGCATTGTCAGCATCCAATGGCCTGCCGCTGGCCGTTACTTCCTGGAAGCGGGCACAAGCGACAAAAACGTTAGCAACCCCAAAGCCACGGAACGCTACCTGCAATACCTCGGCACCGTTGAAGTGCTACCGATGTAACCCCCTCCACATAGAAGTTTGCCGGGTTTGCTTTACCCGGCTTCCGGCTGATTCCGATCGCTGCCTGCTCAGAATCAGCCGCTCTACTTTTTCACCATCACGAACACAGCCCCCCCTCTGCGCCAACAGCAACTGGCGAAAAAACGTGCAATTTCAACCCCACCTATGTATACTCCGCCGTCCTCGCCGACCCATGCTCGGCTCCTCCCCTCCTAATTCATAGGTACTACATGTCAGATTCCCGTTCCGGGTTCGCCTCTTTAGGCCTGCCCGAGGTTCTGCTCACTGCGATCGCCCGTCAGGGCTTCGAGCAGCCTTCGCCGATTCAGGCGCAAGCCATCCCGCTGTTGCTGGATGGACACGATCTTCTGGGCCAGGCACAAACCGGCACAGGTAAAACGGCTGCGTTTGCATTGCCCCTTTTGGCCCGTCTCGATCCGTCTCTGCGTGAACCGCAGATGCTGATCCTGGCCCCAACCCGCGAGCTGGCTATTCAGGTTGCCACTGCGTGTGAAGAATTTGCCAAAGACATTAAAGGTCTGCAGGTTCTGCCCATTTACGGCGGTGGAGAATACCGCACCCAGCTGAAAGGCCTGCGCGGCGGCGCCCAGGTGATTGTCGGCACCCCCGGCCGCGTTATGGATCACATGGACCGCGGCTCCATGAAGCTAAACAATCTGAAGGCTCTGGTGCTCGACGAAGCCGATGAAATGCTTCGTATGGGCTTCATCGACGATGTGAAATGGGTACTTGAGCGTACTCCGGATGACTGCCAGCTGGCGCTATTCTCCGCCACCATGCCGCCGGTCATTCGCAAGGTTGCCGACCAGCACCTCAAACAACCCAAACTGGTTCGCATTGATAATGGCGGCGCCACCACTGGCACCACCATCCGCCAGCGTTACTGGCCCGTCGCGGGTTTGAACAAGCTGGACGCCGTGTGCCGGATTCTGGAAGCAGAAGAACACGATGCGGTGTTGGTTTTCGTGCGTACCAAACAGGCGACACTGGAACTGGCCGAGCAGCTCAACCGCCGCGGCCTGCGTGCCGAAGCCCTGAACGGCGATATTCCCCAGCAGCAGCGGGAAAAAACCGTACAGCGTCTGAAAGACAAGCGTTTCGACCTGCTGATCGCCACCGATGTGGTTGCCCGTGGCCTGGACGTGCCGCGCATCACCCACGTGGTGAACTACGACATGCCCGGCGACCCGGAAGCCTACGTGCACCGCATCGGCCGTACCGGCCGGGCCGGTCGCCAGGGTGACGCCATCCTGTTTGTGGCTCGTCGTGAGCAACACGTGTTGCGTCAAATCGAACGCATTACTCGCCAGTCCATCGAAAAGATGGCGCTTCCCTCCGTTGATGACCTCAATGCCAAGCGGATTGCCCGCTTTCAGGAGCAACTGGCCGGGTTCACCTCTGGAGCCAACGTTGATGAAGCCCGCGCGCTGGTGAATCAACTACGTGACGCCATGGATATCAGCGACAATGACATGGCGGCCGCACTGGCCACCATGATGTTCAAACGCGAACCGTTGATTCTGAAAGAACCCAAGATGGTCAAAGAACCGCGCCGTCGCGAATCCGCCCACGTGGGTGGCCGTCGCGAAGACCGTAACCCGCGCAACCGCGGCGACAAAGGTCGCACAGACAAAACCATGCGTCGCTACCGGATCAAGGTAGGTCACGATCACGGTGTGAAGCCGGGCAATATCGTTGGTGCCATTGCCAATGAAGCTAAACTGCCTAGCCGCCTGATTGGTCCAATCAAGATCCATCAGGACCACAGCACCGTGGAATTGCCAGAAGACCTGTCTCCAAAGCAGTTGCACGTTATCCGTACCGCGCGGGTCTGCCAGCAGGCTCTAGACCTAGAAATGGTATAAAAAAGAGAAGCAGCAAGCTTCACGCTGCACGGCAACACAAAGCCAAGTTATGCTTGGCTTGAGCTGCCCAGCCAGCACCACGCTGGGCTCTCTACAAAAAAACCGCACCCTTTCGGGTGCGGTTTTTTTGTAGCTCGTGCTTGTCGCGATTCAGGAGCCGGAAATCCTGAACCCTACTTTCAGGGTCACCTGATAATGCCCCACCTTGCCATTTTCAATATGGCCACGGGTTTGCGTTACCTCGAACCACTCCATTAGTTCCAAGCTTTCATTGGCCGTTACCAACGCATTCTCAATGGCATCTTCAATCGTGGTACGCGAAGACCCAACAAGTTCGACTTTCTTGTAAACATGATCATCAGACATGACTGCTCTCCTTTTCGGCACATGTTCCGTTGAGTGTGAGCGACCACGCCCTAGTTTAAGCACGCCGCCCTCCATCTACTTTCATCTGTGGCATCGAAATGGGCAGATTACAAGGGAAGACCCATGTCTAGTCGATCAAAAAAACAACAACACTCCATTGCCCCGCGAACATCCTTCAGCGCTGAAACTAAAACAGTCGATCATTTTCTATTCATTGGGGAGAACCAGCGATGGATATGCACAAGATGACACCTTGGCATTGGCTTCATCAGATTGGATGCGGGTTTGTGGTCTATCTACCCCAAATCGTTCAGAGCAACTCCGCCATTATTTTTTTGGCACCAATAGTGCCTCCAGCGGCTGACGTTCCGGTTTGAACTGGTTGATGGTTTCATCCGCTTCATAGCCCAGCGACATGCCACACAATAATTTATAGTTTTCCGGAATATTAAAATGTTTTTCCAAGGGCGACCGCCAAATTGCCAAAGCCCCTTGGGCACAGGTGGCCAACCCGGCATCCGTGGCCGCTAACATCAGGCTTTGCAGAAAAATGCCTGCATCCAATGCGCTGTAAACATCTAGCCCTTCATGGACAAAAATAAACACCGCCACCGGCGCATTAAAGAAACGGAAGTTTTCCCGCATCTGCTGATGGCGAGCCTGCTTATCGTCACGCTGAATGCCTAACAATTCATATAACTGATAACCGGTGGCACTACGGCGTGGCTGCAAGTCTTTGGGGTAATCGGTAACCGGTTTGAAATCACCGTCCGGCATGCCTTTTTTAGTCACCATGGCCTTGAGCTGTTTGAATTTAGAGCCCTTCGCTAGGTCCATTAACTCATCAAACATAGGGGGCAATGTTTGCCGCAAATCCTCCAGCACCTCGCCCTTCGCCACCGCAATCTGATAAGGCTGGGTATTGGACCAACTCGGCGCCGAGGCGGCAGTGCTGAGCAGTTTGTTCAGCACCTTTTCGCTTACTGGCTGGTCGGTAAATGCCCGTACACTATGGCGCCGGGCCATCACATCTTTAAATTCCATACTCTTAGCCTGTTTAAGTGCCCTTAGCCTTCACTGTGCCAGAGATTTATAATACGCAGCCATGACCAAGACAGCCGATAATCTGCAACGTCACGCCAACTTTTCACGCTGTGGACAGTACCGCTATGCGCTCTGGCGCCAGCGGGGGGAAGGTGATGATTTTATGCTGCTGATTGGCCTCAACCCCTCCACCACTGATCCCCACCAAGACAACCCCACCATTCGTCGCTGCATGGGCTTTGCCCAGGACTGGGGCTACTCAGGACTGTGCGTGGCCAACCTGTTCGCATATCGGGCAACTTACCCAAAGGATCTATTTTCTGCCGCAGACCCCGTGGGCCCACAAAATGACGCCTGGCTACGCCGCTTAGCCCGTCAGGCCGGCCTAGTCGTGGCGGCTTGGGGCAACCATGGACGCTTTAACGACCGCGCCGTGCAGGTGGTCCGCCAATTGCCTACCATGCATTACATTCGCCTTAATCGCTCCGGGGAGCCGGCACACCCGCTATACCTCCCCCGCCACCTGAAAGCCCAACCCTGGGTTGGCTACCCCTCCTTGCCTTAACCTTCACTCTGCATCATCGATAATAGAAAAAACCATCCGTTGGAATCGACACTGTGCGCACACGTCAGGAAAAAAATATCCGTCGTGCCAAAGCCCTGTCCTACTCTGGACTTATCCCCTTTTATGGCATGGCTGGGCTATCTTGGTTTGCCCAAACCGGCAGCTGGGCACTGCATGCTCTGGCCACCTACTCCGCCATTGTACTGGCCTTTCTCGGCGCCATTCATTGGGGCAGGGCGCTCGATAAAATGCCCTACAGCAACCAGTACCCAACACTACTATTTGGTCTGATACCGGCGTTATTGGCATGGCTTTCCCTGCTACTTCCGTTGGAACTATCGCTGCCCATGCTCGCCGCCGGGCTTATGTTCGTGTGGGGCACAGAACAGATGGTATTCAATGACACACTCCCCACTTGGTATCGACACCTAAGGCATCAACTCACCGCCGCCGCCGTTATCGCCGTCCTGATCGGTTGGGCTGCCACTATGTTCTGGATGCTATAAAGGGCGCATTGCTTCTAACCGCCAATTTTCGGCTTTTTACAAAACAACAGATGCTGATAGGGGGCCAGCCATGGCCGGCTCTGTCCGCCCCCGCTACACTGTCAATCCGTTATAGGGAGATTCGGGAATATGAAAAACCATTGGGATTCACATGGCCCCTTTTCACTAGGGATATTGTTCTTTTTGCTTTGCGCTCTGTCTGCACCGGTTACCAGCGCCCCGCTCCCTCCCAAGTACCTCACCAATACCTCACCCAATTACCATGACGACATTCATCCTATTTTCGAAAAGAAATGTTTAGCCTGTCATGGCTGCTATGACGCCCCCTGCCAATTGAAACTTGAAGCGGTAGAAGGCCTAGACCGGGGGGCCAGCAAGAAAAACGTTTACGATGGGGCTCGTACTCAAACCATCTCCCCAACGCGCTTGTTCAAGGATGCACAAACCACGGCACAATGGCGTGACAAGGGCTTCTATTCTGTCATCGACAGCACCTCTGGCTTGCAGGATTCTTTGCTTTATCAAATGCTGGCGTTAGGAAAAAAACACAGTTTTAAACCGAACCAGAAACTTCCAGACGATATTGTCTTGGGCCTAGCTCGGCAGAACGAATGCCCCGCACCAGATGAATTCGATGACTATGCCGAAAGTCACCCCATGGAAGGCATGCCATTGGCGGTCGCAGGGCTGACCGACAGCGAATTTACGACCATCCGTCAATGGTTGGAGCAAGGGGCCCCTTTGGAGCCTAAAATAATTACTCCCACCAACGAAGAGCAGCAACTGATTGCCGACTGGGAAGCTTTTCTCAACCAAAGAGACCTAAAACACCAGCTGGTGGCCCGCTGGCTATACGAACACCTTTTTCTTGCCCACCTGTACCTGGACAAAGGCCAAGACAGCAAGCCGGCACATTTTTTTAAACTTCATCGCTCTAGCACCCCTCCCGGGGAGCCGATTAAGCCAGTAGCCACCGATCGCCCCAATGGCATGCCACCGGAAAATTTCTGGTACCGTATTGCACCTGTGCCCGGCACCTTGGTGCACAAAACACACATTACCTTTGGCTTAGCCAAGGCCAAACTGGCTAGGACCAAAGAGCACTTCTTCAGCACTGACTGGAGCGTGGAAACGTTACCAGGCTATGGCTACGAACAACGTGCCAATCCCTTTGTTACCTTTTCCGCTATCCCAGCCCGGGCCCGCTACCAGTTTATGCTGGATGAAGCCGAATATTTTGTTCGCACCTTCATTCGCGGTCCGGTTTGTCGCGGGCAAGTAGCCACCGATGTAATTCGCGATCATTTCTGGGCCGTGTTTCAGGCCCCGGAACAGGACCTTTACATCACCGATAACAATTACCGCGCGCAAGTCAGTGATCTGTTGGGCTTACCCGGTCAAGACGATGACCTATTGGCTTTAGGGCCACAGTGGCTCAAGTACAGTGAAAAACGTAACGACTACCTGAAAGCTCGCAAACAGGCCTATGGCACCAATAAACCCAAAGGCCCAGATTGGGATTCATTGTGGGATGGCGATGGGGATAATCGCAATGCACTACTAACCATCTTCCGTCACCACGATAACTCCTCGGTACGCAAAGGCCTGATCGGCGACCTGCCTTTAACGACCTGGGTGATGGATTACCCGTTATTCGAACGCAGCTATTACAACCTAGTGGTGAACTTTAATGTTTTCGGATCCGTGTCCCATCAGGCGCAGACTCGCCTCTACTTTGATCTGATCCGTAATGGCGCAGAACAGAACACGCTCCGCTACCTCCCAGCAAAACTGCGCCAACTCGTGTTGGCCAACTGGTATCAAAACACCGGGAAACTGCGGTTGGCGATCAGTTATGAATCCGTAGATACGGATCTGGCCACGAGTATCCAGTTCGATACCAGCACCCCAATGAACGAGTTCAACAATAATCTGCTGGTTCAATTTGCCAAACTAAACGCCCGCCCAGACCCGATAAACCGTTGTGACGGTGAAAACTGCCAACGGCCCAATGTCTCTGCCTGGAAACAGGACGCAGACCACATCCTCAGCAGTATCTCTTCACGGCGCGCGGCCAACCTGCAAGCCGTCAATTTCATGCCGGAAGTCAGCATGATCCACGTAAGGGGCAACAAGGGTGAACAGGAAATCTATTCCTTATTCCGAAACCGGGCACACACCAATGTCGCGTTCATGATGGGTGAATCTCTGCGCTACCAACCGCCACTGGACACCTTAACCCTGTATCCCGGCGTCTTGGCGAGCTATCCCAACTTCATGTTCCTGGTGCAGGAAGATCAGCTGCAGGCTTTCGTTACTCAAATGGAAGCGGTGAAAACGGAGAAAGATTTTACCGAACTAGTGGATGCCTACGGTATTCGCCGCACTCACCCTGAGTTTTGGCAATACTTCCATGCGCTGAACCAGTATCTGGAAAAGCACGAGCCAACCCAGGCTGGCATTCTCGATATGAACCGGTACGAAAACCTTTGAAAAAACTGCATCAGCAGCAATAACAAGACCATGCGGGAGGGATAGGTGCCATACGGCAGCTGCCCTCTCCGTGTGATCTAATTGAAAGTAACACATTGAGCAGGAGACATTTTTCCTCCGAAAAAACAGATTGCCGTGCTTATTCCGCAATCTCTGCCGTAAACGGCTTTTGCTTTTTCTTTAAAACAACACATCTAATGTGGCCCGCTACTATTGCCCCTTACCTCCCATACCCTCTAATCCTACCAATGGCTAGGCCTGTGGCGCCGGGCTGTTGCCACTATGCCCGGCCAGCCAGTCACACTGGTCAATGTGGCTCTGCCCCATCTCGCCATAATCGAGTGCAATCCATAGACACAACAATGAGGTTTCACCATGGCGAGAAATGCAGTGGGGTATGCGCTAACCGCGCTTAACCGCCTGGCCTGCTCGGAAGTACTCGACAAGATCGGCATGCGCAAAAGTGTCGAACGGCTTGCCTACACCCTCACCAAAAGCGGGTTCCAGGTACTCACCACCACCGCCCGTGCGTTCAAATCGGCTAGCTCAGGCAACAAGCCCCAGCGCCTGGCCGCGCCCGGCCATACCCGCGATCTGTTCGACCTTGGCATTACCGACGAACAACAGATGATCCGCGACAGCGTTCAAGGCTTTGCCATGGACGTGCTGCGTGAGCAGGCCGAACACGCCGACGCCGCACAGCAGACTAGTGATGAGGTTATTGGTCAGGCTCAAGAGTTGGGCCTTAACTTCTTCGCGGTACCGGAAGCGCTCGGGGGTGCAGCCACCGAGAGATCCACCGTTACCAGCATGCTGCTGGCAGAAGACCTGGCCCACGGCGACATGGGCCAAGCGGTAGCGATTCTTGCTCCCATGGGCGTGGCCAATGCCCTGACCCAGTGGGGCACCGCGCAGCAACAAGACAAATATCTAAGCAGCTTCGCGGAAGAAAATCCGCCCAAAGCTACCATTGCTGTATGCGAGCCGCGTCCCTTGTTCGACCCAATGGTGCTGGCCACCACCGCACGCAAAGATGGCAACGATTACATTCTTAACGGGGAGAAATCTCTGGTGCCATTGGCGGCCGAAGCAGAAATCTTCCTGATAGCGGCACAAACCGATAGCGGCCCGGCTGTGTTCATTGTGGAAGGTGGCAACGACGGGCTCACTGCCGGTAACGATCCCTCCATGGGCATCCGCGCCAGCAGCCAGCGCCCACTGAAACTGGACGAGGTCCGCATCCCAGCAGACAACCGTTTGGGCAATGACGATTTTGATTATCGCGCTTTTGTAGATCTGGGCACTCTAGCCTGGTGTGCCATGGCCATTGGCACGAGCCAGGCGGTACTCGATTACGTTGGCCCCTACTGCAACGAACGCACCGCCTTTGGCGAACCCATCAGCCACCGTCAATCTGTGGCATTCATGATCGCCGATATGGCCATCGAATTAGATGCCATGCGCATGCTCACCTACCGCGCCGCCAGCCGTGTCGAACAGGGCAAAAGCTTCCAGCGAGAAACCCACCTGGCGCGTACCTTAGTCAAAGATAAAGCCATGAAAATCGGTACCGACGGCGTGCAACTGCTCGGTGGCCACGGCTTCACTAAAGAGTACCCGGTGGAACGCTGGTATCGGGATCTGCGTGCTGTGGGTATCGCCTTCGGCGGCCTGCACCTGTAAGGAGGGAGACAACCATGAATATTGAAATTCCCAAGAAGTTTAAACCCCTAATTAACAACGCCTATCAGGTAGCCCAAAGCACTCTCCGTCCGCTGTCGCGCAAGTATGACCGCGGTGAGCACGAATATCCGAAAGAATTGGATATGCTCGCCTCGGTATTGGATGGCTTTAACGAAGGCGACCCGGCCAATTCCGCTGGCGCCGCCACCACCGGTAGCGGCAAGGTTCAAGATGACGGCAGCGTCAAAAATGGCGCTAACATGGGCGTATGCTTGGGTGCCATGGAAATGTGCTACGGCGATACCGGCTTCCTGTTGGCCATGCCCCGCCAGGGTCTAGGTAACGCGGCCATCGCGGCAGTAGCCAACGACGAACAACTGGAACGCTTTAAAGGCAAATGGGCCGCCATGGCCATCACCGAGCCCGGCTGCGGCTCCGACTCCGCAGCCATTCGCACCACCGCTAAACAGGACGGCGACCACTACATTCTCAATGGTGAGAAAATTTTTGTGACCTCCGGAGAACGTGCCGACTGCGTGGTGGTATGGGCCTCACTGGACCCAAAACTGGGCCGCGCGGCCATCAAGTCTTTCGTCGTAGACTGGGGCACCCCGGGCATGGAACTGGCACGCCTTGAGAAGAAGCTCGGCATCCGTGCTTCCGACACCGCAGCGATAAATTTTGTGGACTGCCGGGTACCAGCAGAAAATCTGCTCGGCACCCCGGAGATCGACACCAAGAAAGGCTTTGCGGGTGTCATGGAGACCTTCGACAATACACGCCCGCTGGTGGCGGCCATGGCCATTGGTTGTGCCAAGGCCTCCCTAGAGCGCATCAAGGAGTTACTCAAAGACAGTATCAACTACGATTACAGTAAACCGGTAGACAACTGCTCCGCAGTAGAAGCGGAAATTTACAAGATGGAAGCTGACTGGGAAGCGGCCTACTGGCTTGCTGTGAAGGCGGCATGGATGGCCGACAATAAGAAAGCCAACACCTTGGAGGCCTCCATTTCAAAAGCCAAGGCTGGGCGTGTTGGTAATGCCATTACTTTACGCTGTGTGGAATTAGCAGGCAGTTTGGGTTACACCGAAGATGAACTGCTAGAAAAGTGGGCCCGTGATTCAAAAATCCTAGATATCTTTGAAGGCACCCAACAAATTCAACAACTCGTTATCGCTCGCCGTATATTGGGGCTTAGTTCCAAAGAATTGAAGTAACATTGCCCGAGCAATACCTTCTGATAAAAAGCCGTTTCTGATATTAGTCAGAAGCGGCTTTTTTGATTAACCGAATATAGAAGGCATAACCTTGCTGCACTCCGACATTATTCAAACAGCAACGAGGCGGGGAATGGCGGGTGGGGAGTGGCCGGAGGGGAGTGGCGTCACTCCAAGACAGCGATAACAGCTAAATACTTTATTAAGTCATCAACCGTAAAGAGCCCATGGATTTACTGCCATTACATACCCCTGGTACTTGGTACCCTTATATTTCAAAAAAATGCGCCAACCGACTTTGCATCATCGACTCCGCATGGCAAAACCGACGGCGGCCTTCGCGTTCAACCCGAATTAAACCCGCATCCGACAATGCCCGAACATGATGAGATACCGTTGACGCACCAATATTTAATCGTTGCATGAAATCCCCAAAGGCACAGCCTGCCGGCACATTGGCAAGGTCCGCCTGACCATGCTCGCGGCAATGATCCACAATAACCTGATAGATCCTCAACCGATTGGGGTTCGACAGTGCACGAAAGGCTGCAGCAAGCTGATCCGCCGTCACCGTGTCTTCCTGTGCCAAAACCCACACCCCCCACGAGAAACAGTTTGACGATTATAAAACTAGCTTATAGTTTGACCACCATCAAACTATACCGTTGCGGCAAACCTTGCCGTCACAGTTAGTCACCACCGGAGAAAACACTGTGAGCCACGCTGATACCCTGAGCCAGACTCTGACACTACCCTGCGGCGTTACCCTACCCAACCGCTTCGGTAAATCCGCCATGAGCGAAGCACTGGGCACTATCGATAATCATGTTACTCCGAAGCTGGAACGTCTCTATGCCCGTTGGGCAAAGGGCGGCACCGGCCTGAACATTACCGGAAACATCATGATTGATCGCCGCCATACCGGTGAGCCAAACAATGTGGTGGTGGAAGATGAGCGTGACATGCCACTACTAAAGCGTTGGGCAGAGGCAGGCAAATCTCAGGGCGGCGCTATCTGGGTGCAACTGAATCATCCCGGCAAGCAAATCCCTCGTATGCTGGCCAGCGGCGATACCCTCTCTCCTTCTGCCGTACCCTTTGGCAAGGAACTGAAAAGTGCCTTTAAAACTCCCCGCGCGCTGACTGAAGAAGAAATTCAAGACATCATCCAACGTTTTGCCCGCACCGCCAGCATCTGTAAGAAAGCCGGTTTCACCGGCGTACAAATTCACGGTGCCCATGGTTATTTGGTAAGCCAATTCCTGTCCGGCCACCATAACCGTCGCACAGACCAATGGGGCGGCTCATTGGAAAATCGCATGCGCTTCCCACTGGAAATCTATCGCGCTATTCGTAAGGAGGTGGGTGAGGGCTACCCGGTAAGCATCAAGCTCAACTCCGCCGATTTTCAGCGCGGGGGCTTCAGCGAAGAAGAATCCATGACCGTAGCCAAAACCCTCGCGGATGAAGGCCTAGACCTGCTGGAAATTTCCGGCGGCAACTACGAAAACCCGGTCATGGCAGGCGCCAAAGGCGTGCGCGAAAGCACCGTCAACCGGGAAGCCTACTTCCTCGATTACGCCAATGAAATTCGCAAGCGGGTTTCCGTTCCGCTGATGGTTACCGGAGGCTTCCGCTCGGCCAAAGCCATGGCCGAAGCCGTAAATAGTGGCGCGACCGACGTCATCGGCATTGCTCGTCCTCTAGCCGTTGAACCCGACCTACCCAACGCCATTCAAGCTGGCCGAGAAGGTGTTGTCAGCCGCGTCACCCCGCGTAAAACCGGCATTAAAGCCATTGATGAAATGGCCATGATGGAAGTGTCCTGGTATACCCGTCAGCTACACCGCATGGGTGCCGGCAAAGAGCCCAAACCAAACGAAAGCGTATTACTCGCCCTGTTCAAGGTTATCGCAACCATGGGCGTTGGCAGTTTCAAGACCCGCCGGTTACGGGCCAACATCTGAACGGACAGCTGCAAGAAAATGATGCGCATGGATGGCGCACATTTTTTATCAATCGCTGACATAAAAAGCCCCGAATATCGGGGCTTTTTATGTTCCTGTTCGCTTACAGCTTGTCGGGGCGCTTAAAGCTTCGCAGCCACTTCCGCCCCTTGCTTTATTGCGCGTTTGGCATCCAGTTCAGCGGCCAAATCTGCACCACCAATCAAGTGGAAATTGCTGCTGTCTTCCTTGTACAACTCTCGCAATGATTCTTGGCCGGCACACAGAATGACGTTATCCACGTCGAGCACTCGGCTTTCTTCACCGATCTTGATGTGCAGGCCCGCATCATCAATTTTTTCGTAGCTGCAGCTCTTCAGCATTTCCACGTTACGGGATTTCAGTGTAGCACGGTGCACCCAACCAGAGGTTTTGCCTAGATCTTTACCCAATGGCGTAGGCTTGCGCTGCAGCAGGGTAATCTGGCGTGCCGGCTTTTCAGAGGCGGGTTCAACCAGGCCGCCAGCGGTATCGCCGGCCATGTCCACGCCCCACTCTTTCATCCATTCCGGTAACGGCTGCTCGCCTTCACGGGGATTTTCGGCCAAAAATTCAGACACATCGAAACCGATACCGCCGGCACCGATGACTGCCACTTTTTCACCTACTTTGGCTTTGCCACGCAGCACATCCACATAGGACAACACCTTGGGATGATCCACACCAGGAATGTCTGGCGTACGCGGCAGCACACCGGTGGCAATAACAATTTCGTCAAAGCCCGCCGCTTCAAGATCGGCGATTTCCACCCGGGTGTTCAACTTCGTGGTGACACCGGTGGTTTCCAACTTTTTGCTGAAATAACGAATGGTGTTGTGAAATTCTTCTTTACCTGGGACCACCTTGGCCATATTGAACTGGCCACCGATTTCCCCCGCCTGATCAAACAACGTCACCGCATGGCCACGCTCTGCCGCCACCGTGGCACACGACAAGCCCGCCGGGCCAGCACCAACGACGGCAATTTTTTTCGGCTTTGCCGTTTTAAGGTACAACAACTCGGTTTCATGGCAGGCACGGGGGTTTACCAGGCAGGAAGCCCGCTTAAGCTGGAACGTATGGTCAAGGCACGCTTGGTTACAGGCGATGCAGGTATTAATCTCATCCGCCTTGCCTTGTTCGGTTTTCTTGACGAAATCCGGGTCCGCCAGCAATGGGCGCGCCATGGACACGGCATCTGCCTGGCCAGCGACCAAAATCGCTTCCGCCACATCCGGGTCATTAATGCGATTGGAGGCCACCACCGGAATCGAGACCACCTCTTTCACTTGCCGTGTCGCTTCCACAAAGGCGGCGCGGGGAACAGACGTGACGATGGTGGGCACGCGTGCTTCGTGCCAGCCAATACCGGAATTGAGTAAGCTTGCACCCGCCGCTTCCACTTCCTTAGCCAGCGCTAACACTTCTTCACGGGTCGCCCCGTCCGGCACCAGATCGACTACGGAAATACGGAACATCACAATGAAATCGTCACCGCATTGCTTGCGTACTTCACGAACAATTTCCACAGGGAAACGGCGACGGTTTTCGGCACTGCCACCGTATTTGTCAGTGCGTTTGTTGGTACACGGCGCAGTGAATTGATTAATCAAATAGCCTTCGGAGCCCATGATTTCCACACCGTCATAGCCGGCTTTCTTGGCCAGCAATGCCGTGTGAGCAAAATCCTTGACCGTCTGCTCCACCTCCTTGGTGGACATAGCCTTGGGCTTGAAAGGGTTGATCGGGCTTTTAATCGCCGAAGCCGAACGGGAGAATGGATGATAGCTATAACGGCCTGCATGGAGAATTTGCAGGGCAATTTTGCCTCCTTCCTGGTGTACCGCATCGGTCACCTTGCGGTGATTACGTACATCGAAGCGGCTGTTGAACAACCCGGCAAATGGATAGAACCACGCTTTTTTGTTGGGGTTAAAACCGCCCGTCACGATCAAGCCAACCCCCCCGCGGGCCCGCTCGGCAAAATAGGCCGCCAGCTTGGGGAACTGCCAAAAACGGTCTTCAAGACCCGTATGCATAGACCCCATGATCACCCGATTCTTGATTTGGGTATGCCCCAGATCCAGCGGGGAAAGCAGATTGGAATAGCGGTTGGCTGTCATGGTGTTGTCTCCAAAGGCATCTGCACCACAGATGGCTACGCGTTGATTAATCTGGACAGAGTCAAGCTTAGGCGTTATTTTGACAGTGTCAAGATGGCACGAGAGACAATTCACCTTACCCAGCCTACAAGCATCTCTATGCCGTCTGCATAAGACACAAAGTCAATATATCGCCTAAAGACAGGACACGCATGACCCAAAGCGCTCGCTACCACCATGGAGACCTGCATGACACCCTACTGCAGGAAGCCAACACCCTGCTCAATGAGCAGGGTATAGAAGGGTTGTCACTGCGCAAGCTGGCCGAACGAGCCGGGGTTTCGCGTACTGCGCCCTACCATCATTTCCGCGACAAGAATGCACTACTGTGCGCGCTTGCCGCCCAAGCCTTTGCGCAGCTGGACACCATTATTGAGCACCAGCTAGAAGCCGCCGCCAGCAAACCAGACATCCAGGCTTTCGTAGTCGAATACCTGCGTTTCGCCACCGAAAACCCAGAACAATATGAGCTGATGTTCGGGCGCACCATCTGGAAAAGCGGCAACCCCACAGACGATCTGAAAGCGGTGGCTTACCGCAGCTTTCGTCGCTATGCCGAAGGGTTACAGCCCCTGGTTAAGGGGCGCCTGCCCACTGACACAGACCCCCTGCGGGTGGCTCAGGCCAGCTGGGCGACTATCCACGGCCTCTGCAAGTTGTTCATTGATGGGGTCTATGTAAACCGGGACGACATGGAAGCGGTGAGCCAGCAGGCGGTATCGCTGATTATGGCGGCGCTCAAATAAGGTTTATCGCGAGATTAGTGCAATGGTATAAACGGAGCGTCTTTCTCTCTGGCGTGTAAAGAGTCAAGTTCCCCAGAAGCCAAGCGGAGATCCCTTTCTAGGGTCTCCGCCCTAAAGCAACACTGAACGCTTGCCTGCAAACGATGCCGGGTTCTGGCATCAGCAATTACTGGCCAAGAACGTTATCAGCGTCTTGATGTAATCTTCAAACGCTTCGTACTGTGGCACATGGCCAATACCGTCCAGTTCCACCAAGCTTGCCTCCGGGATGCTCTGTGCCGCTTGCCGACCCAGCGCGCCATATAACCCCAACTTATCCTGCATTGCTTCAGGGGCGCGATTGCTACCCAGTGCGGTACGGTCACGGTTACCAATAATCAGCAGGGTTGGCACGGCCAGGCGGTCAAATTCATGCACCACCGGCTGACTATAAATCATGTCGTAGGTCAGGGCTGAATTCCAGGCAATCAACGGATAGTCAGGGCCGCGAATCCAGCCTTGCTGCAACGCCAGTAACGGCTCGTAATCCGCTTTCCACTGACCATCAAAATAACTGCGCGTCATGTACGCTTTAACCTTCTCGGGGGTTTTCTTCAGCTCCCCTTCATACCAAGTATCCACGGACTGCCAAGGTACCTGTTTTTGTTTCCAGTCTTCCAGGCCAATGGGATTGACCAGTGTCAGCGAGTCTGTGCGTTGCGCAAACATCAGTGCAAAACGGGTGGCAAGCATGCCACCCATGGAGTGACCGACAACAGAGGCCCGCTCTATCTCGAGGGAATCCAGCAGCCGGCGAGTCTGATCCGCCAGCACCTGAAAGCTGTACTGAAAACGGTCCGGCTTAGATGATTTACCAAACCCGATCTGGTCGGGCACCACCACGCGATACCCTTGTTCCAGCAACGCATCCATGGTGCTCTTCCAATACGCTCCGGAGAAGTTCTTGCCGTGCAATAACAGGACCGTTTCGCCATTGGCTTTTTGCGGCTGCACGTCCATGTAGGCCATCTCCAGGCGCTGCTGCTGATCGGCAACGGTTAACCTCTGAACCGGGTAGGGATAGGCATACTCGCTGAGCTGTGCATCCAGAGCCACAGGCTCTGCCAAGGCCAAACAACTCAACAACAGGCAAAGCAACACAGCCAGCCCCCTACCCCATTGACGCTGCATGGACTCCCCCTTCATGACCCCTCCTGCTCAGATATGTATTTGAATATTCACCCGTGGTGAATGCACATCACGCTTTCTGTTCTCTCTGAAAACCAGTGCTTTCACTGTGCGGAGCAGGCAAGCGTAAGCAAGCTCGCAAGCCTCCCAGTGAACTATCATCCAGCACCAATGAGCCGCCATAGGCCGCCACTGTATCACTGACAATGGATAGCCCCAGCCCGTGGCCGGCGGCGCGCTCATCCAAGCGCAGCCCCCGTTGCAAAACCTGATCCTGACGCTCCGCCTGAATGCCGGGGCCATCATCCTCCACACACAGAATCAACTGTCTGTGTCCGTCGTCACCCATGTCGCTCTTCGCGATCACCTTGACACGTTGATTTGCCCATTTAAAGGCGTTATCCAACAGGTTGCCCAACACGTCCAGCATGTCATCACGGTCAAACGGCTGGGCCGGCAGCGGCGCCATGTCCAGATGGATGTCCAGATCCCGCTGGTGGGCCTGCTCCAGCGTGCCAAGCAGCAAGGGAATATCCTCCGCCGGACAAAACCGGTTACGGGTTGCCACTCCGGCCGCGACCCGAGCGCGCCCTAGAGCACGACGAATATTAGCTTCCATCTGCCCCAGCTGCTCGGTCAGCATGGCGTATAGCGCCGGATCAGACGCGGCCAGCTCCTGTGTGCAGCGGTTTTTGAGAATGGCGAGCGGGGTTTTCAGTGCATGCCCCAAGTCGCCCAGGGCATGGCGGGAGCACTGTAGCTGTTGCTCTGTATGGCGCTGCAGGCGATTGATCTCCACCACCAAAGGATGCAATTCCAGCGCTACCTGTTCGTTCAACTCATGGCGTTCACCGCCGCGCAGCTGTTCGATTTCATCCCGCGCCCGGCGCAGGGGCGCCAACCCCCGGCGTAATAGCCACTGCTGAATACCCGCCAGCAGCAGCAACACTACCACCCAGGCCACCAACACCACGGTGCGCGTCTGGTTATAGGTTTTCAGAACCGGCGTGTAATCCTGAGCCACCACCACGGTGACAGCCTGCCCTTCTTTTTGGTACTCACCACGAAAACGCAATAGTTGCTGATCCGCCGGCCCAGGTTGCAAATCAGGGTGTACGCCCACTTGCGAAGGCGCTGCCAATTGCTGATCCCACAACGAACGGGAACGCCAGCGCTGCTCGCCCAGCAACACCACAAAATAACGCCCAGACAAGGGGCGCCGATAGGCGGGATGCAGACGTGTCGTATCCAAACTCAAGTGGCCTTGCGGGCCAGCCACTAATGCCGCCAGCACCCCAGCGGCGTCATCGCGCAATTGCAGGCTCAGGGTCTGGCGTTGATCGCGCTCCAGCCACCACAGCGTTCCTTGGATGATCAAACCACCTACCAGCAGCAAGCTGACGAACAGGCTGATTCCCAGCCGGCGGCCCATGGATCTCATTGTGCTTTACCGGTAAAAACGTAGCCTTGGCCACGGCGGGTTTCAATCACAGTTTTACCCAGCTTGCGGCGCAGGCGATTCACATGCACTTCCAGCACATTAGAATCGCGGTCGCTTTCGTTATCGTACAAGTGAGAAGCCAGCTGCCCTTTCGAGAGTAACCGGTCAGGGTTATGCATGAAGTAACGAAGCATTCGAAACTCCGCGCCAGTCAACCTAATTTCCTCTTCCCCTGACCAGACGCTGTGTCGATTTTCATCCAACGTAAAGGTGCCCGCGGTAAGCTGAGATGTATTGGCGCGGCCATGAGTGCGTCGCAACAAAGCCTGCACCCGTAATAACAACTCGTCCGGATGAAACGGTTTGGCCAGGTAGTCATCGGCACCGCTCTGCAAACCTTCAATGCGTTCAGCCCAGCTATCACGGGCGGTGAGAATTAGCACAGGGACCGCCTGCCCTTCTACACGCCACTGCTCAAGCACCTGCAGGCCATCCAGGCCCGGCAATCCCAGGTCCAGAATCACCAGATCGAACGGATCATCATTGAGTGCCGGCAAGGCATCACGGCCATCCGCCAACCAATCCACCGCGTAGCCATGTTCGCGAAGCATGGGCATAAGTTGATCCGCCAACGGAATACTGTCTTCCACCAACAGGATGCGCATCAGTCGTCACGCTCGTCATCAAGAACCTGGCCGGTGCGGGCATCCATCTCAATCTCACGGACCACCCGGTCTCCGGTCAGTAATTCAATCTCATAGATCAACTGGCCATCGTCGCGCTCCAGTTCAACCTCCAGCACACGCCCTTGTGGATAGCGCAGCTTCAGGGTTTCCAACAAAGAGGAAAACGCCACAATTTCGCCCTGCTGACGTAACTGCAAGGCCTCATCCTGGCTAATGTCATCAGCCGCACTGGACAATGAACACACGCAAAGCAGGGCGACAAGTATCGCCCTGCTGTTACGTGGCCGCTGACCCGGCAAGGTGTGAACAAGCAAGGACTCAGTCCTTCTCTTCGTCCAGCACATCACCGTTGCTGGCATCAATGTCCAGTTCCCACTCCACGCCCTGCGGGTCGCGCAGCTCAACCTGGTAGAGGTAACGGCCATACTCGTTTTCCAGCTCCGTATCGGTGATTTTCGCATCAGGGTGCTTGTCTAATGCTACCTTATCGAGTTTATCCAGCGACTGGATAGTCCCGTCCTTCACTAGCGAATCGATCTTGCTATGAGGCACGTCATCAGCTTGCAGCACACCGACAGAAGCCACACCCAATACGGCGGCAATCAAGGTTGTCTTGGTCAAAGTCATGTTTACTCTCCTTTTCGTTGAGGTCGGGTGAACCATAACTGGCCAAGCTGAATGGAACCTGAATGCAGGCTGACACCGACCTGAACCCACCGGCAGGATTTGCACACGCCTTCCCTGACCCACCAATACCCTTCTATCGCTTAACACCTCTCGCTCTATGAATAACTCAGAGGAGAACCCGACATAACCACCACACCGGCCAGATCGCCTGAAACAACGACACGAGGGATCTATTGAGGATTAACGCGGGGCCGAGAGAAAGAGAGGGCGAGTGTCATCGCACTCTCCTGTTACGAGAACCCTGAGGCAGCCGCAGGGCGGTATAAAGAACGGCATAAAAAAACCGGCCACTTGGCCGGTTTTTTTATTAGCAAAAGGGAGGATTACTTCTCGATAATCGCAACCACACCCTGGCCACCAGCAGCACACACGGAGATCAGTGCGCGGCCGGAGCCTTTTTCGTTCAGCAACTTGGCCGCGTTGGCGATAATACGGCCACCGGTGGCAGCAAACGGGTGGCCCGCAGCCAGTGAGGAACCTTTCACGTTCAGCTTGCTGCGATCGATACTACCCAATGCCTTCTTGCGGCCCAGGCGCTCTTTGCAGAAGCTTTCATCTTCCCATGCTTTCAGGGTAGACAGTACCTGAGAAGCGAAGGCTTCATGGATTTCGTAGAAATCGAAGTCCTGCAGGCTCAAGTCAAGCTTGTCTAGCATGCTTGGCACCGCATACGCCGGGGCCATCAACAGGCCTTCTTTTTTACCAATGAAGTCTACCGCTGCAGCTTCACCGATAGTCATGTAAGCCAACACGGGCAAACCACGCTCTTTAGCCCACTCTTCAGAAGCCAACAAAACAACAGACGCTCCGTCAGTTAGCGGGGTGGAGTTGGCCGGGGTCATGGTGCCGTTAGGACCACCAAAGCAAGGCTTAAGAGTCGCCAGCTTTTCTAAGGTAGAATCGCCACGCATATTGTTGTCGCGTTCCAGACCATTGAAAGGCGTGACCAAATCATTTTGCCAGCCATCCTCATAGGACTTGGCTAAGTTCTGGTGAGAGCGCCATGCCAGCTCATCCTGCGCTTCACGGGAAATGCCCCACTCGGCGGCAGTAATTGCCTGGTGCTCACCCATGGACAAGCCGGTACGCGGCTCGCCGTTTTTAGGAACATCGGGCATCAGAGATTTCGGATTCAGCAGCTTCAAACCCAGCTTGGCACGTTCGCCATTGGTCTTGGCGCGGTTCAACGCCATGAACACCTTCCGGGCATCTTCGTTCACACCCAACGGCGCGTCAGAAGTAGTGTCCACACCACCGGCGATGGCGCAGTCGATCTGTCCCAAAGCGATCTTGTTGGCGACCAGGATAGCGGCTTCCAGGCCGGTTCCGCAGGCTTGTTGCAGATCGTAGGCCGGGGTTTCCGGAGCCAGCTTGGAGCCCAATACGGATTCGCGGACCAGGTTAAAATCGCGGGCATGCTTCATCACGGCGCCAGCGGCGACTTCGTCAATTTTCTCACCATGCAGTTTGAAGCGATCCACCAAACCATCCAGTGCTGCGGTCAGCATGTCCTGGTTGCTGATGTCGATGTAGGCGCTGTTGGAACGGGCAAACGGGATACGGTTACCACCAATAATGGCGACCTTACGAACGGCTTTACCTGCCAGCATAATCTTTTCCTCTAGAGATGGACGGTCATCAACGATGACAACGGTGGCGAATTTAGCCACGGTATTCACTCGACAGGGCGCAGTCTACCCCCTACCGTGCCGGCCTCATTGGCTCAAACGACTGTTTGACGGTCAGGACCGGTCAATACACCCGTCACACTGCAGTGATTCAATACGCGCCAGTGTGCGATAGGGGCAGATTTCCTGCCCTACGAAAGACGGCGTATTTTCACCCCGTCTTTGCGCGGCACCCCTTTAAACCCGTTTCGTTTACCCTAAGGTAAATGAACACATTCATCATTCGATGGAAAAAGGACAGGACCATGAGCGATACCTATCAGACGATTGCCAACTCTCCCATGGGCAAGGCGCTATTCGGTGCCATCAACTTGCCGATCCCAATTATTCTGGAGCGCTGGCAGCCGGGCCAGGCATCCTTTATCAAAGGACGCGTGCTGGTAGGTGCCGCCCAGGGCTCCACAGCCATCGACAATGTACTGAAAACCCTTAAAGGTGCCCCCGACGCGCAGGTTGCCGTTCTTGCCAACACCGCCAACGCCACCGAATTGCAGAAGAAAGCCGGGAAGCTGGGTGTTGATGCGGGCAACTACACTGCTAACCGTGAAGACAATGCTAAATTCAAAGGTCTGGTATTTGATGCCACCGGCATCCAGAGCCCAGATGAGCTAAAAGCTCTGTGGGAGTTCTTCCACCCGGTGATCCGCAAGCTGGATAAATGCGCCCGCGTTGTCGTTATTGGTCGCACTCCAGAAAAACAGGCTGGCGCAGTGCGTGTTGCCCAGCGCGCCCTAGAAGGCTTCACTCGCTCCGTGGGCAAGGAAATCAAGAAAGGCGCCACTGCCCAGCTAATCTATGTAGATGAAGGCGCTGAGGCGCAGCTGGCGTCCCCACTGCATTTCTTCCTATCACCCAAATCTGCTTATGTGTCCGGCCAGGTGGTGCGTGTTTCAGACGCAGGCTTCAAAGCCGCCAACTTCAACTGGGACAAGCCATTGGCAGGCAAGAAAGCCTTGGTTACCGGTGGTTCCCGCGGTATTGGCGCCGCCATTGCTGAAGTTCTGTCCCGCGACGGCGCTTCTGTCACCGTGCTGGACATCCCTCCCATGGCCGATGACCTAAATACGGTAGCCGCGCAGATCGGTGGTGACACCCTTGAAATGGATATCACCGCTGACGAAGCCCCTGCAGCCATCGCCGCAAAAGCGAAGGCCATTGGCGGCTATGACGTGATTGTCCACAATGCCGGTGTAACCCGCGATAAAATGCTGGGCAACATGTCGGAAAAATTCTGGGACATGGTATTGAACATCAATATTGCCAGCCAACTACGCATTAACGAGGCCCTGCTCTCCAGCGGCGGCTTGGGCAAAGGCGCCAGCATCATCTCCATCAGCTCCATCGCAGGCATTGCCGGCAACCTGGGCCAGACCAACTACGGCTGTTCCAAAGCAGCAGTAATTGGCATGGTCGATGCTTTTAAAGATGAGTACGCCGAGAAAGGCATCACCATCAATGCCGTGGCGCCGGGCTTCATCGAAACTCAGATGACCGCCGCTATCCCCTTCACCATCCGTGAAGCAGGCCGTCGTATGAACGCCATGAACCAGGGCGGTCAGCCAGTAGATGTGGCAGAAACCATCGCCTTCTTTGCTAGCCCGGCATCTCAAGGCCTGACCGGCAACGTAGTACGTGTGTGTGGGCAGATGCTCTTGGGGGCGTAAACGTCCGCGGTAGGCGACACGTTTCACGCAGCCCGTGTGACGCCGAGCCACATATCAACAAAAGAGCCGCGCCTTAGGGTGCGGTTTTTTTGTGATTGATCTCATATGGGTAATAGCCTAAAGAGCGTGGCTTTCGCTCTAGCAGCGCAAAGAAAGGCTGCCGGAAGAACCCGCCCCTTGAATTCCGAGCTAAGCATAACCACATATTGATTATTAACAGCAAACAGGACACCCCATGGGTTTTGGTCGCGTCTTCTTCTTTATCTTCGGTTTCGCCCTACTGGAAGTCTTGGTGCTGGCACAGGTTGCCGGCACTATTGGCTGGCCCATTACCATCCTCGCTACGGTGATAACAGCCTTGCTGGGTAGTTATCTATTTCGTCGCCAGGGGCTGGATACTTGGGTGCGACTGAATCAGCGTATGCAACAGGGTGAAATGCCCGGCCAAGAAATGGTCGAAGGTATGATGCTGCTACTCGGCGGCGCACTGCTGATCACCCCCGGATTTATTACCGATACCGTGGGGTTTGCCCTACTGTTACCCGCCTCACGCCGCTGGATAGCAAACAAGGTGATTCAAAAAGGATCCTTGCAAAGTTTCACCACCGTCAAAGGCGCCGGGTTTGCCTACACCCGCACCCACTATACAAACGGGGGAAGCAATCCATTTCAGCAACGCCCAACCAGCAATGATGATCGCACCATTACCGGCGGCGACACCATTGAGGGCGAATCCCACCGCACCGACCAATAGCAACCGGAAGCGCCCATCGTCAGCTCTTCCGTTATCCGGTAGAGCGGATGCTTCTTAATTCTAAAGAGATCAAACAGAACCTACAGATTAAGAATCATATGGGCACCTCATGCAATGCGCCCCCACTTCTGGATTGCAATAATCACTCACCTGCTGATCGCTTTTCCCGTGAAGGCGGGGCAGTCTAGAACATCATTCGCGTGTTACACACCCAACCGGCTTACGGGGCGCAAAGCCCGGAAAAACGCTTAATCCATAGCATCTAAACAAACATAAAAAAAGCGAAGCTCAGATGAGATTCGCTTTATCACGCCGCCAACCGTGTAGCAGTAATGGCCAGCTACGCTTTTTCAGTTTTGTATTTACAAGGACACGGGGGCTTTTACCCCATCGCATCCTCTTCCGCCTTCAGTTTACGGTATTCGATAGGGGTCATCCCGACCCAGCGTTTGAATGCACGATAAAAGGTGGACGGTTCTGAGAACCCAGTGAGATAGACAATTTCGTCGATGGATTCGTCGGTGCCAGCTAACAATCGTTTTGCCAGACGGCAACGGTAGTCAGCCACCAACTGATTAAAGTTGGTGCCCGCATCCGCCAGCCGGGTGCGAAGTTGGCGTGCCTTAATACCCAACCGTTCCGCCACTTCTTCTAGGTTGGCATGACCGGATTCCAGCAATTCACCAATTAACCGGTTTACCTGCGCCACCAAGTCCTGCTTCTCAAGCCGGGCCACCTGTTCACTGGCAAGCTGTTCGTGCAAGTACAACAGCTCTGGCTCGTGATGCGCGGAAGGCAAGTTCATGAGTTTGGCATCGAAATACAGACCCACACTGGGCATGTCGAATTTCACCGGGCAATCAAACAGGCGCTCGTATTCACGTTGATCCGCGTGGCGGGGATGGCCGAAATGCACTTCTAATGGCTCAAATGCATCATCGGTGACGAAGCGGAAGAACTTGATCAAACCCATGATCATGCATTCGTTGAGATGGCTGAGACGAACACTCCAGATTTTTTGCTTAAGAAAAACTCGGTCACCTTCCTCAAACAATTCGCCCTGAGCGGCATCAGAAAGCAAGCGCTGATAGTCCAAGGCCCGTTTCAGCCCTTCACCAAAGGTCGGGCTGGAAAGGAACAAGTACTCAAGCACCTGGCCCTTGTAGACGGGAATATGTTCGCCCAAATGTAATCCGACGTACTCATCACCGGACACTTTTTCCAGCGCCTGCCAGAACCATTCTTGGGCATCGTGGGGAGTGCGCAGGTCCGGAACCTGCAAAATGGACTTATCCAGCCCGACCTCCGCCAACACGGCATCAGCATCAATACCGGCTTTTACCATGGCTTTGTACGCCATTCGTAACAGCACACCGGAATCCGTCATTTCTGCCATGCGCTTGCTTGTCTCCAAACAAAAAAACTAGCCTCAGAGGGCCTGAGAGTAGCATAAGGACGCAGGCCCAGAACAGCATTCCGGCCTACCCAAGAAATCGTATTGGCTCAGGCCGCGCTACGGTTTTTTGCTTCTGGCGTTGAAGTCAGTGATTCTGCCTTGGCTTGCCACCCTTTCAGCAAACCAGGGCCTTGCCCATCTTTTTTGCGCTTGCCTGGCAGGCTCAGCTTGAGAATCCTCTTCCAAGTACTGATCGATTGGCCAATAAAAGAGCCCGTATTGTAAGGCAACCCATGTTTTTCACAGATGGCTTGTACTTCAAGGGAAATTCGAGCATAGCGATGCGCCGGAATATCGGGGAACAAATGGTGTTCAATCTGAAAGCTCAAGTTACCACTCATCAAGTGCATCAAGCGGCTACCTTCAAAGTTGGCAGAGCCTAGCATCTGTCGCACATACCATTGGCCGCGAGTTTCATTTTCCACCACGGACTCGGCGAATTGCTCTACCGCTTCAGGGAAATGACCGTTAAAAATCACCACGCAGGACCATAGATTACGCGTCACGTTTGCGGCCAGGTTTCCGGCAAACACCAGCGGCGCAAACGGGCCTGCCAATGCGGGAAAGAGCAGATAATCCTTAGCCAACTGCTTACGCATTTTTTTCCAAATCGGCTTAAACTCAGCCTTAATGTCTTCTTTGCTCTTGGTTTTGTTGATCAAATAGTCTTCTAACTTAAGACTTTGAACGGCCACAAAGTGCTGGAAAAACACGGCAAGAATCACCGACAACACCGGGTTAAACAGAAAACGGGGCTCCCACTTCTGATCTTCAGACATGCGCAGCAGGCCATAACCAATATCGTGGTCCATATCGAGCACGTTGGTATAAGTGTGGTGCTCGAAGTTATGCGTGTGTTTCCAGTTTTTATTAGTACAGGTGTTATCCCAGTCGAATGTCCTGGAGTTCAGGTTCGGGTCACCCATCCAGTCATACTGGCCATGCATCACATTATGACCGACTTCCATATTATCAATGATCTTTGAGGCGGACAGGCAAGCCACCCCGGCCAACCATGCTGGTGGCAAGAAACCCAACATTAACAAGCCACGGCCAGCCACTTCCAGCTGACGCTGACGCTTCACTACGCTACGGATGTACTTTTCGTCTTTCTCACCCAAGTCCGCCAGCTCGCGGTTACGGATCTCGTCTAATTGCTGGCCAATCGTCTCGAATTGTTCGGCGGTAAGGTTGCTAAAAATGCTCATAATAATGTCTCGCCTTCCTTGATCGATTTAGATATCCAGCGTGACCGTGCCCACCGGCACGGTCACACAGATTTGGATGATTTCTTCACTGGCATCGCTGATTTCACCAGTACGAATGTCGCGGACCTTGCCCGCTGTCTTGCGGCAAGAGCAGGTATGGCAGATACCCATGCGGCAACCGGATTGGGGAGTTAGCCCGGCCTCTTCTGCTTGCTCAAGCAGAGTCGCACCACTGTTTACTTCTACTCGTTCGCTCTGTAGGAAGCGCACTTCGCCTGCAACGTTGTCGCTTTGCAGATCCGGTGAGGCCAAGGTGAATTGCTCTTTATGCAGCCGGTCGCCAAGTCCGTCTTCCTCCCATATTTTTTCAACTGCGGCCATCATCGGCGGCGGGCCACACAGGAAAACCGTTGCCTCGGCATAGTCCGGCACGGAACGGAATAAATGTTCACGGCTAAACAAGCCCGTTAATTCTCCGTGTTCACTTTCGTCATTGAAGCAACGCAACAGAGTCACATTGTCATGACGCTCAGCAATGCTCTCCAGCTCGGAGGCATAGATCATGTCAGCCGCGCTGTTGGCATAGTGTAAGAACGTCACTGGGCCAGAAAACCCTTCATCACAGAGTGTCCGTAGCATGGACATTACCGGGGTAATGCCGCTGCCACCGCTGATCAACAACACCCGTTTAGGTCGCTCTGCCGGGAGCGCAAATTCGCCCGCCGCCTGAGACAAGGTCACCACTTCCCCCACTGACATCTGCTCACGCAGGTAGCGCGAAACAAAACCGTTGGCATGAGCCTTCACGGTTAACTCAATGCGGCCATCTGCGCTGTGCACAGAGTTTGCCGGGGAGTAGCAACGTGTTTGACGCTTGCCATCGATTGTCACGGTAAGTTGCACAAACTGCCCGGGAATAAACCCCTGCCAATTACTGTTGGGGCGTAGTGTCACGGTGGTACTGTCGTCGGTGAGATAGTCCACGCGCTCCACTTCAGCGCGCACTTCATCGACCGACCACATCGGATTCAATACTTCCAGATAACGATCCACACCGTGAGGAGTAGCCAGAATGGTGGCCACACGGGATTGCAGAAGACGGTTAACGCCTTGCTGAAAACGATTGGATGTTTGTGTTATCGAGCTCATGGGTCAGGCCCTTCAAGTGAACAGTTGTAGGCATTATTCACACCGCCTGACCCACAGTCAACACGTGTTCACAAAAAAGATAAAGGCGTTTTTTATCATAGTGTTACAACCCGCCATAGGGAATTGGTTGCATCACAAGCCCGCACAGAAGAGAATAAGCAGCTGATTTTGGAGGCAAAAAACGATGACAAAGGAAAGCACCAGCAGAACTCGCAAGCCTAAACGGGGACAGACCCGGGAAGCACTGATGACGGCTGCGTTGGAGCTGGTGGTCAAAAAGGCCCCCTTTTCTGCCCTGAGTCTGCGGGAAGTCACCAAAAAAGCCGGGGTAGTACCGACTGCCTTTTATCGCCATTTCTCGGACATGAGTGCCATGGGCCTCACCTTGCTGGACGAATCCTTCCGTACTCTGCGTCAGATGATGCGCCAAGTACGCCAGCAGGAATTACCCAACGAGCACATGTTGCGCAGCTCCATGGAAACTTACTTCACCTATGTGCGTAACAACCGCGCCCACTTCCTGTTCGTATCCAAGGAACTGGCTAGTGGCACCCCCACCATGCGCAATGCCATTCGCCGCGAAATCCGCATGTTCACCAACGAACTGGCGATGGACATGGCACGCTTCCCCTTCCTCGATCACGTTAATGCCGAAGACCTACAAATGATGGCAGGCCTGGTTGTTAACAATGTCACCGCATTGACACAGGAAATGTTGGAACTGGAAGAAACGGATGAAACGGGCCAGCAAGAAGTGCTGATTACCGCAGAGAAGCAACTACGCCTTATTTACTTCGGCGTGGGCATGTGGCGTTCAGACAAAAACCGTTCCTGAACAAGTTTCATCCTTTCTGGCCCTGTGTCGAGCACCCTGTGCTTAACTCACCAGCCACCCTGTCTATACGGCCAATAGCGACCCGGCTGCCCTGCTCTATACTCTTTTTTACTGTCACCGTTGCCTTTCATTGCAACGCTATCAACGGGAAAGGATTGAGTCATGAGTGAGGTCAAATTTCGCGAGCTACGTAATACACCGCCCATGGTGGTCAACTTTGCCAAGGCCGTATTACGTGCCACAGTTAAACCGGGCAGTAACCCCACCCTGCCGGACGTGGGTCTACGCCTGAATGATGTCTCCCTTGATGAAAAACATTTGGCCGCTTACCGAAAAGTGTGTGGGTTTGCCGCCGACGGCAAGCTGCCCGTGACCTATCCGCACATGCACGCCTTCCCATTACATATGGCGCTGATTCTTACCGATGGCTTTCCTTTCCCTGCCATGGGTCTGGTGCATGTACGCAACAGCATCACCCAATACCGCCCCATTGCCGAGCGTGAACAACTTAACGTGAAATGCTTCCTGGGCAACCTGCAAAAAGTGGACAAGGGCTACGAATTTTCCATTTTCACCAGTGTTAGCACCGGCGGCGAACGGGTCTGGGAAAGTGAATCCGTGAACTTTTTCCGCAGCGGTGGCGGTAACAGCAGCAAAAAGAAAAACGCCTCCAAACCACAGCCGGCCACCGACACCGTGGAATGGAAGGTGCCTGGCGATATCGGTCGTCGCTATGGTGCTGTCTCCGGTGATCGTAATCCGATTCATTTATACCCGCTGTCGGCCAAACTGTTCGGTTTCAAACGCCATATCGCCCACGGCATGTGGTCTAAAGCCCGCTGCTTGGCCGAGCTGCAGTACCAGCTGCCGGAAAACGCCTTCACCGTGGATGTGCAATTCAAGCTACCTATGTTCGTGCCTGCCACCGTGAAGTTCGAGAACAAGCCCGCCAACGGTGGCAGCGACTTCCGCCTGCTCGCCAAAGACGGCATCAAGCCGCACCTGGCCGGCCAGATCCGCCCGGCAAAGTAAAGTAGCAGAGAGCTACAACCCTCAAGCTGCAACGTGGGTTGGCGCGGCGCCACACGGACCGCCCTGCCCACGAAAGTCAGCTGAATGTTCTGAGTGAACCGTTGAAAAGGAAAACTGGCGACCACCCTCGGTTCCACATCCAATTTCCTCGCGTGTAGCGTGTAGCGTGTAGCTGGATTACACTCGCCAACCATGCGCGACGATACCTGTGATTACCTGTCCCTGTTCCTCAATGACACACCCTTGCTGGACGTGCGTGCCCCCGTGGAATTTGCCAAAGGCGCCTTTCCTGGTACCACCAATCTCGCTCTGATCAACGATGAAGAACGCCACCGCATAGGCATCTGCTATAAGCAGCATGGTCAACAGGCGGCGATTGATCTGGGCAACACGCTGGTTTGTGGCGAGGAGCGAGAGCGGCGCCTATACGCATGGCAGCAATGGTGGCAAGCCAATCCCAACGGCTACTTATATTGCTTTCGTGGCGGGCTGCGTAGCCAGACGACCCAGGCGTGGCTGCGCGAAATCGGCATCGATGCCCCGCTAGTGACTGGTGGCTACAAAGCGCTGCGCCGTTTTCTGATCGATGAAATGGAAGCCTGCATCGCCAACCTACCGCTGGAGGTCCTGTGTGGCCGCACCGGCTGCGCCAAAACACGAGTCATTGAGCAACAACCCAACGCTATCGATCTGGAAGGCCTTGCCCACCATCGCGGTTCATCCTTTGGTCGTCGCCCAGGTGGCCAGCCCAGCCAAATTGATTTCGAAAATAGCCTGTCCATTGCTCTGATCAAACAACGTGCCGCACAGCCTGTAAGCATTCTGGTGGAAGACGAAAGCAAACTGATCGGGCGCTGTCACCTGCCTTTTTCCCTCCAAGACCAGATCAAGTCGCAACCACGTATCATCATTGAAGAATCGCTGGAGTCCCGCGTTCAGGTAACGCTGGAAGATTACGTCATTGGCCCACTGCAGGAATATGCCCGCTACTTCGGTGAACACGACGCTCTCAAACAACTCGGTGACGAATTACTGGCGTCCATGGATCGCATTCGCCGCCGCCTAGGTGGCATTCGCCACCAGCAACTTCGTCAACAGCTTCAGGAAGCCTTGGCCGTGCAAGCAAACTGCGGCAATACCGAGCTGCACCGCGAATGGATCCACAGCCTGCTCGCCGATTATTACGACCCCATGTACGACTACATGTTGTCGCGCCGGGCGGGCACTATCCTGTTCCAGGGCAGCCGAGCTGAAGTCAGTGCTTTCCTTAACAGTCGCTGAGCAATATCACCGGCAGGCCGCTATACTGCATAAGCGTTCCTTGCCGAATCCAACATTCCTTAAGCCTCCCTATTGAACGGAGACAACGATGCGTTTGAAACTTCTTGTTGCACTGGTTGCTGCCCTGCTGCTCTCTGCCTGCAATGACCCCCACACCGGCACCTTCATCTTTACCGCCATCCCCGACCAGGATGAGTCTCAGCTGGAAAAACGGTTCGGCACCATCGCCCTTTATCTGGAAGACCAACTGGGCGTACCGGTGAAATACGTTCCGGTGAAATCCTACGCTGCCGCCGTTACCGCCTTTCGCAACGATGAGGTACAAATGGCCTGGTTTGGCGGTTTATCCGGTGTTCAGGCTCGTCGTCTTGTCCCCGGCTCCCAGGCCATTGCACAGGGCCAGGAAGACACTGCCTTCAAGTCTTACTTCATCGCCAACAGCAGCACCGGGCTCAAGCCTGTAGAGACACTGGGTGAAGACTTCATTGCACAACCGTCATTTACCTTCGGTTCCAAAGGCAGCACCTCGGGCCGCCTGATGCCGGAATTCTATCTGCGCGATACGTTCAATGAAGCGCCGGACAAGCTGTTCGAAAAAGTCGGTTTCTCCGGCGACCACAGCCGCACCATTGCACTGGTACAAAGCGGCGCCTACGCCACTGGCGCGGTGAACTTCAAGGTTTGGGAGCGTGAGCTGGCGGAAGGCAAAATTGACACCAGCAAAGTCAGTGTCATCTGGGAAACTCCCAGCTACCCCGACTACCACTGGACAGTACGTGGTGATCTGAATGAGCGTTTTGGCGACGGCTTTAGCCAGCGCGTTACCGAGGTATTACTGGCCATCGACGATCCGGTGCTGCTGAAAGCGTTCCCCCGTGAGAAGTTTGTACCCGCGTCCAATGCGGACTACGCCCCCATCGAGGAAACCGCCAGCGCCATTGGTCTGTTGGACTAACGGCCACGGTCAGCACTGACGTGTTCCATTTTCAGCAGGCTCAGCTGGGGCATGGCGATCAGGTTGTCTTTTCTAACCTGACGCTAACCATCGAGCAAGGCGAGAAAGTCGCCCTGCTCGGCCCCTCTGGTGCCGGCAAATCCACCCTGCTTAATGCCCTGCGCAACCAGCAGGAGAGCGCCTGTGCCTGGTGCCCTCAGGCTGGCGCCCTGGTGCCCATGCTTAGCGTGTTCCACAATATCTACATGGGCGCCCTGTCACGCAATAGCACTCTCACTAATCTGCGAAATCTGATTGCTCCTAGTCGCCATGAGCGTGAACAAATTGGCGCCTTGGCCACCGATCTGTCTCTGCACGACAAACTGTTCACCAGTATCGACCAGCTCTCCGGCGGCCAGGCGCAACGCGCCGCACTGGGCCGGGCGCTCTATACCCACCGCCCGATTCTACTGGCCGATGAACCGGTATCCAGCCTGGACGAACATCAAGGCCTTGCCTTGCTGACCCTGTCGCTGGCCCGCCATGACAGTGCCGTAATCGCCCTGCACGATCGAGCGCTGGCGCTGGCCTGCAGCGATAGAATCATTGGCCTAAACCACGGCAAAGTCGTACTCGATGCCGCCACCCATTCGCTGTCACTCAGCGATCTGGATGCGTTATATCAGGACGCTTCATACCAACACCGCTCGTATCAGTGAACACCCCACCATGAAACCGGCCAGCGCCCCATTGAACACCACCGCCAGTCGCTGGCGACGCACCACCGGTGGCATCGCCCTGGCCGGCCTGCTGGCACTGTTGCTGGCCGATATGGAAATCGCCCGTTCCAGCCCCAGCCAAGAACTGTTGCGCATGGGCAAGGGGTTTCTCGCCCCGGACTTCTTTGCCACCGAACAACTGGGCAAAGCACTGGCCAATACACTGGCCTTTGCCTGGCAAGGCACGGCGCTGGCCGCCCTGTTCGGCTTCTTTATGGCGATCTGCTGGTCTTCACGTGCCGTGCGCGGTTTCGCCGCCAGCATCCGCGCCATCCATGAATTATTCTGGGGCCTGCTGCTATTGCAGGTTGCCGGGCTGAGCACGCTTACCGGGGTACTGGCCATCGCCATTCCCTATGCGGGCATCTTTGCCAAAGTATTTGGGGAATTTCTCGAAGAGGCAGACCCAGCCCCCTCCCATGCATTACCCGCCAGCACCACCACGATCAGCCGCTTTTTCTTCGCGCGCCTGCCACTGGTCTGGCAGGCCTTCAAAGCCTATGGCAGCTACCGGCTAGAATGCGCCCTGCGCGCCTCCGCCATTCTGGGTTTTATCGGTTTGCCTACCCTGGGCTTCCACCTGGAAACCGCGTTTCGTGAAGGCGTCTACGACCAGGGCGCCGCCCTGCTCTACCTCTTCTTTGCCCTGATTTTCACCCTGCGCTGGTGGCTAAGCCCTGGCTTAATTCCGCTTTACCTAATTGCTGCCGTGGCCTGGGCGCCGCCCCTTTTTACCGGCAACCTGGATACCTTGGTACGCTTCATCACCGTAGATCTGGTGCCCGCCCCTCTACGTCAAAGTGGTGGCCTCTTGGAACTGAGCCAATGGTTTGCCATGCTTTGGCAGCAACAGCTGTGGCCCGGCCTATGGCAAACAGTGGTGCTGGGTCTCGCCGCGCTCCTGCTCACCGGCATCCTTGCGCTGTTATTGTTCCCGCTCACCTCACCGCTATTCGGCAACCGAGCCAGCCGCTCTCTGGGCCAGGGCATTCTGGTGGTACTACGCACTACCCCGGAATTCTTTCTCGCCTTCTTCTTCCTTATCCTGCTCGGCCCTTCCATGCTGCCCGGCATTCTCGCTCTTGCTTTGCATACCGGCGCCATCGTCGCTCACCTGACCGGCCGCTTCAGTGAGACACTGCGCTTGCGCGCAGATGCTCCCACCGGCATCAACCGCTACGCCTACGAAGTGTTGCCACGCATCAGCCCTAATCTGCTCGCGTTCTTGCTCTATCGTTGGGAGGTGATCATGCGTGAAACGGCGGTGCTGGGGATTCTTGGCATTCACACTCTGGGTTTTTATATTGACTCTAGCGTGGCGGAATTCCGCTTTGACCGAACCGCCCTGTTGATCCTGGCCACGGTGTTGCTCAATCTAGGCGTAGATACTCTGTCGCGAACACTGCGACGGCGCCTGAGGCTGCAGCCGGGCCACGGTGTTTCAGCAAGCAATGCCCCGGCACGCCGCTAACCAAAACACACTCGGAACATGCAAACACGAGTCACACTATGAAACTGTACCAAGTGGACGCCTTTACCGATGCGTTGTTTGCCGGCAACCCCGCCGCCGTGGTGCCGCTGACACACTGGCTAGATGACGCCCTACTGCAGAACATCGCACTGGAAAACAACCTCTCGGAAACCGCCTTTCTGGTGCCCGACGAACAGAGCTACGCGCTGCGCTGGTTTACCCCAACAGTCGAAGTGGATCTGTGCGGCCACGCCACGCTCGCTGCTGCTTGGGTAGTCTTCCATGCTCTGGGATTTCCCGGTGAACGGGTACGCTTTTCCACAGCCTCCGGCCCCTTGTTCGTCACCCGCAGTGGGCAAACACTGAGCCTGGACTTTCCGTCCCGGCCGGCCCATGCGCTCACCGATCTCACCCCATTCTCCCAAGCGCTGGATTTACCCCTTCGCGAGGTGCTACAGGCTCGTGACACGCTGGTTATCGTGGACAACGCCGATCAGGTGCGTCATTTTCAGCCCGACTTCACCGCCATCGCGGCACTGGATACCTTCGCAGTAATGATTTCCGCCCCCGGCAACGACTGTGATTTTGTCAGCCGTTTTTTTGCCCCGGCCAAAGGCGTTCCGGAAGACCCGGTCACCGGTTCTGCCCATTGCACTCTGGTGCCGTACTGGGCGGAAAAACTCGGCAAAACACATCTTCATGCCCGCCAGCTATCTGCCCGGGGCGGAGAATTGCACTGTCAGTTAAAAGGCGACCGCGTCACACTTAGCGGCACCGCACGCTGCTACCTGCAAGGTGAACTGCAACTGTGATGATGCCACTGTGATAAGTCCCTCCGCCCACTACGACCTGGTCTTTGTCGGTGCTGGCCATAGCCACGCGCTGGCCCTGCGCATGCTGGCCATGAAGCCGATTCCCGGCGTGCGCCTGACTCTGGTTTCACCGGACAGCCTTAGCGCCTACTCCGGCATGTTGCCAGGGCTGATCGCCGGCCACTACACCCTGGATGACACCCACGTGGATGTGTACCGGTTGTGCCAGGCTAGCGGCTGCCGTTTTATTCAAGCCAGCGTCACCCAGCTGGACCCGCAACAGCGACACTTACAGCTCAGCGATGGCAGCCAACTGGCCTACGATTGGTTAAGCCTGGACGTGGGCGCCACCCCGGATTTGAGCCCTCTGGGCGGCAGCCACCCCCGTGTGGTCCCGGTGAAGCCAGTGGCCAGTTTCTATGCCCGCTGGCAGCAACTCTGCCAACACGCCGAACGGCAATCGCCCTCGTTGGCAGTGATCGGCGCCGGGGCCGGCGGTACCGAGATGACCCTGGCCATGGCCCAACATTTCCAGCGCCACCAGCAACCGGCACAGATTCAATTGATCACCAGCGGCAATCTACTGCCGGGCTTTCCTGCCAGCGTGCGCGAGAAAATGCACAAGCGGCTGCAAGCCCACAACGTCACCCTGCATACCGACAGTCGCGTTCATTGTGATGCTCATCAGCAACTGCATATGGGAGATCAGCCACTCACCGCCCAATGGGTGCTCTGGTGCACCGGGGTACGGGGCTTACCGATACTGGAAAACAGCGGCCTTGAGTGCGACGAACGAGGTTTTGTGCGGGTCACGGAAACCCTGCAAACGGCCACTGATAAACGCATTTTTGCCGCAGGTGATTGTGCCGCCTTCCCTACGCCGCTGCCCAAGGCCGGGGTCTATGCTGTTCGCCAGGCTCGCACCCTGGCCACCAACCTACGCGCCGTCATTCAAGGGCAACCGCTAGTCGCCTATCGCCCGCAATCCCGTTTCCTGTCGCTGCTGTCCACCGGCGGCAAAGACGCCATTGCCAGCCGTGGCGGCAGGCTGTCTGTGGCCGGGCACTGGGTATGGCGCTGGAAGGATCACATCGACCGGGCGTTCATGGCCAAGTTCGATCAGCAGCTTCCGAGCATGCCCCCTGGTCCCGCTGATCCAGATACATTGCATTGCGCCGGTTGCGGCGCCAAGGTGGGCAGTGACGCCTTGCATGAAGCACTGGCCGAGCTGCAACCGGTGGTGAACCCCGGCATCGAAGCCGGGGTGGATGCCGCCGATGACGCGGCCATTATTGATTGGCCTGCCGGGCAGCGACTGGTGCAGAGCCTGGATTTCTTTCCCGCCTTTATCGATGAGCCTTACCTGTTCGGCCGTATCGCCGCGCTGCACAGCCTCAGCGACGTGTACGCCATGAATGCCCAACCCCATTCGGCTCTGGCCAACATCACCCTGCCCTGGCACCACCCGCGACTGCAGAGCCGGGACCTGCAACGGATGATGGCAGGCGCGGTTCGCGAGCTGAATGCCGCAGGCTGCACCCTGGTAGGTGGGCACACCATCGAAGGGCCACAGATGGCCGCCGGGTTCACCGTCAATGGCCAGGCAGACCCAGCACAGCTCTGGCACAAACACGGCGCCCGTGACGGCGACCGCCTTATCCTCACCAAGCCGCTGGGTAGCGGGGTGCAATTGGCCGCCTTGATGCAGGTTAGCCGCGAGCCGAGCTCCGCGTTCCACGGCCCCTGGCTGGACACCACCCTGCGCCATCTTCTGATCAGCAACCATCTTGCTCAGCAAGCGCTACAGGGGATACCGGTAAATGCCTGCACCGACATCACCGGCTTTGGGCTGCTGGGTCATCTCTATGAAATCAGCCAGCAAAGCCAAGTTAGTCTGTCCGTGGACTGCCACAAGGTCCCCTTGCTACCCGGCACGCTCTCGTTAATTGAGCAGGGTGTGGCCAGCACTCTTAGTGACGCCAATCGCCAAATACTGGTGCACTGCCAACAGCAACAACCAGTGGCCGAAGCATTACTCACCGCGCTGTGCGACCCGCAAACCGCTGGGGGGTTGTTATTTTGCCTGCACGCTGACTATGCCAAACAGGCACTGCAACGGCTTGATAGCAAAGGCATTGCAGCGGCGGAGATTGGTAAAGTCCTTGTAAAAAAACCTTCTAATGATGCCGCCATTCTTTTGAATAGCGGCCACACTGGTAAAGTATAGCCATCAACCATTGAGGAGATTGCTTCATGACCCCATCCAAACGCGTTACCGGAATGCTTAGTGCCTTTGTTTTGCTATTTATGCAGGTGCTCATTGTACCCGCCTCGCAGGCCGCCATGATTGGTAATGACACTGTAATCCAGCAACAGGATCGCGCCGCCATGAAGCAGCAGGTCATGCGGTTAATGGATCATAAAGTGGCCGCCCAGGCGTTGAGCGAATACGGCGTCAACCAAGAACAAGTGAGCCAACGACTGGATCGCCTCACCCATACTGAACTGCAACAGCTAGCCCAGAAATCCGAAGCGTTACCCGCCGGCCAAGGCGTATTCGGCGTCGTGCTTGCTATCATTCTAGTGCTGGTGATTTTGGATTTGCTCGGCGCTACCGATGTCTTCCCTGTAATCGACCCGGTTAATTAAGCGACCGGCAAGCTGATGATAACTACAGCGCTGCCCAGATCTCTCGCCATTCTATTGACAGCCGCCCTGCTCGCTTTGGGTGGCTGTCAGAGTGTGCCGCCTCCGCAAAGTGCCACAGTGCAAACCTCCCAGCAGGTCGTGGTTCCCTTTGTCCCCCAAGACGCCTATCAATGTGGCCCGGCCGCACTGGCAATGATGCTGCAATGGGCGGGTAAGCCTGTCAGCGCCGACGCCCTAGTGGACGAAGTCTGGCTACCGGAGCGCAAAGGATCGCTGGGTATTGAACTGCGTGCCGCCGCCCGCAGCCGCGGTTTAATGGCTTACCCGGTGGAATCTGCCGACCACCTGTTCCAGGAGTTGCAGGCTAACCGGCCGGTGCTGGTGATGCAGAATTTGGCGCTGCCAAACTGGCCAAAGTGGCACTTCGCGGTGGTTACCGGCTACCGTAACCAGGGCGATACTGTAGTATTGCACAGCGGTACAACGCAGAGCGACACCAGCCACTGGAACCGCTTTATCCGCACTTGGGCAAGAGCCGATCAATGGGGATTCACCTTGGTCGCCCCCGGCCAGCTCCCCGCCAGCGCCGAACCGGATGCGCTATTGCGCGCCATCTCTGCATTACCAAATAGCATCGACTTCTGGCCAGCGGCCGTAGAGGCATTTCCACAAAACGGCCCATTATGGTTTGGCTATGGCAATGCCCTGTGGGCACAAAATAAACAGGCGCAGGCGCGAGCAGCCTTTGAAAAGGCCGTGCACAATGAACCTGAATTGGCCGCTGCTTGGAATAACTTGGCCTATGCTCAGTTGGCAATGGGAGAGAAACAAGAGGCTAGCAAAAGTCTCTGCCAGGCCTTAGCGCTGGCTCCGGACGATCCAGAGATCCAGGCGAGTGCCCGCGAAATCGGCAACCAGCCCTGCCCAAAGACCAGCGAGCCTCCCTCCTCTTCGGCGGCGCCTTAAAACGAAGGTTCTGGCTGCTGTGTCACGCCCTGATCACGCCGTTCATGCAGGATTTCGGCCGGTTGCTATATTCGTGGCCAGTGAGTGCGAGCGTCGCCGTGGAAGCCCTCCCCCTATTATTTACGCACAAAAATAGATGCGTATAACAATCCCCGTCTGAGCATGGGCTTTATCCCCCCTCTATCTACAACCCTCTTTTCTGCAAACCGTACCAACGGCTCGTATAGAATGGTTCGCGTTACACACAGCCTGAACAAGTGACTATAAATGGATATTGTTTTTATTCTGGTGGAACCCGCTCGCGGGGAAAACATTGGCGCCGCAGCCCGTGCTATTAAAACCATGGGCTTCTCCCAGTTACGGCTGGTAAACCCCGGCGATATGACCGCCGCCCACTGGGTGGCGCACCACAGCAACGACGTGCTGGAACAAGCCATGATCGTGGATTCCTTGGCGCAGGCCCTCGTTGATGTAGACCTAAGCATCGGCTGCACCGCCCGGCACCGCTTGCAAAAAGATCGCTACGTGGATGCAGATCACTGTGCCGCACTGGTGGCCGGCAAGGGAAACAGCGTACAGCGGGTGGCTATCGTTTTTGGCCGGGAAGCCAGCGGTCTCACCGGCGACGAGCTGGGCCTTTGCGACTTGGCTAGCAGTATTCCACTGGCGCAGCAGCAGCCATCGCTGAATCTCGCGCAGGCGGTAATGATCTACGCTTGGGAATTGCGCAAGCAACCCGCTGTAAAAATAACAGAACCGGACCCGGCCACTTTTTCCCATACGCGTCAGGCAGTGCATCAGCAGCTTGCCTCGTTGCACATACAACCCAATGAAAACCTGCACCAATGGGTAGATGAATTACTACCGCTGGCTAACGACCGGGAACTGGGCCTGGTTCGCCAATTACTTCGCCGATTATCATCGCAGGGAAAGCAATAGCCCCGACCCTGTGATACAAAGATACCCATACTTTCCAAGAGCCCTCCTTATTATGGATCGACGCCTGCCTCTCGTCTTGCTGATATTGCTGCCCGTTCTCGCCATGGCACAGTCCGCCAGCTTCACCTTGCCCGGTGTTGGCGACCTACAAAAACAGCTTACTGAAACCAACGACAAGCAATCCGACGGCACGCAAAACCCTGAAAAGGAACAGCTCAAGCAAACACTGAAATTCCGAGAGGAAATCGATAGCAACCAGAAAAAAATCGAGGAGCTAAAACGCTTTTCCAATAAAGCAGCTAGCGAGCGCCGGCAACTAAACGCGGAACTTATACGCCTGCGTCAACAGAGAGAAACCGATTGGAGCAAGCATTACGCCGGCGAAACACTTGAAACACTGGTACAAACGCTGGTCAATGAATTAAACGCTCTGGAAACGAACCAAGAAGATCTAGCCGACGCCAACAGCGACCTGACCCGTACCCAGACCCTTCCGGAGCAGGCTCAAAACGTAATCAGCAAAGCTATGGACAGGCTCGACACCATCCGCTCACGCCTCAATCAGGGTATAGATGAAGATGGCGAGCCCTTATCTGAATTGCAGACACGCAGCCTAAACACGGAGATCAGCGCCCTGGAATCACGCATCGAGCGTTACAACCAGGAATTGGCTATCGTCGACAAGCAACAGGACATTGCCCGGCTGAGACAACAGAGCGACAAACAAAAACAACTCATCATCGAGGCAAAACTGGATGCCCTGCAGCCACTGATTAATGAACGGCGCCTAAACCAACTGGAGCCGACCGCTAAATCACCGGATACAGACCTTCCCACAAGCGTGCTGGACCACCCGCAAGTCAAGCAAGCCATGGCAAAAAATAGCCAGCTGCGCGAGCAATTGGCCCGCGTCAGCGAACGCGTAAACAGCCGGTTACGCGAGGCGGTCACGACAAAAACCGAACTGGACAAGGCCCGCTCTCTCTCATCCACCGTTAACGACCAAATCCGCATGCTCGATGGCAGCCTGCTGTTATCGCGTATTCTTTACGAACAACAAAAAAGCCTGCCTCAGGATCAGGGTGAGCTGAACCTGGAAAAGGAGATTTCCAATACCCGCCTGAATCAGTTCGAAATCCAACAGGCCATGCAAGATCTAAATGATGCGCCCCTGCCCTCACAGGCTAAAATAGACGCCCCCTTGAGCCCGGCCCTAGAGGAAGCCTTTGCCCTTCTGCGCGAAGAGCGCTTGGCCATTTACGATCAACTGGATCAAGAACTGAGCCGCCAATTGGCGATCCTGACGCGTACCCAGCTTAGCCATGAACAACTACGTAAAATCACCCGCAGCTTACACAACACCATTTCCGAACAAACCTTCTGGATGCCCAGCAACCAACCTCTCAGTTTCGAATGGCTCGGCAAGCTACCTAAGGAGTTAATGGAACAACTTAAAGCCATTCCCTGGGCTGATCTGCAGGAGGGCACCAGCGAGCTGCTCACTCGCAAATGGGCCTGGTTGATCGGCCTAATTCTCCCGGCGGCGTTGTTGATGCTGATTCGCAATAAACTGAAATCGCGCATTGATACAATGAATAAGGATGTGGGTTTCCTGCGCCGTGACAGCCAGGCCCATACGCCCCTGAGTTTGCTTTATACTTTTTTAATTGCTGCCCCATTCCCGCTTTTCCTTGTCTTGCTGGCTGCTGGCCTATGGGTACAGCCCGGCACGTTCACTAGCGTCATGGGCGCCGCCATGGCCCAAGTCGCCTTGCTGTGGCTAGTTTTTGAAGTGCTCTATCGTCTACTCAAGAACAATGGCATCGCACAACGCCAGTTCCGCTGGAGTAGGGAATACAACCAACAAATGCGCCGGCGCCTGCTAGTAACCGGCTTGGCGTTAATCCCCCTCACGTTACTGGTCGCGTTCGGCGATCAGTGGCCTGCCCAACTCAGCAACGATCGGCTAGGTCTAGTGATTATGATGGTGGCCATGATCACCATCATGGTGAGCTTGCCTTGGGTGGCCCAGTCATACCCCGGCCGTCATTACAGCCGCACCATGCGCACCCTCGCCACGGGGCTATGTATTCTTGCCCCACTCACTCTCATCGTGCTCACTGGCGTGGGTTACTACTACACATCAGTACGGCTCACCGGACACATGATTTACAGCCTTTATCTGATTGCGTTGTGGATCATCCTAGATGCTACCGCTGTACGCGGGCTCGCCGTGGCTGCGCAGCGGCTATCCTATAAGCGGGCCGTGGCCCAGCGCGAAGCGGAACAAAAAGAAGAGACCAGCAGCGCTGAAGCTGTAGAAGTCGAAGAGCCGCAATTGGACCTAAAACAAGTCAACGAGCAGTCTCTGCGTCTTATCCGCTTAGCACTAGTCGCTGTTATTGGTTTATTGGTCTACTGGGTCTGGTCAGATGTGCTATATGCTTTAGCTTATACCGACAACATTGTCCTGTGGGAAACCGCGGAAGGCACAGGCCAAGCCACCACCACCTCGCCCATCAGCCTTGGCGATGTGATGACCTCTCTGATCATCGGTGTAGTGACCTTTCTGCTGGCCAGTAATCTACCTGGGCTCCTGGAAGTGTTAGTGCTATCACGGCTAGACCTGCGCCAAGGCACCAGTTATGCCACCACCACCCTGCTCTCCTACGTCATTGTGGCCAGCGGCATCATACTCACCCTTGGCGCCCTAGGGCTCAGTTGGGACAAAATGCAATGGCTAGTAGCGGCATTAGGCGTGGGTCTGGGCTTTGGCCTGCAGGAAATCTTCGCCAATTTTATTTCCGGCATCATCCTGCTATTCGAACGGCCCATCCGCATTGGTGACGTGATTACCATTAATAACTTGGACGGCACGGTCAGCCGCATTCGCATTCGCGCCACCACGCTGATTGATTTCGACCGCAAAGAAATCCTGGTTCCTAACAAGGTGTTCGTCACCGAGCGGCTAATTAACTGGTCTCTGTCCGACACCGTGACTCGGATCATCCTCAAGGTGGGCTTTGCCTACGGTTCCGACTTACAGAAGTGCCGCGACATCCTGCTACAAGCGGCCAAAGAAAATGGCCGAGTGTTACACGACCCTGAACCGGTAGTGCTGTTTATGGGCTTCGGTGCCAGCACGCTGGACCACGAACTGCGCGTCCATGTGGATAATATCAACGACCGCTTGGCCGCCACCGATGAGATTAACCGCCACATTGATGCTATGTGCAACGAACATGGCGTGGAAATTGCCTTCAGCCAGCTGGATATTCATATCCGCAACGGCAACGGCGAGCAGCTAAACCTGGAAACCCATTCGGCTGAAGACAGTGGGGACACCACCGCGCGCCCCTCGGATGCCAACGACGGCAAATCCAATCAGACCAAGGATCCGAAATAATCACCGTAGCATAGGCGCGTCGCTGGCGGCGCGATGGCTGGCTGAGTTCACTGCAAGGGGGATCGCGCCGCCTACGGCGGAGTCAGCTTTACAGCACCACCTCAAAACATTCCAACTGCGGCGGCCCCAGGTAGATATCCCGGCGTGCACCCGCGTTGGCATGGGCCTTGCGGAACGCCTCGGACTTAGTCCAGCCTTCAAATGCTTCACGCGATTCCCAAGTGGCGTGGGATGAGAATAATGTGTACTCCTCATTGCTCGCGCCCTGCAGAAGGTGAAAACTCTTGAAACCCGGCACCTCTTTCAGGAAAGTGTCGCGCCCTTTCCAAATCTCTACAAAATCCTGCTCACAGCCCAGTTTGATCTTGAAGCGGTTCATGGCGATATACATCTCACCCTCCGTCATTGTGAATGTGGCCCCATGGTGACGCACTCGCGCAAAAAGTGCATTGACGTAAACACGCACTACTTTTTCACGAGCCCGCCCACCGTAGCCCTCAATTTTGAACTTAAGTCTAATTTTTTACAGGTCCACCCTCGTCTAGCATAAGATCACACAACGCAACCCTGTGTTCTGACCGACAGTTGCCCAACAATGCCCCGATGCCCGCCAGCTTGACTCCCCCGTTACCCAATAAGAACGGGGGGAGAAACTGGCTACAAAAAGAGGTCCAGCATGAGCTACCAACAAGAATATTCCGCATCCATTACCACACCGGAAGCATTCTGGGCCGCCAAGGCCCGCCAACTGGACTGGTTCAGCTTTCCCTCTACCATTCTCGGCAAAGATGAAAACGGCATTGATCGCTGGTTTACCGATGGCGTGCTGAACACCGCCCACATGGCACTAGACGCCAACGTGGCCGCAGGCCGTGGTGACCAGGTGGCCATCTATTACGACTCGCCCGTCACCAACAGCAAACAAGCCATCAGCTATGCCGAGCTCACCGACCGGGTGGCCATCTTCGCCGGCGCACTACAGCAACAAGGGGTGAAAAAAGGCGATCGGGTGCTGATCTACATGCCCATGATTCCCGAAGCCGCCGTGGCCATGCTCGCCACTGCACGCCTTGGCGCCATTCACTCCGTAGTATTTGGCGGGTTTGCTGCCCATGAACTGGCCGTGCGTATTGATGACGCACAACCCAAGGTCATTGTCTCGGCTTCTTGCGGAGTGGAAGTGAACAAGCTCATCCATTACAAGCCGCTGGTGGATGCTGCTATTGAGCAGGCAGAGCACAAACCGGAACACAACATTATTTACCAACGCCCCCAGGCCAAAGCCGAACTGAAGGTCGATCGGGATCTGGACTGGCAAGCGGTTGTTTCCGCCGCTAGCCCCGTAGAGTGCACCCCGGTTCTGGCCACCGATCCGCTGTATATCCTCTATACCTCCGGCACCACCGGCAAACCTAAAGGGGTTATCCGCGACAATGGCGGCCACGCCGTGGCCATGCATTACAGTATGAAAGCCATCTACAATATGGACCCAGGTGACACTTTCTGGGCCGCTTCAGACGTGGGCTGGGTAGTCGGCCACTCCTACATTGTCTATGCCCCTCTGCTCGCAGGCCTATCCAGCGTGCTCTATGAAGGCAAACCGGTACGCACACCCGACGCCGCCGCTTTCTGGCGGGTAGCAGAAGAATACAAGGTAAAAGCCCTGTTCTCCGCGCCCACAGCATTTCGCGCGATTAAGAAAGAAGACCCTAACGCCGAAGGCATCAAGCAACATGATCTATCGGCCTTGGAAACAATTTTCATGGCCGGCGAGCGCCTGGACCCGCCCACCTACGAATGGGTTAAGGGGATCACCGGCTTGCCAGTCGTAGACCACTGGTGGCAAACCGAAACCGGCTGGGGCATCTGCGCCAACCTCATGGGCATTGATCCCAAGCCCTGCAAGCCCGGCTCCGCTACCTTGCCCGCCCCCGGCTACGATATACGCATCCTAGATGACAACGGCAACGAACTAGGCCCCAACCAGCAGGGCAACGTGGCGATCAAACTGCCACTACCTCCCAGCTGCCTACCCTCCATCTGGGGCAATCATTCTCGCTTCCTCGCAGGCTACCTAGAACAGTTCCCCGGCTATTACACCTCCGGAGATGGTGGCTACAAAGATGCAGACGGCTACGTGTTCATCATGGGCCGCACCGACGACGTGATTAACGTAGCCGGCCACCGCCTTTCCACCGGCGAAATGGAAGAGGTGCTCGCCGGCCACCCCGCCGTGGCCGAATGCGCCGTAATCGGTATTGCTGACGACCTGAAGGGCCAAGTCCCCCTAGGGCTGGTATTACTCAAAGATGGTACAGACGTGAACGCCGCCACCCTCAACCAAGAGCTGGTCGCCCGTATCCGCCAAGAGATCGGCGCTGTCGCCTGCCTGAAAGACACCCTCATCACCCAGCGCCTACCCAAAACCCGTTCCGGCAAGATCCTGCGTAAATTACTGCGCCAGATAGCCAATGGCGAGCAATACAACATTCCATCCACCATTGATGATCCAGCGAGTATTCCGGAAATTGAGGGTTTGCTAAAGGAGAGAGCGCTAATTAGCGGCTAACACCATCATCCTGTCCTGATCGCTTTCTGGAAGACGGCAATTAACCCTGAAACCGTCTGCACGAACCGGAAGTCGTGTGTATCGGCAAGGGTAAATGCCCACCCTGATCAGCAACACCGACAAAACAGTAGCGAGCCCATCATCGGCCATCCGAACAGCGATAGCAGGATGTCCCGAACGTTCTGCCGGGGCGCTTGTGACGACAAAATACACGCGGCGCTCTGCGCCGCTAACGAATAAATAAACCAAGCCCCCTGAGTTACTGGTTTTCTGGATACAGCCTTTTGCAGAGCCCGCTACACGCATAACGAATGTGAACTAAAAGCGATGCACAGTGTGTCGATAACGGGCTATGCCCCTTAGCATGACCAGCCCCCCGTCCTTCAATCGCAAGCTCTGCTAGCAAACTCTCAGCCAGCGTCACTGTACTGTAATTTTTTGCGCCTAAATTAATACGCGTTTCACCGCCGTCCGGTTGTCACTTAGCAGTTTGCACCACTCAGTGCATGCCGATAGTCCTTCAGTGGACATAGAAAATGCTCTCCCTCATCAGGCACAACAAGACACAAGGATTACGGCAATGAGAAATCGCTATCGGCTACTTGCCCTCTTCCTGTTGTTGCCCGTCGGCAGTGCGCTGGCCAACCCTGATGTGACCTCCCGCGAATACAAGCTAATGCTACATGTCGCCCCCTTCAGCTATAGCACTGAAAGCGCCACCGTCACCTCGCTGCTCGATGATGCGCACAACGCAATAGAGCACGCTATTAACCGCAGCGTGAGCGGCTTGCCGTGGCTAGAAAAGCAACGCGACATCAGTTTTTTCGACACGCAGGGCAGCTGTGAGCTTCGTCGCCGCGGCTACTCATTGCGAGAGCGAGTTGAAAACGGCGCCTCCGAGGTCGCGCTGAAGTTTCGTTCCCCAGACCGTTATCTTTCAGATTTCGAGGATGTCTCCTCCGACACTCCAGGTGCCGAGACGAAACTTGAGTCCGACGTGAGCGCCAATGCCAACGAACCCTTCAAGGTCGTCTATAGCCACTCCACCAAAGCCCCCAACGCGCGCACTATTAATAAAATAGAGGATGTTAACGTCCACTTCCCTGAATTTCATTCCCACTACGGGCTCGATGATGACCTCGCTTTATCTTTAGTCGGCAACCTGAGCGTGCGCGAACATGTCTACCGCGGTGTCGAAATAGACCTGGGGCAGCACGATGCGCAAATCAGCGTCACCCTCTGGTACCAAGGCATCCCCTCGGGCAGCCAAAAACCGCTAGTCGCCGAAATCTCGTTCAAGTATGAAGACGTATCGGCGGACTACACACGCAAAGTGGTCAACCGCGCCAAGGACTCCTTCGAGGCACTCAAGAGCCTCAGCGGGTGGGTTGATTCCGACTCCAAAACCAAGACCACCTTTGTTTACGAATATATCCCAACATTTTGTCAGTAGCGCGAGCACTGCTCGTGCCCCGTGGCCTTATGCCGGAATAATTTCAGCGATTTTTTTGAAAAAAAAGGAATAAAACGGATGTTTAAGAGAAAAGCGTTGCTTACCTCGCTGTTGGCCACTTCCGTGCTCGTCGGCTGCGGTGGCGATAATGACAGTGACGATGAAACAGGCAGTGTAAAAACTGCAGCGGTCTTGGAAAGCTATCCGGCGGCAGGGGTATTCTTATCCTATGATGTGCTGCGCAGCGACCTGATCGATGCCAAAACCCAACAAACATTTGAAGTACGTAACGGGGGTTTCGGCTCCGCAATGACAGCCCATCCCAGCAAGCCCACCCACTTCTACGCCCTTACCGACCGAGGTCCCAACGCCGTTTTCACCGGCGACTACGGCAAGGGAAAGAAGTTTCCAAGCCCGGACTACACCCCGCGTATTGGTTTATTCGAGGTTATGCAGAACGGCCAGATAAACCACGTCAGCACCCTTTTGCTCAAAGACCGCGACGGGAATAACATCAGCGGCCTGCCCAATAGCGCCGCCCTGGGCGGCACTGGTGAGACCCCCTACGACGATAACGGCGATCCCATCGTGATCGACAACACCAAGCCCTACAACGAGACCACCAACCCATTCAAACTGGATAATTACGGGCTCGATGGCGAGGGTCTCGTCGCGCTAAGCGATGGAACCTTCTGGGTAAGCGACGAGTATGGACCGCACATTGTCCACTACAATGCCAACGGCGTAGAGATCGACCGTATCAACGCCTTTGCCGACGACACACGCACCAGCATCAACCTGCCAGCGGAGTTCGCTAACCGCCGCGCCAACCGCGGGATGGAAGGATTGGCGATCACTCCGGACGAAAAGACCCTCGTCGGCATTATGCAATCGACTCTGTACAACCCGGACAGTAGCGTCAAAGATCTAAACATCACCCGTATCGTCACGGTTAACCTGGAGACAAAAGAGGTAGGGCAGTACCTGTACAAACAAGAAAAAACTCAAAATTCCAACTCAGAAATTGTCGCCCTAAGCGACACCGAATTTCTGGTCATCGAGCGTGACGGCAGCTTCCTTTATGGTGGCCCCGAGGGTGCAAGTGCTGTCACCCCCAGCGCCCAGAAGCATGTCTACCGCATCGACCTGTCCAACGCCACCAACCTTGAGAAGGTAGCCGCCACCACAGACATAGCACAGGACGACCAGCTAGGCCTGACCATCGACAGCAAGACCCTGGAGCAGGTGGTTCTTGCAGACGGCGACTGGAGTACGTTGACCAGCGCAGGCATTGTAGCGGCGGAAAAGAGCCTGGTCGTCGATATGGTCGCTGCAGTGAATTTTCCCCACGACAAGATGGAAGGTCTGTGGGTCATTGACGACAACCACCTTGGTGTTCTGAATGATGACGATTTTGCCACTTGGTCCACTGACGGTGAGTTAGAGCAGAAAATGCTCGACACCAACACCATCGACGGAAACCGGCTGTACATCATTGGTGGATTAGATCTGACCAGTAATTAAGCCGGTATAAAGAGGCGGCGGGGACATCTGGCTTGATCTTGCGGTCTCGATATTCCTTGCGCCACTACACCACCTCGAAAGCATTATCGGGAGGATATCCAGCTCAGCCGCAATGCGCTGAACCTGAATGTCTTCCTGATAACTAAGCTCAACAGCCTTTACTTGCAAGTCTGTAGAATATTGTCAGGCCTTTCTCGGATAGTGTATCGGAGCGCTAGCCACCTCCTCAGGTTAAGAGAAGGTGTCCACTAAAGCGGCTGAACGACAAATGTCTTACACGGGGTTGAAAGGAAGGTTCTGTTGAAAACGGGCTAGGCTCGTTGCTTCACGGGCGGGCCATCACGGGCGGGCCTCCTGTGATGTACAATCCCCTGCACATTTTCTTGAGCCACTGATCATGCGTACCTTCGTTCTCCGCGCCCGTGCCGCTTCTACCCACAGCCAAACCTTGCTCGCCAATGTGGGGGGCGATGCCCATAGCGAGATTCTGGCGCATACTTTAATGAATGCGATCTTTGTGGCTCAGTCCCATCGTGATGACGTGGTGGTGCATTTGGTGCTGGAAAGCACCCAGGACTATTCACGCACCATCACCTTTGTGGCGGCGGAGATGCGAGATATTGGAGGCTTCCATGAGCAGGCATTGCTGGCCAAGGTGGTACGAGCTCTGGACGCCTCTGCCGGCATGGGCAAGGAGCAGATGAAGGCCGTGGAAAGCGGCATTACCGTGCGCACACAGAGTTTTGAGAAGGTAGTGAAGGAACTGGCCGAGGATGGGCATCAGTTATACATGATGGACCCGAAAGGCGAGAACATTCGCGAACTAGACTTTGCGCAGAAACCCTGTTTTTTGCTCACTGACCATATTCCCATGCCCAAGAAGAGCTTTAATAGTTTAAAGCGGCTGGGCACGGAGAAAATCAGTTTGGGGCCAACCATGTTGTTTGCGTCGCAGTGCGTGGTGCTCATTAATAATGAACTGGACTTGGCGGGGTTCTGAGAAATCTTCACAGCCTACTGTAATAGCCCCCTCGAGGTGCGCACCGTGTAAAGAAAAGCTTTTTATCTTGGCGGGCAGTTATCTTGGTAGGCAGAGAGCAGCCCCTTTTTTCTTCGCTTAATGGGGCTCGTCTCTGGAAGGAAATACCTACCGGGCGCGTTTTGATGGCGCGAGCTTAACTTTCCAGCCAGACCTCTCTGGCCCATTGCCAAATGCTACCCCATACCTCGTCTTCGTTGATCCCCTGCTCGGGCTGCCACAGCACCACTTCACCTTCCTGTGACATGGCATAGATGCCATTGGGAGTCTCACAGACGGGAATCAAGTAGCGCGGCAAGCCCTGATTCCAACTATTAGCGGCCATTTCCGGGAGGAAGTTGTGGGCGTAATCGTCCATCACTGTGGCAGGTTCCAGGCTGCCACACACGATATCACTGGCACTAAGCAGGAACGCTTTGTAGTCCGCCGGCAATGGAATCAACAGCTGTTCTTCAATCTCTACCAGCCGGTCTTCGTCTGGTAGCTCCAAGGCGATTAGGCCGCCGTCATGGCGTTCGCGCAGCATGTCTACGATGTCATCCATATCAAACCCTTGCTAACCACAGAGGGTACAGAGCGCACTTAGAACGTTTTCTTTGTGCGCTCCCTATGCCCTTTGGGTGAAATTGTTTTACCCCCGGCGAAACGGGAACAGGAACTGTTTGACCACCCCTTCAGGTACTTGAGTGCTGGCACGGGTACCGTACTCACCGGCGAGCCGATCCGGCATGATCAGGGTGCCGAACAGTTTATCGTAGATGGGCAGGAAGGCGGCGTAGTTTTTGTCCACCGCTTCGTCTTCTGAAGAATGATGCCAATGATGAAATTCCGGGGTGGCTATCAGCCAGCGCACGCCCGGGAAACGGAAGCGCACATTGGCATGAATAAAGATGGCGTGGAACGACACAAACACCAAGTAGGCATACACGGCCGAGGGCGAAAAACCGAGAATAAAAATTGGCAGGTAGCCCACAAAACGATTAGCGAGAATTTCCACTACATGCAAACGCGAGGATGCCAGCCAGTCCATCTGGGTAGTGGAATGATGCACCGCATGGAACTTCCATAACCAGGGCACCTCGTGGAAGGCACGGTGAATCCAGTAGCTGCCCAAATCGATTACGATCAGGATTTCGATGAACTGTAACCACAAGGGCTGGCTCGCAATGGTCTGCTGAAAACCGATATTCACCTTGTCATGCAGAAATACCTGAATCGGGATAACGGTAAAGAAGCTGATCAACTGCAACCCCACATGGCTAAACAGGAAATACTTCATGTCGGTGACCCAGCCACCGCGCAAGGTTTTCTGCTCCTGGTTTTTCGGGTAGGCGCGTTCCAGCGGAATAAACACCAGCCCCAGTACCAGCAGGGTCAAGATAAAATAATCCAGCCCGGCATACAGGCTGCGGCCATCCACCGGCGGCATATCCAGCCGCCCGGAGCCGATCAATGCAGCCATGCAGGCCAGCACCATACCGATGATGCCGTAACGCCGTTCCTGATGCCGGAAAACGCTGAAAAAACCGCAAGTAAAACCAATCCCGATGCCAATAAACAGGGCAATGCGCAGCACATCGGCATTATAGAAAGCCCGAAACTCCGGGGTAGTGAACAGTTCCGGATAAAGAAAACAGAAGCTGCCTAACAACGCCAGCGACCCTAGGCCGATGGAAATCGTCGCTGTGATTTTGCCCTGCCCCGGCGTCAGGTCCACTTCTTCGTAGCGTTCACGCAGAAATTCCGACATTCCCCTTCCCTTTTTTGGTCTTTCTTGCTCAGTGGCACGCCATAGCCACCTGCTATTTTTCACCCCGCCATACTGCCCAGGCCAAGGCCCAACGACCAGTACACGCCCGTAACAAGCTGCTACACTGTGCGTTCAATAAGGCGCTGCAAGCGACCAGCCTCAAGCGACAAAGCACACAAATATGTCGTGCCTTCATCATCGCCCCGTTCTGCGCACCCTATCCGTGCGCGCAGACAAACGCAGAATGATATAGATGCGTGATCGCGGCCTATGATTTGTGGCTGGTCGCTTGCAGCTTGGCCCCATAATACTCACATATTTGACCAACCGACTGTATGCCTTTACTCACGCTTCGCGACATTCAACTCAGTTACGGACAACAACCGCTGCTGGACCACGTTAACCTATCCATCGACACAGGGGAGCGACTGTGTTTAATCGGCCGAAACGGTGCCGGCAAGTCCACCCTGATGAAGGTCATCGCCGAGGAAATCCAGGCCGATGACGGCCAGATCGAGAAGACTCAGGGGCTAAGTGTGGCTCGTTTGGAACAGGAAGTGCCAGACGACCAAGAACACAGTGTGCATTTTATGGTGGCCGAAGGGCTGGGTGAACAAGGCGCCCTGCTTAGCGAGCACGCAGAACTGGTGCACCATCTGGGCGACGGAGACGACAAGGTACTGGCCCGTTTTGAAGAGCTGAGCAGCGAAATTGAGGCCCGTGGTGCCTGGCAGCTATCCCAACGAGTGGATACGGTGCTATCCAAGCTCAACCTGGACGGCGACATGTCTTTCGCTGGCCTCTCTGGTGGTATGAAGCGGCGTGTACTGCTCGCCCGTGCACTGGTGCAAGACCCGGACATCCTGCTTCTGGACGAACCCACTAACCATCTGGATATGGAATCCATCCAGTGGCTTGAAGAGTTTCTGAAAAACGTCGGCACCACTCTGGTCTTTATTTCACACGACCGGGCCTTCATTCGCTCCCTGGCCACTCGTATTATCGAGCTGGATCGGGGCAAGCTGACCAGCTGGCCCGGCAGTTACGAAAAGTACCTAAGCGGCAAGCAGGCAGCACTGGATGCGGAAGAAAGGGCCAACGCCGAGTTTGATAAAAAACTTAGCCAGGAAGAGAAATGGATTCGCCAGGGTATCAAGGCACGCCGCACCCGTAATGAAGGCCGGGTACGGGCCCTGAAAGCTATGCGCGATGAATTTTCCCAGCGTCGCAGCCGCACGGGCACCGCCAGCCTGACCATCCAAAGCAGCGATAACTCCGGCAAGATTGTGGTGGAGGCCGATAGCATCAGCTATGCCGTGGGCGGCAAACAAATTGTGCGGGATTTTTCCGTGGCCTTGATGCGCGGCGACCGAGTGGGAATTCTCGGCCCCAACGGCTGTGGCAAGTCCACCCTGATTCGCCTGCTACTGGACAAGCTGACCCCGGACAGTGGCACAGTTAAACAGGGCACCCAGTTACAGGTGGCCTATTTCGATCAGCTACGCGATACCTTGGACGAAGAAAAAAGCGTTATCGACAACGTGGCGGAAGGCTCCGATGTCATTAACCTGAATGGCCAAAGCAAACATGTAATCGGCTATTTACAAGATTTTCTATTCGACCCCGCTCGGGTCCGCCAACCAGTGAAATCGCTCTCAGGCGGCGAACGCAACCGCCTTTTACTGGCCAAACTATTCACCAAGCCATTCAATCTTTTGGTGCTCGATGAGCCCACCAACGATCTGGATGCAGAAACTCTGGAACTCCTAGAAGAACAGCTGATCAATTACCAAGGCACTCTGCTGCTCGTCAGCCACGACCGTGAGTTCATCGACAATGTGGTGACCTCCACTCTGGTTTTCGAACACGGTGGGTTGAACAACTATGTGGGCGGTTATCAGGATTGGTTACGGCAGCGCCCGGAACCCAAACGGGAAAAAGCCGTCAAAGCTGCCAAGCAGGTGATGGCGGACAAACCTGCTGCGCCGCGCAAAAAACGGTCATACAAGGATCAACGGGAGCTGGAAGAATTACCCGCTCGTATTGAACAATTGGAAACAGACTTAGATGCGGTACAAACCCGCATGTCTGACCCAGATTTTTACAAGGGTGACGCGGCGCAAATCAGCGCTGCACAAACGCAACAAAGCGAGCTGGAACAGCAGCTGGCAGAAGCTTTTGCCCGCTGGGATGAACTGGACCAGCTCGGCTAGCACTGACGCAGCGCAGCGGCCCCCTAAACACGGACAACAATATGCAAGGAGCCATTGTGCACAAACCTCTGTCATGGATAACGCTGGGCACCCTGTCATTACTCGCCACTCTGGCCCAACCCGTTTGGGCCACCGAGGTGGAAGATGAAGAGAGAGCACTAGAACGACAGCAAGAAACCGATGCGGACGCGCCGAATAAACCCCCTCATCGAATAGAGAGCTCAAACACCGATCACTCGGATACCAACGAGGCAACAGGCGAAGCTGAACCTGCGGGGCCAGACCCGCTACCTCTGCTTGGCCAGAGAGTACAGCCCGGTACCTTCGCAACCCTACACTGGACGCCGGATCAGTCGTTCGCCTCCATTGCCACTCCAGTCCCAGTACTCGTCGCCCATGGCTTAAAACCTGGTCCAAAGCTGTGCCTCACCGCCGCTATTCACGGTGACGAATTAAACGGCATAGAAATGGTTCGGCGGCTCATGTACGAACTGGAGCCTAACGAACTGGCCGGTACTGTGATCGGCGTTCCCATTGTTAACCTAGACGGTTTTCGCAGCGGCAGCCGCTACCTAAGCGACCGCCGCGACCTCAACCGCTACTTCCCCGGCAATAAGGATGGCAGCGCAGCCAGCCGTGTCGCCCACTCGTTGTTTGGAAATATCGTCAGCCACTGCGATTACTTGGTAGACCTGCATACAGGCTCCCAGAAGCGGATTAACCAACCCCAACTACGTGCCGATTTAGACAATCAGGACGTAGTTGCTTTCGCGAAACACTTTGGCGGCATGACCGTACTGCACAGCCCCGGGGTGACCGGCATGCTCCGTGATGCGGCGGTAAAAGAAGGTATTGTCGCTGTAACCATGGAAGCCGGCGGCCCAAACCGGTTAGAAACCCAGGCGGTAAGCTATGGTGTGCAGGCCATAGAAACCCTGCTGGAAAACCTGGAAATGCGCAAAGCCAGCCGATTTTGGAGCGCACCACAACCGGTATTTTTCGAATCAGAATGGATCCGCGCAAGCCAAGGTGGAATTCTGTTGTCTGAGGTGGAACTGAACGACAAAGTGAAAAAAGGGCAGATACTGGGCACCGTAACCGACCCGATCAGCAATACTGGCAGTGCCATTATCGCCCCCTATAACGGGCGAGTGCTGGGCATGGCGGTGAACCAAGTGGTTCACGCCGGGTTCGCCGCGTTTAGAATCGGTGAAGTGAAGAGCACCGAGGAAGTCGAAGCCCAGGCTGAAAAAGCCAGCAAGAAAAAAGAACAAAAGGAAAACAAGGGAGATAAATCAGAACTTGAAAGTGAACCTGTGCCTCCCAAGGCGCCACCGCCTGAGCGTGACGTGGATCGTGCTGAAGATATCAGCTCCCTCGATCATCAAAACGATGGGGGCAACGAACCGCACCCCTGATGAACCTGCTCAGCCGCAGCCTGGAACCTAGCCCCTGGCTGCGGCAACTCGGCCCGGTTGTTTGCTCCAAGTGTTATTTCACCACAATTTGATCGCGCATTTTTTCCAGTGTTTTCTCGCCAATACCTTTAATCGCCAACAACTGATCCGGGCTAGTAAAGCCACCCTGTGCGTTACGGAAATCAATGATCGCTTGGGCCGTTTTCGGGCCGACCCCGTTGAGTTTTTCCAGTTCGGTAATGTCCGCAGTATTCAGGTTGATGGTGTGACTTTTCGCTTTGGAGGCGGTGGCAGTTTTGGCAGCATCCGTGCCGGAAGCAGCCTGCAGATCGGCAGCCCAAGCGGGCATCACCAACGCCATCAGCAGAGGGAGAATAGCAATGTAATATTTTTTCATGTGGAATCTCCTTAATTTTATTCTGAATGGAGATCTCACCTTAAAGAGGCAGAAATACCGCTGTTATCCGTCAACGGCAAATAGTGCTGTAAGCCAGTTATGCCAAGCTGCGTAGTATAGTGTCGACTACGTCCGTAGGCGTTTCCGACTGAGTAATAGGCCGACCGATCACCATATAATCCACACCCGCATCACGAGCCTGTACCGGCGTAAGTACCCGGCGCTGATCCCCCGCCGCCGTTCCTTGCGGTCTAATACCCGGGGTTACCAGTTCAAAGGCGGCGCCACAGGCTTGCTTTAACAGCCCCGCCTCTTGGGCTGAACAAACCACACCATCCATTCCCGACGCTTTCGCCAATTCTGCCAGCCGCTGCACCTGTACTTTGGGCACATCGACAACGCCCACCTGCTGCAGGTCGCTATCATCCATACTAGTGAGTACCGTCACCGCAATCAGATGTGGGCGCTGGGCATGGTTGGCAATGGCATTAGCTGCACCTTCCATCATCCGCTGGCCGCCACTGGCGTGCACGTTCACCATCCACACCCCCATGTCTGCGGCTGCCGCCACAGCCCCTGCCACGGTGTTGGGAATGTCGTGGAATTTCAGATCCAGAAACACCTCGAACCCTAGCTTGTGCAAGGAGTCGACCACCGCCGGGCCACTGCGAGTGAAGATTTCCTTGCCCACTTTTACCCGCACCTTGGCCGGATCCAGCTGTTGCGCCATCGCCAGAGCCTGAGCGGCATCCGGATAATCCAAAGCAACAATAACGGGGCTGGAAATCGTCATAGGGGAATCCTCAGGTGTGGGAGCGCGGGTATGTTAGGCGTTGCGAGACAGTGGTTCAAGAATTCGGGGCAGCACGGCGCAACGCGAAAAAATATATCGAAACCGAATTGTCTGTTGGTCGCGCAATTAGGGCACAAAGTATTCACGGCCAAAAGCTTTAAGCCGAGCGACACTCTGTTTCGCATTGTAGCGGGCTATGCTTCCTTCACCACCGGCTTAATGGTGCCCCAGCGTTTGCAGCTTGGGCAGCGCCACTGCATCAGCGGTGTTTCAAAACCACAACGACGGCACTTATAAAGACTCTTGTCGTTGAGTAACTTCTCCGACACCTGCTTGAGCATATCCAGATGCTCACGGGCTTCGCCCTCCGCAATGCTGGCTAGGCTCATGTCGATAATGCGGTTAAGCCCACGCACTGACGGGTTGGCCTTCATGTATTCACGAATAAAGTCTGCCGCTTCCTTGTCGCCATAACGCTCTTTAAGCGTTTCCGAGAGCAGCAATATCCGCGTGGTGCTGGGTTTCTCAGCGCTGTAATCGGCCAGCATCTGAATAAAGTCTTCTTCTTTCTCCAAATGCTGAAAACACTGCCGCAAACGCTCTAGGGTTTCATCGAAGAAATCACTGTCTTGGGTCCACACCCGCTGGAAGGCATCGATGGCTGCCTGCCAATGCAACTCGGCCATTTCCAGATCACCTTCGGCCAGACTCGCGCGCACGCACTGATTATCGAACGAGAGCGCTCGACGGAGCATCCGGCGGGCCGGGTTAGTATCACCATCACGGCGCAGGTTGTCCGCCTGCTCACAACAGAACTGCGCCAGCACTGGCGCCAAGTTCGCACGGCTCTTGAGCAAACGCTCGCCCATGCTGATGGCATTGATCCAGTCACGCTCCTGTTCATACAGGCCCATCAACTGCTCGCAAACGTCATCCTTTGCTTGGCAGTCCTGGTCTAGCATTTCCAGCAATACTTGTTCAGCCAGATCAAAAATGCCACTGGCCAGATAATCCTGGGCCAGCTCCAACTGAATTTCTTCCTGTACTGTACGACCATAGTCGCCATGTTCAAGCAGGTGGGTATGCAGCTGCGCAGCGCGGTCAAACTCACCTCGCTTGCGAAACAGCTTGCCCAGTGCCAGATGGGTTTCCAGCCCTTCTTCACTCAGATCTAAGCCATTGAGCAAGGTCTCAATACCCTTGTCCGGCTCTTCATTGAGAAAGAAATTGATGCCGGCCACATAATCCTTGGACAAGGACGCCATGCGGCGGCGCTGGCGGCGCTTGCTTTCGCGCCGGCCCATAAAAAAACCGGCAGAAATCGCTACAAAAAATAGCGGAATCAGCCACAACGATTCACTCATGAAAACAGGCCCTTGATACCTCGCAGGCCAACCCCCGCCAACAGCCCAACCAACAGGCCGATGGCCAACACAGAGATCACCAGCACACCCAAGGACACCTGCCATTGCCAGGAGTCTACTAACAGGTCGATCATTACTAGGTCACGATTGCTGGTAACAAAAAGAAAAGCGATAAGGAAAATGGCCACAACGGCCAAGATCACCAAAATTCGGTAAAGGTTTCGCATCAGAAACGTCCTTTTCTGGCCAGGCTCGAAAGCCAGGCAACACTAACTGGCGGCAGCTTGATTACCGTTACTGCCGTTATTATCAACATCTTCGCCGGAATCTGCATTTAGCGATTCGTTGACCCGCTCACGCAGCTCTTTACCAGGTTTGAAGTGAGGAACGTACTTACCGTGCAGCTCAACACTGGCACCGGTTTTAGGATTGCGACCCACTCGGGGGGCACGGAAATGGAGGGAAAAACTGCCGAAGCCGCGAATTTCAATGCGACCACCACCGGCCAAAGAATCGGCCATTTGTTCAATCAATGTTTTTACTGCCAGTTCCACATCCTTGGGCGACAGCTGCGCTTGCCGGTCGGCGATGCGCTCAATCAATTCTGACTTGGTTAATGCCATTACAGCTTACTCCCTGGGCTCCTAGCCCAGTGGGGCCGGCGCGATGCCGGCCCCTGGGAGGAGCCGTTTATGACTCGTTGCTGCTTTCCATTTGCTTCTTGATCAAGTCACCAATGGTCTTCGGAGCGTTGGCGTCTTGCTGCTCCTGATGGCCTTCGATGGCTTCACGCTCATCAGCTTGGTCCTTGGACTTAATGGACAAGCTGAGAACACGGTTCTTACGGTCAACGTTGGTGATCTTGGCTTCCACCTCGTCACCGACCTTAAGCACCTCGGTCGCATCGTTAACGCGGTCGCGGCTGATTTCGCTGGCGCGCAAGGTAGCTTCAACGTTCTCAGCCAGCTCAACAATGGCCGCTTTCGCGTCTACTGCTTTCACTACACCCTTAACGATAGTTCCCTTGTCGTTTGCAGCAACATACTGAGCAAACGGATCATCTGTCAACTGCTTGATACCCAAGGAAATTCTTTCGCGCTCTGCATCAATAGACAGTACCACGGTTTCCAGCTCATCGCCCTTGTTGAAGTTACGCACGGCGTCTTCGCCTTGCTCTTCCCAGGAAATGTCGGATAGGTGCACCAGGCCATCGATGCCACCTTCCAAGCCAATGAAGATGCCGAAGTCGGTGATGGACTTGATTTTGCCGCTAATGCGCTCGCCTTTCTGATACTTCTCTTCGAAGGCATCCCACGGGTTGGACTGACACTGCTTGATGCCCAAGGAGATACGACGACGGTCTTCGTCGATGTCAAGGATCATCACTTCCACTTCGTCGCCAATCTCTACAACCTTGGACGGGTGAATGTTTTTGTTGGTCCAATCCATTTCGGAAACGTGAACCAGGCCTTCCACACCTTCTTCGATTTCAGCAAAGCAGCCGTAATCGGTCAGGTTGGTTACCTTGGCTTTCACGCGGGTGCCTTCTGGGTACTTGCCCACGATATCGTGCCACGGATCTTCGCCCAGCTGCTTGAGACCCAGGGAAACACGCATCTTCTCGCGATCAAACTTGAGAACCTTAACGTCGATTTCCTGACCCACTTCCACGATCTCGCTCGGGTGCTTGATACGCTTCCAAGCCATGTCGGTAATGTGCAGCAGGCCGTCGATACCACCCAGATCTACGAACGCACCGTAGTCGGTCAGGTTCTTCACGATACCTTTGACTTCCATGCCTTCCTGCAGGGATTCCAGCAGTTGCTCGCGCTCTGCGCTGTGCTCTGCTTCCATCACGGCACGACGGGAAACCACTACGTTATTACGCTTAGGATCGAGTTTGATGACCTTGAAGTCCAACTCTTTGCCTTCCAGGTGCGCAACATCGCGAACCGGACGAATATCAACCAGTGAACCGGGCAAGAAAGCGCGGATCGGGCCGATGTCCACAGTGAAGCCACCCTTCACCTTGCCGGAAATCATACCTTTTACGATCTCGTCTTCGTCGAAAGCTTTTTCCAGCTCGCCCCAAACTTCGGCGCGCTTGGCTTTTTCACGGGACAGACGGGTGAAGCCCATACCATCGTCGATGGCGTCTACGGCAACATCTACTTCATCGCCTTCGACAATTTCCAGCTCGCCTGCCTCGTTAAGGAATTCTTCACGGGCAATAATGCCTTCAGATTTCAGGCCTGCGTTAACGGTTACCCAGTCGCTATCGATGGATACAACCGTACCCTTGATAATGGAGCCACGGGCAACGTCCAGGTCCTTTAGGCTTTCTTCAAAGAGATCAGCAAAAGATTCAGTCATGAAATTCACTCAGTTTTCGCACATGCCAACCAGCAGACATGGGTTAGTCAATAGATGAGATCCGCCCTTCCCCAGCTGGCTTACTTTTTCAGGGTTGAGCAGATCGGCCGCTTAACACAGAGTTACCCCACGGTGGCGGTCCACCGAAGGGCGCTAACGAAATGTGCGCTACCGTTACACCAGCTGGCGTGCGGCAGCCTCATCAAGAATCCGGTTTACCACTTCATCAACCGTCAGGGTGGTGGAATCGATCACCACGGCATCGTCTGCCGGGCGCAACGGCGCCACCTCCCGGTTCATGTCACGGTCATCCCGGGTGCGGATGTCCTCGACGAGGGTCGCGAGGGTAGCACCAAAGCCCTTTTCCTTCAACTGCTCAAAACGCCGTCTGGCGCGCTCTTCAGCACTGGCAGTCAAGTAAATTTTGAGCGGTGCGGAGGTGAACACCACGGTTCCCATGTCACGGCCATCGGCCACCAGGCCGGGCGATTCCGCAAAAACCCGCTGACGGGCCAATAGAGCGTCTCGCACAGGCTGCAATACCGCCACCTGGCTGGCCAATTCGCCGACACTTTCCTGGCGGATGATATTGGATACATCTTCGCCAGCAAGAATCACCGCAGTATTGCCTTGCTGCTCCACAAACCGTACTGGCAGGTCTTGCGCAAGAGCAATTAATGCAGGCTCGTCGTCTAGGGCAACCCCTTGATTTCTTGCATGATAGCCAAGCACACGGTACAGCGCACCGGAATCCAAAAGATGCCACCCCAAGCGGATTGCCACCCGCCGGGCCACCGTGCCTTTGCCGGAGGATACCGGCCCATCAATGGTTAAAATCGGGGTCATTTCACCTCCAGCTTCAGGCCTGCATGGGTCGCCAACTGGGCGAACCCGGGGAAGCTGGTGGCCACGTTGGCACAATCATGAATAGTAATGGGGCCAGTGGCGCGTAGAGCCGCCATGGCAAAGCTCATGGCGATGCGGTGGTCACCATGGGACTGCACCTCCCCACCGCCAAACTCACCACCGGTAATACGAATACCGTCATCAAACACTTGGTGACTCACACCCAACGCAGCAAGGCCATCGGCCATCACCTGAATACGATCGGATTCTTTCACCCGCAGCTCTTCTGCTCCGCGCAAAATGGTGTCGCCCTGAGCGCAGGCCGCGGCGATGAAAATGGCCGGAAATTCATCAATGGCCAAAGGCACCAGCGCCTCGGGGATCTCAATACCCTTAAGCGGAGCAGCATTAACCACCAGGTCGGCCACCGGCTCACCACCTGCATCGCGCTGGTTTTCCAAGCGAATATCCGCGCCCATCAGCTTGAGAATATCGATTACACCGGTCCGGGTAGGGTTGATCCCCACGTGCGGTAGCGTCACTTCACTATTAGCGGCAATGGAAGCGCCCACCAGGAAAAAGGCGGCAGAGGAGATATCCGCGGGCACCTCCAATTTGCCCGCAGTGAGCTTGCCGCCACCGGACAGTGCACTGGTGGCGCCGTCTCGACGCACTTCATAACCAAAACCACCCAGCATGCGTTCAGTGTGATCACGGGTAGGCGCCGGTTCCGTTACTGATGTTTCGCCATCAGCATAGAGCCCGCCCAATAGCACCGCTGATTTCACTTGAGCAGACGCCATGGGCAAGTCGTAATGGAAGCCTTTAAGGGACTGGCCACCACGAATACGCACTGGCGGGCGACCGTCTGTACCAGTGGTAATCTGAGCCCCCATTTCGCGTAATGGCTTGGCTACTCTCTCCATGGGGCGCTTGGACAGGGACGCATCCCCGGTCAACTCCACATCAAAGGACTGCCCCGCCAGCAAGCCGGTAAGTAACCGCATGGAGGTGCCTGAGTTACCCATGTACAAGGCTTTCTCGGGGGCTTTGAGACCATGCAGGCCCACACCATGGATAGTGACCTGGCCGTTATGGGGCCCCTCAATCACTACCCCCATGTCACGGAAAGCTTGCAAGGTGGCAAGCGCATCCTCCCCTTCCAGGAACCCTTCCACCTGAGTAACGCCTTCTGCCAGCGAACCAAGCATGATGGAGCGATGGGACATGGATTTATCGCCCGGCACACGCAGGCGCCCCTGCAATTGACCACCGGGGGCCACCACAAAAGTGGGATTGGTTGTGGCGTGAGTATTGTCTGTCATGGTTGTGTCGTCACCTACACTCTGAACACTATGGGCGCGGGTATAAGAGGTGCGCCCGTTCATTGCCAAAAAATGGGCCCGCGCCGTATTGGCCCGGGTCATGATGCCCATCAGGGCATCAGAATCTTCGTTTTCTACTGCCTGACGGAAGCGATCGATGCCATCGCTGAACTGTCCCAGCGCCTGCAGCAAAGCCGCCTTGTTTTCACGAAAAATGTCATGCCACATCACCGGATCGGAGCTGGCAATACGGGTGAAGTCGCGAAAACCGCCGGCAGCATAGCGGAAGATCTCCGTGGAATCTCCCTGCCTGGCCAGCGTATCCACCAGAGAAAACGCCAGCAGATGCGGTAGATGGCTAGTTTCCGCCAACACCTGATCATGATAATCAGGAGCCATTTGCAACACTTCCGCCCCCATGCCCGTCCACAGGGCGCGCACTCTGGCGGTAGCTGCCGGGTCGGTGGCGTCGGTGGGGGTCAGGATCACCCGGTGATCGCGGTACAACTTCGCATCGGCCGCGCTTACGCCGCTTTTTTCCTTGCCTGCAATGGGGTGTCCTGGCACAAAGCGGACGTAGTGGGCGCCCAGAGCATCGCGGGCCGCATTGACCACGTTGCCTTTCACGCTACCCCCATCGGTGACGATAACTCCGTTCGACAGCCCCGGCTTCAATGCCGACAGCACCGTACCCATGGCGGATACTGGGGTAGAAACAAACACCAGATCGGCGCCGGCCACAGCCTCTGCCAAATCCTGGCTGCCGCTATCGACAATACCCAAAGCAATGCCTTGCTCTAGGGTACGGGCAGAACGAGAGCCCGCCACAATGGAACGCGCCAGGCCATTTTCCCGGGCTGCGGCGGCGAAGGAGCCACCAATCAGGCCAAGGCCAATCACTGCAATACGATTAAACAAAGGCTCAGACATCACGGCATTCCCGTTTATCTGCACGAACACGCCTCGGGGTGTGAACCACGTTGTGAGCCGCCATTACCGGTACGGTTGACGCCCTGAACGGCGCCCCCACAAGGGCGCCCAAAAAAGGTTGGGGCCTATTCATTCGCCATTTCCTTGAGCACATGTTTCAACGCATCAAGGAAGCGCTCATTTTCACGACTGGTGCCCACGGTGACGCGAAGGTGGTTGGGCATGCCGTAGCCGCTCAAAGGCCGCACAATGACGCCTTGTTTGAGCAAACCTTGATAGATCGGCATGGCTTCTCGCCCGCAATCAAAAGCAATAAAGTTGGCCACCGAAGGAATCTGCTCAAGATTTAGCGTCAGCAAGCCTTCCGCGATCTGTACCAAACCACTGGTATTTTCACTGCGTGAGTTTTCCAGATGGTCTTCGTCAGACAACGCCGCTTGCGCTGCCACCATGGCCGGCGTATTCACGTTGAACGGTTGACGGATACGATTGAGCACATCGGCGATCTGCGGGTTGGATACCCCATAGCCCACACGCAAACCCGCAAGGCCATGAATTTTAGAGAAGGTTCGCGTTACCACCAGGTTTGGGTATTTTTGCAACCGATCGATGCCGTTTGGGTAATGGCTTTCTTCCACGTATTCAAAATACGCTTCATCCAACACCACAATCACACGCTCAGGAATGCGCGATAAAAATTCATCCAGCGCATGGGCGTTGAACCAAGTACCGGTGGGGTTGTTCGGATTCGCAACGAACATTACGCGGGTACGTTCAGTGACGGCGTCAGCCATTGCCGCCAGATCATGGCCATAAAGATTCGAGCAGACCTGTACCGGTTTGGCGCTACAGCCCAGCGTTACCAAAGGATAAATGGCAAAGGCATATTCGGAAAAAATCGCCTCATCACCGGGCTGCAAATAGGCGCGGGCAATCAGCTCCAATATATCGTTGGAACCATTCCCCAGCGTCAGCTGGTTGCTCGCCACACCCAACGTTTCCGATAACGCGGCTTTCAAGGAGAACCCGGCTCCATCAGGATACAGATGCAGATCATCCAGATGGCGCAGCGCATGCAGCGCTTTATGGCTAGGGCCCAGCGGATTTTCATTGCTCGCCAGCTTGACGATATCGGTCACGCCCAGCTCCCGCTCCAGCTCGGCAATGGGCTTGCCGGGCTCATAGGGCTTGAGTTGCTGAACACCGCTGTTGGCGAGTTTGATGTAGTCACAGGTCATTGTTGACTCCTTGAACTGTGGGAGCGGTCGCCCGACCACGAAAGCGCACCCAGGCCAACAATCATGGGCGAACGACGGCTCCCACCGGGATTACGGTGCCAAAGCGCAGGTTACAACACCGCCTTGGGGTACGAACCCAGCAGCTTGATGGTGTTGCCGGCGGCTTCTAGTTTATCCAGCACCGCCTGCAAGGTGTCATCTTCTTTGTGGCCTTCGCAATCCACAAAGAACACATAGCTCCAGTTGGCGGTGCGAGAGGGTCGAGACTCCAGGCGAGTCAGGTTGATGCCCTCATCCCGGAAAGGTGACAAGACCTCATAGAGCAGCCCTGGGCGATTCTTGCCACTGATCATCAGGCTGGTTTTGTCACAGCCTGAGGGCGGAGTGTCTTGACGCCCAATGATGATGAACCGGGTAGTGTTGTCCGGGCGATCTTCGATATTGCGCTGCACCGCAGTAAGCCCATACAGCTCTTCCGCCATTTCCCCAGCGATGGCCAAGGCATTCCACTCGTCTTTCAAGCGGCGCGCAGCCTCTGCGTTAGAGCTAACAGCAATACGCTCCACGCCGGGCATATGGGCGTCCAGCCACTGGCGACACTGGGCTAAAGTTTGCTGGTGGGAATAGACCCGCGTCACCTTATCCTGGCGGGTATGCTCCCCGGCCAGTAGGTGATGATGAATGCGTAACTCCACTTCACCACAGATTTTCAGGCTGGAGGTCATGAAGGTATCCAGGGTGTGATTCACCACCCCTTCGGTGGAGTTTTCCACTGGCACCACACCGTAGTTGGCCGCACCGGACTCCACTTCGCGGAACACTTCATCGATGGCAGCCAGCGGGAGGCTTTCTACCGCATGGCCAAAGTGCTTAAGCGCCGCCTGCTGGGTAAACGTGCCTTCCGGTCCAAGAAACGCGACCTTCATGCGTTGTTCAAGTGCCAAGCATGCGCTCATCACTTCACGGAAAAAACGCGCCATGGTTTCGCCATCCAGCGGCCCCTGATTACGCTCTTTCACCCGGCGCAGCACCTGAGCTTCACGCTCTGGGCGATAGAAAACCGGGTTCGGGTCCGTGGCCGTCTTCACTTCCGCCACCTTATGGGCCAAGGCTGCGCGTTGGTTGAGCAGGTCCTGAAGCTTCTGGTCCAGCTCATCAATTTCGTTACGCAAGTCGTCCAAGGTATTGGTCATATTGACCTCGCAAGCACGCGGCGCCCTTCCCGCAACACGCGAATAAGCGTGGGAGCGTTGGTTACGATCTGGCGCCGACCGTTCAAATTCATTGTTTTACCCACCTTCCAAACAATCACTGTGCTTCGCGACGGCACCAACACATCAAGCAGGGCGTGGTGCGTGCTACATGAAGCGCTTAAGCGTTCTTCTTTTCAAACTCTGCCATGAAGTCGATCAGTGCATCCACCGCCGCTTCGGGCACTGCATTGTAGATGCTGGCGCGCATGCCTCCCACGCTACGGTGGCCTTTGAGGTTCAACAGCCCAGCCGCCTGAGCCTGATCCAAAAATGGCTTGTCGAGGCGATCATCTGCCAGAACAAAAGGCACATTCATACGACTGCGGCTGATCACCTCTACCGGATTACTATAAAGGCCGCTGTGATCAATAAAATGGTACAGCTTTTCCGCCTTACGCTGATTGATTTCGCCCATGTTGCCCACACCGCCCTGCTTTTTAAGCCAGGAGAACACCAAGCCAGACAAGTACCAAGCAAAGGTCGGCGGTGTGTTGTACATGCTGTCATTGTCCGCATGGGTCTGGTAATTGAGCATGGCCGGAACATTGTTTGCTGCCTTGCCAAGCAAATCCTTACGAATAACCACCAGAGTAAGGCCGGCGGGGCCAATATTCTTCTGCGCGCCAGCGTAGATCAGCCCATATTGATTCACATCTATCGGACGAGAAAGGATAGTGGAGCTCATGTCCGCTACCAGTGGGGTATCCCCCACTTGCGGTACAAAGCTGTATTCCAGACCACCGATCGTTTCATTCGGGCAATAATGCACATAGGCCGGATTATCAGAAAGATTCCAGCTTTCCTGGGGCGGCACCGTGGAGAAGTTAGTGTCTTCGCTGCTGGCAGCCACATTGATGTTGCCGTAGCGCCCAGCTTCCTTGATGGCCTTTTTGGACCACTGTCCGGTGTTGATATAATCCGCCGTTTCCCCATCGCCTAACAAATTCATAGGCACCATGGCGAACTGACTGGACGCCCCGCCCTGCAGAAATAGCACAGCGTAATCATCGCTGATGCCCATCAGGTCGCGCAGGTCTTTTTCGGCTTGCTCGGCAATCTCTACAAAAACGTTATCGCGATGGCTCATTTCCATAATGGAAAGACCCAGACCCCGATAATCCAGCATTTCCTGCTGGGCTTGTTCGAGTACTGCCTGCGGCAATGCCGCCGGACCTGCGCAGAAGTTATAGGCGCGGGACATGCATATTTCTCCGTGACTGAATTAAAAGTACAAAACCGGTTAATCAAAGAAGCCCGGTAACACCGGGCTTGGGTATAACAACAAAGCAGGTTTAAAGCCGCGCAAGAGCCCCTTTCAAGATGCAAACCCTCCTTTGAATGAGAAGATTCGCGCCTCAAATGGTGCTCCTACAGACTCATTCCTCGGCGTCGTCCGAAGCGTCTGATTTCGGCGCTTCTGGGGTTGCTTCACCGTCCAGCACCTCATCGGCTTCGCCGTCCTCTTCTTCGACACCTTCCAGCTCAGGAATAGTAGCCAGACCGCACAATGCCTCGCCATCGGCCAAGCGAATCAAGCGAACACCCTGAGTGTTACGACCAGACGTACTCACCTGATTTACACCGGTACGCACCAAGGTGCCCTGGTTAGAAATCAGCATGATGTCTTCTTCGCCAAACACCTGAGTGGCGCCCACCAGCTCACCGTTTCGCTCGTTGATCACCATGGCAATCACACCTTGGCCGCCACGCCCCTTGGTGGGATAGTCAGTGAGCGGGGTACGCTTGCCATAACCGTGCTCAGAGGCGGTAAGAATCTGGCCATTTTCTTCCGGCACAATCAGGGAAATAACGTCCACCCCTTCGGCCAGCTTGATACCCCGCACACCACGAGCCAGACGGCTCATAACACGCACTTTGGACTGATGGAAACGCACGGCTTTACCGTTGCGGGCAACCAGCATGATGTCTTCGTGGCCTTGAGTAATGGCCACGTTCACCAGATGTTCGCCTTCCTGCAATTTCACCGCAATCAAACCGGAGCTGCGTGGACGGGCAAAGTTGGCCAGGGCGGTCCGCTTAACGATACCGCTGGACGTGGCCATGAAGATAAAGGGTCCAGGAACGGTATCAGTCACCGCCTCGGCTTCACCCTCAAGCTCAACCTCAATCTCAACATCACTATCTGTCTCGTCTTCGATTACGTCAGCGGCGTCATCTACATCAACAATGTCTTCTTCGCCACCGGCTTTCTGCTGGCGCACCATGTCGGCATCCAGACGCAAAATAGCGGTAATACGTTCGTCAGCACCCAATGCCGGCAGCAGGTTCACAATTGGTTTGCCACGCGATGCCCGGCCCCCCTGAGGCAACTCAAAGGTACGCAACCAGAACACCTTGCCCGCATTGGTAAACAGCAACAGGGTATCGTGGGTGCCGGCTACCAGCAGGTGCTCCACATAATCCTGATCTTTTAGCTGGCCCGCAGACTTGCCGCGACCACCACGCTTCTGAGCACGGTAGGTGTCGATGGGCTGCATTTTGGCGTAACCACCGTTGGACAGGGTCACCACCACGGTTTCTTCAGCAATCAGGTCTTCCATGCTGAAGTCCTGACGGGACGCAACGATCTCGGAACGGCGCTCGTCAGCGTATTCTTCACGGACCGCCTGTAGTTCTTCGCGGATCACTTCCATCAGACGCTCGGGGTTACCGAGAATCTTCAGCAGTTCAGAGATCTGCTCCAGCAGCTCCTGATAGTCATTGATCAGTTTTTCCCGTTCCAGACCGGTCAGCTTCTGCAAGCGCAGGTCCAAAATCGCCTGGGCCTGTTCCGGGCTCAGGTGATAAAGGCCATCAACCAGGCCATATTGTTCATCCAGGCCATCCGGGCGCGCCGCGTTTTCACCACCGGCACGCTCCAACATTTGCAGCACGTCACCGGGCTTCCAGCCCTTGTCCAACAGCTTGGCCTTGGCTTCAGCGCCGCTGGGTGAGGCCTTGATCAGCTCGATAACCGGATCAATATTGCTCAGGGCAACCGCCAGGCCTTCCAGCAGGTGAGCCTTTTCTCGGGCTTTACGTAATTCATAAACGGTTCGACGAGTCACCACTTCCCGGCGGTGACGGATAAAGGCATCCAGCAGTTCACGCAGGTTAAGAATCTTCGGCTGGCCATCTACCAAGGCCACAGTATTGATACCGAATACCGACTCCATCTGGGTCTGTTGGTACAGATTATTAAGCACTACCTCGGCATTTTCGCCACGGCGCAGCTCAATCACGATGCGCATACCTTCTTTATCAGACTCGTCGCGCAGTTCAGTGATGCCTTCGATTTTCTTGTCTTTCACCAGCTCGGCGATCTTCTCGATCAGCCGCGCCTTATTCACCTGATAAGGAATCTCAGTGACGATAATGGCTTCTTTACCGCTCTTGTCGGTGGCTTCAATTTCCGCACGAGCGCGCATATAAACGCGGCCCCGACCGGTACGGTAAGCCTGCACGATTCCCGCACGGCCATTAATAATGCCGGCAGTGGGAAAGTCTGGACCCTTGATGTATTCCATCAAGTCATCCGGAGTGAGGCTATCGTCATCAATCAGTGCCAAACAGCCATCCACCACTTCGCCCAGGTTATGGGGCGGAATGTTGGTGGCCATGCCCACAGCAATACCGGAAGAGCCGTTGACCAACAGGTTAGGCACTCGGGTGGGCATCACATCGGGGATACGTTCCGTGCCGTCGTAGTTGTCGACGAAATCCACGGTTTCCTTGTCCAGATCCGCCAGCAGTTCATGGGCGATCTTGGCCATGCGCACTTCGGTGTAACGCATGGCAGCAGCGGAATCACCATCGATGGAACCAAAGTTACCTTGGCCATCCACCAGCATGTAGCGCAGGGAAAAAGGCTGCGCCATCCGCACGATGGTGTCGTATACCGCTGAATCACCGTGGGGGTGGTATTTACCAATCACGTCACCAACCACACGGGCCGATTTCTTGTAGGCCTTATTCCAATCGTTATTCAGCTCGTGCATGGCGAACAGCACGCGGCGATGCACCGGCTTGAGGCCATCGCGCACATCCGGCAACGCCCGCCCAACGATTACGCTCATGGCGTAATCTAGGTATGACTGCTTGAGTTCGTCTTCGATGTTGACCGGGGTAACTTCTCTGGCGAGATCCGTCATAGCGATCCTTACTATCCACAAGGTGTTGGGAAAGCCCCTGCGGCTTCCCCAAGCCGGCCCATTTTCGGGCCGATTTCACGGGGTGCCCATGGCCACCCGTGCAGTCTGTTCTTATAGGCCGAGGTATTTCGGGGGACATTCGCCCTGCCCGACTCCACTGCCATTGCGAATTCCGATCTATAAAGCCCGGAAAAGCCCGGGATGATAGCACAGCTGGAGGGTATCGGCGCCATCTCTGCGTCGAAGCTCGCAAGATGGCGCCCCTTGCCAACATGCAAACAGTTTACCGTCACGCAGTCAGGGCAAGATCCACCGCGACACGCTATACTGCGGCGCACAATTCGGGGGTTACTGCCCCCAGTTCGAGCAAGGAGTTATGCATGAGCGACAATCAGGCTGACCTGATCGTCCACGCCCGCTGGATTGCCCCTGTGGCCCCGCAGGAAGCGGTGCTGGAGAACCATGCCGTGGTGGTCAAAGACGGTCGCATTGCCGACCTGCTCCCCAGCGCCCTGGCTAACGTAAAGTGGCAAAGCGAAGAGCAACAGCACCTGGGTGATCACCTGCTAATCCCAGGCTTGGTCAATGCCCATACCCACGCGGCCATGAACTTGCTACGCGGCATCGCCGATGACCTGCCGCTAATGACTTGGCTGGAAAAACATATCTGGCCCGCCGAAGGCCGCTTTGTCAGTGAAACCTTTGTCTACGACGGTACCCGGCTCGCCGCAGCAGAAATGATCCGTTCCGGCACCACTTGCTTTGCCGATATGTATTTCTTCCCCGCCCATGCCGCCCGCGCCACGGTTGAAGCCGGCCTGCGCGCCAGCCTGTTCTGCCCGCTGCTGGACTTCCCCACCCCTATGGGCTCCGGGCCGGAGGAGTATTTGCGCTTGGCCACCGACGCCATGGATGAATGGCAACATGAGCCGCGCATCCAGATCGGCTTTGGCCCCCATGCCCCCTATACGGTGTCCGATGGACCTCTGCAGAAAGTACTCACCCTCGCCGAAGAGTTGGACGTACCAATAATGATGCACGTGCACGAAACAGCCGGGGAGATCCAGATGGCGGTGGGCAACACTGGCGAGCGCCCCCTGACCCGGCTGCATAATCTGGGCTTGCTATCACCGCGCCTGCTGGCCGTTCACATGACCCAACTCACCGATGAAGAAATCGCTTTGGTGGCACAAACCGGCACCCACGTTGTGCATTGCCCGGAATCCAACCTGAAACTGGCCAGTGGCTTCGCGCCGGTTGAGAAACTACGCAAAGCCAATATTAACGTAGCGCTAGGCACCGACGGGGCCGCCAGCAATAATGATCTGGACATGTTGGGGGAGGCCCGCACCGCCGCTTTCTTAACCAAGGGCGTTAGCCTGCAGGCGGATGCGCAACCGGCCATGGAAACACTGAAAATGGCCACTCTGAATGGCGCCAAAGCATTGGGTCGAGATAACGAAATCGGCTCGTTGGAAATCGGTAAGCAGGCGGATATGGTGGCTGTGGATTTGAACCGACTGGAGACCCAGCCGGTCTATGACCCAGTGGCCCAGTTGATTTACGCTGCCACCCGCGACCAGATCACCCACACGTGGGTGGGCGGGCGCTGCCTGATGGATAACCGCCAGCTAACCACACTCAACGAAGCCCTGATCCTCAAGAATGCCCAGCAGTGGCAAGAAAAAATCGCCGGAGCCGACCGTGACTGAACAGCAAACCCACACCCCGAACGTAGACGCCGGCGAAATCGCCAAGTTCAACGCCCTCGCTGAGCAGTGGTGGGACCCAAATTCCCAGTTCCGCCCGCTGCACGACATTAATCCGTTGCGCCTGAACTATATCGACGAGCGCGTCAGCCTGCCGGGCAAAAAAGTCATTGATATCGGCTGCGGTGGCGGCCTGCTTTCCGAAGGCATGGCCCGACGCGGCGCAGAAGTAACCGGCATCGACATGGGCGAAGCCCCGCTGGCGGTCGCCCGCATTCACGCAGAACACGCCGGCGTAGCGGTGGAATACCTGCAAACCCCGGCGGAACAGATCGCCGAACAGCGCGCCGGCCAGTATGACGTGGTCACCTGCCTGGAAATGCTCGAACACGTACCGGATCCTTCCTCGGTGATTCGCGCCTGCGCCACCCTGGTGAAACCCGGCGGGCAAGTCTTTTTCAGCACCATCAACCGCAATCCCAAGGCGTTCATGTTTGCCATTGTCGGCGCGGAATATGTGCTGCGCCTGCTACCGCGCGGCACCCACGAATACGCCAAACTGATTAAACCCTCCGAGCTGGCTGGCTGGGCCCGCGATGCGGGGCTGGATGTACAAGACACCGCCGGGATGGTTTATAACCCGCTCACCCAGGTTTACAAACTGAATCGGGATGTATCGGTGAATTACTTGATGCACGCCCGCAAGGGCGACTGATTGCCTGCGGGAGCCAATAATGGAACGCCTTGAAGCCGTTTATTTCGATTTGGATGGCACCCTTATCGATACCGCCCCGGACTTTTATACGGTACTCAATACATTGCTGGAAAAGCATAGTCGCCCCACAGTGAGCTACTCTGCGGTGCGCGCTAATGTATCCAATGGCGCGCGCGCGCTCACTGAACTTGGTTTTGGTGTTGGCCCCGACGATGCAAGCTTTGCTCTGTTGCTGAACGAACTGCTCAATGCCTACGAACAGCATCTGGCCGTGGATACGGTATTGTTCCCAGGCTTGGAGGACGTGCTCGACTGGCTGGACGCTCAGCAACTGCCCTGGGGTATCGTCACCAACAAACCCGACCGCTTTACCGGCCCCGTACTGGAAGGGCTCAAGCTGCACCAACGCGTTGGCCCGGTGATTTGCCCGGAGCACGTCAAGCAACGCAAACCCGACCCGGAAGGCCTATTGATTGCCGCCAACGCCGACCAGGTAAAACCCGCACATTGCCTGTATGTGGGCGATCACCTGCGCGACATTCAAGCTGGCAAGAATGCGGGCATGGCCACCGCCGTTGCCGCCTTTGGTTACATCGATGCAGACGACGACCCTCGTGGCTGGCAGGCAGATTATTACCTGGAAGACGGCAGCGACCTGCTGCCGCTTTTGCAGAAACTCTATACATAAAACGCGGACTAAACTAATCATAGGGCAGCACTAGAACGGCAATTAAGGCAGATGCCCGCTCCACCTTACGGTTAGTTACAGCACCTAAGTCAGGCCACGTGCTTGGCGAAAGCGACACAGGAACCACCATGACTGATATCCAACAACAAGCCCTCAATTACCAATGCGCTGAAGACACCTTCAAAGGTCGTATTATCCTCGTCACTGGTGCAGGCGCCGGCATCGGCCGCAGCGCCGCGCTGGCCCTGGCAGCCCATGGCGCCACGGTCATTCTGCTAGGCCGCACCCAGGAAAAACTGGAAGCGGTGTACGATGAAATCAAAGGCGCGGGTGGCCCGGAGCCCGCGCTGGCGCCGGTGAATCTAACGGTCGCTCGCCCGGAAGATTTTCAGGAACTGGCCGGGCTTTTTGACAAAGAGTTCGGGCGACTGGATGGCATCTTGCACAACGCATCCATGCTCGGCGACATTACGCCTATGGATCGTTATGCCACTGGCACCTGGGATTCGGTCATGCAAACCAATGTGAATAGCGCTTTCTATCTAACCCAAGCCATGTTGCCGTTGCTGCGCGCCAGCGACGATGCTCGCCTGCTATTTACATCCTCCAGCGTGGGGCGCAAAGGCCGTGCTTTCTGGGGTGCCTATGCGGTCTCCAAGGCGGCCACTGAAAACCTAGCCCAAGTGCTGGCGGAAGAACTGGAAAACACCAGCAACATTCGCGTCAACACCGTTAACCCTGGCGGTACGCGCACCGACATGCGCGCCATGGCCTACCCCGGCGAAGACCCTCTCACATTGAAGACCCCCGCCGACATCATGGCCCCCTATCTGTTCTTGTTGGGCCCGGATAGCCGAAACGTCACCGGCGCATCTATCGATGCTCAACCGAAGTAACAACGGCAAGTTCAAAGTAGAACGGTCAACGTTGGAAAGAGGCAATCACGTCAGCAGCGTGTTGGTACGGTTCAATGCTCGCGGCTAAATGCAGCGCGGGCATTGTCCTGAATATCCCCTGAACCCTTTACCCCGTTTGAAATTTGCACTTTTTGGCACTTTCAGTACGTTCAACGCGTCCCACCTTTGACCGTTTCCCCACAGCTTGCCGTAACGCGGTCACCCACTGCGCCAAAGCCCTCCTTTCTATGCTCGTCACGTGCTATCTCTATAGGCTATAAAACAATCACAACAGTTCTTGCCGTGACAACCTGCCGCATTTTTCAAAAACACACAGTCCTGTTACCGCAAGGTTGCTTATAACAACAACTCGGCCTGGAGATCCCCATGCACATCCGACTTTCTGTTTTTTTTGTTCTTAGCCTACTATGTGCCACCCTGAGCGCCACCACGCTGACCAACGCACAGAAAGAACAATTACGAGGACTGCTGCCCGGCGTCACGCTCAACGACAACACCCTTGAAAAGCTGGAAGACATTTTTTATACCCGTGAAATGCCGGTTCGCAGCCGGCTCAAAGCCATCAGCCAAATGGTGGGCTTGGACCAAATGCCCGCTGGCAGCGCACTGAAACGCACCATCTGCATTTGGGATATTGGCGGGCGCAATGGGCCGGTGTTTAATGTCGCCATGGAGCAACGAGCACTGGCCATCGAGTACGGCATCAATTTGGACATGGTGCCTTACACCAACGAAACGGTGATGGTGGAAGAGCTCAAGGCCGGCCTCTGTGACGCGGCCTTGATGAGCGGCATGCGCGCACGCCAGTTCAACCTTTACAGCGGCAGCGTCGATGCCATTGGTGCCGTTCCCAGCGACCAGCATATGCAAACCCTTCTACAGGTCCTCGCCCATCCCAAACAGGCTGGTCATATGGTGCAAGGGGATTACGTAGTAATGGGCATCTACCCTGCCGGTGCCGCCCATATTTTTGTCAACGATCGCAGCATCAGTTCACTGGCCAAGGCCGCCGGCCACCGCGTAGCGGTGTTGGATTATGATCAGACCCAAGCGCAAATGGTCGCCGCCATTGGCGCAACACCGATTGCCACCGACATCGTTTCCGCGCCTAACAAATTCAATAATGGGCAAATCGATATTTTGCCCGCCCCATTAGTGGCATATGAACTTCTTGAGCTTTATAAAGGCATGAGTCCAGATGGCGGCATCGTCGACTACCCACTGACGCAGCTTTCCATGCAGCTCATCGGAAGACTGGATAAATTCCCCAACGAAGTAGCGCAACTGATACGCGAAGCATCATTCGAGGCCTATCCAACGGTTATAAAGCGCGTCGAACAGGAAACCAAACGGGTACCCGAGCGTTGGATGATTCATATCCCAGAGAAAGACAAACAAGAATACGAAGTCATGATGCAGGACGCTCGCGACGCGCTACGCGAACAAGGCTATTACAGTGGCGACATGTTGACGTTGCAGCGCAAGATCCGCTGCAAGTTCAACCCAGCTCGCTCTGAGTGCAGCATCAGCCAATAGGTGAGCGACAACACTTACTGGAAACCCTGCGCGCCCTGACTTTCGGAAAGCTTTGTACAATTGTCATACAACAGGTAAAACTTCGCCACACGGCGAAATGCTATAAACGCCCCCATTGAATGACACAGGAATCGTCATGGGGACGTTTAGGTATCTATGCTCAGCACTGCTGTTGGTTGCTGCAACCCATAGCAGTGCTCTGGCACTGACCGATAAACAAAAAACACAACTCAAGCAGGCCCGACAATCCATGGGGCTTGCCGACGGTGAAATGCTGAAAAGGCACATATGCCTTTGGGATTTATCCGGGCGTTCCGGGCCGATATATAATGGCGCCACCAATTTACGCATAGATTTGTTGCGCTATAATATTGATATCAGTCTAGAAGCCTTCACTAATGAAGGTGTGTTGGTTGCCTCTTTGAAAAACGGTCACTGTGATGCCGCGCTAATGAGCGGGTTCCGGGCTCGTCATTTTAACCGTTTCACCGGCAGCATTGATGCACTGGGCGCCCTGCCTACACTGGAGCATGTAAACGTTTTACTGCGCACCCTTGCTCACCCACAACTGGCCGAAAAAATGGCCAGCAATAAGTATCAGACCCTAGCCATTACGCCTGCTGGAGCGGCCTACCTTTTCGTCAATGATCGGGCGCTCAACTCCCTTTCAAAAGTAGCAGGAAAAAAAGTTGCGGTGCTAGATTTCGATCCTGGTCAATCCAAATTGGTTACCCATATCGGTGCCACCCCCGTCGCCAGCACTCTCGCTACTGCTCCCAGTCAATTCAATAATGGCAGTGTTGATGTGTTACCCGCCCCGTTGATTGCCTATCAAGCCCTAGAACTTTACAAAGGCATGGAGCCCAATGGCGGCATCGTGGACTACCCCATCGTACAATTGACCGCGCAACTGATCGCTCATGCAGATCGCTTCCCCCCCGCCTTTTCGGCATTGATTCGTGAAATTGCAACAGACAGTTTCCAAGCGGTACAAAGCACGCTGAAAAAAGAAGCGGATCGCATTCCCTCTCACTGGTGGATTTCACTTCCCGAAGACGAAAAGCAGAACTACAACAGCTTGATGCGCGATGCACGTATCAAGCTACGCGATAGCGAATATTATGACCCCACCATGTTGAACATCATGAAACGTATTCGTTGCAGCCTAGAAGCGGGTCGCCCCGAATGCAGCCAAAGCATTGAGTAATAAACAACATATCTTTTGCTCATCTCTCCCCCGAGCCGGCCAAGCTAATGAGCGACACTGCCAGTATAGCTGTAGACCACAGCGCCTTATGGCAACAACAAACGATAATAGCCATGGAGGCTATCGTGAGATTTTTTCGTTACTTTTTTCTTTCTTTTCTACTAGTCGGCAGCGCATTTCTTCACGCCAATGAAGCCTTTGATCTGACGCCGGCCCAACGGGCCGAACTAGAGCGCTTTGCCCCCGGTGTGGAATTTACACCGGAACTGGCGGCCACATTGCGTGCGATAGCCTATGACCAGAACCGCAGTCTGGATGAACGGATCAAAGCCATGCAGAAAGCTGCGGGATTCAGTCTGGGCGAGCCCCTCAAACGTCGAATTTGCATCTGGGATATTGGCGGTCGCTCCGGGCCAATTTTCAAGGCAGCTGAGGACCAGCGTACCCGGCTACGGCAATATGGTGTGGATCTTCATATCGAGCCCTACACCAAAGAAAGCGTAGCAGCCGAAGATCTCAAAGCCGGCCTCTGTGATGCAGCGCTGATTACAGGGTTACGGGGCCGCCAATTCAACAAATATACCGGCACCATCGATGCCATTGGCGCCCTGCCAACCCAAGAGCACATGCACATCCTTCTGCAAGCCCTTGCCAGCCCGAAAAGCGCGGACAAGATGATCAGCGGTGAGTATGTCATACTCGGCGTTGCACCGGCTGGTGGCGCTTATATTTTCGTCAATGACAAGAACATTAACACTCTAGGCAAAGCTGCAGGGAAGCGCGTGGCCGTGCTCGACTATGATCCCACACAAGCGGAAATGGTTTCACAGATTGGCGCGACGCCAATTGCATCGGATATCGTTTCAGCACCGAATAAATTCAACAACGGCGTGGTTGACGTTATCGTCGCACCACTACTCGCCTACGAATTACTGGAACTGTACAAAGGAATGGGGCCGAATGGCGGTATCATTGATTACCCGCTGGCCCAAATCACCATGCAGCTGATCGGTCGCAAAGACAAATTCCCGAATGAAGTAGCACAGCTGGTGCGCGAAGAATTCTACAAAAGCTACCCTCTAATCATGGAACGACTGAATCTTGAAGCCGTCAAAGTGCCAGAACGCTGGATGATCCAGATTCCGCCAGAAGATAAAAAAGAATATCAAATGATGATGCAGGAAGCGCGTCTACGGCTACGCCAAAAAGGCTACTATGATGCCAACATGCTGACCCTGCAACGCAAGGTCCGTTGCAAGCTCGACGCCACCCGAGCGGAATGCAGTAATCCGGTGGAATAAACGCAGAAATAAGCCACAAACTACAACGCGTAGCCAAAAGCCCTGCCACACGGTTATCACGCTACCCGCGGCTTCAATTCAAGAGTTCAAACCCAAAATTCTAAAAGGAAAACGAAGACACTTTCCTCGTTCTCCTTTTCTATCTTCTTTGCTGCTAACGGCTAATTCTAATGTAAAAATCCGCCTGGTATTTCCTCTATGGAACCAAACATATCGACCCGGTTATCACTGAACATGTCCATTTCCGGGGCCAACACCTGCACATAACGATCAAAATAGAGAAACTGCTTTAGCAATAAGGCGAACTCCCGCGGGAATCGAATACCATGCCCCTCACCAATTTTCACGATATCTACCAGCAGGCTGTTCACTTCCTTGTCGTTACGGTCTGCCTGCATCAGCGCAGAAGGATCCACCTGGCCCAACGCTCCCTGCAATCCTTCAATATCCCGCGCCAACGCTGCAACATCTACTTCGTCACGAGTCATTCCGATCACGACCATGGCTTCCGCCATCTTTCGCACATCCCCACGACCAATGGCATCAAAGAAAGCCGCCATACCATTCCAGGCTTCACGACGAATACGCCCGACGATGCCAAAATCAATAAATCCGACTCGGCCATCCTCTAGCAGCATTAAATTACCCGCATGAACATCTGCATGGAAGAAGTCACACATCATAAGGCTAGAAAACCACGTGTTCAGCGCAGAAATCAACGTACCCGCCGGATCGTCGGTATACTTCTTTAGTACATTCATATCCGTTAGAGGCACGCCAAAAAAACGCTCCATGGTCAGGACTTTACCCGTGGTATGTGACATAACGGGTTCTGGCGCTATCGCCTGAGTGTTACCGGTATTGCGCAGGAAAACATTAAACGCTTTAAGATTGCCCGCTTCTTTTATGAAATCGCACTCTTCTAGCATGCCCGCCTGTAACTCTTCAATGACCCCCGAAATAGCAGAACGCGACAACCCCGGGGCCAACCGTTCAGTAAGTCTTGCCGCGAAGTACAAGAAATTGAAATCTGTAAGCAAAACATTCTTTACACCCGGGCGTTGAACCTTAATTACCACATCGCGACCATCCTTCAATTTTGCCGCGTGCACTTGTGCAATTGACGCACTGGCTAATGGTTTAGGGTCCACAAATTCATAAAGCGTCTCCAGGCTGGAGCCTAGCTCGGCTTCAACAGTATCCCGAATGTAATGAAAAGGTAGGGGGGGAGTCCTGTCGAGACAGCGTTGAAACTCCTCGACATACTCTTCAGGGAAAATTGATGGGGAACTGGCAATAAATTGGCCTAATTTAATGTATGTCGTCCCTAAAGATTCGAAGGTGGCACGCAGCAAAGCCGGGATTGGCGGGCGATCACCGAGCGCCCAGCCCAGCCCATGGCGCCCCACTACACCCAACGTTTCGAGTATTCGTAGTCCGCCCCGTGCCGTATTCAGTGCCAGGGAAAGGCCACTGCGTTCGCCCTCCAGCCAGGCCCGCATATCTTTGACGTCACTGTGATCACTCATAATAAAGTCGTATCTATTTTATGAAGTACATGATTTATCGGATAGAAACCATGATATAGCAAATTTATTGTTTGTAATTGCTTGAAGGATTTTTTGTAATTGCCGCTTGTGTCAAACGGCTGACTTTCGTACCTTTGACGACCCTATTTTGAGAACAAAAACAAGGAGCTTACGAATGGGTTCTCTTTCCATGAAAAAAATGCTACGACATTCCGGTCTGGCCTTGGTAGGAAGCGCCATCCTAGCTCTGCAAGGCTGCGGTGTTGTCTATAAGGCTACCGGTGATGTTTTGGTCAGCTTCGGCCGATCCGAAATGTTGCCCTACATGATGACCTATGATGACGTACGTATGGCATGCGTCACCGGCGAAGCACAGACACCTCTGTTGATGTCTTTCGAGCGTGTTGGATCCGACCCCAGCAAACTGGGCGCCATGGTCTTCACCGTTGCCGCCACCTGCGCCGAGCAAATTGCTCTTGATGCTGAACTGCGCTACATGCGTTCAGTCAAAGATGGCCGAGTCAGCGAAGCACAAGATGCACGCATCGAGCAGAAACGCTGGTCTGCCATTGCCGCAAATCGCCAGTACAAAGCTTACAACTACATGATGCAAGCCTTCGGCGAAGTCAAGGACGGTGAATGTCCTAACATGAATAACGATTTTGACGAAATGGTCTGGCTGGTCGGTAACATTTCCGGTGTTCAATCCCTGCTTAACGACGGCGCTTCCGACGGCGCAGTAGGCGTACCTCGTGATATCGCAGCCAAAGTTGAACGCAACATGAAATGCTTGGATAACGATCAGTGGTGGGGCGTACCGCGCGGTACCCGTGCTGCAGTATGGAACCTGCTACCAATGCTAGCACCACCGAACGCTGATGCATGGGCCGAGCTGGAAGCCTCAGCCAAGGCAGGGTTCGACAGCGGCATTCGTTTGGGCAGCGCCCTGTATGCCATGAGCGCTTTCAGCAAAGGCAACGATGAGCGTCTGCGCCAAGCCATCCGTGATTACGCAGCAAATGATGAAGGCCTGAATCCAGACTACGCTATGCTAGACGCCATCGCTGGCTTTATTATCCAAGGTATTTCGGACCGTGAATGGACTGAGAATACCGGTAAGCGTACACCTATAGGCGGCACTGGCACTTTCTGGGATGACACAGCCTCGTCTGGCCCCGCTATTGATATCAACGATTTGCTATAAGCCATCTAGCGGCCTTCAGGCCGCTTTTAACGCGTTAAACAGTTAAAGAAGTAACCAGGAGACTATCATGCGCTATGTTAAGGCATTCACTGCGGTCGCCACTGCCGCTCTGGCATTGACGTTCACCCCCGTCCAAGCCGCCGAAAAGCGCACTATGTGCGTATTTGACATCATTGGCGCGAATGGCGATATCTACAACATCATGAAGGACTATAAGACCGCGGCGCTGAACTGGGGCGTGGACTTTGAACTCAAGCCCTACACAGATGAAAAAATCGCATCTGAAGACCTGAAAGCCGGCCAATGTGATGCCGCCGTCCTAACCGGTATCCGCGGCCGTCAGTTCAACAATTACACTGGCAGCCTGGATTCCATTGGCTCCATCCCTAGCTATGACGCTATGCGCACCGTGATTACAGTGCTAACCAGCGAGAGCCCATCCATCAATGCAAAGTTGGTTTCCGGCCCTTATGAAGTAGGTGGCGTCGCCCCTATGGGAGCAGCCTACCTGTTCGTTAAAGACAGCACTATCGACACCGTCAGCGAATTGTCTGGCAAGTCCATCGCGGTACTGGAATACGATTCGGCTCAAGCAAACATGGCCTCCCGCGTAGGTATGTCACCGGTTATGTCTGACATTTCCAACTTCTCTAGCCGGTTTAATAATGGTTCCGTTGATGTCTGCTTTGCCCCCATTGCTGCGTACTCTGCCTTGGAATTGTACAAAGGCATGCAGCCTGACGGCGGCATCGTCGATTACGTACTCGGTCAGTTGACCGCACAAGTCATTCTGAAAAAGGACAAGTTCCCTGCTGATTTTGCTGCACAGTCACGCAAATACATGCTCGGTCAGTTTGACCGCGCCATGCGTGTCATTGAGAACGCCAACAGCGAAGTTAACAAGAAGTGGTGGATTCGTATTCCTGAGGCGGACAGGCTCCGTTACGACGAAATGATGCGTGACGCTCGCATCGCCCTCACCAAAGACGGCGTCTACAATAAAGACATGATGGGTCTGCTACGTAAAGTACGCTGTAAACACGAACCATCACGCGCAGAGTGCGTTAACCCTGTTGAATAAAAAGTTCAACTGAACGGGGCCAACTGGCCCCGTCCTTCATTAACAACTCACATTCTGTCACCCGTTCCCACGGGTGATCAGGTAAGAAAAAATGTTTACATCGCCCTAAAAAGGCGGGGGCAAAAGCGCTACCCTACCCCCCAAAGCGCCCCCCCCCTCCGTAGCTCAGGCGGTATAACAATAACCGGGTGCACAATGGACAAGCCTTCGTTAACTGTTGCAAACCGTTCCGTCGCGGAATGGCTATCCTCACTTCCTACACTGATTCTTCTTCTGCTGACCATTTTTCTGGCTTCCGGCGAAGTAATTCACTCGCAGCTACTGAAGATCGGCGAGAATACCTGGGAGGGCTATTTCCTTTTGCGTGGCGCTGGAGTGGTGGAACAGCCCACCTGTAACCGTGATCCAGACCTGGATCAGGAGCTGGCAAAAGCCATTAAGCAGAAAAAACAGCAAATGGCTGACGATCCTCTAGCCTCCATCTTTGGAACCGACGTGGACGAAGCGGCCTTGCGTCAGTCCTTGGAATCTTCCAGACATAACTGTCGCGGCAGATGGGAACGCTATGAGTTGATTCAGGACAAAGCCACCCCCGGCGTGATTGCCTTCCGTACCTTGGAAGGAGGCGTGGCCAAAGTGGTAACTACCCTGGGCAACTACAAGCGTCTACTGCTTTGTTTGCTGGTAATGATCTGTGCCGCGACCGCCACATTAACGCGCCACCACATTTCGCTACGTCCTGCTCATACACGTAAAGACCACTTTGTTTCTAGCTTGGGCCAGCTCGCCGCCAACATAATGCTACTCCTCTCTGCTTGGCTATACCGAGGCGAAGAAATCAGCGCCATTGCCGACGGAGTTCAGGTCAATCACTTTTACTTGCACCAGTTCTGGATTGCAGGCTTCCTGCTGCTCTCTTTCGCTGCTTTCTACCAGCTGATTCGCCCGCCCAAAGACCTTGAGGAAGGAGGTACTTGGGGCAAGGCAATGTTGACCATCCCGCTATACAGCTTCATGTGCCTTACCGCTGGCGCACAATTTATCAGCCAAGGCTACTACCACGGGATTAGCGTTTATCTTGGCATGATGATGGAACTGTCCACCCTGTTCCTGAGCTTGGCACTGTATATCTGGATCGGCATGCTGCTGCGTCAAACCAAGATGGCTCACCTAGTTTTCGACGTGCTACGTCCTTGGAAAATGTCACCGGAGTTGATGTGTTTTGTGGTGCTTGCTGTTGCAGCGGTTCCTACAGCCTACACTGGCGCCTCCGGTATCTTCGTTATTGCTGCCGGTGCCACCATCTATAACGAGTTGGTTCGCGCTGGGGCTCGTAAACAACTTGCGCTGGCCGCCACCGCCATGTCTGGCTCCATGGGCGTGGTTTTACGTCCCTGCCTGCTGGTCGTGATCATCGCCGCTTTGAACAATAGCGTGACCACAGATGAGCTATTCACTTCCGGCCTGAAAATCTTTGGTTTGTCGCTGTTCCTGTTCTTCATTTACAGCCAATTTGCCCGTACTGCTCCGGCACGCATTGCTCCGTTCTCTGAAGCAGTACCGCAAAGCTTGAAACGTCTCATCCCTCTACTGCCCTATGTGATTATCATGGGGACCGTAGTGGTGTTCTTCCGTGATCTACTCGACACCGAGTTAAACGAAAACTACGCACCCATTATCCTGCCGGTAATGCTGCTAGCCATTCTGGCCTACGAGAAACTGAGCACAAAATCCCTGCACGTTTTCACGATCGTCCTGTTGCCCCTTTTGATCTACTCCTGCTACAACCTGTGGGGCATCAACAATGCGCTAGACGCTGGTGCTATTCCTACCGGCACCTCCGCTGAGGAATTGAACGATCTGTTTTGGGGACTTTTCTGGCGTAATGCTATTCTCGGCGCTTGTCTGGCAATTTATTACCTTGTAAAAACACCGGATATGGACCCGCATTACCAACCAGAGCCCGGTGTGGGTGAGAAGATGGAAAGCTCATTGCGGTTTGCCACTAACGAAACCACCGGGCACATTGGCGCGTTGCTGATGCTGATGGCTCTATCGGTAAGCGTCGGCGGTATCATCGAGCGTTCCGGGGTCATGGAAATGCTGCCTGAGACGTTCCCGAGTATCTGGGTAGCCATGACACTGCTGGTGGTCACCATGGTGATTATCGGCATGATTATGGACCCCTATGGCGCAGTAATTTTGGTGAACGCAACCCTTGCACAAATTGCCTTCGATAATGGGATTGACCCACTACACTTCTGGATGATTACCCTGGTAGCTTTTGAGCTGGGTTATCTATCACCTCCAGTGGCGCTAAACCACTTGCTAACAAGGCAAGTAGTGGGAGACGAAGAAGTGGAATCCGCAAAAGTGCCGGATGGCAACTTCTACCGTCGCTATGAGAAGTTCCTACTGCCTATTGCGGTGATGCTGACCGCACTGCTGCTGGTATCTTACGTACCGCTGATGTCGGACTCGCTCCACGAGTTCCTGTTCCAGAAAATTCAGGCTGGCGCCCATTAACCCGCCAAACTGAACATGAAAAGGGCCCAATCGGGCCCTTTTTTATTTCAGCAACAAAAACTATTTAACTGGAAAAAGAAGCCCCTACTAACCAGACATATTTACCCGCTTCTCACCCCGCCAGTTTCCTATCGTTCCGCAATAACGAATACTGTAAAGTATCTGGAGATTTCAGGGAGATAGCGGATGAGTAAAACCCAAGAAAACCGGCCTTCACGAAAAACCGAAGGCCTTCCCAAAACGGCCAAACCCGCCTTGTTATTCTTGCTATTCTTGTTCGGGGTGGTTGCCACCATAGCCACCGCCGCTTACGTTGTTGACAGAATGATTTACGGATAAGTCACATGGCTACAAAAATTGACAACCGACGCCACCCCCGAATCAACCGTGAAGAGAACTTGTCTCTCACCTTGTTACCGGCAGGATCGAGTTCCTTAGACCCGGAAGATCGCCTCTATCTAACCTCTCACGACATTTCCCTAGCGGGTATCAGCGTGGAGCTACCCTCACCAATCAAGCCCGATACGGATGTGGAGCTCTGGGTTGCTCTGCTGGAAAACTACGGCACCTACCATCTTTACGGCACTATCGCTTGGTGCGCAGCACCTGAAGGCCATCTTCTCGCCGGAATAGCTTTGAACCTGGAGCGCGCCGACGGACGTTTATGGGCGGCTCACTTCGACTCAACAGGACATTTTAGTGACTGACCGTCCAGGGCCAGGACGACCAGTCATTTTACTGTAGGGAGCCCCCTCACCTTTTTCAGTGAAAGCAACCCCAAGCACGGCCGCAGGGCATTAAACGCTAGCCCTAGCCTATGACAAGTCTGCCTTGGCAAAAGCCGTACATGACCACAAACGCAGAAAAAAGAAACCCTAGGCAGGGTAGGAGAAAGATAACAAAGCGCGAGCACCGACTCTCGCAGCGCACCATTTAGAAACGCTGCAAGACAACAAACATCAGAGCTTTTCCGGAAAATGTTCGCTTAACAAACCCGCAAGCCGATCAAGGCGTTTACGCCGCTTTGCCATCCCGAACACATTCATTAGGCGGGTTGCCCAAGTCATTGCGGTCGCTAAAGTGTCGCCGCCGCGACGGGGAATCACATGCACATGCACATGGGGCACATGCTGATTGGCTTCGCGGCCATCATTAACCACCACATTATGCGCCTTTACGGCAAGCCCGGCCCGTTTCTGCGCCACAATCGTCCGCCGGGCCAGATCCATCAACCGATGCGTCACCGCAGCATCCAACCCTTCCAGCAAGGATTCATGCTGGCGAGGAATCACCAAACAATGGGCTTCACGGATCGGGAACAAATCCAGAATCACCAGCGCCAAATCATCTTCATAGACCACGCTGGCGGGCAAAGTCCCCGCCTGAATCTGACAAAAGATACACTCGCTCATTGCTGAGCCAGCATAGCCGCTTGTTTGCGCCGCTGCCGCCACAGCTCTAATGCAGCCACCACCAGCGCCACCAGCAACATCGCCACCAATGGGCCACCGGCGCGCCAAAGGCTCACATTATCCTGAGCCAGGCCGTCAAACAAACTCACCACCCAAGCCGGAGCCCATTCGTCATGCTGCGCAGATACGGACCATGGTGTGAGCAACAGGGCAGTTAGCAGAGTTCGCAGCGGCACCTTAGCCCAGCGGCTCAGAGGGCGTGTTAGCCACCACCAAACGAACAAGACACCGATACTGCCCAGCAAATAGGCAAACCAACCCCATAAATATGCTTGTGTTGTCACAACGTCTCCCACTCATGTTATTGAACCCACCGGCAAGCCACCGCCTACATCAGTCGATCCAGTGAACAATATGCTCTTCCCAATCATCTTCCCGCACAAGTTGCTCTGACACCACCCGCCCCGCAACGCTAATCCCCGCTTGCCTCACGCTGTCAGCATTGTTGCTGAGCAACGGATGCCAAGCGGGTAACAGCTTACCTTTTGCACGTAAACGGTATGCACAGGTGGGTGGCAACCAATTCGTATCCCTAGCAATGCTCTCAGTGACACGAATGCAATCCGGAACCCGCTTAAAACGCTCTTCATACACACGACATTGGCATTGCTTGCTATCCAGAAAGCGGCACGCCAGATTGGTAAACGCTAACTCGCCACTGTCTTCATCTTCCAGTTTTACAAGACAACAACGGCCACAATTATCACACAGCGCTTCCCACTCGCGGACATTGAGGTCGCTCAGCGGGAGGGTCCAGAACTGACCCCGCAGCGGCAGCGTCGTATCAGGCATCATGTCGAACCGGTTTATCCGGGTGGCCATCAGCCATGAACAGGTCTTCATCCGGCGGTGGTGGCATTTGCAAGTAAAAACCCTGCTCGCGGATTTTTTCCATGACCTGCTCCACATCCGCGCGTGCTAATGGGCGCGTCGGGTTCAGAATCATATCAGTCACGTGCTCGGCATGACCAAACTGTCCCATCAATATCTCGGGCACCTCTTTAAGCCCTTTTTGCCGATCCACATACAAATACATGCCACTTTTGCGGCGGCTCTTATAGATCGAACAAAACAATTTGCCTTTCAGCACTCCCTCACTCACTACAGCAACTCCAGCAGAGGTTGGGTGACAACATCATTACGCCAGCCGGTCAACGGTTCCGGCACCCTCTCCGGGTGGCGGATCAGGGCTTCCAGCCAACGGCGACGCATCAATACGTCGGGCTTCATATTCAACTCTTCGGCAATAATCGCAACCCGGCTACGCAGGGTTTTGGCAAGTTTCTTCTGTGCCATATCCGGCGGCCCCGGCAACGGATCGGGGGGAGTCTGCCCTCGGGCCTGTTCAATCAATGCCAACAACGCATCTCCGTCGCGACGAATCTGTTTGGGATGAAAGCCCAAGTCCGCGAGCAAGCCTCTGTCGGTACGATTGGTACGGGCCAAGTCCAGCAACTGGGCATCTTTTAACACAAAGCTTTTGGGCAGATCTCGCTCCCGAGCCATCTGATCACGCCACGGCGCCAGTGCTGCCAATACCGCCAAGCTTTCGCCCTGCAGCAAGCCCGCGCCTTTCACGTTACGCCAAGCGTCTTGCGGCAGCACTTGGCTGCGAGCCTGCTTGAGCAAACGAGCGCATTCTTCTTCCCACCAAGCGCGGCGGCCCAAGCCATCGAGTCGCTCGGCGAGAATCCCCGCCACTTCCGGGAGATATTTTACGTCATCTTCCGCGTAGTGAAGTTGCTCATCGCTTAATGGCCGTTTCAGCCAATTGGTTCGCGTGGCCCCTTTCGGAAGATCAACACCCAACAGCATTTGAACCACTTTCTGGTAACCCCACTGCATATCTTCGCCGCTCAGTGCAGCGGCAATCTGGGTGTCTTCAATGGCCGCCGGGTACTGGCCAGTAAACGTAGCAATTGCTTCCAAGTCTTCGGAACAAGCATGCATCACCAAGGTATGATTCTGAAATACTGGCAACAAAGTAGGCCCATCAACCTCGGTAGTATCAATAAGTCGAATGCGCACACCATCATGGACTTGCACCAGTGCCAATTGTGGCCAGAAGGTGCGCTCACGCATGAATTCCGTGTCCAGGTATAGCCGACTACCTGCCGCCAGGCTTGCCTGCCATTCGCTGATCTCTTTGTTATCTTCGCACCAGAGATACGCCATCTTTTTGCCTTTTCCGGGAATGTAAAAGCCCTAACATACGGCTTTCTCGGATCTTTGCTGCCGTAAGAGAAGGGCAAAATAACCTGCAAAATACACACAAAGCAGGCACCTTCGGCGGCAACAACAGAATTTGCGACGATTATACGGCCTGTGGCGCTCAATTTCCCGGCACATTTCTGCTACTCTTTGCGCCGCATTGAAATCGCACAGGATGACGCTAATGAGCACGAAACTGGTACTGGTCCGCCACGGCCAGAGCGTATGGAACAAGGAAAATCGCTTCACAGGCTGGAAAGATGTTGATCTTACCGAGCAAGGCCGCGAAGAAGCCCGCACCGCAGGCGAACTACTGAAAGAGGCCGGGTTTGAATTTGACCTGGCTTATACCTCGGTGCTCAAGCGTGCGATCCGCACCCTGTGGAGCATTCTGGATAACATGGACCAGATGTGGATCCCTGTTATCCGTGACTACCGCTTGAATGAACGCCACTACGGTGCCTTGCAGGGTTTGAATAAAGCGGAAACAGCCGCCAAATATGGCGACGACCAGGTACATATATGGCGCCGTAGCTACGATACGCCGCCACCGAAAATGGAACGTGACGATGAGCGCTACGCTGGCAACTTCCGAGTGTACAAGGACTTGAGTGAAGCTCAAATTCCTTTGTCAGAAAGTCTTAAAGACACGGTGGACCGTTTTATTCCTTACTTCGAAAGTGATATCAAACCGCAAATTCAAGCTGGGAAACAGGTTTTAATCTGCGCCCATGGCAATAGTCTGCGTGCGCTGGTGAAGTATCTCGGCGACATTTCTGACGAAGAAATCGTAAAGCTCAACATCCCTACTGGAGTGCCGATGGTTTATGAGCTGGACGACAATCTCAAACCCATTAAAAACTACTATTTGGGCGATGCCGAAGCTGCAGCGAAAGCGGCAGAAGCAGTCGCCAACCAAGGTAAGGCGTAAGCAGGCAAGCTAGGAGCCTGCCACAAAAAAGCCCCGCCAAACCCGGCGGGGCTTTTTTGTGCTTCATACCTTCGTCATCATACAAGCATAGCTTCTCACATTACTGCAGGCCTATTTGACCTTGCATACAGCCACGTTCATTGGCCATCTCCGCTGTGGCGCGCTGCTCGCCAGCGGGCCAGTATGCAGCGACTCCATCTTGATATGCCTTCGACCATTCTATGCTGGCGGCACTGTTGCAGATAACGCTCACACCTAGCCGGATGCACGACACAGCGCAGCGGTTCCAGTTGGCCAACGTTTCTGGCTAACTGATAGTGAAAATGCGGCTCAAACTGGTTCTCTACTTTTGCGCCAATATCGTCCTGCTGCCCAGAGTACCCTTCCCGCAGCATCAAATAACCTGACCTCCCGTGCCCTAATAAATCCTTTTGGTCGTAATAGCTCACTACAAACCATTGCTGAAAAGCTGGACATGAAGGTCGCGCTCGCTACGGCAGCATTTGTTAGTGGCGGGCACAGCCTTTAGTCGTATCCGCAACAAAGTGCGGGAAACCTTTGCAACTCAATACCTTGCCTGCCCCTGGAAAAAATTGTCCATTTACTTGGCTACAGTGATCAATCCAGTTCCAGCAAAGCTTACCGAAAGTGCACCGAGTGCACCCGCCGCCAACACCAAACCTGATTACGATGGCGATTGGCCAGAATGCCCTTGAGCAAAAAATCAAAGGCATTGCGTTGGCGGTTGACATCTCTACTATCGAGAAAATCAACCATCGGCAAACATACTAGTAATAACAAGCAGGGATACACTGATGAAGAAGCTGTTTACCGCCATTCTAGCCCTTTATGCCCTGTCTGCGCCTTTTAGCGCACAGGCAAACACCATCAAACGCAAAATCTGTGTATTTGATATTGTCGGCAATGTAGGCCCGATCATGAACGCCATGAGAGACTGGAAAGCCGCCGCGCGAGGCTGGGGCCTGGAAACAGAGCTTGTGCCCTATACCAACGAGGCCATTGTTGCTGAGGACCTGAAAGCCGGTATTTGCGATGCCTCTTTGATTACTGGCATTCGCGGTCGGGCATTCAATAAATATGCAGGGACAGTGGATTCCATTGGGGCCATTCCCACCATGGACCATATGAAAGTGCTGCTACAAGTACTTTCCCACCCCCAAAGCGCGGACAAACTATCCCAAGGGTCCTACCAAATTATGGGAATTGCGCCCGCTGGGGCCGCATTTGTTTTCGTGAATGACCGAGAAGTAAATTCTCTGGCTAAGGCTGCTGGCAAAAAGGTCGCGGTTCTAGAATACGATGAAACCCAAGCCAAACTCGTTTCCCAGGTCGGCGCTACACCCATCGCCTCAGACATCACCAACTTCTCCACCAAGTTCAACAATGGCGTTGTTGATATCATTGTTGCACCGCTGGTGGCCTACAGCGCTCTGGAATTGTACAAGGGCTTGAGCCCAGACGGTGGAATCATCAATTACCCACTGGTTCAGCTAACCTTCCAGTTAATTGCGAAGAAAGACCGGTTCCCAGCAGAAATGGCTCAAAAATCACGGGAATACTTCTATAATAACCTGCAACGGATTACCAGCCAGTTAGATAATGAGGCCAAGCATGTGGCCAAGCATTGGTGGGTAGAAATCCCCGATGCGGACAAAGCCGAATATGAAGTCATGATGCAGGAAGCCCGTGATCAACTTCGCGACGAAGGTTACTACGATCAGGACATGCTCACTCTTCTGCGCAAGGTTCGCTGCAAAATGGAAGCGACCCGTGCAGAGTGCAGCTGACAGTTAAAAATTGAAGCTTTTTTCGCTCTAAAGCAAAGAGGCCGCGTCCATAAAAATTAGACGCGGCCTCTTACGTTTAGCGCTTTTCTAAGCTGCAAGCTTGAAGCTTGCCGTTTATAACCCCATCTGCTTTGCAATCACCTCATTCATGATCTCGTGGGTGCCGCCGCCGATAGAGAGAATCCGATTATCGCGGAATAGGCGCTCCACCACGGTGCCCCGCATGTATCCGCTGCCGCCAAATAGTTGTACCGCATCGTAGGTCACGCGATCAGCACAACGCGTTGCCACATTTTTCGCCATGGACACATCCAGCACGCAATTCTCGCCAGCTGCAATTTTGGCGGCAACCCGATAGGTAAACTCTGTGCTGGCTTTTACGTCCGTGGCCATTTCTGCCAACTTGTGCCGTGTTACTTGAAAGCCTGCCAGTGGCCGACCAAATGCCTCCCTTTCTTTCACATAGCGCAGAGCTTCATCCAGTGCCAGTTGAGCCGTGCTATTGGCAGTTACTGCCAGTACCAGTCGCTCCATCTGGAAATTGCTCATAATGCAGTAGAAGCCACCGTTTTCCGGACCAATAAGGTTTTCCGCCGGCACCCGGCAGTCTTCGAAAAATAGCTCAGCAGTATCAGACGCCCACCAGCCCATCTTTTTCAATTTGCGCCCAACGGTGAAGCCCGGGGTACCCTTTTCGATCAGCAACAGGCTGATACCGCCATAACCCTTGTCACCCGTGCGTACGGCTACGGTGTAATAATCGGCGCGCACCCCACTGGTAATAAAGGTTTTAGCTCCATTTACCACATAATGATCACCGTCACGTACCGCTCGAGTTTGCAGGTTGGCCACGTCAGACCCCCCGTTAGGCTCGGTAATCGCCAGCGCCGAAATCTTGTCTCCGTTGATTACCTCCGGAACGACCCGCTGCTTCATGGCCTCGCTGCCCCATTTCCAAACGGGGGGTAGGCCAATATCCAGTGAGCCCAAGCTCGCGCAAAGGCCGCCGGACGAGCACCGTACCAGCTCCTCGCAGGCAGCAACTTTCATGAAGATATCTTCACCGGTACCACCAAATTCTTCCGGTGCATTGATGCCAAGAATGCCTGCAGATGCCGCTTTCTTGTACAGCTCACGGGGAAATTCTCCCGCCTCCTCCCAATCGTCTACTTCCGGGAGAATCTCCCGTTCAACGAATTTGCGCACCGTATCGCGCACCATCTGATGGGTTTCATTGAAATAATTCAGGGCACTCACAGGGCCTCCTTGGATTTATTGATTACAAACAACCTAGCGCTTGCTTGGTTTTACCTTACCAGAAAGCCAGAGGAGGAAACCAGACGAATCCAATCGTTTTGATTTATCGATAAAGTGGAAAAATTAGGCGCTCAAGAAAGGGACCGAAACTTCAAGCATCAAAGGGCCTGCGACCTTTCAGAGCCTGCGCTAAGGTGGCGCCATCCACAAACTCCAACTCGCCCCCCATTGGCACCCCTTGAGCGATACGACTCACACCCACCCCGGCATCTTGAGCCAGGCCCAACACATAGTGCGCAGTGGCTTCGCCTTCCACCGTGGTGCCTGTGGCCAGTATCAATTCACTGATTTGCCCTTCATTAAGACGCTGCTCAAGCACATCTAACCCCAGCTCACGGGGGCCTATGCCATCCAGCGGCGACAACTCGCCCATCAGTACAAAATACTGGCCGCGGTATTCGCCTGATTGCTCAAAGGCCAACACATCTCCCGGGGTTGCCACAATACACACCAACGACGCATCTCGACGCGGATCTTCACACACCGGGCAAAGCGTCGATTGCGCATAATTGCGGCACCGTTCGCAATGCTGAACCCCATCCATAGCCGCATGGAGGGCATCGCCCAGGCGACGTCCAGATTCGCGTCCGCGGTCCAGCAACGCATAAGCCATACGCTGGGCCGAACGAGGCCCAACGCCGGGCAAGCAGGTAAAGGCATTGATAAGCTGGTCAACCAGCGGCGCGTGTTTCACAGTTTCGGGGTCTCGTCGCTGAACTTAGGGTTTGAAACCCGGTGGGAACGGAAAACCACCCGCCATGTTCTGCATGCTATCTTGCTGCTGCTTCTCGATCCGGCGCACCGCATCGTTCACCGCAGCGGCCAGCAAGTCTTCCAGCAATTCCTTGTCTTCACTCATTAGGCTTGGATCAATATCCACCCCTTTCACATCATGGCGGCCATTCATGGTGACTTTCACCAAGCCGGCACCGGACTCACCTACCACCTCAGCATTGGCGGCTTCGTCTTGCATTTTCTTCATTTTCTCTTGCATGGCCTGGGCCTGCTGCATGAGATTGTTAATATCGAAATCCATGATTTACTCCCATATAACGCTTCAAGCAGCATCCAGCACGGACAAACCATGCTTTATCATCTCGCCTGTTGCGTGTCGCGTTCTTTATTCCACTCTCTCTTTCGGGGTGACACTCTCATCATCCAACCGACCGCCAAAGGTGGTGATCAACTGCTGCACCACCGGATCCGAATGCAGAGTGTCTTTAGCTTGGAGCAGCAATTCCTGCCGGCGAGCTTCGGCGATGACCTCAGGTGTCGCGCCCGGCTGCTGCTCAAATTCCACTTGAACCTGAATACGCCGCTGGAAGTAATTCCCCAGCGCTCCACTCAATTCTTCCAACCGCTCGCGGTTAACCAAGACCTGATGACCTGGGCTGATGCGCAGCGTCCAGACGCTTTCCTCGCGGCTGATCAGCACCGCATTGCGAGCGATATTGCGCACCGTGCCATCTACGTCCAGCCGCAACAACAACGCGGCCCACCAGGTGGCAACTTCCGCCTCATTGGTGGGCTCCGCGAGCGGCGCCAGAGGTTCTACTTCCTGCGTTGGCGCTTGATTAGGCTCTGGCTCAGCTTGCGGTTCACTCTGCGACGGCGCGACCGCGACAGCAGACGTTGATGGGCCAGGGCTTTCATCCCAAGGTGGCGCATCGTCCGCTGATGCTGCCTGCTCGGCAGCGGCCGGTGCAGCCCGTGTCGGCGAAGGCTCTGGTGCTGTAACAGGTGCAGAAGCCGATGTAGGTGTAGGCAGCGAGACCGGGGCCGGCGCAGCGGCAGGCGTTTTGTTCAACAGGGCACGCAAATCTGGCTTGTCGCCGGGCTCCTCCGACGACGCTACCGCTTTAGGCTTTTTTACTGAGGGGTTATCCCCTTGCACCAATACACCTTTGGGAGTGAACAACACCATGCGCAGCAATAGCATCTCCAAGGCTGCGCGGCTATCTGGGGCATCCTGCAGGTCACGGCGGCCACGTAGAGCCACGTCGTAATAAAGCTGAATCTGTTCTGCAGTAAGCGCTGCAGCGAGCTGCTGTTGCGTCTCATCGTGACTGCCTGGCACCGCTTGACACACCGCCAGTTGGTGCAGCTGGCTGATCAGCTCATCCAGCAATGCCAACTCACCAGGACAATGCTCGCTCACCGATGCTAATGCCTGCAGCACCCCACCCGGTTCCTGTTCGGCCAGCGCCACCAGCAGGGTAAGCACATGATTACGGTCCACGGTGCCCAGCATGGCGTTCACCGCCTCACTACTGAGCTGCTCACCGCCAAACGCAATAGCCTGATCCGTGAGACTCAACGCGTCACGCATAGAGCCTTCAGCCGCCTTGCCCAACGAGAGCAGTGCAGGCTCATCGTAGCGAATCATTTCCTTGTCGAGCAGCGTTTTCAAATGCCCAGCAATCTGCTCTGCAGGCAAAGCCTTAAGACTAAATTGCAGGCAGCGGGACAACACCGTCACCGGCAGTTTCTGCGGATCTGTAGTGGCCAGCAGAAACTTCACATGGGGCGGGGGCTCTTCCAAAGTTTTCAGCAACGCATTGAAAGAATGGGCGGAAAGCATGTGCACCTCATCAATCAGGTACACCTTGTAGCGCCCTCGGGTCGGCGCGTATTGCACGTTATCCAGCAGTTCGCGGGTATCCTCCACCTTAGTGCGGCTGGCCGCATCCACTTCGATCAAGTCAACGAAACGGCCGTCGGTGATTTCCTGACAGGTAGGGCATACACCGCACGGCCGGGCACTAACACCCTGCTCACAGTTCAGGCATCGGGAAAGGATACGGGCAATAGTGGTTTTGCCCACCCCGCGGGTTCCGGTAAATAGATAGGCATGGTGGAGACGATCTTGGTCCAGGGCATGCATCAGGGCCCGTGAAACGTGCTCCTGCCCCACCAGTTCATCAAAGGTGCGGGGGCGGTATTTACGGGCAAGAACCTGGTAACTCATAGCACTCCAGCGGCTTTCTCGACCACGAAGAAAAAAAGGATTGGAATCAAAAAGCTTATGCTAACGAAGTTCCCGAAAGGAGGACAGTACAAGAAGCGTGTTACGTAAAAGCGCGATGGGAGGGAGTACAGGAATTAGAGCGGTCTTCCCGCCAGCCGCACCCCGGCACACAATTCCACTGCTACCGTTGCTCCCTTCCGGGCCTGGCGGGGTTCGCAGCTTATCGTTGCGGGGGGACCGACGGGTCGACCATAACGCGTTTGCAGCCTAGTAACCAAGTAGCCGCGAAACGAGCGCGCATTGTGGCGAAAGCCCACCGCTATTGCAAGAGCACGACCGGGGTTGGGCGTTCATCAGGCTAAAGCTTGAGCAGGCTGGCCCCAGTCGAGCCGCAAGGCTACACTTGAAAAAGCAAAGTAAGGTCCATCAGACTCTATATCTAACCCCAGCGCGAACAGGGAGGCTTCATGGACAGCAATCCGACCATTCGCATTGCCATCAACGGTTTCGGCCGTATAGGACGCTGCCTAGTTAGGGCCCTCAGCGAACATCCAGCCCGGGAGCGTTTTGAACTTGTCGCCATCAACGATCTTGCCGATTTCAATGTACTCGCGCACCTGCTTGCCTTCGATACCACCCATGGTCGCTGGCCTCATCCTGTGCATTATGACGGCCAAACCATGGAAATTAATGGTCTCAGCGTGCCCTGCTACGCCATTGCCGATTTGGAAAAATTACCATGGCGTGAACTGGCTCCAGACTTAGTGTTCGAATGCAGCGGCCGCTACAAGCAACGAGCACAACTTCAACAGCACCTTGATGCTGGCGCTCGCCGGGTACTTGCAAGCTACCCGGTGGGCGACGCCGACGCCATGGTGGTTTATGGCGTCAACCACAAGATTCTTGATGACAATCAACGCATCGTTTCCAACGCCTCATGCACCACCAACTGTTTGGCTCCGCTGGTAGATGTACTGGACCGCAACTTCACGGTGAAACAGGGGCTAATGACCACGATCCACAGCTACACGAACGACCAGAACCTGGTAGACAAGGCCCACGGAGATTTATTGCGCGCCCGCGCCGCGGCAGTCAATATGATTCCAACCCGCACCGGCGCAGCTCAAGCCGTAGGAAAAGTGCTGCCTCACCTGGCCGGGCGACTGGACGGAATGGCGGTGCGAGTTCCCACCCTCAACGTATCATTGGTGGACCTGACATTGCTGCTGGAACAGCCCGCTACGGTGGAGGCGATTCATAACAGCCTGAACAATGCGGCCCACGGTGACTTGCAGGGGGTATTGGCCATGAACCATCTGGCCCTGGTTTCCAGTGACTTTAACCACCAACCCTACTCTTGCGTGGTCGACACCAACCACACTCGGATATTGGAGCAACAATTAAAAGTGCTGGCCTGGTACGACAACGAGTGGGGCTTCAGCCACCGTATGCTGGATGTTGCGGCGTATTGGATGGAACGCTAGGCACAGACAGAGCCAGCCCCGCATCGCCAAAAAGCAGCAGGCATGATGCGGGGACAGGTGACGGTTTATGGACGAGAGGCCGCGCAAGCCACCCAGCCATTACGCACCTAAACCATCATATGGTTACCCACATTCAATAAAGAAGGGGCTCCTTAGAGCCCCTTGCCGTGTCACAAATTTGCGTCGACAATATGGCTGATTAATTACTTTTCGCAGGTGGCGACGCGCCCTCAACCGGGATCACACGGGGCTTTTTCTCTTCTGGCACCACGCGGGTCAAGGTCACGGTCAGCAAGCCATCTTCTAACCCAGCCGCTTCCACTTCCACGTGGTCAGCCAGCTTGAACGTCCGCTCAAAAGCCCGGCGGGCAATACCACGATGCAGCCAAGTACGTTCGCTATCGTCTTCCGTTTTCAAGTTACCGCGAATGCGAAGTTCATTTTCTTGCACGGTGATATCCAGGTCATTGCGCGCAAAGCCTGCCATCGCCATAACAATACGGTAGCGGCCATCGCTTTCACGGATAATATCGTACGGCGGGTAACCATTGGACTGGTCCGCACGCAACGCCGCGTCCAGCAATTCATCGAAACGATCAAAGCCAACAGAATGGCGAAACAATGGGGCAAGGGAAAATCCGGTATTCATCACACTATCCTCATTCCAATCTCACCAGCAGACCCCGCAGGCATCCGCTGGAAAACGGTTTAAAAATGGTTGATGTGACAAGGAGTCAAAAGCAGTCACTAAGACTGTCTGCATTACTCCAACCGGCCAGTTGTCACTGAATAAGAAAATGGGGCTCAGGGAGCCGCTTTCAAGGGGTTGGATGTTTTTTTGGCAAGCAACGCTGAGAAACCAAAACAGTGTCTCTGGCATTGTTATAATAGTGAATCAGGCCCGATGGCCAAAATGGGTGTCGAGGCGGCAAAAACATCACGCTATCAACGTGCTGGGTCGAGCCTGTCGGCCGTGGTGTTATTGCAACGGAACCACCCAGCGATACTGTAACGTTCTCGAGTAGCTGCCAGGACTTCGTGGGGAATGTTCTCACTTAGGAACGCTACCAGCGTCCCTGCCCGAGGCTCCACTTCCGTGGCTACGCGGTTAGCATTCGCTTTGGGCCAGATACGCAAACGCCCCCCCCACTGACTTTGCCAACCTTCATTGAGATACAGCACCACCGACAAAAGCCGGCCGTTATTGCCATTAAAGGCATCTACATGTCGCTGATAAAAATCCCCCGGCCCATAGATGGCAAAATGAGACTCCAACTCAAATAACCCCATGAACAACTCACGATTCACAGCCAAACGCAGACTTTCCAGCCCTTCAAACAATTGACACTGAGCCAGCGAATCACCTTTTAACCAGCAGGTACGGTCGCTGCGTACCCGGGTGTCCTTCTGATGTTCTTGGCGACGACCAATGCCGGCAAGACGAAATTCACCATGCTGATCTTTGTAGCGCGCTTCTTCACGAAGAGCCCGCACCAAAGCAGCAGAAAAATAATTTGGCGCCACCGCATAGCCACGCCTAACCAAACCATCAATCAGGCCGTCTAAAAGGCTACCGCCCACACCACCCAACAAATCCGCATTATCGTGCACCGTCCGTGCCCTCTTAGCGTATGCGCAAACGCCGGGACCCGGCGGCAATGTTAATGCAGCGCGCCACTGGCGCCGGATTCAAAGTCATCCGGCCACAGCAACCAATCAGATTCCTGGCTTTCATCAAGCAGTTGCAACGTAGCATCCACCGTCGCTTGGACAAAATAAATAAACTGCTCAAAGGTCACCCCATTGCGGCCCAACAACAAGTCGCAGACCACAAGGCGTGGCAGGGAATCATCATTCACATCCAAAAACACCTTCACCGAGGGGTAAGCCATGTTCAGCCGGCCCAGCTCCGCCTGCACCGCAAATAAAGCCGCAGGGCGCACTTCCAATTCACTGGTCAACAGAATCCCGTCTTCTTCTACGAACAGGCGCGCGTCCACCACCCCTTCCCGTTCCTGTAGTTCGGACAAGTGCAGGGCATGACAGTGCTCACAGATATAGTGCTGAATATTGGCCTGCTGCAACCAGCGTTTAACTTGGTCAGCATCCGCGTTCACGACGCCTAACATGACATTCTCCTCAGGCTTACTGATTTGCAAGCCTCTTGACGGTCGCGAATCATCTGCCATTCGCCAAGAAAAATAAACAGCCATCGAAACACCACTTCAAGTCATTCACCCCTGCACTTTAGCGGATATGACGACTGTCCTTGGCTCATTGACTGAAAAAAACAACGCCACCGTTAGCCTTATACTCCAGTGACAACCTGCACCAGCGACCAAAGCCGTTATTCAGCGAGTATGTAAAGGCCGCAAACACCCGAGGAGTCCAAGCAGATTGAGGTCCTCATAATTTCTACGGATAAAAACCCAATAAAGCTTCGATTAAAATAACCTAAAAAGATGGCACCCTTCGACAATATTACCAGTAAAACATCTTATCTAGTATCGACCGTAACGCCCCGAGATAGATCTAACGCAACATTAGGCTGCTGACGAATATGCATCCGCCAAGCTCTCGCTTGAATAACGTTACATTAAGGCGGATATAGAAATACAACATCGTTTTCCTTTATCCGCCATACGACCTACAAGATGCATCTATTTTTATAACAAATACTTACATTTGCTGAAGCCTGTAGAGTAACCTCATCAAGTTTTTACAAAACTCCTTATTCAACAGATTGCGCAGCAACTACACAGCTCTCTACTATCAAACGGGTAAGACATCATAAAAAAACGAGGAGTGAGCCGTGTCTTTGCGCCATGCCATACTTGTCCTATTACAAGATCAGGAAGCCAGCGGTTACGACCTCGCTCGCGAATTTGCCAACAGTATCGGGCTAGTATGGAACGCCACCCACCAGCAGATCTATCTTGAGCTGGGTAAGCTCAACGATCAAAGCATGGTGAAATATCGCCATATTCCCCAAGATGGCAAACCAGACAAAAAACTATACCGGATCACGGATGAAGGGCGTGACGAGTTGACTCGTTGGCTTCGTAAACCCGCAGCTCCACCTCGAGTTCGTGACGCTTTTATGGTGAAGATTGCTGGCGGAAGCATGTCCGACAGCGCCACCATCATTCGAGAGCTAGACGACCAGACGGATCTACGGCGTGAGCGACTGAACACCTTTGAAGCCTTGGCCGCTAAACTGAATGACACCCATCAGGACCGTGACCTGTTCACTTACCTAACCCTGCGCCGTGGCATTCTGGACCAACAAACTTGGCTACGCTGGGCCGACGAAGTCCGTAGCGCCCTGGAAAAGCGCGAAGAGCAGGCTTCCTCCGTACCCACATCGGTGTAATGCCCCATAGTGCAACAGAGACGCTCGCCCGCCAACTGGGCTGGCTAGTACACGCTCCCGCTCTGTTGCGCTGCTCTCCATTTCTGGATGCCAGTATTCTACTGCAGCATGAATTGCAGGCGGACCCGGCATTACTACGCGCCGAGCGGCCGAACGATTACACGTTCACGCCGCGCCACGGCGTCTAGGATTACTCTTTCAGCATTGTAATCCGCGCCCCCTTTTTTAACCGCCCCCATGAGTAGAAGGTTAGCCCACCGGTAGTAGCTGGGTCGGGGGTACTCCGCCGATGACTGAATTCGGCCGTTCGTTATTGTATTGCCACAGCCACTGGGTCGCCGATATACGCGCTTATGATTTTAGGAGTAGCCTTTCACGTTGCGTAAATACATAAAGCACAGCCCGAATCTCCACTGTAGTGGTGAAGTGTTTTTGGCCACCGACTTTTGAGCATTGCTGTAGCTCTTTTCCGCCACATTCAGCGCTAGTTCATCGGCATGCTTGTGTGGTCTGAGACTGCTGTAGTAATCGAGCATATAGCCGGTCACAGATTGCTTCACTGCCGCAACATTGGGGGTAGCCAATCTCAGGCATCCATTCCGTTTTCAGTCTCCTGAAGAAGCGCTCTGTCGAGGCATTGTCCCAGCAATTACCTTGTCGACTGAGGCTCTGCGTCATCCGGTAACGTCAAAGCAACTGCCGGAACCCCAGGCTGGTGTACTAGCAACCTTAATCCGAGTGAAACAGAACGTCTTTGGGTGAACAGCCGCGAGATTCATACGCCAGCATCAACGCCTTTTCTACCATGTCGGTGTTCGGGAAGAACGACAAGACCCTGCCCACCGGTTTACGAGGGAACTGCTCGATGACGACCGCCAGATAAGCTCAGCGGGCTCCCGTCCAGATATAGATAATATCCCCTACCTAGGCCTTGTTGGGCGCTCTTACATCGAACTCACAGTCGAACAGATTGGAAATATCCACGTGCGACTGATCGGCCTTCTTGTAGACGTGACTCGACGGTTGAGTGTTGACCAGCCCAAGCTCCTTCATTCGCCTGCGCGCTCAGCCCACAGTTTACGCACCCAATATTCCATCGTGGACTTGCCGACCCCCATAGCATCGCAACCGCGTTCAAAGTGTAGCCCTGGTCGACCACAAGCTCCGCCGTCTCCAAACGAAACTCCGGGCTAAAAGTTCTTTTCTCCGTCATCATATCCACATGACTTTCTCTGTGAGAGATCATGCACTTAAAAACAGGTGGCCAAATTCGCTATGCCACTACAACCCTCAATGGCTAGGGAGCACCCAGCTAATGACGGTATTTATCTCCCTCCTCCAATATACGGTGACGGTATGGGCGTTTAAAAGCTGCGCGGACAAATTAGTTACTAGGCGAAGTTCTAGCTCACAACGCTCAGTATGAATTGACGATATTTTTACATCTAGGAAATCAAAATATCGCCCCACCGCTGGGTGCAGTGCTTTAAACAGGGCCTCCTTTGCTGAGAATACCACTGTAAAACCATATTCTATATTTACAAAGTTTCCGTGAATAAACTCTAAGTCCTCATGACTGAGAATACTTGGGCTCAAGAGGGCTCGATCGTCTGCTGAAATCACTTTTTCGACATCAATTCCAGGAGAAACAAGCGGTGCCTGAGCAGGACGAGGCATCATCATACAGAATGCACTGTCTCCATGATGACTGATTGAACCCAACACTGTCGGCGGCCACTGCGGCTCACGCCGCAAACCAATGCCAATAATCTCTGGCCTTAAATCTAATTGAATAAAAGCATTATGTGCTGCAATGCGTCCAGCAAGAAATTCGGCTTTGCGTGAGGCTGTCGCATTGCTTAGCGTGGCGGGAAGGGGAGTTTTGTAACGTGCAAAGAGGGCATCATGGTAATGCGCGGCGTCAAAGCGGCAGTGATAGCAGGTGCCGGTAAAACCGCTGAGTGTAACGGTTTTACCAGCAGTAAAAAAATTCGATAGCCCCTGTGTTAATGGCTTAATCACGTCGCCGTAACTTGCGTGGATAGCGCTCAATTATCAGCCGATAACGTGTTGGCATTGAGGTCGGAAGAATCGAGTAAGCCCCATTGTGTCAATAGATCTATCGCACATTGAACGCCATTTTCCTCGGCCACTTTTACTGCCATTTTAGCGGCGGCGTTTTGCATCTCAGGTACACAAGCCATGTTGATGGCGGCGACTAATTTCTCAGCGGTGAGGTCTTTGCGTTTAATCATTTTGGGCGCCACACCATTTTGCTCAAGTCGCCAAGCCCAGAACGGTTGATCACCAAAAAATGGAATAACCACCGAAGGAATGCCCGCGCGAATGGTTGCGGCCGTGGTACCCGCACCGCCATGATGAACCGCGACACAAACCTTGGGAAATAGCCAGTCATGCGGCGCAGCCTCAATAACTAAAATATTAGGATTATTATTGAACTTTGCTTTAAGCCCCCCCCATCCCGTCGCAATAATTGCTCTGCGTCCACTTTCTGCAACGGCTTCATAGATGAGGGCACTAAGATTATCGGTGTCGTCACTTAGCATACTGCCAAAGCCGATATATATTGGTTTGTCGCCAGTAGCGAGAAACTGCTCTAACTCCGCTGATGGCTGCCACTGTGATTCACCGTTTAAAAACCAATTTCCTGTCACTTGCACACCCGCGGGCCAGTGGCGTGATCGTGGAAGTAAGGCGGGACTGTAGCCGTAAAGAATCCTGCGGTCTTCTATCTTTTGTTGATAATACGGGCCATACCAAGGTAGTGCCGGCAGTTGAAGGGCTTTACGCACTGGACTGTAAGCTGCACTTAGCATACGCCATGTAATGACTCGCAAAAGGTGGTAAAGCCATTCGTTAACCCTGCCGTTACGTGGTTTGCTCGGTGGTGTCAGCATCATCGGCGGAATGTCAGGGCAAGGGGTTACTGGCTGCAAATGCGTTTCTACCGTCGGGATATTCAGTGCTTCGCCCAGAGAGTTCGCTAGCACCGCCATCATGCCATTGCCTAACAGTAAATCAGCATCTTTAGCGGCGGCCAACCCTTCTTCAGCCCAGTGTCGACCCATATCCTTAAGATGCTTGCGCGCGGTGTTCATTAAGGCCAAGGGATTCAGGCCGCGTTGAATAGCACGCGGATCTTTAGCCATAAGTTCAAAGAAATCTGCGGTCAAGGGCGCATATCTCAGGCCGTGATTTATAACCAAGTCCTTACAGGTTTTACCACTGGCGATACAGACCTTATGGCCCGCAGCCTGCAATCCTAAACCCAGAGCGATAAAGGGCCTAACGTCACCCTGAGTGCCGATACTAAAGATGGTAATATTCATTAACAGCCTAAATATGGTAGTGATGTTTAAGCATAATTACTGCTCTTTTACAGCGCTAATAAGTGCCTCGCACTTGACACCTTGTACTGAGGTTTCACGGTAGTTCATTTGTACGCCACATTTTATGGCATAAGTGAGTCAGCGATTAAGGGGCCGGTTTTCGTTAGCGCAGGTGCGTCGAACATATCTTGGTGATGGCAGTCCACGTGATGAATCGTGAGTTTGCCAACATACTCTTGCCAAATATCAGCGCTGTTGTGCAGTACATCGACCATGTCAGTTTCTACTGTTTCAGTTGCGGCAATAAACAGCATTGCAGCTTTGATTTTCCCTGGCGTGAACTGGCGGGAAATAACAAGATTATTTTCGATAATCAGCCTAACGCTCTCTATAATATTGCCATTACTTTGCTGCATTTCTTTCACAAAAGGGAGGTTGTGAATATCATATTCGCGGCACAACAAATCGCTTAAATTGGCCATACTTTCTTCGCCTTGAGGCAAAGAGTCCGAGGCCAAACCCATAAAAGTCAATGCACTTTGTACTAATTGTGCTTCGTCTGCTAACTGCGCTGGCTGCTGCACATAAGGGTAGGAATCCAACACTGCTAAATAACCTATTTCCTCGCCTTCAGCCTCTAGGAGTCGTGCGATTTCATGTGCCACTAATCCACCTAAGGACCAGCCCAATAGTTTATACGGCCCTGCTGGCTGCACGCGTCGCAGTTGTTCAATATATTCGCCAGCCATTTCTGTGATGCTTGTAGGTAAACCTAAACCTGCAGCCCCATGTTGTTGGGGTTCGGTGGCTAAACCTCGGGCTTGCACACCATAAAGCTGTTGTTCTTTATCGAGATAGCGGGTTAAACCGCTGTAGCTCCAACTTAAACCAATTACCGGATGGATACAAAACAGCGGGCTTGCGGTGCCAGAGGATTTAAGCGGTAACATCATGTCCAAGGGGTCAACAGATTGATGATGTTCTAATTGCGCAGCGAGTTCTGCGATTGTGCTGGCTTCAAAGATGGCGGCGAGAGGAATATCCTGAGTAAGCAACTCACGTAAACGCGATACCATTCTTGCAGCTGTTAGAGAGTCGCCGCCTAGGTCAAAAAAGCTATCGTGAATACCGATTCGTTCACGCCCAAAAATCTCACACCATAAAGCCGCGAGCTGTGTTTCTAGCGTTGTACGAGGTGCGACATAACCAAGAGAGGCTTGCCAGGTCGGCTCCGGCAGGGCGTTTCGATCTAACTTGCCATTAACGTTGGTGGGCAAGGTATCGACACACATAAACACCGATGGAATCATATAATCAGGTAAGCTTTGCGCTAAGCGCTTACGCAACACTGCAGTATCAACTATTGCGCTCTCTCCGGTGTCGAGCCTGCAGGGAACAAAGTGCGCGACTAACCTTTTCTCGCCGTCCGGATTTTCGCGAAGGGTGACAACGGCTTGTTTTACACCCTCGCAACGTTGGATATTTGATTCTACATCTTCAGCTTCTATACGAAAACCACGGATTTTAATTTGAAAATCATTACGGCCCAAATAATCTAATACACCGTCTGCGCGCCAACGAACTAAATCACCGGTTTTATATAAGCGACCAGCCCCAAAGGGGTTTTCGATAAAACGCTCTGCGGTAAGTTCAGGCCGATGTAAATAGCCTTTTGCTAAACCAACACCGCCAATATACAGTTCCCCAATCGCTCCTAAGGGCACTGGCTGCATCTCTTGATCTAACACATATACTGTCGTGTTTTGGATCGGACGACCAATCGGCGGCGCGTCTAAATCGTCGCCATCTAACTTCATGATGGTAGACCAAATCGTAGTTTCAGTTGGGCCATAGAGATTAATAATAGGATGGCCTAATTTGCGCATTTTATGGGCGAGTTGCGCAGGCAATGCTTCCCCCCCCACCAAGGGCCGTACATTGCTAATTTGATCGGCATAATCTGCCAATAATGCTTGCCAGTGGGAAGGTGTCGCCTGCATTAGGTTAATTTTTTCATCGGCAATAAGCGCTGCAAGCTTTTCGGGATCTTTTGCAATCTCGCGACTTGCGATCACCACCTCAGCACCACTGATCAATGGCAAATATAATTCAAGCGCGGCAATATCAAATGCGACGGTCGTTAAAGCTAATAATTTATCATTGGCATGAACTTGCAGTTCATCCTGCATAGCTAACAAAAAATTCAATAACGCCCGGTGGCTGATTTCAACCCCTTTAGGGCGCCCAGTTGATCCAGATGTATATATAACATAGGCACTGGTGTTGCCGTGAATAGGTGCAGGGTTAATACTTGTTTCAGCTAAGCCAGTATCGACAGTATCTAAATTAAGTACAGCGACATCGTCTTTAAATAATGCACGGCTAATAGACGACGCAGATAAGATCAGCGTAGGCTTACCCTCACCCAATACCAATGCCAAGCGCTCTGCAGGCGCCGTCGGATCTAACGGCAAATAGGCGGCACCAGTTCTCATTATGGCGAGAAGAGCGATTGGCATAGATTCATCGCGGGGAAGAGCAACTGCAACAATGTCGCCGCTGCCAATGCCACGCTGGATTAAGGCGTGGCTTAACCTAACGACTTCACTCTGTAGTTGCTGGTAAGTGAGTTTTTTGTCACCACTTGTAAGAGCTATCGAATCCGGCGTTTTTATCGCTTGGCTATCAAATAGCGCCAGCAAATTAGTGTCTGGTAATGGCTTCTCAGTTTTATTCCAGTCATCTAAGATGCATTTTCTTTCAAATTCAGACAACAGGCTTATGTTTCCGATTGGTGCGCTAGGATCGTTAACAACCGAACTAATTAGCCGCACAAAACGGTCTCTGTGAGTATCTAAATCATGTTGAGAATACAGGGCGGGGTTAGCATCCAAATCAATACGCAAGCCCGCATGAGCACCACGATCATAGATAAACACCGTTAAATCTTCGACGGTGCCGTTGGAAATATTATGGGCGAGGCACTGATGACCGCCAAATCGCAGGTCATAATCGAAGGGCTCTATATTCACGCCGACCCAAGAAATTTGCTGTCCTTGGCCTAGCAAGCCTAGCTCACGGCGCAAATCCTCATAGCGAAACATCTGATGTCGCAAAGCCTGCCTGACAGCTTTAGATACTTGCGCTGTTAAAGTGCTTAAATTGAGCTCAGCATTCATCGCCAAACGAATCGATACTGCATTGGCCATCATGCTCGGAATACTGCGCATATCACGATTGGGGCGAGCAGATACGGGCATACCAAATACCAAATCATCTGCGCCTGTCATCCGATATATATAGGCCGAAAACAAACCAATTAGTATCTGAGGCAAACTCGCCTTAGTGTCTTTTCCTAAATTACGCAGTGTATTGCTAGTGTCTATAGATAACTGAGCGGTGCTCCTGCGCATTCCCCCCGCGCGCACTGCATTGTGTCGGGTAAGCGACACCGGATCGGGTAATCCGCTAAGTTGATTTATCCAGTAATTACGATCACGCTCATACCGTGCAGACTCACGGTAGCGCTGCTCTTGCTCATGCTGAATGCGCAAAGGTAGAAATGGACTAGGACCAATGTCTCGATGCTCAAGTAAAGCATTATAAATCTCGGCGCATCGCCGTGAAATAATGCCGGCACTAAAACCATCAAGCACTAGGTGATGGCTACGTTGATACCAAAAATAACACTGCTCACTAATTTTAAAGAGTGCGCAAAACCACAGCGGGTCACAGGCATGATCAACAGGCCGATGGAGCTCATCCATCATCCATTTCTCTGCTTCAGACCTAGGATCAGTGGCCCCGCTCAAGTCTATCACCGGAAACTCGCCTTTATAGCGATCTAGAATAATTTGCTTAGGACCGTCTGCTGTGTCGTGAATCTCGACTCGAGTAGTCTCAGCCTCTTGGGTAATTTGCTTAAGCGCGGCAATGAAAATATCGACTTTAATTTCACCAAGAATTTCACAATATTCCGCTATATTATATACCGCATCTTTAGGCCCAATTTGCTCACCAAACCATAAACCACGCTGTGCGCTGGCCAAAGGGAGGGATTTGATTTCCGGCGAGATAGATCCACCAAGGTTTGTGCAATCCTGTTGCTCATTGAACTTGTCTTCAGGCTGGGTGCCCCGTAATGAACCATTTGATGAATTAACAAGCGCTACCGTTGAGCTTGATTGAGCGGCTATACGTTTTTTCATTGACGTTGGTCTCGATAGCTGAGTATTTTCAATCGCAGATTCAAATCAGAAGCACACCACCCTTTAAGTGGCAATGACCTTGGTATGCTCTCTCATTAAATCCGGTGGGGTTTTATAATTCAATATATTTCTGAATCTTCGATTAAATCTTCTGCGTTCTTTAGCCGCTTTTTTTTTATTTTTTAACGTCCGTACTTTTTGGCCAGAACCGCCTCTTTAATTCGTTCGAATTTCATTCAAATGTAATAACCTCCCATTTTAACTGGAGCTAAAAGTAGAGGTATGGGCCAAGGGCCATATTTTCCATTCATGGTTGTAAAGCCATCGCCACTGAGTTGCACAATCCTGAATATCAATAATTGAGTGGAAACTGTAGCGGCTTACCTGGCTGAATAAATGACAGTGTGATGCCATTCTTATCAGTCTAGGCTGCGAGTACACCACGGAGATATTCCCACCCATTGTCGCCACGCAATCGCTTGAGCTTACCTCGGCATTCAATCAGCCGATCCCGTGTTCTGATAACCCCCTCAGCGGACAAGGAGAAATCCACCTCTATACTCTGGCCTTATCGATTACATTCATCGGTCACGTTGAGCAACCGGTAACTGCGGCCATAGCCCAACTGGTCATGCATGAAGTTCGCCGACCACGTCTCGGTGATGCTCAGCCGGTACCGACAGTTCCTCAAGTTTCTCACGCTTGAGCCGCTTCTTAGGCTTGATTCGAAGGTTAAGCTCCAGCTCTCGGCAAATGCGGTACACCCGCTTGTGATTCCATGGAAAACCCTTCACGTTGCGCAAGTACAAGAAACATAGACCGAAGTTCCTGTTGCGCTGGTTGCGAGTTAACCGCAGCAGCCAATCGACGATGGCGGCATTTTCGTCGCTGAATCTGGCCTGATAACGGTAACCGCGTTCACTCATACTATAGGCCTCGCAGGCCACTAATCTTCCCCCGACAAAATAGACACGCTTCATTTCACGCTGCCATTCTCTCGTATTCTGCCGGGGCCACGTAGCCAATGCCAGAGTGTAACCTTTTCTGGTTATAAAACTGGTTGATGTAGCCACTCAGAACCGCTCGCAACTCTTGCTCATCCTTAAACGATACGCCATGGATCACTTCAGCTTTCATACTATGCAAGAACGATTCCATATGCGCATTGTCCGTGCAGTGTTTAGGCCGATTCATACTGGGTCTGATGCCGTGCCTACCTAGCTCGTTCTGGATCAAGTACGCGCCATACTCCACTCCACGATCCGTATGGAATATTAGACCGGAACACGGCATTCGCACCCGTAAAGCATGGCGCAAGGCCCTCAGAGTCAGATTAGCTGTCTTCCTGTCCCCCAGCGACCAGCCAATCACCTTCCTCGAATAGACATCCAACACGACCGCCAGGTACTGCCATTGCCGGTTAACCTTGATATAAGTGAGATCCGCTACCCACTGCTGATTTACCCCGGTTGGAGCGGGCCTATTCAGGCGCAGGTTCTTGTGGCGTTGATAGAATCGCTCCACCCCCGGCACCCTGCGGTACAGCTTTGCCACACGCCCCACCAGCGAAGCCTCCCTCATCAGCCTCTCAACACGCTTACGGGCCAATCCGGACGCCTTCGTGACGCAAGGCCTGATGCACTCTCGGGCTGCCATAGACGCCCCGGCAATCCCCATGGATCCGGCGCACTTTCTTCAGCAAGCATCTATCTTCTCGGGCTCGTGGCGGCTCCTTGCGTTTGCACCACGCATAGTAGCCACTCCTCGACACACCCAACCAATTGCACAGGTACCTGACGCCTAGTCTTCGTCCGTGTTCCTGGATGAATCCAAATCGCTCTGATGTCGATCCGACAGATACCGTTGCCACTTTTTTAGAAGGTCATTTTCCTTCTGCAAGCGGGTGTTTTCCCGTTTGAGCTTATCGAGCTCTTTCAACTCCTCGCCGGAGGGAGCTTTCTTTTCTTTCATCACACCAACACGCTTTCGGCCATCTGGCTTGATCTTTCCTTCACGGTATTCCTTGCGCCACCTCGAAAGCATCATCGGGTGGATATCCAACCCAGCCGCCACTTGCTGAACCTGAATGCCTTCCTGACAGCTAAGCTCAACGGCCTTTACTTTAAAGTCTGTCGAATACCGCCAAGTCTTTCTCGGATTGTTGTATCGGGGCATATGCCACCTCCTCTGATTAAGAGAAGGTGTCCACTAAAGCGGGGGAACTACACACCCGCATACTGACGCCCTGTTAACCAACCGCTGCTTTAGAAAGCTCGCGCCTTTGGCAGGGCTTATCACTTTTTTCGACGGCTTCCTTACGTAGCTCAGACTTGAGGCGCTCCTCAGCGTACATCTTTTTCAGCCGCCGATTCTCTATCTTCAAGCTCCTTCAGGCTAGCCATTATTGAGGCATCCGTGCCACCGTATTTGCTGCGCTACTTGTAAATTTAGCACTGCTCAGCTATTCCCGGCACAGCTCAGGTACCGGAACACCGCCTTCGGTTTGCTTGAGAATAGCCATGACTTGGTTGTCAGTAAATTTTGATCGTTTAATGCAAAACCTTCTGCGCATAGAGCACGAGAATACTCTAATTTTGGCTCCTGCTAATTCCTGGGGGATTATGCCGATATCAATCAGAGATTGCCCGCGCTCAGCGAGTAAAACAAGGCGGGGAAGAAAACGGCCAGCCCCTGCTAACACGCGGCAGCCTCTTCTATCACTGCGACACTCCCAGCGAAGGGGAAATGCTGGCCGCTAGCCACGAGCACGGATGGTGGCGAACCATACATGAGTTGGATGAGGGTACTAGGTCCATCATTGATCGTCCGTTCTGGACGCCCCCGTTTATGTCGGACAAAGAGCCCACTTTCGTTGATCCCCCTTCATTGATTGACTATGTTGGATCAAACTCTCGCCCCTCATGGTCACAAACCCTCTCCATGACCAACCGGGCTTCATTATACCTGTCAGCTGGCCGACCCTATGAAATCACAACAACCGCCGGCCTTAGTTAATGATCAAGGCCAGGTCGCTTTCGGCGTATTCCCGCACACTGTTGCTACCATCAACGGTCGTGAAGCGGATTATCGCACCCCCATGGGCAAGCCGGCGTCGTCTTTTACTCGGCATTTTCATTACAAGCAGTTCCAGTACTTCGGCATTATCAGCGATGAACTTCTAGCCGGTTGCGCATTTGCCCACACGGCCTACTTGGGCATGGCTTTTTTCTATCTTTTTGAGCCGCAAACCGGCGTTCTCCACCAGTATACTTGGCGCTCACCATTAGGCAAAGGGTTGCACATGTCGCCTTCTCCACGACAAGGAGAAAGCGTATTTCAGCAAAAGAATGTGGTTATCCGCCTCGGTTACCAGCAGGATAGTGTAGGTGCTCTCAGCAAAAGTCTATCAGTGAAGTTAGACGACCTAACCCTCCATGCCCAGATGGACGAAGGCACAGATTTTCAACCCATGTCTTTGTGCACCCGCACCGGTATTAATGGTTGGGTGTATGCCAATAAAGTGGCAGGCAAAGCCGTCACCGGATCACTGCAGCGCCAAGGCAAGCATACTGACCTGACTGCCTTAGATGCCAGCGGGCACCATGATTTTTCCGCCGGCTATATGCGCCGTGAAACCTTTTGGAATTGGGCCTGCCTGTCCACCCGGGTGGGCGACACTCGCGTCGGACTGAACCTATCCTGCGGTGTCAATGAGACAACCTTTTCCGAAAACTGCTTGTGGATTGATAATGTCATGGTCCCTACCGGCGGGGTGCTATTTGATTACAATCGTGATGATCTGATGCAACCTTGGGATATCCATAGCCTCTGCGGGCGGGTAAACCTGCAGTTCACTCCCAACGGGAACCACAAAGAGCGCCTTAATTTGGGCCTCTTTGCCAGCAACTTTAATCAGCTGTTTGGCCACTTCGATGGCGAACTTCGCCTGGATGACGGGCGCCGACTTTGCATCAAACGCCACTACGGTTTTGTCGAGGAGCAATACGCAAAATGGTAGATCAAAAACGCGACACCGATGAAAGTACCGACCAACAAACTTCCACACCGGCAACCTTCAATGAAAAAATCCGCCGGGGTTACTTCTGGATGGTGCAATACTGGCGCGAACTATTTAACTTCAAGTTCGATAAATACATGATCATTCAGGTCCTACCGGGTGTGTATGGTATCGCTCTGGCCGCCATCGCCTTGGTTCTGATTTATTTGTGTGTGGACGCGTTTATGACGTCCACTTGGCGCGGCCTTTTTTACTTTTTCATTGGCGCGCCACTCACTTTCCTAGTAACCGCATCGGTATTACGCGCCCTGCTGGAATTTTACATGGTGATGTTCAAAATTGCTGCTCACGTGGATGAACTGGTGGGGTTACGCGACACGGTTGATCGCTTGTCCGGCATTAGCGACAGCGTCGACGAAATGGTTTCGGTGACCCGTCGCATTCCTTTCTGGCGCACCCTTTCCAGTAGCGACCGCCCCCGCCCGGGCCGAAAAATCAACCCGGAAAACAAAAAGAACGATAACAAGTAACGCCTTCGCCAACAGGGGTTACGGCAGCGCTCTCTGCCGCCCCAGCCTAGACACCCAACAGACTGGTGGAAAGCCTGTATAAACCTAGTTTTCCTGTGTGGCCTCCAGCGCAGTCAGCAACAAGCGCTGGAAAATATGTTCTCGAACCCCTTCCGGCTTGTTAAGTTCCATACGTTTCAATTGCGCAGCAAACTCGGACGGGCTGCCATCGTGGAATAACGCCCTGCGTCCCAATTTCAGGTACTCCTTGTGACTCACTTTTTCTTTCAACCAAGTTAACGCTGTCAACAAGCGTTGCTCGACCTCAGTGAAGTCCGTACCCAGCGGAAACAATGGAAAGCTATCCTTACCGCACCGTTCTGCTATTTCGTGCAGGTGTTCGGGATTATTACGACGATGCACTTCAGGTATTTGGTAATCCTCACGCAATTTACCTGCTGCCTGAGCTTGCTCCATCAGCTCTATCTGAAAACGGCTATCGGCCACGTTTAGCATGGCCATCACCACTTCCTCATCGGTCTTACCACGAAGGTCGGCAACCCCATATTCTGTGATCACTATATCGCGCAAGTGTCGAGGAATGGTGTTATGGCCATAACTGAACACTATATTGCTCATGACCTCGCCAGCGCGTTCTCGCCAGGCTCGTACCATTAAAATAGAACGGGCACCTTCCAGCTCATGGGCCTGGCTGACAAAGTTATACTGCCCGCCTACCCCGCTAAGTACCCTGCCGTTTTCAATTTGATCCGAAGCCACCGCGCCAAGCAAGGTGACGGTGAAAGCGGTATTCACAAAACGGGCATCTTGACGCTGTAACCGTTTGAGGATTTCATCACCATACAAGTGATTGATGAAACTGATCCGGGTCATGTTAATTTGGGCGTGCTCTTGCTTACTCATCTCCCGCAGGCGCGCATAAAAATCACGGGGGCCCAGGAAAAAGCCACCATGCATGACTACCCCCCCAACCAAACGGTCACCGAACACCGCTTTCAGAGCCTCACGGGTGGTGCGATCATCCAGATCATTGGGTACCGTCACCCCATTGGGCAACTGTAATTCATCCCCGTGCTTATCAATTTCATTACGAAAAATGCCAAACCGCTTCAGCGTACGCAATTGCTCCTTATCCAGCCGCCGACTAATTGCTGACTGTTCTCGCAAAGCATCCAGCAGTGCCAGCCCCGGGGTGGTCGGGTTATGCATTTCCAACCGTTGCAATGGCGCCCAGTCATACACAGGGCGGCGAATGATGCCGTCATCAATCAGCGTCAACAGCCCATGGGTCATCATTTCGCTACAACCATAAACGCCCTCACGGAAAACACCGGTTCCCCCTTCTTGTTCAATCAGCGCCTCATGCTCCGGTGGCACTGCCCAGGCTTTTACTGCCTTCAAGTAACGGGGGTTATCCTGATCTCGCAAGCGCAAATGGTGCACCAGCGCATCACCCAATGCTCCAATACCGATTTGCAACGTACCGCCATCGCGCACCAAAGTGCTGGCGTGCAGCCCAACGAAATGGTCCTGAATATTCACCGGCATGTTCGGTGTACTGAACAAACGGGTATGTCCTTGCGGATCATCTACCAGTAGATCCATTTCGGGCAGCCACTCCTCCACCCGAGCATCGTTCTCCATAAACGGCAGATCCCGATGCACCTGGCCCACGGCCAAAATGGTTTCACCGGCTTCACGGCGCGCCTTTAACAGCGGCATAAGGTCGAGAGTGACTTCTGGATTGCAGGAAAAACTGTATTCATCGTTGCCGTCTACCTGGCGATGCGCCAACAACTGTGCCACCACATTCACGCCCCGAGCATTGAGGTCTCGCGCCACATGAGTGTAGTTACTGCTAATGTAATGTTGTTGCGCCACATCATTGCCCAGTATGCTGCCTGGCTGCACAAAAAACTCGAATACACGAATATTGGCAGGCAGGTTTCCACGTTTCTGCGCGGCCAAATAGGTTAACTCTTCGTAGTCAGCAAAAAGCCGATCGGCAAACGGATTCAGAAAACGCTTTTCCAAATCGCTGCCAGCACTGGGCTTGCTCAGAGATAAAGCCGTATAGATATCAAGGCTCAAGCGTGTGTCCGCCTCCACACGGGCGTAGAGCGCATTCACAAACCGGTTAGGCTTACCCAGCCCAAGCGGCATGGCTAGGCGAATTTCGCCACCAGTGGCCTCAATAACCCGATCCACCGCCAGCTCTACCTGATTAATTCGATCCGTCACAACATCTCCTTGTTTTTAATCGGCTTACTGACTCAACGTGCTCAATGGCTGGCCGTATTAGAGACCAGCGTGACCAACACCACGCCCGTAATAATACAACCCATACCCACCATGGCAGGCACGTCAGGGAGCTGCTTGAAAAACACCGCTCCCACCAACGCAATCAATACGATACCCACTCCTGCCCAAACCGCATAGGCGATACCCATAGGAATAGTGCGCAAGGCTAGGGACAGGGCATAAAAAGCAATGGTATAGCCCACTACGGTGGTCACCGAGGGCCACAACCGGGTAAAGCCCTGAGAGGCATTCAATGCCGACGTGGCCACGACTTCCGCCACAATGGCTAGGGACAAATAGAGGTAACCCATAAAACTCTGCCGCAATGAAAGGCGCTTTCGTTAGGGCTGGCGGTTCACGCCGAAGTCGTCAGCAACTGATCCAACAATGCCTGCCAGTGTGCCAGTTGTTCGCCCGCAAAGTCAGCCTGATTATGTCTCACAATCAGCACCAGTCGCGAGTCACCGTCTTGGTCAGGCCAATCATTCAATGGTGTCATCTCCGGAGCTTGCCCCGCCACCCACTGCACCAGCAAAGGGCCATCCAAGCCGCTTACCTGCAGCAACCCTTTCACCCGCACCAACGCTTCGCCGCATTGCTCTTGTAACTGCTGCAGAGCAGCTTGCCACAGCGCCCAACTCAATCCATAGGGCCAGCGCAAGGAAGCACTAAATAAGTTATGACGCCCCTGGCTCTGTACCGGGCGACTCACCAAACCGGATACCGCAGGCGTAGCAGGATCAACCACCAGCGAAAACAGACCCGTCACCCTGCAGCGTCGCTCAAAAACGTTATCCAGCAATTGCGAACCGGGATCATCGTTGTCCAATCGATATTGCCGTGCTGTCGCATTCAGCTCCCGCAACTGCGACTGCAACCCTTGTAGTGAAGCCTCATCGACCTGCTCTGCCTTGGAAAGCAACAACACATCTGCAGCGTGGATTTGCTCGAGCACTTCGGGGTGGCGGTCAAGCGCATCGGTACCGGCCAGGGTATCCACCACAGTCAGTACAGACTGACAAAAAAAGCGTTTTTTTAACCAGAGATCCTGCTCCAGTGGTGAAATCACACCAAAGGGGTCCGCCGCCCCCGTAGTTTCAATCACCACAGTTTCAAAAGCAGAAATGTCTCCGCTCTTGCGAGCCATGAACAGGTTGCGCAATGTGGTGGACAAGGAGCCCTGAATCACGCAGCACAAGCAGCCCCCAGCCAGCAGCGACACCGGCACATCTCGGCGACCGGTAAGGTACTGGTCGATGCCAATATCACCCAGTTCATTGATGATCAAGGCAACGTTCTTTCGTTCGCGTAACCAACGATTAAGCAGTGTGGTTTTACCGCTACCCAGAAAGCCAGTCAGCACTACAACCGGAATGCGTGGTTCCATGGCGATCAACCCAGCGACCAGGGCAGCTGCTCGCCGGCAAAGAAAGGCACCACCGGCTCACCTGCTGCATCGATTACTGTAGGCACAGCCCAAGGTTTACGCACCAAGGTTACGGTATCAGTGTGGCGAGGCAGGCGATAAAAATCCGCACCGAAGTGACTGGCAAACCCTTCCAGCTTGTCCAGCGCATTGTGTTGCTCTAGGAAGGTCGCATAGAGCGGCAATGCCGCACGAGCTGAATAACAACCGGCACAACCGCAGGCGGCTTCTTTCTTAGTGCGTGCATGGGGTGCAGAATCAGTGCCCAGGAAGAAACGGCTATTGCCTTCAATCACCGCTTTCTGAATAGCTTCTTGATGCTGGCGACGCTTGAGAATCGGCAGACAGTAATTGTGCGGGCGCACGCCTCCCACCAGTAAATCATTGCGGTTCATCAAAAGATGCTGAGGTGTGACCGTCGCCGCTGTAAGCGCATTCGCCTCGCGCACAAAGTTAACGCCTTCTGCCGTGGTCACATGCTCAAAAACAATGCGCAATGCTGGAAATTGGTCACGGATATCCGCTAGGTATCGGTCGATGAATACTCGCTCCCGATCAAAAATATCGACCTCCGCATCGGTGACCTCACCATGCACCAGCAGCGGCACATCGTGCTTCTCCATCGCTTCGTAGAGATGCGTAATTTTGCCCGGGTCGGTCACCCCGCTGTCGGAGTTGGTGGTGGCCCCCGCTGGATAGAGTTTGAACGCATGGACAAAATCACTGTTCGCAGCGCGCTCTACTTCCTGCACCGGAGTGCTATCCGTGAGGTACAACACCATCAACGGCTCAAAGTTCACCCCAGCCGGCACCTGCGCCAGAATCCGCTCACGATACTCGGCGGCCTCGGCCACGGTATTTACCGGCGGTGTCAGATTAGGCATAACAATGGCCCGGCCAAATACATTTGCCGTGGCAGGCACTGTCTCCGCTAACAAATCGCCGTCGCGAAAGTGCAAGTGCCAATCGTCAGGGCGAGCAATAGTCAGGGAGTCGGTCATGGGATCACCTTTTACCATGGAAATGGGGACAGCGGTTCGGGAGCGTAGTGTAGCGCAAGTTCAGGGCTAGGCGGAGTTAGGAAAGCCAATGCTGCGCAGAAGCAGCGCCAGCGGAAACAATACAAAAAAAGCCCCGCATTGCGGGGCTTTTTTGAATATGGCGGAGAGGGCGGGATTCGAACCCGCGATACAGTTTCCCGTATGGCTCCTTAGCAGGGAGCTGGTTTCAGCCACTCACCCACCTCTCCGGAATGCGGTACTGCTTGTGGTCTGGTGGTGAACGCTCTTAATCGGCCCTGTCACCAAACTCGCCGCGCATGATAACGACTTTGCGAACAAAATACAGCTCAAAAATCAGGCAGACTCGCCATCTGATGATTTTTCGTGCTGAATTCGCTGATAAATTTCTTCACGGTGCACGGCAACTTCTTTTGGCGCATTCACACCAATACGAACTTGATTGCCTTTTACTCCCAGCACAGTAACAGTGACTTCGTCACCCACCATCAAGGTCTCACCAACTCGACGCGTAAGAATTAACATATGATCCCTCCTGGGGTCCTTTCATTTCCGTGAGCGCTTTCCGTACCTAAGGCTCGCGGGTTGCCGTCCTTGACGACTCCTTGGTGTAGAGACCTTTACCCACCCCTGGCACGGGGCCGATAGTATGCCTGAATCACATTCTCAAGTCTTGCCGTGAAAGGGGGCTAGACCGACCGGTCGTCGCCCCACACCTACCTGATGGTATGTCGCTCAGACGCCGGGCTGATCCAGCTCGAAGGCGGAGTGCAGGGCACGGACTGCCAGCTCCAGATACTTCTCGGCGATGACCACTGACACTTTGATCTCAGAGGTGGAAATCATTTCGATATTGACACCTTCGGTAGCGAGCGCTTGAAACATTTTGGACGCCACGCCAGCATGAGAACGCATGCCCACGCCCACCAAAGAGACTTTGGCAATCTTGTCATCGCCGATGATTTCCGGGTTACCCAGCTCTTCAGACGCATTACGCAGGGCTTCCTGAGCGCGGGCAAAATCGTTGCGATGCACAGTAAAAGTGAAATCGGCAGCACCGTCTTTACCTACGTTCTGTACGATCATGTCCACTTCAATGTTTTCTGCACTCACCGGGCCGAGGATTTTGTAGGCAATACCCGGGGTATCCGGGGCGCCACGCACGATGATCTTGGCTTCATCACGGGTAAAGGCAATTCCGGAGATTACCGGCTTTTCCATATCAACCTCGTCTTCGACGGTAATAAGTGTCCCAGGGCCATCCTGGAAACTGGACAAAACACGCAGCGGCACATTGTATTTGCCGGCGAATTCCACAGAACGGATCTGCAGAACCTTGGAACCCTGGCTAGCCATTTCCAACATTTCCTCGAAGGTAATGCTGTCTAGGCGGCGGGCGTTATCCACTACTCGTGGGTCGGTGGTGTACACACCATCCACATCGGTGTAAATCTGGCACTCATCCGCCTTCAGCGCAGCAGCCAACGCTACCGCGGTGGTATCGGAGCCACCACGGCCCAGCGTAGTAATGTTGCCGTCATTATCAACACCTTGGAAACCCGCCACCACTACCACACTGCCACCATCCAGATCGGCGCGAACCTTCTTGTCGTCGATCTCTTCGATGCGGGCCTTGGAGTAGGTATTGTCGGTGCGCAGAGGAATCTGGCTGCCGGTGTAGGAGCGGGCATTGAGGCCTTGCTTCTGCAGCGCCATGGATAACAGGGCGATAGTGACCTGTTCGCCGGTAGAGACCAGCACGTCCATTTCCCGTGGAGAGGGTTTGTCGGTAACGCCGTTGGCCAGCTCGATGAGCCGGTTGGTTTCCCCACTCATTGCGGAAACCACGACGACCACTTGGTCACCCCGTTTGTGAAAGCCCGCTACCTTCTCGGCAACGGCCTGGATACGTTCGACTGTACCTACCGAGGTACCGCCGTATTTCTGCACGATAAGAGCCATAAAGTCGCTTTTTCTGCAAAAAGGAGCGCGAAACTATACCAGAGACGCGCCACCATTTCATGTTGAGGTGGTGTGGAGGAATGAATTTGAGCCTCATTCCGCCACCAAAGTGGGTTTTCTTGGCCAAAAATACCCCGCATTAGTGGCCCAGCAGCCCTACTCGGCCACCCAGGCCTTTACACTTTCCAGCGCCCCGGGCAGCGCAGCGGGATTATTACCGCCACCCTGGGCCATGTCCGGGCGACCACCGCCGCGACCATCAACTTGTTCGGCCACGAACTTGAGCAGATCACCCGCTTTGTATTTGGTGGTCAGGTCCTTAGTAACACCGGCCACCAAAGCCACTTTTTCGCCTTCCACTGCTGCCAACACAATCACCGCGGAACCCAACTTGTCTTTCAGCTTGTCCATAGTGACCCGCAAGGTTTTACCATCGGCACCATCAATCTGCGTCGCCAACACCTTCACACCATTAATATCCTGTACTTCACTGGTCAAGTCACCACCGGCGCCGCTGGCCAATTTCTGCTTGAGACGCTCGATCTCTTTTTCCAGTTCACGGACTTTCTGTGCCTGGCTACGCACGCGATCAGCAGCATTATCCAGCGAGCTTTTCACCGTGGCCGCAATCTCGCTGAGCGCGCGCTCCTGTCGGCGCATCACCGCTAGCGCATGCTCACCGGTGACCGCTTCAATACGCCGCACACCTGCCGCTGCGGAGGCTTCCAGAGTAATGCGGAATAATCCAATATCACCGGTGCGGTTTACGTGGGTGCCGCCACACAATTCTTTGGAAAAACCGTCACTGCCCATACTCAGCACACGCACCTGATCATCGTATTTCTCACCAAACAGTGCCATGGCACCGGCTTCACGGGCGGACTCAATATCCATCAACTCCGTAGTTACCGCAGTGTTAGCGAGGATCTGACGATTCACCAGAATTTCGATCTCTTCACGCTGGGCTTCGCTGACCGCTTCTCCATGGGAGAAATCAAACCGCAGATAGTCCGCCGATACTAACGATCCTTTCTGCTGTACATGCTCGCCCAACACGTTACGCAGGGCGGCGTGCATAAGGTGGGTTGCGGAATGATTACGCATCACCGCACGACGACGATCCACATCCACACAGGCCGACACCTTGCCACCAATGGTCAAGCTGCCGCTTACCTGCTTGCCCACATGCACATGTGCTGCCTGACGCTTACGGGTATCGGTAACCATGAAGTGGGCTTCATCCGCAATTAGAGCACCGGTATCACCCACCTGCCCACCGGATTCCGCATAGAACGGCGTACGATCCAGCACCACCATGCCTTCTTCGCCGGCATTGAGGGTGTCCACAGCGGCGCCGTCCTTGTATAAAGCAACCACCGTATTGTCATCGGCCAATTTCTCGTAACCGGAAAAATCGGTTATCGCATCGATATTCAGGCGATCGCTGTAATCATTGGCAAAGCTACCGGCACCACGGGCCCGCTCTCGCTGGGCAGCCATGGCGGCCTCAAACCCGTCCATATCCACGCTCAAATCGCGCTCACGGGCTACATCCGCGGTCAGATCTGGTGGAAAACCATGGGTATCGTAGAGGTTAAACAGCACGTCACCGGGCAACACCCTACCATCAAGCTGCTCAATGGCACTTTCCAGTACTTTCATGCCCGCAGCCAAAGTGCGGCCAAATTGCTCTTCTTCCGCCAGTAGGGCCTTTTCAATTCTCGCCTGTTCCCGGCCCAGCTCCGGGTAGGCCTCACCCATCTCCGCCACCAGTGCGGCCACCAAGGTGGAAAAGAACGGTTTGTCCTGCCCTAGCTTGTGGCCATGGCGCAGGGCGCGACGAATGATGCGGCGCAATACATAGCCACGACCTTCGTTGGAAGGAATCACCCCATCACAAATCAAAAAACTGGCTGAACGAATATGGTCTGCGATCACGCGCAGTGATTTCTCTTCCAGATCAGTACAGCCCGTGGCCTTGGCCGCAGCTTGCAACAATGCCTGAAACAGATCGATCTCGTAGTTGGAATGTACGCCCTGCAGCACTGCGGCAATGCGCTCCAGGCCCATGCCGGTATCAACACTGGGCTTAGGCAGAGGCTGCAGTTCCCCATCTGGCTGGCGGTCATACTGCATGAACACCAGGTTCCATATCTCGATATAGCGATCCAGATCCTCATCTGCAGAACCCGGTGGGCCACCGGGCACATCGGCGCCGTGGTCATAAAAAATTTCAGAGCTCGGGCCGCATGGGCCGGTATCGCCCATTTGCCAAAAATTGTCTTCGTCCAACCGTGAGAAGCGCTCGGCACTGACTCCCATTTCTTTTAGCCAGATATCAGCGGCTTCATCGTCGGAAACATGCACAGTAACCCACAGTCGCTCTTCCGGTAGCCCCAAGGTGTCAGTGAGGAACTCCCAGGCAAACTTGATCGCTTCGCGCTTGAAATAGTCCCCGAAGCTGAAGTTGCCCAGCATCTCGAAGAAGGTGTGATGCCGCGCCGTATAACCCACGTTTTCCAGGTCATTGTGCTTACCGCCGGCGCGGACACAGCGCTGGGAGCTTGTAGCACGAGTGTAATCCCGGGACTCACGTCCCAGAAAAACATCCTTGAACTGGTTCATGCCCGCGTTAGTAAACAACAGTGTCGGGTCATTAGCAGGTACCAGTGAGGAGGACGACACCTTGGTGTGCCCCTGGCTGGCAAAATAGTCCAGAAAGGCCTGGCGTAATTCAGCACTTTTCATAAGAGAAACGTTTTCTTGGCTGGCGGTCAGAGGCGCCGAGTATACCGCCCTCAAGGCGTGGTTGCGATGGTGACAAGTTAACCTGAAGCAACAAGCCCCAAGCGGCAACAAAGAAGCATCACCTATAAAGCTGACAGACCCTGGCCACGTACAAACCTGAGAGGAAAAATACGGTCATAAGCGCTACCCGTTCACCCTCTTTCTTCTCGCACCTTATGGGGTATGGTTTGAAGCTCATCCCTTGATTGCCGCGGCCAGGCATACTGCCAACACCATCACCAGCAAAATACGCTTGAGCACACGTGGGGACACGGCGTGAGCAAAGCTGACCCCAAGCCGAACGCCAATCAGACTACCCGCCGCAACCACCAGCCCAGGCAACCAGGCCACCTGCCCCCGGGCCACAAAGATAGCCAGCGCTAATATGGTGAAGCTGCCCGTGATAGCCAGTTTCAACGCATTACTGCGTAGCAGGTCGTAGCGTAACTGCCCGGCAAGCACCGCCAGTAACACGAAGCCCACGCCCGCTTGAACAAAACCACCATAGGCTCCAGCGAAAAACAGCCCTATCCAGCCCGACAGGCTGGTATTAGGAGACAATGGCACTGAGTTCGGGTCCGGTGACATCTGCGACGGGCGCAACACCATAAGTAACGCGACCACCACCAGCGTAATTAGAAGCACAGGCTTAAGAATAGTTTCGGGAAGAAAGGCTGCTGCCAGCGCCCCCGCCAATGTTCCCAGCAAGCTCGGCACCAATATCGCGGGCAGATCGGCAAAGGGCATAGAGCCACGTTTATTGAATTGGCGCACCGCTTCCGCGCTTTGAATCAACACTGCAACGCGCATGGTACCGTTGGCCAGGGCTGCACTCATGCCGCTGAGCATTAACAATGGCAAGATCAGCAAACCGCCGCCTCCTGCCAGAGTATTGATAAAACCTGCCAACACACCAGCGCCTAGCATGGCAGCCACCAGCCAAGGATCAGACAGGTATTCCATGAAAAATCTCACACACGCATTAAAAACGCAGAATACGCCGCCAAGAAGATGCTCACCAGAGCACAACACATATACTCCCGCCCAATCGCATTCCCGCGCTAAGAGCATGAGCAACGCTAGCGGCGCGCTCACCTAAGGGCATCTCTATCTGTCCTGTGCGCTCTGTGGCGAAAGTGCTTTTGGTCCTGGCTTGAATTTCGCCGCCAGCAACGCAACGGGGGAGCACTTGAAAGCACAAGAAAACAGCAGACTTAATCCTGTTCAGCGTCCTGCATATCCAGCGCAGCGAAGCTCTGTTCCGCATTAAAGCCGCGACTTTGCAGAAAACGTAGCTGCTTGGCTTTTTCTTTCTGGTCTTCGGGGTAGTGCCGGAAACGGCGGGCACGAACGTCTTTCGCCAGCGCGAACCAATCTACCTCGGCATTCTCTAGCGCTTCAGCAATCCAGTCATTCTCAACGCCTTTTAGCTGCAGTTCCTGACGAATCCGCAACATCCCCTGCCCTCGCTCAATACGCGCGCGCACAAAAAAACCGGCAAAGCGCCGGTCATCGATAAAATCGTGCTCCTCACACCAGGCTAGCACCGCCTCCAGCGCCGGCTGATCCCCCAGGCGCTGTTGCAGCTTGGTGACAAGCTCACGGCGGGAGTGATCGCGCCGGGCCAGCAGGGCAACTGCCCGCTGGCGCAACTCGGCTTCGGTCAGCGGCTCACTCATCGTCAGCGGGGGCGGCCTCTTCTGCCGGGGCTTCAGCTGTAGGGTCCGGCAACAGGCGGGCCCGGATTTCGGTTTCAATTTCTTCGGCAATGGCCGGGTTTTCTCGCAGGTACTCGCAGGCGTTCTGCTTACCTTGGCCAATCTTGTCGCCTTTGTAGGCATACCAGGCGCCAGATTTGTCCACCAACCCCTGTTGAACACCCAAGTCCAACACTTCTCCCAGCTGATTAATGCCCTGGCCGTAGAGAATCTGGAACTCAGCCTGACGGAACGGCGGCGACACCTTGTTTTTCACCACCTTCACCCGGGTTTCGTTACCGGTTACTTCGTCACCCTGCTTCACCGCACCAATACGGCGGATATCCAAGCGTACAGAGGAGTAGAACTTCAGGGCATTACCACCGGTGGTGGTTTCCGGGTTACCAAACATCACACCAATCTTCATGCGAATCTGGTTAATGAAGACCACCAGTGTATTGGCGTTTTTCACATTACCGGTAATTTTACGCAGCGCCTGGCTCATCAGACGAGCCTGCAACCCCACGTGGGTGTCACCCATTTCCCCTTCGATTTCAGCTTTCGGCACCAGCGCCGCCACAGAATCGACGATGACCACATCCACCGCGCCGGATCGCACCAGCATATCGGTGATTTCCAGTGCCTGCTCTCCGGTGTCTGGCTGGGAAACAATCAGGTCGTCCACGTTTACGCCCAGCTTTTCTGCGTAATCCGGGTCTAGCGCATGCTCAGCATCCACGAAGGCACAGGTGGCGCCTTTTTTTTGAGCTTGGGCAATCACGCTCAATGTCAGGGTGGTTTTTCCGGAGGATTCAGGGCCATAAATCTCGACAATACGGCCCTTGGGCAGACCGCCAATACCCAAGGCAACATCCAGCCCCAGTGAGCCGGTCGAGATGGAGGGCATACGCTCACGCTTGCGATCGCCCATGCGCATGACAGAACCTTTGCCAAATTGGCGCTCAATCTGTGACAGCGCAGCGGACAGCGCCTTACTTTTATCGCTCATTGTGACCCCTCTCCGTGTTCGGCGCGTCATTCATTGACGCTAACCGTATCTAACCGTATCCGACCCGCCTTATCTGACCTTTCGACCAGCACTGGCGTTATGGACAGTATTATGAACAACATTGGCTGTGCATTGCAACCTTCCAGATCGTTGTCTGGTCTGCCCCGCCTCAGCAGGGCTGAAAGGAATAGCCTGATTGTGGCTACTTGAGACGGGCATTCAAGCCCAGAATGGCGTGCAGGATGGTCTGCTGACGGACGGCATCGCGATCCCCGTCGAATTGGAAACAGCGAGCTTCTGCATAACCCAGCTTCTGCCCCCAGGCAATCCAGACGGTGCCCACCGGCTTATCTGGCGTGCCGCCATCCGGCCCGGCGATACCCGTCACCGCCACGCTCACATGGGCACGGGAATGGCTAATAGCGCCCCGCGCCATGTCCAGTGCCGTTGCTTCACTGACCGCGCCCGAGGTCGCCAACGTGGAGGCCGGCACGCCAAGCATCTCTTGCTTAGCCTCATTAGAATAGGTGACAAAACCCCGATCGAACCAAGTGGATGCGCCGGACAGGCTGGTGAGCGTCTGGGCAATGCCCCCCCCGGTACAGGACTCCGCAGTGGCCAACAGCAAACGTTGTTTTTGCAGGGCACCGGCCAGTGCGACGGCGGCGGCGAGGATGTCGTTATCCAGCACAGGGCATTCTCCGTTGCGGATTGACGATTGCAGGACTGGAATCAGCCCAGATCCACGTTGTGATAGACGTTCTGCACGTCATCCAAATCATTCAACATGGCCATGAATTTATCGAACATGTCCATGTCTTCGGCGCTGATGGTGGTGTAACTCTGCGGAATAAACTGAATTTCATCCACCTCGAATTCCAATTCCCCGAAGGCCTCGACCAGCGCCTGCTTAGCCTTAAAATACTCGGTGTTAGGCGTGAACACCGTCAGCATACCGTTATCGTTTTCTATTTCGCTGACATCCACATCCGCATCCATCAGGGCTTCGAGCACCGCATCTTCATCTTCGTGGGCAAAAACGAAAATCGCCACGTGATCGAACATGTGGCTCACCGTACCCTGGGTACCGATCTTACATTTGGTCTTGGTAAAGGCCATACGCACATCACCAAAGGTACGATTCGGGTTATCGGTGAGGCATTCAATCAGTGCCATGCTGCCACCAGGGCCATAGCCTTCATAGCGGGCCGGGGAGTAATCCTCACCGCCACCCCCTTTAGCCTTGTCGAGGGCTTTATCAATCACATGACCGGGCACCTGATCTTTTTTGGCGCGTTCAATCAGGCTGCGTAATGCCAGATTCGCAGTAGGGTCCACACCACCGGATTTCGCGCTAACGTAGATTTCCCGACCATAGCGGCTGTACACCTTGGCTTTCATGTCCGAGGTTTTCGCCATGGATTCTTTGCGGTTTTGGTAGGCGCGGCCCATAGACATCTTGCTCCAGAGGAATTAGTTGCCCGGTATTTTAAGGGAAGATGCAGGCGAGAAGAACAAAAGAGCGGTTGGGAGTGGCAATTTAACGTACGCCTCATAAACCTTCGATTACATCGATACACCTACTCCACCAGAACACAGCCCCCTGAGGGATGCGGCAGCATGGGCTCCATACGCGAACCCGTTAGCATGCCGGCAATGTGCGGTTAAGGGGAAAAACATACAGCAGAAATGCGCGTTGATTATCGACTCAATCACCAAGCTGCAATGTTGTTAGGGAGCCTCTATACATCAAGCCACCATTACCGAATCAAGGCTCCAGCTCCACCAGCGATTCTTCGAGATAAACCAGAAAACGCTGAATATGAGGCAACGTGTCACGGCAACCGATCACGCCAAACTCAAGGCTATTCTTGTAGCTCACCACAGTGATATTTAGGGCGTAACCATGCAGAACCAATGACACCGGATAGGTAGCCAACATCTCCGCACCATTGAGATGAAGCGTTTCCTTCGGCCCCGGCACATTGGAAATCACTAGGTTAAACATGGGGCTTACGCGCCCGGACAGGCCCGTGACCTGCCCCAAAGACAGCGGCATATTGGTCAGCACCGTATAAACATCGATCTCGGACTTCTGCATATCACCAAGCCGAGATTTCACCGCTTTCATGGAATCCTGGATTGCGGCCAGCCGATTCAGCGGCTGAGCAATATGCGTACCCAGGCTTACCTGAACCGTAGTAATGGCATTGCCACCCTCACCAGCCTGATCCGCACTACGCAAGGCTACTGGCACCTGGGCTACCAACGGCTGATCGGACAAGGCATCCTGACTGAGCAGATAGCGACGCAGCGCGCCGCCACACATGGCAAGGAAAATATCATTCACCGTACCGCCATGCTGTTTGCCCGCGGCTTTAATCCGCGACAGCGACCACGACTGGGCAGCAAAGCGTCGCGCGCCCGTCACCCGGCGGTTTAGCTGGGTTTTCGGCGCCCGATAGATAGTCTTTACGTTGCCATCCTTGGGCTGTCGCAGCAGGTCCACAAGCTGACCACCACCTCGGCGCAGGTTATTCATTGTTCCTTTCATGCCGGCATTCGCCGCTGCAGCGCCACGGCTCTTTCTCGGTTTCTTCTCCGCATCCCACTCGCCAGACCAAGGGGCGGGTAAACGGTCTTCCGCACAGGTAGCTAGGCGAGACTGCATTAGGTGCATCCCTGCCACCCCATCCACCATGGAGTGATGCATCTTGGTATAAAGAGCGAAACGGTTTCCCTCCAACCCCTCGATCAAATAGCTCTCCCACAACGGGCGGCTAGGATCCAAACGCTGGGCGTGCAACCGCGATACTAACGCCAACAGCTCACGCACCCGTCCCGGCCGAGGCAAGGCAGAATGCCGTACGTGGTAGTCAATATCGAAATTTTTGTCTTCCACCCAAGTAGCATCTAAGTACAGGGGCAAATGAGACTGAATCTTTTGGTTAAATGGGCGGCAGATGCTATCCACATCCACCAGGTATCGATAGATACTTTCCACATAATCCTCAGGAGCACCTTCTGGAATGGCAAACAACGCCAGCCCCCCCACATGCATAGGGGTTTCCCGGGTCTCCATCATTAACCAGCCGGAATCCATAATAGACAATTTACGGGCCATACTTGCTGCTCCTTATTGTTATCCGTATCGCAGTGGCCTGACACCTAGGGTAGGCTCGAACGTCCTATCATCCGGATTTTTAACCCCAGAGCATTAGCAAAATCGTTGCGTTTGGTTATCAACAGTGAGCCAAAGATATCCATTGCCGCGCCTATCAGCGCTCGGAAGTCTCTGATATCACTTTAATAGCAACGCATCTCCTATCGGATGAAACACCGAGGCACTATCAATCAACGAACGCGCAGTCAGCGGCTCAACCCCATACACTTCAGTACGAACCCCCGGGTTAGCGCCAACTCGCGTTAGTAACACATCAAAATCTCCGTCCCCGGAAAGCAACACCACCGTATCCACCTCTGGAGCCAGCGTCATCACATCCACCGCAATGCCCACATCCCAGTCCCCCTTGCTGGAACCGTCACTGCGCTGAATATAGGGTTTGAGTTTAACCGTGAAGCCAATGTGTTTAAGCGCATCCTGAAATTTCGTCTGCCCGTCGTCGCCACGGTGAGTGGCATAGGCCAATGCGTGAACTATTTCGCCCTGCGCCGACAGCTGCTGCCAAAGCGCCCGATAATTGAAAGGCCGCCCAAAAGCTTGGCGGGTGGTGTAATAAATATTCTGGACGTCAGCAAAGACGGCGATGCGAGGCATATACATTCCGGTTAGCGAGACTTTTTGAATGCGCTTCGGTGGAGATCACCGCCCTTTCCAAAGCGGCCCATTGCGGCTATTTACCGTAACTTACTACAGCAACATGCCCTCAGCATCTACACCCATGCCGCCACTTACACCAAGAAATACAATATTAGCAATGCCAGCAAAATGATCGAGACGTTCAAACCCGTCCTAGAAAAATAAGTATCACTGGCGGATAGTGTCGAAGCACTACTGGCAGGAAATGGTCCCGAGTGTCGACGTCAACCATCATCGCTTCCAATTGGATGGCAACAACAATAACCGTCACAGGAGAATTAATTCATGATTTTGCACAAACCTGAACTGGTTGAGAAATATACGAACATGGGGCACTGGGGGGACAAGACCCTGCTCCAGCGCGCGGCCGCCAATTGTATCGCCCACCCAGAGCGAGAAGCGGTGGTGGATCCCCCCAACCGGAACGAGCTGGTGGGCACCCCCGCCCAGCGCCTCACCTGGGCAGAGTTCGGCCAGGCAGTGGATGCTACGGCAGCAGAATTGTCGCGCCGCGGCTTTGGTAAGGACGACGTATTAGTGGCCCAGTTACCCAACGTGTGGGAGCTGGCCATGTTGTACCTAGCCGCAGCAAAGGCCGGCGGCTTGCTTTCTGCACTGCCTATGCAATGGCGAAGCAAGGATGTGGGTTATGTGAAAAAAATGACCGAGGCCCGCTTCTACGCGTCGGCTGAGAGCTTTCACGGCTTTGATTACCAAGCTCTAGGCCAGGAGTTGGGTTTCGAGCACTACATCGGCCTGAAAGAACTGACCGATATTGCCCGCAGCAAACCCAGCCAGGGACCTGAGGTGCCAGTAGAAGCCAATGATATTTTTACGCTGTGCTGGACATCTGGCACTGAGGCAGACCCTAAAGGCTGCCCCATGAGCCACAACAACTGGGAGTACATGATTAACCTCGTGTTCACCACCTGTGGCTTGCAGCAGGGCGACCGGATTCTATGCGTGGCGCCCCTGGTAAACATGACAGCGGTGGGGGTGAACTACGTACCTTGGCTAGCGGCAGCAGGGACCCTAGTGCTGCACCATCCCATCACGCCGGAGATCTTGCTGCGCCAGCTTACCGAAGAGCGCATTCAATATACCATCCTAGTACCGGCGATGCTGAACATGATCGCCAAACTGCCCAACGTGGACCAGCTCGATCTGTCCAGCGTGCGGACCATCACCACCGGGTCAGCACCGCCTTCTGCCTGGTCCATGCAGGAGTTCAAGCGCCGCTGGGATATCGACATCGTCAATATCTGGGGCCAGAACGAAGGCTCCTGCCTAGTGGCCGGCCCCGCCGACGTACCGGACCTGGCTATGCGGGTGGATCATCTACCCTGGTGGGGCAGAGAAAGCGTCGAATGGCCCTCCGGCATCAATGGCATTGAAGTGAAGATTCTCGGCGACCAGGATGAGGAGATCACCGAGCCCGGAGGCATCGGAGAGCTTTGCTACCGAAGCCCGGGGGTCTTTGCCGGTTACTTCCAACGCCCGGACATCACCGAGCAGTCTTTCACCGCTGACGGCTTCTTCCGCACCGGAGACCTGTTCATTGTGCAAAATGCCAACCACGTAGGCTTTTACGATCGCAAGAAAGACATGGTGATCCGCGGAGGCTTCAACATCTCCAGTGTCGAGGTGGAAAACGCCGTGCTTGGCTTTGACAAGGTGCAAGACGTTGCCGTCATACCCCACCCGGACGAAATCATGGGGGAGCGTGTCTGCATTTGCGTGGTGCCTGCGGATGAGAGCCATCCGCCAGCGTTAGAGGAAATCAATGACTACCTGAAGAGTCAGGGTATGAGTGTTTACAAGCTTCCCGAAAAGATGAGGCTAGTAGATGTCATTCCCCGCAATCCGATAGGTAAGATCATGAAGAAAGAATTGCGGGCTCAGTAACGCAAAAGGGCCGGAATGTTGTCTTCCGGCCCTTTTTATTGCACTTCTATATCCATTTTTACAGGCTGTACTAATCGGGGACACGCATAAAATCAAGACAGAAATAATCCGGTTACCTGACTCAAACACTAGTTGTTCACTCCCCCTTCTGTTGAGCACAAGTTCTCATTGATTTCGGCCAGGGGCAGTGGACACAAGCAGTGATAATTTCTGGGGCAGACTCTGAAACTCAAGAGGGTATCTAACCCCGAATCACGGTCCCACACTGCACCCCTCTCATGAACAGAAAACTCTGTCCACAAAAGTGGTTACAGATCAGCGCGCATTTTGCGTCCGCGGCCTTGCCTGGTTAAGTGGCGACACACCAACGCCTCTACTGGCACGATGTGAGCCTGCGAACCAAACTGAATTATGGCACCCGCAAGAACGAAGACTTTGCAGCCACCCCCAACAATGAATGTGGCCGCCCAAAACGAACGGGACAACCAAGCCACAACCTCTTATTTTTCTAACGGCACACAAACGCTCGCTTATGGCACCGACTCAGAATCTTGCGCTGCAACAATAAAGCAGAGCTATTTAACGCCACGCTAAACGGCGAGCGTCAGCGAGTCCGGTGGAGGCCACGTCTTTTGTGGCCGTAACGAATTTGAGCGGTTTGTTAGCCTTTGACGTATTGGACATTATTGATATCAACCCAATCTGGGATAGGTTCATCAGGCGATACTGAAAACTCAAACTCCACCTCTACTTGAACCTGTTTTTCACCAATATATGAATACTTTTCACTACTATCATCATAAACAGGATTGTACTCATACACCTCAACTTCTAAATATGAACAGACCGACCCCGAAATAGTCACGAATTCAGAGCTAACATCGAAACTCAAACTCCCATCCACGACTTTGAGTTCATCTCTTTCATAACTTTGTATGTAACCAGTGTGAACATTTGGATAGAAATCTGAAGGCTCCCACCCATCGACAATTGCGGAGATCTCCCCTGACAAAGTACTATACAAATGATCTTGAAGAAGCTGAGTAACGGAGTCTTCATCAAATGCCTCCTCCTCCAGCCAGGACTGCATCGCGATTACAGGAGCCTTCTCCAATTGTTGAAGAAGGTGCTCTTCTTCAGCTGAAAGAAAGTCATGAATACTTGTTTTCAGTTGCGCATTGGGACAATCACGCTTTAAATCCTTATGGAGATCTTCTGAGCCTTTCTTTTCACAAAAATCAGAGATATTTTTTGAAATAAAATAGGTTTTTTCGCAACTGATAGATTGCGAAAATCGAATACAAGATAGCCATATTACAGCATCCCTAAATTCTTCTTTTTTCTCCGAAAAGGGCTTTATTTTATCAACCGCACGATCTATTAACTCGTCGAGCATATCCTGCTCAGGATAGATAATCTCGATCAATCCGTCTTTTTGCAGAAGACTAAACTTTTCCGCTATCTTCTCATCAAAATCATTTGGGATTTGATCCATAAATGATTGGTCAAACCCTTCTACCAGCTTCCCTATACCTGATATGCCTTCTTTAATGGCTTTATAATTTTGATCATATTCCTTCTTTGAGTTTCTTATTACCTCTTTAATAACCACATCAGAAATTAATATCTTCAGTGTCTTATGCTTAGAAAAATATAATATCTTTTTAAATGCAGATCCACGCCACAGAGGATCTCCATAGAATATGTTGCTATCAATGATAATGGCGATCAAAATTTATTCCTTACCTTCAAAGAAGGCTAACGCTTGCCTTCAGCCGACCGCTTGGAGCGAATGACCGAAGGGAAGTAGCGGAAATTGGGTCGGCTGCAAGGCATTGTTATATTTCACTTTTCGTTCTGTCCCATTCTCGCTTAAGAATTTTTGGGGTTAATTCACTGACGGCTTTGTGTGAAGCCCTAAATGCCTCGTCTTGTTCAGCCCCTGATTTTGCTAGTGAATTTATCAGTGAGCGAACGTGAGTGATTAATTGCTTATGATCAGTTTCTGATGTGTTCAACAATAATTGAAGACGATACTCAAGCTCAGTGATATGTAAGTATTCACTATCTTCGCGCTCCTCGAACCCTGCGCCATAGTAGTGCGCCGACTTTCCTAGTATTTCGGCTACGAGGTCACGAAGCTTATTGATCCAGATTTGGCGCATTGGCGCGATAATTTGTTTATTTGCAACTTTTAATGACACTTTCGATTGCGACTTTGCAACTTGAAAGGAAACAAAGGGGCCAACAAATACGGCGAGAGCCGCAACAACGAGCGAGAGTATTGGAAGCCATGTTGTTAGATTGCTCATTGGTCTCTCCGTGGAATATAACGCATAGCTTTGCGGCAATTTTGGAGCCGCAAAGCGTTGTAAAAATTGTCCGGCAACAGCGTCTTGTTAAATCATTTCTTGCACTTATTACGGATATCCTTCGTTAAGGATTTGACTATATCCCTATACATGCCACCGCTTTTATAAGGCTCTTCCGAGTATTTAGTCTTTTCCGTAAAGCACTCTACAAAAGTATCAATTTGATCACATAATGACAAAATGATCATAATAGTTCTGTCTTGATGCCACTCGATATTCTGGTGTTTGAGCAAGTTTAGATACTTTCTTGTGAATCCCGCTAATTCTTCAACGTGATGAGCCGCTCGTTCAACATGTCTTACTAAATCGTCTATTTTCCCGATATCAACCAGGTGGGAGGAATATCCATTGGTTATTTGCATAGCCTTTAAAGCGGGGTAAAATGGGTTAGATTGATTGTAAATAAACAATATATTATTTGGCGAAATATTGTTTTGTATTTCTCTTCTTCGATCCCCTATGGATTCTTTGGCATTAGCTATTGACCCAATGCATTCATTATAAGTTTGATGGATGCTATAGCTTACAGAATATTCAACAAGGGCTGCTTGTCGCACCGATAATACTTGTGCGATTGAGTAGCCTATAAATACTATGCCAAAGATTGCCTCAAGTCCGGCAAATACTCTACTGATACCAGAGGGCGAAAAGTCTCCATAACCTAAAGTTGTAATAGATACAACGCTAAAATACAACAATTCCCAATAGCTCGCCTTTTTTCCGTCATCGTTTACTGCATGGCCTTCAAAGTTGCCCGCAATCCAGTAAGCCACTGCAAACAACGCGATAGCGGAGAACAATATCACGCCAAGCTTGATGGACAGTTTTCTTTGCTTGTTTGGCAACTCCTTCATTACGTAAGTACTCCTTTAAGATTTAACGCCCGGCTCACGCGCCGGTTTGGAGCCGCGAAGCGGCAGAAAATCGGTCGCTGTGCAGCCGATTGTTATATTTAGTTGGCTTTGAGCACCGAGCTGTTAAATACCTTGTGATACTTCGACGGAGAATAATCTGGATTGAGGTAAAACTTAGGATACCCTTCCCCCTCGATACTGGCGTAGCCATTTAGCTTGTCTTTTAGCTGACCCATTTTCGAAGGGACAGCTAGCTCCTCTAGGGTCCGCTTTATAAAAACTCGATACCTTTTACCAACGAAGAACTGCTTATAAAGAGCGCCGGGTAAAGAGCACTTCAGACTCGCGGGGTCACCATTGACTCCAATACCCAAAAGAGTAGTAGGAGGGGTAAGCGTGATGTACCGTTTCTCTAATCCTTTTTCGATTAGGATATTCTCACCGATTTTTTCGATGTCGGCATTTAACTTCTGAGCTGGCCTAATATCACCCGACGCAATGCCATTATTCACTTCTGACAGCATTGACCTGAGCGACTTCACGTCACTCTCATCTCTCATTTGCTTAAGCACAGTAATAAAATCCGCGCCGTCCTTGGACTCTTGTATCAATAACGGCAACAGGCTGTGAATGGTAAGTGTTGATGATTCAGGCGATAAGCCCAGATCCTCTATGATGGCGGGTAGTTTGCCCGAAAATCTTGTGACACCTTTAGTAAAAACTCGCGAGAACTCAGAAGCATCCGTCGCGCCGCTTTTTATTCGCCCCATAAAATCGGCCGCAAAAAAATCTCTCAAAGGATGAGGCATATAGCTGTGACCATTCTCTGCGGCCATTACTTGGTGCCACACATACTGGTTACCAAGCCACCCAAGAACGGTGAGCATTTTCTTAACGTGTGGAGCGAGGCGTTTCCATTGAACGGGTGCCCCATCAGCACCTCTGATGCTAAGCCTTGGACCTGTTAAGGAATCCACATTCTCAGCTAAGACAGCCTCAATTAGGGGGTTAGCCTTATCGATTCCTAACGCACGAAAAACTAGAAAAAACTCTGAACTAGAGTGCTCCCAAAGGAAGTGGCTAAATGCTTGTACCTGCTCAAAATAATGATTGAATAGACCATCGTCCTTCCGGGCTTGAAATGCTTCCGTCCAGGTTTCTGACAACCCGGACGCTGCTTCAATATATTCACGATCTTTTTGACTTGGAATCTGTGAAAAGCTTACTGATGGATGGTCTAGCAGTTCTTTTCTTTGCTCGGAGAGTTCCTCTTTATAGTTGTCAGGGATGACCAGATGATCATGGCACAAAAATGCCTCTACAAAACGACCTAGCGCCACATGCTCCATGTCCAGAAGGTTGGGTTCAGAAATTGGGACGAATCCCAGCGCACGCTGAACACTAGATATCGTAGAGTTATCAATTAAGGTCGCCATTTCTTGTTAACTCCCAAAATATAACAGCGTATTCAGTCGAACGATTCGACATATCTTTTTTCGACATATTTCTTAAAATGCCATCGTATATAATTCCGATAAACCCATAAAATTTAGCAGCTTACCCAGAAGGTGAGAACCTTTCCCATATAACAAAACTCGAACGAGCGGCCTATTTTCCGGGAACTCCATGCACATTTAAGTCGCAATCCGAACCAAAGATCAATGACTTAGCGAATTTTGAGATATCTCCTACACGCATTTGCCCCCGTTCTGTTGAGCACGGGGTCCCATAGCCCCAGCCTGCTATGGGTAAGGAGAACGCTATTCCAAGCCATCCCCAATTCAGAGGCAACCCCAATTAGGTTCGGCAGGTGATCACCCGATTGGTACGTACCCCTAATTACGGGCAGGAGAAGAACCCGAAAGACCTAACGAATTAATCGCAGAAGCCAAGTTCAACGAGAAAGAATATGATCAACACCAGAAAAACCAAAGCATCCCAGAATTTCATCTATTTCATCAATACTAACCTTTCTCTCTTCATCCATATATCTCAAAACCCCATATCTAGCATGCTCAGCATTCCTAGAAGAAATAAAGTTATACAAATGCATAGTCCCTGTTGGACTATAATCCTGCATGCTAATCATTTCATCAAAAACAGCATCCAAAAAAACTTTTCCTTTTTTTGACTCCAGCATATAAGGATTAACCACATAAGAAGAAATTTCACTCGCCACTTTTTTATCTCTATCCATCAAAGACAAAAAACTCTCACCATATAAATCGTCTATGCCTGCATCATTTAAAAGCTGATCAAGCGATTCAGCATCAGATTCAGCGAATGTGCTCCCTGCGTATTTTCTTTCAATATCAAGGCATGTTTGATCCGCATCGGATACACTGGAAAGCGAAAAAAATAATAGTCCAACAGGAAGCAACCTCATCATCAACCCTAAATACCTGAATATAAATGAACACTACAGCCTGAATTTCCCCAGTTAACACTATGCGCAAAACCATGGACCGAACCAGACCCCCAAAGCTTATCCATAAAGCCAACGGTATTGTATATTACATTAACTTTATTCGGTGATACTGTGCTGCTTCGAGAACAAGAGCTGACCCATTTACACCGTAAGCTTCAATTTTTCCAGCCACGTAGTCTGTCAAAGATGGTGCAGATAACACCCGCAAGTGTTGGTCCAGGTATGTTTTCATTGTGAGCAAATTGAAAGTGTTATTTAAATCGCACACCATCAGGTGTCAGGCCTCCCATTTCCCATACAGGCTATCCGATATATCTCCAAGAATAATCAACATTGGCTGATATTTCTTACCCTGGCTAGAGCGCATTATGAATCGCCACCAGTTTGCTACACCTTTCAGCCATCCAAAATGGCAACCAGAGAGGTACCCATGAGCAGCAAACGCTATCCCGAAGAATTCAAGATTGAAGCGGTTCGTCAGGTGACGGATCGTGGTCACAGTGTGGCCCAAGTGGCCGACCGGCTCGGCGTCACCACCCATAGCCTGTACGCCTGGATCAGAAAGTTTGGCCCGGATTCCGAGCAGCATCAGGCTAAGACCGATGACCTGGCAGAGATCCGCCGGCTCCAGAAAGAGCTTAACCGCGTTACCGAAGAGCGTGACATCCTAAAAAAGCCGCGGCGTACTTTGCTAGTCAGTCCGATTGAGGTACGCCTTTATAAAGAAGCATAGCGAGCGATGCTTCCTGCTGGACGTTCACCCCAGCGGCTTTTATGCCTGGCAACGGCAACCTCGTTTAAATCGCGGGGCAGCATGAATGATGCCCTCCGTGCAAGCCAAACGGCTTCATTCGACCTACATATAAACTCGGTAATGGGCAGACAGAGATAGTCCCTCCTAAAAACCATCCAGATCTCCCCATGAATCCTCTCCCATATCGCTATATCATGACCGCCCACTGATTCATTACCCCCCATGGAGGACCTGTGACCGCGGACCTAAGCCAACATACGCCGATGATGCAGCAATACCTCGGCATTAAGGCCGAACACCCGGACCAGCTGGTGTTCTACCGCATGGGGGATTTCTATGAGTTGTTCTTTGGCGATGCGCAGAAAGCGGCGCGACTGCTGGATATCACCCTGACCCAACGCGGTCAAAGTGCCGGCAAGCCGATTCCCATGGCCGGCATTCCCTACCACGCGGCGGAGAACTATCTGGCGCGGCTGGTGAAGCTGGGCGAATCCGTGGCCATTGCCGAACAGATCGGTGACCCGGCGCTGGCCAAGGGGCCGGTGGAGCGCAAGGTGGTTCGCATCGTCACGCCCGGTACGGTGAGCGATGAGGCCTTACTGGAAGAGCGTCGGGATAATTTATTGTGCGCGGTTTTCGATCATAATAATCAATACGGTTGCGCCAGCCTGGATTTGGCCGCCGGGCGCTTTGTCGTCACTCAAGTAGAAGGTGCCGAGCAATTACAGGCCTTGCTGGAGCGCTGGTCGCCAGCCGAATTGTTGATCAGTGAAGAGCATGGTCTGCCAGGGCGCTGGTCCGATCGACCGGGTACTCGTAAACGCCCGAGCTGGGAGTTTGATGAAGACGCTGCCCGTCGCCAGCTGTGCCAACAGTTCCAGGTGCAGGATCTGGCCGGCTTTGGTGAGCCGTCTCCCGTGGCGGTTTCCGCCGCTGGCGCACTGCTTGGCTATGCCAAGGAAACCCAGCGCGGCGAACTCCCACATATCACCGGCCTAACAGTAGAAAGCTTTGATGATGCGGTCGCCATGGATGCGGCCACCCGCCGTAACTTGGAGCTGACTGAAACCCTGGATGGCCAGGAGCAACACACCCTGGCCTGGGTGCTGGACAGCACCAAAACGGCCATGGGCGCGCGCTTGCTTAAACGCTGGGTACACCAGCCATTGCGCAACCGCACCACGCTCACCCAGCGGCAGGACCAGATCGACGCCCTGCGTCAGGGCTGGTGCTTTGAGTCCGCCCGCGATGTGCTTAACGAGATCGGCGACATGGAACGCATTCTCGGCCGGGTGGCGTTACGTTCTGCTCGCCCTCGGGACCTGACGCGCCTGCACGCCAGCCTCAAAGCGCTGCCGCCTCTAATCGGCACCCTACCCGCCGCCGATTGTTTTTGCGAATTGATTGAGCGCATCGGCCAGTTTCCGAACCAGGTGGAATTGCTGGGCACGGCGGTGATCGAGAATCCGCCCATGCTGATACGCGACGGCGGCGTCATTGCTCCCGGTTACAGTGAAGAGCTGGATGAGCTGCGTTCCATCAGCGAAAACGCCGGTGCGATTTTAGTGGATATCGAAACCCGCGAGCGCGAACGTACCCAGCTTTCCACCCTGCGCGTGAAGTACAACCGCGTGCATGGCTATTACATTGAGCTGTCGCGACGCGAGTCCGATCAGGCGCCGGCGGATTATCAACGCCGTCAAACACTGAAAAATGCTGAACGGTTTATCACTCCCGAACTGAAAGAATTTGAGGACAAGGCCCTGTCCGCCTCCAGCAAAGCTCTAGCGCTGGAGAAACGCCTCTACGAAGCACTACTGGAAAAAGTGGCCGCCGACCTGCACGCCCTTCAGCGCAGTGCTGCCGCCGTGGCCGAGCTCGATGTGCTGGCATCGCTGGCCGAACGGGCCGAAGCACTCAACTGGGTGCGCCCACAGTTAGTAGATGACGAAGCGATCATCGAAATTGTGGATGGCCGTCACCCGGTGGTGGAACAGGTGCTAGACGACGCGTTCGTTCCTAACAGCCTGCACTTAGACAATGCCCGCCGTATGGTGATCATTACCGGCCCCAACATGGGCGGTAAATCCACCTACATGCGCCAAACCGCCCTGATCGCGCTGCTCGCTCACCTTGGCAGCTGTGTGCCGGCGGCCAGTGCCCGCATCGGTAGCCTGGACCGGATCTTCACCCGCATTGGCTCGTCCGATGATCTGGCCGGTGGCCGCTCCACCTTTATGGTGGAAATGTCAGAAACCGCCAACATCCTCAACAACGCCACCGCCCAAAGCCTAGTACTGATGGACGAGATTGGCCGCGGCACCAGCACTTTTGATGGCCTGAGCCTGGCCTGGGCTGCCGCCGAGCACCTAGCGCGCAATCTCAAGTCGTTTACCCTGTTCGCCACACACTACTTCGAGTTGACTCAACTACCAGAGCAACTGCCGGGCATCTACAACGCACACCTGACCGCCAGCGAACACGATAACCGCATTGTCTTTCTGCACCGAGTACAAGAAGGACCGGCCAGTCGCAGTTACGGTCTTCAGGTAGCCCAACTGGCGGGAGTGCCGAGCAGCGTGATCCATAGAGCCGGTGAGAAATTACGCGAGTTGGAACAAAGCAAACCGCTGGCGCCTTCAGCCACTCCCCCCAGCAGCTATGCCGCCCCATCACCGGCGGCGGCTCCGGCTCAGGCCTCACTATTCAACGAACCCAATGCGATCGAGCTGGCGTTGACCGATCTAGACCCAGACGAGCTGACACCAAAGCAAGCCCTGGAGGCGCTATATACATTGAAAAAGCTGACTTGAGCCCTCTTAGAGACGTTGCAGAGCAACCTAAGTGGGCGCGAGCTGCCGGCGCGCATAGAAAGAGTGTTGGCGCTATAACCTTATATCAACACTCCGTTTGCCTGCCTCAGGGCATATCGCTAGACTAGCGCCACCCCCAAGCGAGACCGTGCCCGTTGCTGTTATAATCAGTCACTGGCGCTGTATAAATTGAAGACACCTGGCGAGGACAGGATATGACGTTCGTAGTAGGTGAGAACTGCATTAACTGCAAACACACCGATTGTGTGGAAGTGTGCCCGGTAGATTGTTTCTACGAAGGCGAGAATTTTCTGGTCATCCACCCGGACGAGTGTATCGACTGTGCACTATGCGAGCCGGAGTGCCCGGTAAACGCGATTTTTTCGGAAGATGAGCTGCCAGACGACCAGCAAGATTTCCTAGAGATCAACGCGGAGCTGGCAGAGAAGTGGCCGAACATTACGGAAATGAAAGATGCGCCGGACGACGCTGAAGAGTGGGACGGTGTGCCCAACAAGCGGGAGAAACTGATCCGCTAAGCGGATCCTTTTTCTCTGGGCAAAATAAAAGGGCGGCATCCTGCCGCCCTTTTTGCGTCGAGTCATCCTGACTCTTTTGCGCTCACCGCAACATCCTTGTACTGCAATCCCTGCAAATCCTTGTGCCCAACTCCCTGAACACGCAAATACTATATCAACCGGATTTTGCTCTGTGGGTAAAATAAATATTAAAAGTCTGGACGAAAATCACACAAAAAATAAATAACCATTAAAAACAAATACTTAATGATATTTCTCTGCGTTTCAATCCTAAAATCTTGCCAAAAACACCAGTTTATCCTACAGTCTTGTAAGAGATTGCTTACAAGATACCTCACCCAATAACCAGTGCTCGGAGCAAAATGGCTACATCTCGAAGCCAAAAGCCACTCAAACTCTTACATTTCCTCACCGCTCTTTACAGCAAGAGGAAGCACTTCTCGGTAGCATTATTTCCATAGAAACGTGGTGCTACATGGCACCATAGATCGACCAGTATCCCCCCAAGGCGCTAGCAATAGCGCTCACAACACCCCTCTTCCACCCAATTTCGGAAGAGGGTTTTTTTTGCCTAAAATCCGACCAGCCCTGACGATCTTTTTACGCTAGGCAGGCCTGCAGTGCCGTGCAGGCCTGCCTGAATTGCTGTTTCAAACATTCAAGCAAAACGGGAACATTGGCTAACTCACGATTAGACACAGCTAACTCCAGTGCCACGCACACATCTACGACACGGACAGCACCAAGGTTGCTGCTGCTACCTTTGAGGCTGTGCGCCTGGCGGCGAAGAGCCTCTTTATCCTCTGCTTTCAGCGCCTTTTCCATGGCGGCCAGACGTTGCTCACCATCACGCCGGAAGGACTCAACCAGCATCTGGAAATTCTGGCCCATTATCTCCTGCAATTCGGAAACGAGCTCAGCATCGAGGAGCGATCCATCTTGCATCAACCTACCCCGTGATCCTTTACCGCCGCTACCACAGCCACGACAGAAACTCTGTTTGTGTTACAGGCTAGAAATTTAATCAAGTCCAACCCTTCCTCGCACCCACCAACTCAGGACAAGCGACAGGCGGTAAAAGTCCGGACGAGCGGGCCCTGGCAACATCACTCGCTTCATCCACATCCCATAGCGGCGGCAACACCACTATTTGTTCCGGAGCAAAACAGGCACAACTATCCTGCAGTGCATGGTGACCACCAAAGCGGACACCGTTAAAACGAGCGGCAGACCAGAGCGATGCCTGACTGCTACCCAGAAGCACATAGCCACCATCTTCACTGGCACCAAACACTACAGGCGCGTGCGCGAGTGTATGCAGTGCCTGTTCGAAGTAGGGGCGACCTAGCAGCAAGCAATCACTACCTATCAGCAAAACCCGAGAGAAGTGATCCAATCCATGTGAGAGCGCCCTGGCCATCCGTTCACCAAGATCGCCATCCGACTGTAAATGACAAGACCAGCCACGCACTGTTGCTTCAGCCTTCAACGCCGCATCTGGCTTATCCAGCCACAACTGCACATCGCCAGGAAACTCCTGCGCGGCAGAAAAGGTACGCCACAGCAACTGCTTATAAATCTGCATGGCCCCTTCGGCACCAAAGTTCGGGATCAGCCGTGTTTTTACCTGCCCTGCCTGCAAAGCTCGGGCGAAAATGATCAGCAATGGCGTGTCCGTCAACCCGCATCCCCCCGGTAATAATCCCGATACAAAACATCTGGGCTAGCACCACGCCAGTATCGAAAACGCAACGTCCACATAAGCCAAATAGTGTGCCAGGGGCCGTTGGCTTCCCACCGCCGGCTACTGGTAATTAACGGTGGACGCAAACACAGTGGCCGAGACTGCGCACGCAACCTGCGTGACAGGGCAATATCTTCCATTAATGGCTGGGCGGGAAATCCACCCTGCTCCCAGAATACATTCCGGCGCACAAAGATGGCCTGGTCGCCGGTGGCGATGCCAGTGAGGCGAGAACGCCAGTTCATCATGAAAGCGATTATGCGAAACAGAAAACGCGGCTGACTCAAGCGCACATCGAAACGCCCCCATTGCCCTTTCGGCTGCGCCTCATCCAAGGCCTCACGGTGACGCGAGTCGAGCACGGTATCCGCGTGCACGAACCACAGCCATACGCCAGTGGCACACTTCGCACCGGCATTCATTTGGGCACTACGGCCCGGCTCACTGGTTAGCACCGTATCGGCAATCTGCCGGGCAATACCAACACTATCATCAGTACTGCCGCCATCCACCACAATCAGTTCGTCACCTGCATGCAATGCAGCGCGCACTCTCGCCAGTGACTCGGCCAACACATCGGCCTCATTGAGCACAGGGATGATAACGCTCACCCGACTCATCCCAGCGCGCCACCGCAACTGCTTCCGGCACCGGCGGTGCAGCCAAAGCAATGATCTGCCACATAAATCGGCTCGCCTTCAATATCCTCATCCAGCAGGCTCGACAGATGCTGATGGTTTTCATGATGACCTTGCGGCATATCCAGCATCTGGTTGAAATCACAATCGTAGAGATACCCCTGATAATCCACACTGACCATGGAACGGCACATCAATGCCGGCAAAGTCTCGCGGTTATAACTGTCACGCAGCAGTTGCATGTAGTCGTTGAACTGATTATGGGCCAACAACACCGCGCCGAAACGGCTAATCGGCATATTAGTAATCGTCAACAAATGATTAAAACGCAGACCAAAATGCTCCATCAGCTCGCGCTTGTAATCGGCTTCCAGGGCCTGCTGGGGAGGCGGCAGGGAGGCACCGGTGGGGTTATAGACAAGATCCAATACTCGATCCTCTCCGTAGCCTTTTTCGTTAAGCCGCCGAATCGCCTCTAGGCTCCCCTGAAACACCCCTTTTCCGCGTTGCTTATTCACGTTCTCTTCGGAATAACACGGCAAAGAAGCCACCACATGCACATGGTGATCGGCCAGAAACTGTGGCAAGTCCTCATAGCCGGGTTCGAGCAGGATGGTGAGGTTACAGCGATCGATAACCTCCACACCGAGTGCATGGCATTCACGCACTAGGTAACGAAAATGCGGGTTCATCTCCGGCGCGCCGCCGGTAAGGTCGATGACCTTGATATCCCGCTTGCGGATCACCTGAAGAACCAGGTCGATAGTGGCCTTATCCATCAGCTCGGTGCGCGTGGGGCCAGCATTCACGTGGCAGTGCACACAACTCAGGTTACACAGATAACCCAAGTTCACTTGCAACACGGACGTTCCATAGCGACGTAGTGACGGAAAATCTGTGCTGCTGCGCACCAATAAATCGTGGGTGTCCTGCATACTTCACCTTTTTCAATTTCTTTAATGCTATCAATTAGATGCAGGCTTGTCGCAAACGTTACGTGAAAGCTTCAAGCAATAGCGGAATGGGCGGAGCGCTACATGTCTCACAACATCACCCAAAGTCGTCGCAACATTAGCCACCATCCCCCGGAACTGGCGCCGCGCGGCAAAATCCTTACAATCTTCACCTCTTTAAGCCCCGGTAGCTCAGTTGGGTGAGTGCGGGGGGGGTCCAAAGCGTGCTTTGGCCGAACGAACGCGAAGCGGATACCGCCGCTTTGCCGGCGCCCGCAGCGCGAGTAAGCGCCGATAAAATAGCCGCTTGCTCCCCCCATAACTGGCACCGCGCAGCAAAATCCTTACAATCGTCACCTCTTTCAGCCCCGGTAGCTCAGTTGGATAGAGCAAGCGCCTCCTAAGCGCTAGGTCGGACGTTCGAATCGTCTCCGGGGCACCACCTTTCCTTTTCCTCTGCATCACTTTTTTATGATCATTCGGATCAGCAGCCTTTTCTGTTGGCCGACCTGCTGGTGAGCATTGTGTTTCTGGAGCCGGCCTGTCGGTGATAGCCCTGTTCTATAAGGGTCTGATGCTGATCACTAGACAAAACTATGGGGCGAGCGCCCGCAATCTTGACCCGGTTTTACACCTCAGAGATTTACCCTTTCCACCAAGTCCTCTAAATTGAAGGCTCACGTTGGATAAAAAGGAATGTCGATGAAATTACTGGGACTGTTACAACTGGCCGTGGCGATCTACGCCATCGTAATGATTCTCCAATCCTCCGCTGAAACCGGCGCCAAAGTATTGTGGGTATTATTGGTACTGATTGTGCCGCTGATTGGCTTAATTATCTGGGCACTGATGGGACCAGGGTCCCCCCTGAAGCGCTAACTTTTTTTCGGGGGTCACCGCGGCCACCGCTCGATTCCCTGCGGATTGCTGCCAGGCACCCAGTGTCTGCAAGTAGCCGTGAGGTAATCCCGTGTGGCCGGCTGGGCTCCTGGGTAACAGGCTCTCGCACAGGGGCATCCGGTTTTTACTGGCCAAGAGGGGGTATGACTCAGATAACCAATGCCCAGCCCCATGTATGCATATACATCCCCACCGCGTCATAGTCACCCAGACAAACGCTGGGCAGGCTCACAACCATCAACACTAGCAATAGCGCAAATGTGCCCCTTCAATCCGGCAGTGCGCGATCAAGACCACACAAATAATCACGCTTTTCTCTAAGCGCTAACTAACCCCCCCTTTTATAAATAGGGCTCCAGCATATGCGCGAGTGCATTACGGACCCGTCGCCAAGGTGCCAACTGCTCAAAACCCACTTGGTCGAACCGCTGAGACAACGCAATACGTTCATCCAGCATTTCATCAATCTGCCCAGCTAACGCCTCCCCATAGCATTCCAGGTCAAACTCAAAATTCAATCGCAGGCTGCGCGCATCCCAGTTTCCCGAGCCCAACATGACCCAGTGCCGGTCCACCGTCATCACCTTGCTGTGGTCGAATGGCGGCGGTGACAGGTACAGCTCCGCGCCTTCCGATACCAACCAGCGCAAAGCATGCAGGCTGGCCCAGTGCACCAGCCGCAGATTATTCTTGCGAGGAATCACAATCTCCACCTGCACGCCTTTAAGCAGCGCCAGTTGCAATGTGGCCAGCAGAGTCAGGTCCGGCACAAAATACGGGGTAACAATGCGAATTCGGGATTCAGCGCTGCCAATGGCCGCGAGCAACGTCATCCGACGTTTATCGAAATCCGCATCCGGCCCAGCACTGATACCCCGGGACTGCACTGCGCCCAGCCAAGCTGGGCCGCAATAACAGGTGTCCAGCAATTCACCACTAGTGAAATACCAATCAGCAGCAAAAGTGCGCAGTAACTGCCCTACTACTGGGCCTTCAATACGGGCATGCAAATCCGTGATCTTTGGCGGCTGCTGTATATAGCCCGCCCGGATGTTCATCCCCCCGGTAAACCCATATCGACGGTCCACCACCATAAATTTGCGATGATTGCGCAGATTCAAATACGGCATGCGCCACGGCGCCAGGGAATACAGAAAACGCTCCACAGGCACCTTGCCACGGCGCAAGCGCCAGACTACCGAAGGCAAGGAATACAGGGCGCCGGCGCCGTCCACCAACACCCGCACCTTGACCCCGCGCGCCACCGCCGCCGAAAGCGCATCCGCCAGCGGCTTGCCGGCAGCATCATTGCCGAAAATGTAGGTCGCCAGATAAATGCTTTCCGTGGCGCTATCGATGGCATCCATCATTGCCTGATAAGCGATGGGCGCATCCAGCAGGGTAATATGATTGCCATCAGTAAGCGGCAGATGTGTCAGCCGCCCCACCAGACGACTAAGGACCTTCAGGTGTTCAAGATCCGGTTCAGGTTCGGCAGCGATACGCCAGCCATCGTTACTGTCGATCAACCCACCGGTTAGCTGACGAGCCCGCCGACGAATGCGATTGACCCCCAGCATGTAATACAGCACAGCACCCAGCACCGGCACCAGCCAGACCAAACCGGTCCACGCCGCCACCGCCCGAGCATCACGTTTGTTCTGAGCGACATGCACGGTCACTGTTACCGCCAACCCGATACTAATGACGGCTGCCACGTAGGGCCAATAGGGTTCCAGCATTATCAATAATGCATCAATCTCAGCGGTCCAGTAAGTGGCATCCAAAGGCATCAAGTTCCGTCCCTGAAGCGGGTATCGGCCCAACGATAGCATAACCGGCTAGGCCCGAGGCGGTGGGGCTTTGCGCTTTGCTCGTTGGTTCCTTAGAATACGCCCTCTTTTGGAGCACCGGTCAGCTGGCGCCAGTTAAGCCGCGTACAGATAACGACCACTCTCCCCCCCGATATGGCTGGGGGGCAATCCGTTCCAAGTCCTCTGCGTTGCCACGCCGACGCACGTAAAACGGGCTAACAAGCCCCAGCTTAGCGCCAGCCGCCGCTGGCCATCACCAGCCGCCGCTGGCCATCAGTAGTCACGATTATTCCACTGGTTTAGATAACACCAGTGTACCGGTGTTGACGGCGTTTACGTCATGCCGGCGCATGATGAGGAGCAATACCATGCCCGAAACCAATACCGTTATTCCGTTGCACCAGGACATCCAAGAAAGCACCGCCACGTTGGCCCATACTTTCGACCACGCCTACGACGAGCCCCGTCGCTTCAAGGTCTACACCGCGCGCCAGCTGGACAAAATCGAACCGCTACAGCGCCTGGACGACGAGACCCGCTTTGCCATGGACGTGGTGGCCAATGTTCTGCCGTTTCGGGTCAACGAATATGTGATCAACGAACTGATCAACTGGGATAATGTGCCCAATGATCCCATCTACCAGCTCACCTTTCCCCAGAAAGGCATGCTGGCCCCGGAACACTTCGACAAGGTCGCCGATGCCATGCGTGGCGGCGACAAAACCGCCATTAAAACCGCTATCGCCGAAGTGCGTGAAGCGCTGAACCCGCACCCTGCGGGGCAGATGGAACACAACATCCCAGAAGTGGACGGCGAGAAGATCGAAGGCATCCAACACAAGTACAACGAGACTGTGCTGTTTTTCCCCAGCCAGGGTCAGGTCTGCCACAGCTACTGCACCTTCTGTTTCCGTTGGGCCCAGTTCATCGGCGACAACGACCTGAAAATCGCTACCAAGGAAGCCGGCCAGCTGAAGAAGTACATTCAAGCCCACCCGGAAATTTCCGATGTCTTGATTACCGGCGGTGATCCGCTGGTGATGAAAACCAAGAACCTGCGAGCTCATATCGAGCCGCTGCTGGAACTGGAACAGATCCGCACCATCCGTATCGGCTCCAAGGCACTCACCTTCTGGCCCCAGCGCGTGGTCTCCGATGCCGACGCCAAGGATCTGCTACACCTGTTCGAAGAAGTGATCGCCAGCGGCAAACACCTGGCGCTGATGGCCCACTACAACCACTGGCAGGAACTGGAAACCAACATCGCCCGTGAAGCGGTGAAACGGGTCCGCGCCACAGGTGCCGTGATCCGTGCCCAGGGGCCGCTGCTGGCGCACATTAATGACAACGCCGACGACTGGGCGCGCCTGTGGCAAACCCAGGTCGAGCTGGGCATCATTCCTTATTACATGTTCGTAGAGCGTGACACCGGCGCCCGCCATTACTTTGAAGTGCCGCTGGCCAAGGCCTGGAACATCTATCGCGATGCCATGAAACAGGTCTCCGGCATCGCTCGCACCGCGCGCGGCCCCAGCATGTCCAGCCACCCGGGCAAGGTGGAAATCCAGGGCGTTACCGAAATCAACGGCGAGAAAGTTTTCGCCCTGCGTTTCATTCAAGGCCGCAACCACGATTGGGTTCAGCGCCCCTTCTTCGCCAAATACAACGAAGAAGCCACCTGGCTCAATCATCTGGAACCGGCCTTTGGCGAAGAGAAATTCTTCTTTGAAGATGCGCTGGCAGAAATGGAAAGCTAACAGCAACGGACAGCCAGTATGAAAACGCCCCGCCCATGCGGAGCGTTTTCATTTTGCCAACAACCTAAAGCCTGAAGAGAATGAAGCACGCATTATTCCAGCATTCGATTATTTAAATGCTCTCGCGTGTAAGGCGCGGCTCTTTTGTGGCACCAAGCCGCGCTCTCCCTTAATCTAACTCCTTTCGCATACACACAAGTCAGGCAAGGAATATCCATGCAAAACGGGCTGATGGTGCTGCACGGCAACCGTCTGGAAACCCTCACCGAGCTGGTGGCCGACTGGTTGCAGCGCGAACCACTGTCACCGCTGGAAACGGAAACCTTTCTGGTGCAGTCCAACGGCATGGCGCAGTGGCTGAAACTGCAGCTGGCGGATGCACTCGGCATCAGCGCCGGTTTCCAGTTCCAGATGCCAGCCCGATTCCTGTGGGGGGCCTATCGCACCGTGCTGGGTGAAGACCAGGTACCGCGCACGTCCCCGTTCGACAAATCCCGCCTGCTGTGGCGGCTGTACCGGTTGCTGCCCACCCTGCTCAATAGCGAACACTTCGGCCCGCTACGCCACTTTCTTGCCGACGATGTGGATGGCCGCAAACGCCACCAACTGGCCGAGCGACTGGCGGATTTGTTCGATGCCTATCAAATGTACCGGGCAGATTGGTTGGACGACTGGGAAAACGGCAACGACCGCCTGCGTAAAGACCAGGATCGGGATACCTTCGTTGAATTTCCCACCAGTCAGTTATGGCAGGCCCACCTATGGCGTGCCCTGCTGGCAGACATGGATTCCAGTAAACGGGGCCTCAGCCGCAGCGCCATTCACAGGGATTTCATCGCCGCGCTCACTCTGCAAAAGGAACAAGGCACGTCACCTGCGGGCCTGCCACGCCGGCTGATTATCTTCGGCATTAGCGCTCTGCCCCAGCAGGCTCTGGAAGCGCTGGCCGCGCTTAGCCAGCATTGCCAAATACTGATGCTGGTACAAAATCCCTGTCAGCATTACTGGGCGGATATCGTCGAAGATAAACAACTGCTGCGCCGCCAACTGGACAACCGCAAGCGGCATGTGACCACCATGCCGGAAAACCGGGTTAATCCATTATTGGCCGCCTGGGGCAAACAGGGGCGGGACTTTATCGGCCTGCTCTACGATCACGACGATCCGGACAGCTATCGCAGCGTCTTTCACAATCAGATTGACCTGTTTGAAGCCATTGAGCCACAGAGCGTGCTGCAACAATTGCAGCAGGATATTCTCGACCTGGAACCCCTGCCCAAACCGGATCAACGTCCGCCACTGAGAGCCGGTAGCGCGTCACCCGCTGATGGCTCACTCAGTTTCCGCATCGCCCACAGTGCTCAACGGGAAGTGGAAATTCTTCAGGACGCATTGCTGGATCGCTTCAGCACCGACCCCACCCTGCAGCCCCGCGACGTGATCGTGATGGTGCCGGATATCGAGGTCTACGCCCCGCACATTGAGGCCGTATTCGGCCGGCTGGAACGGGACGATCCGCGCTATCTGCCCTACACCCTCAGCGACCGCAGCGCCGGTGCGGCCTCGCCGTTGGCACAGGCCGTCGAGTCTCTGCTACACCTGCCACAATGGCGCTTCACCGCCACCAACATTCTCGACCTGCTGGATGTACCCGCCGTACGCGAACGCTTCGGCATCGACGAAAGCGATCTGCCACAACTGGCCCGCTGGATCGATCAGGCGCGGATTCGCTGGGGGCTCAACAGCCCGCAACGCAAAACCCTGGATGTCCCTGGCTTCGAACAAAACAGCTGGGCCTTCGGCCTGAAACGGATGCTGGCCGGCTACCTGCTCGGCGACGGCCCGGCCTGGATGGGCATTGAACCCCTGGACGAAGTCGCTGGTCTGGGCGCCGAACTGGCCGGCCGATTATCCAGACTGCTCGACACCCTGGAATATCACTGGCAACAATCGCGCGAGGACACCAGTGCCCGGCACTGGCAACAACGGTTTACCGCCCTCTTCGATGATCTTTTCAACCCCGTGGACGAAGCGGACCAAACCCTGGATGCAAGCCTGCGCGATGCCCTTAACGACTGGCTGGCCGCTTGCGCCGAAGCCGACTTCGACAGCCTCCTGCCTCTCACCGTGGCCCGCCGCCCCCTGCTCGATGCCCTCAATGCCGAGAGCATGTCACAGCGCTTCATGGCCGGGCGTATTAACATCTGCACCCTGATGCCCATGCGCGCCATTCCCTTTCGCCATGTCTGTCTGCTGGGAATGAAAGACGGCGACTACCCGCGCCAACAGCAACCCATGGACTTTGATTTAATGCGGCAATGGGGTAACTACCGCCCAGGGGATCGTTCCCGCCGCGACGACGACCGCTACCTGTTTCTGGAAGCCCTGCTCAGTGCCCGCGACAGCCTCTACATTAGCTGGACAGGCCGCAACGTCCGCGACAACAGTGAACGCCCGCCCTCGGTACTGGTGGCACAACTACGCGATCACATTAATCAACGTTGGCACACCGATCAGGGCGAACCGGTGGACGCCCTCACCGTGTCGCATCCGCTGCAACCGTTCAGCGCCCGTTATTTTTATTCGGCCAACGACGCCAGTGCAGCCAACAACGCCGACGCCCACATCCTGCACACCTACGCCAACGAATGGCGCGCCCTCCACGAGGAGCAAACGCACAGGGTCGACAATGATCAGCCCTTGCCGCCACTGGAAAATAACGAGCCCATTTCCTGCGCCGCCCTGGGGCGTTTTCTCAAACAACCCGTGGCCCATTTTTTCGAGCAGCGCTTAAAGGCGCGCCTGAAACAACAGCGCCAAGTGCTGGATGACAGCGAACCGTTTTCATTCGATGGACTGCAACGTTTCCAGTTACAGGATCAGTTGCTTAATGAAGCGCTGCGCGCCGGCCCGGAACATGCCAATGACGCCATGCGCGTAGCCATGGACCGTCTCGCTGGCAGCGGCGACCTACCCCTGGCGCCCTTTGACGAGGGCAACCGCGACAGCCTGTTGTTGCCGCTCACGCAGCCACTGGAACACTACTTTACGCTGCTGGCCGACAGCGGAACCTTGCAACCACAGCAGGAAATTCGCCTCACCGCCGGCCCCTTACAAATCGAAGATTGGCTCACTGATTTGCGTGGCTCTAGCGCCAACGCCCAACGGTTGGTGCTGCACACCGGCAAGTTAAAAGAGCGATTCGACAAACTGACTCGGGACTGGACCTTGCACCTGGCCGCCTGCGCCGCCGGGCTGCCGTTGACCACGCATATCCAAGGTCAGGACGGGCGCTTTAGCCTGCCCCACATTCATCGCAGCGACGCCCAGCAATGCCTGGATCAGCTAGGTTACGCCTGGCAGAAGGCGTTATGCGAACCCCTGCCCGTGGCCTGCGCCACCGCCTTCGCCTGGCTAAAAGGGGAAGAAAAAGACAACGGTGAGAACGAAGCACGCAAGGTGTTTGAGTCCGGTTTTATGCATACCGGCGAACAGGAAAAAGAACCGGCCATTGCCCGCGCCTGGGCCGACTTCGACACCTTACTGGCCGCCTCCCATGGCGATGCCAACGCCTTCGAATACTGGACTGAACAACTCTATGCCCCGCTCTACCTGCATGCCCAGTGGCTCGAACCGGGGGATGACGCATGAACATTGAACGTCCGCTTCCGATTACCTTTCCGCTGCACGGCACCCGGCTGATCGAAGCCAGTGCCGGCACCGGCAAAACCTTTACCTTGGCCGCTCTTTATCTGCGCCTGGTACTGGGCCATGGAGGCGAAAACGGGTTTTCACGTCCGCTGCTGCCGCCGGAAATTCTCGTGGTCACATTCACCGAAGCCGCCACCGAAGAACTGCGTGAACGCATCCGCGACCGCTTGGCTGATGCCGCGCGCATTTTTGCCGACCCCCACGCTGAAGCCGACGATCCAGTGCTGGCGGCACTGCTTAGCGATTACAGTGAAAACGAACAACGCACCAGCTGCGCCCAGCGCCTGGATGCCGCCGCCCAGTGGATGGACGAAGCCGCAATCTACACCATCCACGGCTTCTGCAACCGCATGCTCAAACAGCACGCCTTCGACTCGGGCAGCTTGTTCAGCCTGGAATTGCAGGAAGACGCCAGCGAAGAGCAGCAACTGGCTGCTCGAGATTACTGGCGCTCGGTGATTAGCCAATTTCCAGTAAGCGCGGCCAATGCCCTGCAAAACGAGAACTTGGGCAACCCGGACGCCTTGCTGGGAGCCTGTCGGCCGTTACTGGGATTGAAAGAAGCCGACCCGTCAGCGTTACCGCAAAGCGTGGCTCACTGGCTGAACCAAACCGGCCCGCAAGAGGAACGGGACCAGCAGGCCCGCCAGCAACTGGCCCACGAACTGCCTGACTTTCTTGAATGGGTACGCGCCGCTCGCGACAACAAATGGCTAAACGGCAATAGCTACCGCACCACCAGCCTGCCCGGCATGCTGCATACGCTGCAGCGCTATGCCAATGGCGAACGGCTCAACGGCAAGGCCTATGACACCCTGGCCAAGTTTTCCCACGAAGGCATGAAGCTCACCAAGGCTGGTCAAGAGCACCGCCCGAGCTTTGCCTTTTGCCAACAACTGGATGCGGTAATGGAAGGCCGGGCGAACAGCGCACTGCCCCGCACCGAGCTGCTCACCCATGCCGCCGCCTGGATCGACCAGCGCGTGGATCAAGTACGCCGGCAAACGGCCACCATGGGCTTCGACGATATGCTCAGCCGCCTGCACGACGCCTTGAAGGGCGGTAATGGCGAACGGCTTGCCCAGGTCATCCGCGATCAATTTCCGGTGGCATTGATCGACGAATTTCAGGATACCGACCCGACCCAGTACGGCATTTTTTCCGCCCTTTATGAAGGGCAGCAAAGCACCGGCTGGTTTATGATCGGCGACCCCAAGCAAGCCATCTATGCCTTCCGAGGCGCCGACGTTTTCACCTACCTGAAAGCGCGCCAGGCCACCGAAGGCAACCACTACACGCTGGACACCAACTTCCGCTCTTCTCGCACTATGGTGAAGGCGGTGAACCATCTATTCCACTACAGCCAGAGCACCTTTGGCGATGTGTTCATGATGGACAACGCCATCCCCTTCAAAGCCGTGAAAGCCAATGGCCGCAAGGATGTTCTGTTGATCGACAAGACAGAACAATCCGGCATTACCCTGTGGGTAGACGACAAGGAAAAACCCGTCAGTGCCGGCCAGTACCGTGACGAACAGGCCGCACGCTGCGCCAGTGAAATTACGCACCTGCTTAATGGTGCGGTCAACGGCGTTACCGGATTTCAGAAAGGCGACACCTTCCGGCCCTTGCACCCCAACGACATCGCCATTCTGGTGCGCGACCGCACCGAAGCCAAAGCCATCCGCGATGCGTTAATGCAACGCAATGTGCGCAGCGTTTATCTGTCCGATCAGGATTCCGTTTTCGCCCAGCCCGAAGCCCATGATCTGCTGCTGATTCTGCACGCCTGCGCGGCCCCGGAATCCGACACTCGAGTACGCAGTGCCCTTGCCTGCGCCGTGCTGGATCTGGCCTACGCGGAGCTGGATGCCCTCAACCAGGATGAAGTGCGCTGGGAAGAAACCGTAGAGCAGTTCCACGGCTACCGGCAGCAATGGCAAAACCAGGGCGTGCTGCCCATGTTGCGCAGCCTGCTGATGGATTTCCATGTGCCCGCCCGGCTTAGCCAAAACCTGGACGGTGAGCGTGCCCTGACTAACCTGCTGCACCTGGCCGAACTGTTACAGCAAGCCGCTACACAATTGGATGGCGAGCAATCCTTGATTCGTTATCTGGAAGACACCGTAGAAACTACGGTCGAAGCAGGCCGTGGCAGCAGCAAGGAAAGCATCCTGCGCTTGGAAAGTGACAACGACCGGGTAAAAGTCATCACCATTCACAAATCTAAAGGGCTGGAATACCCGCTGGTGTATCTGCCTTTTATTTGTAGCTTCCGCCCGGCGGACAAAAGCAAACCACCCCTGCGTTACCACGAGAACGATCATCTCAATGTATCGCTGGAACCGGACGACACAATACAAGGCAAGGCGGATCACGAGCGCCTCGCCGAAGACATGCGCCTGCTCTATGTGGCACTGACCCGCGCCTGCCACCACTGCACGCTGGGGCTGGCCCCCTATATCAAAGGCCGGGGTAAACAGAACCAATTGGAAAAAAGCGCCATCGGCCGGTTACTGTTCGGCAACGGCGTGGCCAACGATGGCTTGAGCGCCGCCCTTGCCCCCGTCGCAAACGATGCCGTCAACATCATTAAGGCACCGCACAGCAACACCGAATCGTATCAGCCTCAAGCGCAATCACAGACCCTGCGCCCGCCCTTGATACCTGCGCCCCGCCAACGGCAACCCTGGTGGATTGCCAGCTACAGCGCGCTCAAACAGGTGCAGGAAACCTTAGCACCCGCGGACCCGCGCGGGGATCAATTGGCAGAACAACAGGACGAACAACCCGCCGCGGATGTGGAACCGTTAGCCGATACCATCCACGCTTTCCCACGCGGCGCAGCGCCGGGCACGCTGCTGCATGATGTGCTTGAGCAGGCCGCCAACCAGCGCTTCCAACAAACCCTGGCCGACCCCATGGACTTTGAAACCAGCGTGGAAGAAAAACTCCAGGCCCGGGGCTGGCAGGATTACACCGATGTCATCCGCCATTGGTGGAAGCAGGCGGTCACCACTGCGCTGCCATTAAGCGAAGGAACCGTCTCTCTCGATACCCTGCACACCTATGTGCCGGAGCTGGAATTCCTGTTTCCTGCCCATCGAGTCAACGTGGCCGACATGGACACCCTAATCCGCCAGCACGTTCACCCACAACATATTGCCCCGCACTACCCGCGCCCAAAACTGGAAGCCGACACCCTCAATGGCATGCTCAAGGGCTTTATCGACCTGGTGTTCGAACACGAGGGCAAATACTACGTGCTCGACTACAAATCCAACTGGCTGGGCGTAGACGACAGCGCCTATACCCTGGATGCCATGACCGCCGCGGTGCTGGAAAAACGCTACGAAGTGCAATACGTGCTTTATCTGCTGGCCCTGCATCGCCTGCTAAAAAGCCGCCTACCGAATTACCACCCGGACCAGCACCTGGGCGGCGCGGTTTATGTGTTTCTGCGTGGTTTACAAGGCCCGGCGGCGGGTACCGTATTCGATCGACCGGATAGCGAACTGATCGAAGCGCTGGATGTCATGTTTGGGGGTGAGGAATGAGGGAAAAGTTGAAAGTTCAACGTTCAGAAATGCGAACGCACTCTGCTGTCACTGCAATGCCGTGCCCGCGCACCACACACAAATCGCAACATAGAGCCTGCTCAACAGGCTCGAGTCCTTTTCGCGTTCCAACGATCAACGTTCAACCTCCCACCGGGTTGGAGGCATCCTATGCAAGCTGACCTGTTCTCCGCCCTCACCTGGGAAGACGCGCTAATCCTGCTGCGCGACAACAATTTGCTGCGCGATCTGGACGTGGCCATTGCCCGTTTCCTGAAACAACAATGCCCGCAAGCAAGCTACGAGGTGTTATTACTCGCCGCCTTCACCAGCAACCAGCAAGCCAGTGGCCACCTGTGTCTGGATCTAAAAAACCGCGCGTTAGCCACCCAGCTTTGGGGCAGCAGCCCGCCGCCGGAGCTGGTCGCCCTGTTACCCGGCGAGCCCAATAACTGGCTCCATGAACTGCAGCAAAGCACCTTGGTCAGCCAAAACGGCAGCACACCATTGGTACTGGACGGCAGCCGCCTTTACCTGCGCCGCAACTGGGCCCGGGAGGTGGCCGTGGCCGACGCCATCGAGCAAAAACTGGCCACCGTCAATCCACTGCCTGAAGCCCCCCTGCGCGAAGCCCTGGCCAAATTATTTCCCGGTTCCGACAACCACACCGACTGGCAACAGGTGGCTTGTGCTTTGGCCAGCCGCAGCGGGATCAGCATCATTACCGGCGGCCCCGGCACCGGCAAAACCACCACAGTGGTACGCTTGTTAGGCCTGCTGCAAAGCCTGGCAATGGCCGATAACCAGCGCCTGCGTATTCGTCTCGCCGCTCCCACCGGCAAGGCTGCGGCACGGCTCACCGAATCCATCGGTGAGCAGGTAGGAAAACTCCACGTGGACGCCACCGTGCGCGATGCCATTCCCACCGAAGTGACCACACTGCACCGCCTGCTCGGCACCCGGCCAGACAGCCGTCACTTTCGCCATCATGGGGATAATCCACTGCACGCAGATCTGGTGGTGGTGGATGAAGCCAGCATGATCGACATGGACATGATGGCTTGCCTGTTGGAAGCCCTGAGCCCACACACCCGGTTGATTCTACTCGGCGATAAGGACCAACTGGCCAGCGTGGAAGCCGGTGCCGTGATGGGTGACTTGTGCCGTCATGCCCACGAAGGTCGCTACAAGCAACGTACTCTCGACTTCGTTAACAATACCTGTGGCGCGGATATCAGTGACTATCAGGAGACAGACCAGAACCCAGGCAACGCCCTAGCGCAACAAACCGCCATGTTGCGCACCAACTGGCGCTCCAAGGACAGCCCCGGCATCGGCGAACTGGCGCGGGCAGTAAACGAAGAAAACCTGCCGCAGGTGCGCAAGAGCTTTCAACGCTACCCGGACAGCCTGTACCACCAACACCTGAGCAGCGATAGCCAGCAACTGGAAACCCTGCTACTCAACGGCAGTAATGGTCACACAGGCCTGCGAGCACTGTTTAGCGCGGTGGCAACACCACCTGCACAGCGACACGATTTCGATGATTGGGCCGCCGGCCTGCTCAAACAGCTCACCCACCAGCAACTGCTCAGCGGCCTGCGCAGCGGTCCTTTCGGGGTAGAACAACTCAATCAACGCATCACCCACCACCTACAACAACAGGACCTGGCGCCGGAACGGGAATGGTACCCCGGTCGCCCGGTGATGATGACGCGCAACGATTATCAGCTGGGGTTAATGAATGGCGATGTGGGGCTGACGCTGCCCTTACTTGAGACTAGGAAGGGTACCGCGGAGCTGCTGTTAAGAGTGGCGTTCCAGTTGCCGGACGGGCGCATCAAGTGGGTATTACCCAGCCGCCTGGACGGGGTAGAAACCGTCTACGCCATGACCGTGCACAAATCCCAAGGCTCGGAATTCAAGCATACCCTGCTGGTATTACCCGATGCCCCCCACCCCCTGCTTACCCGAGAGTTAATCTACACTGCCGTCACCCGGGCTCGGGATCGCTTCACCTTGCTGGAATTCGGCAAATCGGCCGTGCTGGACAGTGCGGTGAAAAAGCGGACTTGGCGGGCATCGGGGTTAGCAGAGAGGTTGAGTTAAAAGTGTAACGTTCAACGTTGAAAACGTGCGGCAGGCGCATAACGCCATAAAAAAACGGGATGCAGAAGCATCCCGTTTTTCTTTCTCAAACCACGCGGTTATTTAAACTGCGCTTCTTTCTCTTTTGTTTCCACGATGATGTCCGCGCGACGGTTCTTGGCACGGCCTTCAGAGGTGCTGTTGTCACCCACCGGCTTGGTTTCACCAAACCCTTGCGTCGTGATCTTGTCAGCGTTAACCGAGAAGTCTTTCATCAGGCGATCTTTCACCGATTCGGCGCGACGCTCAGAAAGATCCTGGTTGTAATCCGCCGGTCCGGTGTTATCAGCATGGCCTTCAATGCGGATACGTCCTTGCTCACCCTCATTCAAACGGTCAGCAACGCCACGAATTTCATCGCTGAACTGGCCCTGAATTGTATCGCGATCGAATCCGAAGTAGATCACCGAAGTCTCACGGCGTTCCATTGACTCATAGACTTGACAACCGTCGGCATCTACCACTGCACCGGAAGCGGTATTTGGGCAACGATCCTTATCGTCATTAACACCATCACCATCGGTATCACCGGTCACGACTTCAGCAGGGTTCGCAGCAACCACTTCATCGTCACGGCTATCGCTATCTTCGTCGCTGATGCCAAATGCCAGATTGATGCCAAAATACAACTGGCCTTCCCAGTATTCCCGGTCCTGGCTATAAGCATGGCGGGTACCAAAATCCAGAATCACGTGCTTGAAGAAGGCTCGCTGCACACCCAATTCCACACCGGTCATCAGCTCGTCGTTTTCGTCACTGTTAGGTCTATTCAGGCTTTCAATCAACTGCTCGCCCACATTGATACCGGCATAAGGTTCGAAACCGAGCAGGCCATGGTCATTAAAGTGGTAACGGCCACTGACGAAATAATTTTTTATATCCAAGCGACGGCCAGAGGTGTATTTGCTCTCTGCGTCTCCGTCTACTTCTTCATACCAGCCCTGTATAGACCAGTTTTCAGCAAAGCGCCAGCCTAGCTGGGCACCATAAAACGGCACATCATCCAAACCATCAACGCCGTTACCGATTACATCATTGTCGTAAAAATTGTAGTAGCTGGCGTGTCCACCAATGTAACCGTATTGGTCTGGGACATTTTCTCCAGCCAAAGCAAAGGGGCTAATCAACAGCGGCATAGCAGCCGTCATGCGCAAAAAAATTTTCATGGCAGTGTCTTTTCCCATTGTTCCCAAGTTTATTCAGTGAATTTAAACACTGGAAAGGGGAACGATAAGCCATCCAAGTAGAGAGAAGACACCAACTTTACTGAAAATCAACCCTTTGCAATCAATAAGTTACATAAAATTAAGCAAAAAAACATTAGATGGTACTAACGCCCCAATACTTTAGTGTATTTTTCATCAAAATTATTTTTCTACCCACTGTCCATCGGGTGTTTTTACGTATTGCCCTGGTCTCGTTTTATCGATGGCTTTTTGCCCTGCCAGCCTCGCCACCTGATCTAGGGTAATGCCGTTCTTTTTGGCAATTCGCTCGTAGGCATTTCTGCGTTTCTGATTGATATCCGCAGCCAGCTCCACCGCAGCCGGTGTAGCTTTAACGACTCCCAGATAACCATCCGTTTGCTCACCCACCAGCCCCTGGCTTTTCGCCTCACCTAGGTTCAGCGCAAACGCGGCCATGCTCATCAATAATGCCACCATGGCCAATGCAGGTTTTAACATTTTCATAACCCCTCCTTAGAACAGGTCGCTATCTTCGCTAAACAACTGATCAATATCCTTTTCCACCTTCAAGCGAATTTCATGATCAATTTTCACATTCAAGTTAATGGTGATGGGTTCTTCCGGCGCTTTCAGGGCCACCGTAGGCGTGCAAGCCGCCAACAGACACCCGGCCAACAACACCGTGCCCAGCCCGACTTGTTTCATCATTGATTCTCCGTGCGCAGTTGTTCGGTGATTTCATCGCCGATACGCAAGCTACGCATCAGCGCCAACATGTTTTCTTGGTGCGTGTAGTTAAACACCACCGGCAGATTATTTCTCTGTGGGTTTTCGCCTTTGATGGTAATCTTCGCATCCAGCCAACCGGCTTTATTCATCCCCATGCGAGCCTGAAAATCGCTAATCAGCAAGGTACTAAGGCTATCCAGCGCCAGCTTCACCGCCTGATTCGACTCCGCCATGCTTTGTACGCTGGACGAATCAGGAATGATCAACGACAGCGGCCCCTCGTTAGCCAGCCGCCCCTGCTCGATAACCATAAAATCCTCACCCAGTTGCAGCGGAACATACCCCCCTACTCGCCCGGCCAGCAACACTGGCGACGGGTTCTGCAACGCCGCGACTTGGGCTAGATCAATGCGACTGATCACTACCGGCTGAGGCCGAGCAGAGGGCCAGTCCAGCGACGGAGAGCGCAAATAACCACCGAGCAGATTCGCGCGAAGATCGGTAACATTCCACTGTGACAGGTCACTCTTCACGGTTAACGCCAGGTCGGTCATTGGCGTACCGATATCCAGAGTGTGCACCGTCACCGGCCCCGTGCTGCTGATCTGAATATCACCGTCATGGTATTCACCATGGATCTCAGCCGCAGCACCACGAGCGGTGACGCTGCCCCAGTCCAAGTCTGTCTCGGTGAGAGTAATATCGCCACTGGCTTTCAGCGTTTTTCCCCATTGCCAGTGACCACGCCCTTCCAGCTGCCCTTGCCGTGGGGTGACGTCCAAACCGACGCCCATGGCAGGGCTCAGCGCGCTACGCAGCGCCATCGCCCCTTTCGCCCCCCCGTTACCATCAAGCGTGGCGTTGGCCCACAGGTCACTTTGCCACTCGCTAACCGTTAACCGGCTCTGAATCTGGTCGCCTTCCACCGTCGCGGTTCCCGATATCGGCGGCAAACGCCAGCGTGCCGCCAGCAAGCCCTCACTGTGGATGGCCAGGTCGCCGCTGATGCCCTGTTCATTGATCCGCAACGGCCCCGTTGCACTCAACGATAAAGGCCGGATCAAGACCTGCCCGATCAAACCTTCAGAGATTGATGCCTGGCTCCCCGCCGCCACGCTGACAGTGCCATCCACCAGCGACCAAGGCGCCTTAACCGCCACCTGCCCACCCTGTTCAAACTGCGGCAAGACGGTGTTTGCCTGCAAGGTGCCGGCCCAACCGGCACCAGACTGGGCAAACGCCAGGCTACCCTCTAGCGGGTAACCGGACAGACTACCAGCCACGCTAGCCTCGGCACCGTATGGCGCCTGTTGCAAGGTATCCACGGGCAACCGAAAGGTCAGCTGGTCACTCCCTTGTCGTGCGCTCAGCGTGAGTGGAGCCCCCTCCAGGCCGTGGCTACCGACCACGCCTTGCCAGGCCCCTTGCCACTGGTATCCCTGCCATTGGCCATGCAAGGCCACATCGCCAGCCCACTGCCACTCTATCGCTGCCAGCGCATCGTCGTCTGCCAGTGCCCACTGAACCTCACTGGCACCGGTGGTTACTTTCAATCCTTGGTAGCCCAACGCCAACGGCAACGCTGTGACCCCAGAACGGGCCATGGGTATCTGCAAGGGCTCCTGCCACTGGGCAGTGACTGCTTGCGGCAAAGTCAGGGAGGCGGGCTCAAGCACCAGCAGCCGATCCTGCCAGTAAAACGCCACTTCTCCCTCCAGGCTTTCGCCCTGCAATCGCAGCATTCCCCGCCCATTTTCAATCGCCTGAGGCGAGTCTGCGCCATCTTTTGGTTCACAGTTTTCGGGTGGCACGCAGTGAGTGGCTGCCTGCAACGTCACGGTGCCAAGCGGGCCGGCCAACGCCAGCGCCACTTTTGCCCGAGCTAATGCCACGCCATTGCCGGAAACACTAAGAGGCTCTGCGGCCGTCAGCTGCCAGTCACTATTCAGCGCTAACGGCTGGGACAGGCCCGCCTCCAACTGCCACTGGGCACCTTGAAACTGAGCCTGCGCCAGCAGGTCCGCCCGTTGTGCTTGCGACACTGGCCCGGCCGAATCAAGATCCAGCTGTATTTCCCCAGCGGGTTCGCCCAGCCAAGCCCCTTGGCCACGCCATTGCCAATGGCCCTGCCAGTCCGGTAATACTGCGTTTAACGCTCCCTCACCGCTGGCCTCCCAAGCCCCGCTGGCTCGCTGATACTGCGCCTGTAGCGCCACGTGCGGGGCGGAGGCTTGCAGCTGCCAATGCTGCGCCTGCTGGTGGAGTGTCAGCATCATTACCGGAAGGGGATAATCCATCACGCCGGCCAAATCCAGTTCGACAACGTCTAGATGGAAAGGGGGCGCCCAGGGAAGCCCGTCAGCAAAGGGGCTAGCCGACGTCTGCGCAGAATCACTTTTCGCACAGTGATATAACGCTAGCGTCTGCTGCGTCACGTTCAGCGGCCAAACGCTCTCAATGCTCAGGTCGGTACCTTTTGCGGCCACACAGTCGTCGCGCACAACACGCCACTGGCCCAGCGTCAGGCCGTGCTGCCACCCCGGCTCACTGACGCGTATTCCTGCGCTATAGGCCCAGCCTACCGCCACCAGAATCAGCAGCAGTAAGATAACCAGCAATAACAACAAGCCAGCGCCTAGTGGGCGAAGCATGCGTGAGGAGAGTCGAACCATAATGGTTAGAGGGCCGCCAGCGTAATTGGTTCGATGGTGGCGCTTTCCTGCCGATTTACAAACTTCAATGCAATGTAACTCAACAGCATCGCCTGCAGGCTGTTGGCGATCACCTCGCCGCCAAGGGTTGTGCGCTTAGCCCCAATACTATTAGCAGCATCAATGTGCCTTGTAACCGGGAGTGATAAAGACGCCTTCACCCTTTTCAGGCAAATCGGGAAAATCCAAAATAGCGCAGAAAGCCCACGAGCTTTTCAAAAGCACGCATTAAGAATGGCTTGGCAATGTTAATAGCCCGCAGGGCCCAGCCCCAAGCAACCGGCAATACTCCCCCGCTCAGCTGGTTTATACTGCCGTTTCATTCAATACAAACGATACGGCGCCCCATGAGCATCAACTGGTTCCCCGGCCACATGAACAAGGCCATCCGCGAAATTCGCGACATTCTCCCCAAGGTGGACCTGGTCATCGAAGTGGTAGACGCCCGCTTACCCTATAGCAGTGCCAACCCGGTAATCGAACAATTTCGCGCCGACAAGCCCTGCCTGAAACTGCTCAGCAAAAGCGACCTGGCCGATCCCGCCATTACTCAACAATGGCTGGCTCATCTTGAACAAGATCCAACCGTCCGCGCCCTGGCCATCACCACCGAAAAGCCGGAACAGATCCGCAAGCTGCTAGACACCGCCCTGAAAATGGCCGGCAAGCGCGAAGACCGGGCCACCAGCGTCACGGCCCTGATCACCGGCATTCCTAACGTGGGCAAATCCACCCTGATCAATAATCTGGCCAGCCGTATCATTGCCAAGGCAGGTAACGAGCCCGCCGTCACCCAGCGCCAACAGCGCATCGACCTGCGCAACGGCCTGATCCTGATCGACTCCCCCGGCATCCTTTGGCCTAAAATTGAAAACCCGGACAGCGGCTACCGCCTGGCCCTCTCCGGCGCCATCAAAGCCACCGCCATGCAAGAAGACGACGTAGCCTTGTTTGCCGCCGAGTATTTCATGCAAGCCTATCCAGAATTAATGAAGGAGCGTTTCAAACTCGACACGCTGCCCGATGAAGGCGTGCCGTTTCTGGAAACCATCGGCAAGCAACGCGGCTGTATCGGCAAAGGCGGACACGTGGACTTCGACCGCACCGCCGCCCTGCTCATCAACGAATACCGCAGCGGCAAACTCGGCCCCATCACCCTGGAAACCCCGGCCATGGCCGAGAAAGAGCATGTGAAAGTGGCGGAGATACGCAGGCTAAAAGAAGAGGAAAAAGAGGCGAAGAAGAAAGCCAGGAAGGCGGCTTATAAGGCGAAGGGAAATAAAGGGAACTAGTCAGTAATCGGTGCACCAATAGATTTATCAAAAATGGCTACCAACCGCTGATACATCAGCGGCCAACGCAGAAAGAACGTTGGCCTCAAACTACTCTTTTCATCCACAGCGCTCCAACTGATCTCATAGCCCGCATTGACAATGATGAATTCAAACAACAGCCGCAGGGCACGGCCATTACCCTCACGGAAGGGATGCATCATGTTCAGTTTACCGAAAAGGGCTGCAAACTCGTCAATCAGTGCTTCGCGGAAAAGTCTTTCCAGCCAATTTTTTGCTTCCCGCTGAGTAAAGAGCTTGTCTGCTTCAGGAAAATGCGTGAAGTAGTGCAAAAACGCGTATCACCCTTGGCTTTTACCTGGCGTGTATGAGCAATCACCGCGGCCTTGCGAGAGGAGTGCTTTTTCACCGCACCTTCCTGCTGCACCACAAAACCTTTCAAGCGCAAGCTCGCAGCATAATTGGCTTGCCGTGTCTTGGCGAAAATGCCGACAGCTGTTTTATTTTTATATAAAACCGAATTTACTGATTATTTAGTATCCGCAGATTGGAGTATCTAATGCCAACAAGCCCCGAGCCTCAAAATTCGTGCCATAGGATGCCGATGCACTGGCAACAATGAAGTTAGGTAAATGCATCAACCTGACGCTTTTATCTAGTGAATTGTTGAGTTCCCTTTATGCTTAAATTGAACCTTTGCATCAATCATAGAGGGCATATTTTTATTATTCTCTTTCTCTTTTTTCCAACGCTTAGACAAATCTTTTTTCATTCTTTCAAAACCGTCTGCATACGCAGGGTACTTCTCAAGGAATCTGAGTGCAAAGCTGCCAACGATGAATATCCCAAATAGAATATCAACACTTCCAGAACGCGCCCTATCAAGACAGACGTATTGCTTTAGCCCAAACTCACTCATATCTTCGGAAAAATCTGAGAGATAACCAGCGATAATAGATTCGGCAATGAAATAGCTATCTACTATCTCAAGACTAACAACACCAAGCTTTTTTAGCTCAGCGAAACCATTCGCATAAAGCAGACCAGTGGTGTCTTGCTTGTATTCCTGATCCAGTCTGATAGAAATATCAGCCACCCTCACCGCACCAAGCATTAACGAAACCTCGCCAACCGTATGCAGAGTTCGACCGCCGATAACAATAGGCTCTTTCGTCTTACTCTTTACTTTTTCTACGGCCTGATACTTTTTGAAGTTCTCCGCCTGCTCGAAAATTTCCTTGTAAACCTCATCCCGATCCACTGGCGGATAGCCATATTCGGCTAGCACCAGGATCAGCCCGACTTTCAACCCAGCCTTGATGTCATCACGCTCGCTCCAGTCCGTGTACTTGGCCTTGTCATCCACCACCTCACGCACCGCCTTGGACAGCGCCACCAGCTTGTCTTCCGGGTAGGTGAAGTCGTATTTGACCGCCAGTTTCTTGAGGATGTCGTAGAAGGCCTTCTCTTCCAGGCTATCCATATCCCCCAAGTCGCCCTTTTCATCCTTGATCGCCTTGATCAGGTCGATGATTTCGGTGGAGAAATCTTCCAGTACATTGCTGACCAGAACGCTGTCTTCCTTGCGCTCGTTGTATTTATCCACCAGCGCCCGGAATTTATCTGAGAACTCGATGCCCTTGGTGCGGTTTACCTTGCGGAAGTCTTCGATGGCCTTGGCCAACAGCTTCTGCAGTAGCTTGATCTTGGTGTTGGGCAGCTTGATCTTCTCGATCTTGGCCAGGTAGTCATCATCGAACAGATCAACGCCTTCGGCGCTCTCGTCGTCGAGCTTGAAGACTTCTTCCACCCCATCCGCTTTCAGGGCCTCTGCCACCATTTCCCGCACTCTGGCATTCATCTGGGCTATATCCGGGGCATGGCCGCGGGTGAGCTTGAAGACGATGGAGCGTACCGCCAGATAGAAATGGATCAGGTCACGTTCGCTATGGGTGATCGACTCGGAACCAGAGCAGATGTCGTAGGCGGCCTTGAGGCGCTTCACCAGCGCCATGAAGCGCTTTTCGATCTTGTCGGTGAGCTGCACAAACTCCGCCGCCCTATTCAGGCAATTGAGCTGCTCCAGCGGGCTGCCGTCGAAGTACGGCTTGGTATCGAATTGATGGAAGATCTTGCCGAGCAGATCCAGGTGGTCTTTCACCACCACCACGGACTGGGCGATCTCCTCGATATTCTGCTGGTCGGCCTTGTTGTAGTGGGCCAGCGCCAGATTCATCTGCTTCTTGATGCCGATGTAATCCACTACCAGGCCCTTGTCCTTGCCTTCAAACTTGCGGTTTACCCGCGAGATAGTCTGGATCAGGTTGTGGCGCTGTATCGGCTTGTCGATATAAATAGTATCCAGGAACGGCACATCAAAGCCGGTGAGCCACATGTCCACCACAATGGCGATCTTGAAGTTGGATTTGGGGTTCTTGAACTGTCGATCCAGCTCCTTGCGGTACTCCTGCGTGCCCAGCATTTCCCACAGCGCTTTCTCGTCATCCTTGCCGCGGGTCATGATCATCTTCACCCGCTCCATGGGCTTGATCTCTTTGCGCTCCTGCTCCGTCAGCTCTACCCCTTCCTCGCAGGCCAGCACCTCATTCCAGGCCGGACGCAGCGCCACCACTTCCTGCCAGAAGGCCCAGGCAATCTCACGGCTACTGCACACAAAAATGGCCTTACCCTTCACCGTGGAGCCTTCTTCCAGCCGCTTCTCGTAGTGATGAACAAAGTCGATGGCCAGCGCCTTGATGCGGTCCGGGTCGCCGAGAATGGCGGCCATGCTGCTACTGCTCTTCTTGCTTTCCTCAATGTGGTAATCGCTGGCGCCGTCTTCGGCACACTGGTCGTAGTAGGCCTCAATCTCCTTGAGCTTCTCGTTATCCAGCACCACCTTGGCGGCACGGCCCTCGTACACGATGCGCACGGTGATCTCGTCCTTCACCGATTCGGTCATGGTGTAGCTGTCCACCACCTCACCGAACACATCCAGGGTGGCGTCGATGGGCGTACCGGTGAAGCCCACATAAGTGGCATTGGGCAGCGAGTCGTGCAGGTACTTGGCGAAGCCGTAGGTGCGTTTGACGCCCTTTTCCGTCACCCGCACCTTTTGGTCCAGATTTACCTGGCTACGGTGGGCCTCATCGGAAATACAGATCACATTGGTGCGGTCGGTGAGCAGCTCGGCGTCTTCGGTAAACTTGTGGATGGTGGTCAGGAACACCCCGCCACTGTTACGCCCCTTGAGTAGCTCACGCAGGTGCGCACGGCTTTCCACACTGAGCACCGCCTGATCGCCGATATAGCCCTTGGCATTGGTGAACTGCCCGGAAAGCTGGTCATCCAGATCGGTGCGGTCAGTAATCAGCACGATGGTCGGGCTCTCAAACGCCGCGCTCTTCATCAGCAGCCGGGTCAGGAACAGCATGGTGAAGCTCTTGCCGCAGCCGGTGGCACCAAAGTAGGTGCCGCCCTTGCCGTCACCCTCAGGTTTGCGGTGGCGCAGGATATTCTCGTAAAGCTTGGTGGCCGCGTAGAACTGCGGGTAGCGGCAGACGATCTTCTCCTGCTTGCGCGACACATCCGGGAAGAACACGAAGTGCCGGATAACCTGCCGCAACCGATCCCGGTCGAATAGCCCCTGGATCATGGTATGCAGGGAATCGATACCATCCTTGCCGATGGCCTCCTCCCCCGTCACCTTGCGCCAGGTGTAGAAAAACTCGTAGGGGGCAAACAGCGAGCCCAGGCGCGAATTCACCCCGTCACTGATCACACACAGCACGTTGTATTTCATCAGCTCGGGAATATCCCGGGCATAGCGGGTGGTCAGCTGGACATAGGCATCATGCAGGGTCGCTTCTTCGCGGATGGCGCTCTTTAGCTCGAACACCACCAGCGGCAGACCATTGATATAGAGAATCACATCCGGAATGCGCTTGACCTTCCCCTCAATCTCCAGCTGGTTCACCACTCGGTACAGGTTGCTGTCGCCATAACCGCCAGCACCGTCTGCCACCAGCGTTTCCACCTCGCCCTCTTTGGGCAGGCGCTGCAGCGGTAGGCCGCTGTAATCAATCAGCTGAACGTAGAGGTCTTTCTTGCTGCGATCTTCGCGCTTAAGCAGGAAGCCATCGGCCACCAGCTTCTGAATGGTCTTGTTGGAGTCGTACAGATCCTGAGGATTCAAAGCATCCAGGCGATTGATGATGCTGTCGATTTCACCGGGGGTGATGCCGTCCGCCGCGTAGCGGCTGGACAGGAACTGGCGCAGGTCATCCTTAATCAGCACTTCCGTGGTTGGCCGAAACAAGTCTGCACCCGAGGTGTATGGGAAGCCTTGCTCACCCAGCAGTGCGATAACAGCCTGTTCCAGTTTTGCTTCAGTAAAACTCATCCCTTCCTTTCCTCAAGCACGCATAGCTGCCGGCTCAACTTAGACCAACCGGTGGCGAGACCAACCATATCCCCACTTCATTCATCACCTCGATTTGCAATGAAATAAGCCACCCTATATTTTTCAATTAGTTACAGAGCACACACACTCCAGATTTAGATTAGCCCTGAAATGTGCTTTTCCTGCCCAAAGAACGCTCATGCTGCAATTATTGCGCCCTTATAACTAAAGACAATAACTAATAACTTGATACCCCCCCAAAAAATTGAGATTATCGCGTCGCCTCATTCACCATGAGTGAACAGAGCATACGAGCCCGTTATCAAAGCCATTGATAGCGGGTTCAGTCTTTTCTGGATAACCAAAAAGCATCACGCTCCTTTCTGAACGCCCTCTCCCTGCCTGACTTAACCACATAAGCGGTTTTAATCAAGAAATAGCCGTTACGCTTGGCAAGCACCACTGCAAACCTCTCTGTTTCATGCCATATCACCACATGCGTAGCTGTACCTCTGCGATTCTCCCACCAACACAGCGCATCACACGTTGTCGCATTCTGTATCATCCATGAAAACCAGCGGACTCGTTCGCAGCGGCGAAAATCTGGCGTTCTTTCCTCTTCTTTTTTTCCTTCAGAAATAAGGTGCCAGAAGCTGAACCCTTTGCCGTTCGTCTCAGGTCTGTATTGGCTCTTCACCGGCAAACCTTGGAATCTCAGGCGTCCATTGACAATCGTGTCCATGAAAATCTGGTAAATATGATTTTCATAATCTTCCCAAGGGTTAAACATTGGCTCCAGCTGGGGAAGTTCTGCAGCCATCAGCGCGCCTCCCAAACGAAGACATCAAACTTCTTCTCGGAAGGAAGCGTGCTACAGGTCAGGTTGATTCCGGAGCGCTGCCTGATACGTTCAATGACAGCAAGCTTTCCTGCATTTCCCTGCAAGCCGCGATGAACATACCCTAGCGCCCCAATGAACAAGTCCGTGAGTTGAAGCTGCTCCATCTCATGGGAGCGAACATGCTGTATGGTCTCAATCGCTGTGCGGTCGAAATCATAGTGAGCGTTATGGAGCACATCGCTCAGCGCATCCAGGCGCTCCCTACCTTGGGTATCCTTAATATCCAGGAAAATTCGGTAGCGGTCCTTGCTGGTAATAATGTTTCTCAACACATAGAAAAACATCTTGTAGTAAAAAAGGTCGTGATTCTGCCCAAACAATCCGTGGTTAAGCCTGGTCTTGTCGGGTATCACCACTCCCCTGAAGTGGAGATCTGGATTATCAAAGAAGTAATCAACCAGAGCGCAATAAAAGTCTTGCTTTGCCTGCGAAACCTTAGTCCATTTAATTTCGAAGTCAGATTTCAGACCATGTTTCACTTGGAGCTCACGGATGTCCCTAGCTATCTTTCTGCTCTTCACTTTCGAGCACCAGACCGCCCCCAGGACCATAGCCGGAATACCATCCCCCTCGAGATGGCATGACTCATCACAATAAACATTAAACACGTTGCTCATTGGGCAGCCTCGACATACGCTCGCTTGGCTTCGGGGAGTTGGATTTTTCCGGATAGCAGCTTTGGGAGTAACAAATCCCTTACATCTGATAAATATTGATTCTGGTCACTCAAGCAGCTTCTTCTTGAATTAAATGATTCAGATAATTTTCCAAAAAAATCTGCGATGACATCAGACGGCACGATCACTTTACAGGCACACACAACATTTCGGTTTACTCCCGGCACCGCAGAATCAGCCCCCATATTCTCAATTCTTAGCGTGGCCAGCATTCTATACAACCAATACAAAGGCATTTTCGACTTGTTCTTGACATAAAAAACCGTATCTATCGGGAAGAAGTCTTTTTCAACCCAATACAGTGAACCGACTGTACCTTTCCTCCCAACGATAATCCCCGGCGCATCTACAATTGCTTCATTGTGAAACCCCGACACTCCACCTGAACCGTATACAGGAACCTCACCAGGGATTCTGTTCTTTGCTGCGAGAGCTTTTCCGTAAGCCAACTCAAGCAGCTCTCCGACCTGCTTAACCTCCCACCCTTCCGGCACCCAGCCCATTTCCTCATTAAAGACAAAGCTGTCGGGGAAGAGGGCGCGGAGGTCGGCGGGGAGGGGTTGCAAGGGGGTGGCGGGGGCCGTTGTGCCCGATTGCGTGTGGGGGGCGGTTTGGGTTGGGTGTGTGTTATCCGTGGCGTTGGGGCTGCGGGTGTCCGCCGCAGAGGCAGCCAGCAGGGCGGCGCGCTTTTCGGCTCTGGCCTGCAATGGCTCGGGAATGGGATTGCCCGCCGCCAGGGCGTTGTCGATCACCGGATCAAAATCCACAAACCAGCTTTTGAACAGCGCCTGAGCCATGGACTCCAGGGTGGCGTTGATTTGGCGGTTTAGTTCGATTTTGTTATCAAGCGCAGAAAGCACAGATGCGATTTCCCTTTGCTCTTGTAGCTTAGGGATACGAATTGGGAATGACGGCAATTCCTTTAGCGCAATACGATCTACAGTCGCACCAGAATTTGTTCGCGCTACGATTTCGCGTTGAAAATCAGGACTAAGATAGGCAAACAAAAGGTAACTAGGATCCACCACCTCTTTGTTTGGCCTCAATAGCCCCATTCTTCTTCCAAGGCATGCCTTAATCCCACCAGGCATGAGCGCAGCCTCACCAAGCCTTGTTTCATACGAAAAAAGAACATCTCCTTCCTGAGGAGTTACTCTTTTGGTCCATTTTATATATTGCTCTTCACTAATATGGGCAGACTTAGACAGGTCTAGCTTTCCTTGCTCTAAGCTAGATATGCTAAGAAAATACGGGCCTTCTTCAATTTTCTTGGGCGTCGCATGAGGTCCGTCAAATACTTCAGCAATATCCCCGATGGTTGTCCAATCACCGGCCATAGCCCAAGCCCTCCAGATTGCTCTTTATCAAAGCATCCAACTTTTCCGCTTCTGCCATTTGCTCGAACAAGGTCTGAGTTAGAGCCTGCATCTTCTCCTCAAACAGCACCCCATCATCTTCCAGCTCCGCCGCCCCCACATAGCGCCCCGGCGTTAGCACATAATCATTGGCCTTGATGTCATCCAGCGTGGTCGCCTTACAGAAGCCGGGCACATCTTCATAGTCGCCATCTTTCTCTTCGCCACGCCAGGCATGGTAGGTGCGGGCAATCTCCCCAATGTCGTCGGTGGTGAGCTCCTTGTGGGTGCGGTCCACCATGGAGCCCATATTGCGGGCATCGATAAACAGGGTTTCGCCCTGGCGGTTGCGGTGGTTGCTGTCGCTGTGGCCGGGAATGGTTTCGGCTTTCTTGTTCTTGGTGAGGAACCAGAGGCACACGGGAATCTGGGTGGTGTAGAACAGCTGGCCCGGCAGGGCGATCATGCAATCCACCAGGTCATTCTCGATGAGCTTCTTGCGGATCTCGCCTTCACCTTTTGTGTTGGTGCTCATGGAGCCGTTAGCCAATACAAAGCCGGCCACGCCGCTCTCGCTGAGCTTGCTGACCATGTGCAGAATCCAGGCGTAGTTGGCGTTGCTGGTGGGCGGCACTTCGTAACCGGCCCAGCGTGGGTCGTTGGTGAGTTCATCCGGGCCGCGCCATGCTTTTAGATTGAAGGGCGGGTTGGCCATGATGAAGTCGGCCTTGAGGTCCGGGTGCTGATCCTTGAAGAAGGTATCCGCCGGCACATCACCGAAGTTGGCGGCAATGCCGCGGATGGCCAGGTTCATCTTGGCCAGCTTGTAGGTGGTGGCGGTTTGTTCCTGGCCGTAGATGGAGATGTCTTTCTTGTTGCCCTTGTGGCTTTCCACAAACTGCACGGACTGCACGAACATGCCGCCGGAGCCGCAGCAGGGGTCGTAGATCTTGCCGTGGTAGGGCTCGATCATTTCCGCCAGCAGGTTAACCACGCACTTGGGGGTATAGAACTCCCCGCCGCCCTTGCCTTCGGTGGCGGCGAATTTGCCGAGGAAGTATTCGTAGACGCGGCCAACGATGTCTTGCTCGCTCTTTGCGCGCTCTCCATTAACGCTGCCGGCACCCTCATCAATCAGGGTATCAATGTTGTTGATGGAGTCGATCAGCGCCGCCAGCTTGCTGGCATCCAGCCCCAGGCGGGAGAAGTAGTTGTCCGGCAGGGCACCGCGCAGGGATTTGTTGGTCTTCTCCACGGTGTGTAGGGCGGTGTCGATGCGCACAGCGATGTCATCCTGCTTCGCCTGCTTGCTGATGGTGCTCCAGCGGGCGTCTTCCGGCAGGTAAAAGACATTGTCCTTGGCGTAGAACTCCACCATGTCCACATAGTCTGCCATGTCCTCTTCCACCAGCTTCTGGCGCTGGGCCTCGAACTTGTCGCTGATGAACTTGAGGAAGATGAGGGAAAGCACCACATGCTTGTATTCAGAGGACTCCACCGAGCCACGGAGCTTGTCCGCGGTATCCCAGAGGGTTTGCTCGAAGGACTTGGTAGCCTTCTTGGCTGCTGCTTTTTTACGAGCAGGCTTCTTCTTTTCGGTGTCGCTACTCAATGTCATTTTCCTGTTTTTGCTGCCCGGCTTAGGCTAGGCATGCTCTGACGTTTGGCTGTCAATTTTTCGGCAGGCTCAACCTCTTCCAGCCTGCTTTTCGCGGTAATGCTCTCTGTGGTGCGCCAGATAACGTTGATGGCTGTCGTCCAACTTGACGACCATGTCCTTGTGAATGCCTAGCTTATTAGGGTCTTCCAAGTGACTGGAGATCAGAATGCGCCCTCTTCCATCAAAGCTAATAAGCTGCCGGTCGAAGACCTTGTCAAGATTGGGCACCAACAAAAGGCCATTATACGGGTCCAAGCGCTCCCTGTTATCCGCCTCTCGCCAGGACTTGATGTGGGAGGCGATCAATAAGCTCACACCCGGATACTGGGTCACCGCACAGCCGCGCCAATAGCCCACCAAGCCCTCCCGGAATTTGCCATGGCCCAGGCGGGTAGTACGCAGGGTGCTACGTTCGGTTTCCGAGAGAGAAGCATCGCTATCCAGATCGGCCAGGTCGTTGGTTAACGCATAATCTGTAGCATCTTTGAGAAACTGGCCGTAAAGGCGCAAAGCCGCACTGTACATACCGTGACCCATCTCATCTTTTACCTGAAAGGTCGGCTGGCTTTCGATGCAATAGCTCAGCAGCGGGTATTGCTCCACCGAACCCACATCAAAAAAAGATTCGATCAGCCCGTCCTTGCCTTGCAGCAGCTTCGGCAGCGCGTTGTTCAATGCGCCAGCATAGCTTTTGATCGCCCGTTCACTCTTGCCAATTGAATCAGTCCAGTGAGAAAAGTGCTTGCGACGATTATGAAGATTGGCCAACAGCGCCGCTTCGATTTGTGGCTGCATGGCCGAATCACAAAGCAGGTTAAATAGCGGTGTATCCAGCCAAGCGTAGTCAATCAGTTTCAGGGTTGCCCGTGGGCTGGGTGCCTTATGGTCTTCTACCCGTTTCTGGTACTCCTCTTCCTTACCCTTAACAGGCCGGTGATACCAGAAACCAGAGGATTGCAGGTAAAAGTAAGGAAACTCCGGGTTGTCCCGGTCATTGTTTTGCTTGAGCTGATTAAAACGTCTGGAGAAGGCCTTGCGCAGGGCATCATCAAAGCGGATTTGGTTATCTCGCAGTGTGCCTAAGCGGATCAGATCCAGAACGGCCAGCAACAGGCAGACCTTGTGAGGCCGGGGCCGCTCCTTGGTGCGGTCCATGCGCAGACTGCTGAGCTGATCCAGATACTGTGTCGGAGTCATTGTCCACTCCAGTAATCCGCCTGTTCCGGCTTCACCCAACGCACGCCCCCTCTGGGATCATCACTGTCTGCCTGATAGCGGGGAATGATATGGCAGTGCATGTGCGGGACGGTTTGGCCGGCTGCTTCGCCGCAATTCATACCGATGTTGTAGGCATCCGGGGCGTAGCGCTGATCCAGGTAATCTTTAGCCTGGTTGATCAACTCCATCACGGCGCTCTGCTCCTGCTCGGTGAGGCAGAACCAGTCGTTAGCGTGTCGTTTAGGGATCACCAGCAGATGGCCAGGAGAGACGGGGAATTTGTCTTCGCGAACATAGGCCAACGCATTTTTCAGGTCCGGGCCATCCGGCAAATAGGCCGGCACGATACAAAATGGGCACTCTGGCATTCCTATCCCCTTTATCTGCTTTGGCAATCCCTGCCTGAAGGCCATTCATTATTATTTGTGAACCTTATCACAAGGCTACGGAGCTACCAGCTTTGCTCACCATTTTTTCCTGTCTGTCTAACAGAGAGTATCGGGCTTTGCGCATGACAGTAACGGAGATGTATGAGGGAGAACGGGATCACCTCCCACAGTGAAGATCAAGGTTTGTTGAACCACCAAATTTCAGGCACAAAAAAGCCCGACTGTTTCCAGTCAGGCTTTTTTGTATCTCGATTGGTCGGGACGGGAGGATTCGAACCTCCGACCCCTTGCACCCCATGCAAGTGCGCTACCAGGCTGCGCTACGCCCCGAGATGTGCTTGGTAGGCAGTGCTACCAAAGCGGCGAGCATAATAGCGGATTTGATTGGGGGATGGAACCAGTAACGTACTGGTTGATCAGGGTTTAAGCGATGAAGACACAAGCGCCAAGTTGCAAGCAACAAGTCGGACTCATGCGGCGCCGAGACAGCAACGTCGTATCCGCTCTCCAGCCCGGCTTGTCAGACCGGGCCTGTGAAAAGGGTAGTTCCACCGAAAACTATAGCCGGCTGCCCATTCGCAGCCGAACGACCGCGCCTACGAGGTGAGCGGATTGCGGGGAAGCAGGCATGAAAAAACCCCGGAAGCGAGGCTGCCGGGGCTTCTTGCTTACAGGCAAACACCTGCAAGAGATCTGTCTGGATCAGGAGGCTTTAAGTACGTCTAGAACCTCTTCCATCTCCACAATCATCTGCTTGATGAGTTGATGATACTGTGTGACCTGCTCAGCGTTGGCGCCGCCAGAAAGCTGTTGACGGGCACCACCGATGGTAAAGCCCTGATCGTACAGTAAGCTGCGGATCTGACGAATCATCAGCACGTCTTGACGCTGATAGTAGCGGCGGTTACCACGGCGCTTTACCGGGTTGAGCTGTGGAAACTCCTGTTCCCAATAGCGCAATACATGCGGCTTGACGTCACATAGGTCACTGACTTCACCAATGGTGAAATATCGCTTCCCTGGAATCGCCGGCAATTCGTCGTTATGACTTGGTTCCAGCATACGCCTCAACCCGTTGTTTTAATTTTTGCCCTGGACGAAAGGTAACAACCCGGCGAGCGGTAATGGGAATCTCTTCACCGGTTTTCGGGTTCCGCCCTGGGCGTTCACTCTTGTCTCTGAGGTCGAAATTGCCAAAGCCTGAGAGCTTCACCGGAATATTATCTTCCAGCGAATGGCGGATTTCTTCAAAAAACATTTCCACCATTTCTTTGGCTTCACGCTTGTTCAAGCCTAATTCTTCGAACAAACGCTCGGCCATATCTGCTTTGGTCAGCGCTCCCATTAATAGCTCCCCTGCCCTTCCTTAATTCAGACCCTTAAGATGGCGTTAAACTGTTGTTTTAACTGGGATACTACGGCATCCACCAAGTCATTCACCTCTTGATCCTTAAGAGTGCGCGAACGGTCCTGGAAGGTCAAGCCCAAAGCGAGGCTTTTACGATTTTCACCAATGCTATCACCTTGATATATATCGAAAATATTGACCCCGGTGAGACGCTCGTCACAGGTAGAACGCACCGCCGCGATTAGCTCACCTGCGGGGATACTATCCTCCACCACGAAGGCCAGGTCACGGCGCATGCGTGGCTGATCAGACACCGACTGGAAGCTCGGTAGGACACCTTGCTGCAATGGCGCCTGGGCCAGCTCGAAGGCGTACAGCTGACCCGGCAGATCCAGATCTGCCGCTAGCCGTGGGTGAATCCGCCCCAGATAACCAACGATCTCGCCGTCACGTTTCAGCGCAGCGGTCTGTCCTGGATGCAACGCCGGATGCTCGGCGGGCTCGAAACTGAAGGCATCCGCATCGGACAAGGCCAGCAAGGCTTCCACATCCCCTTTCAGGTCAAAGAAATCTACCGGCCGTTTGCCTTCCCAGTTCTGCGGCTGGGCACTGCCGTAAAGCAGGCCGGCGATCATGGGCGTCTGGGCTAGCCCGCCTTCCACGTCTGCCGCATCGGTAGGGACAAAACGCAGACCGGTCTCGAACAGACGCAGGCGATCAGCCTGGCGGTTCAAATTGTGGCGGGCGGTACTGAACAATCCGGCCAACAGCGTGGTACGCATGACACCCAGATCCATAGAGATCGGGTTGAGCAATGGCAGCGGTTCTACTCGGGGTTCCACTTTAGCCAAGAGGCCTGGCTCTACGAAGGTGTAGGTAATAGCCTCCTGGTAGCCCCGGTCCATCAGGGTGTCGGCTAAACGCCGCAGTGCCACAATATGCTCTGGAACGGTATCACCGGAAGGTGAGCCCGCGGGCACGCGGCTAGGCAGTTTTTCATAGCCGTAAATACGCGCCAACTCTTCGATCAAGTCCTGTTCGATGGCCATATCAAAGCGCCAGCTGGGCGCCAGCACGCGCCACTCTTCGCCCTCATCCTTGGCTGAGATGTCCATGCCCAAGCGGCTGAGAATGTCTTCCACTTGTTGAGCGGGAAGGCCCATCCCCAGCAAGCCCTCGATGCGTTCGGCACGCAAGGTGAGCTCAGCCTGTTTGGGCAGCTGCGCTTCGTCCGCCGTTTCAGTGACAGGGCCAGCCTGACCGCCGGCAATTTTCTGGATCAAGGCAGTGGCGTATTCAATGGCATTGTTTTGCAGTTGTGGGTCGACACCCCGCTCGAAGCGGTGAGAAGAATCCGTGTGCAAACCGTAAGAGCGAGCCTTGCCAGCAATAGCCAACGGCGCGAAGAAGGCACACTCTAGGAAGATGTCTTGCGTGTCCGTGGTCACTGATGAGGGCTTGCCCCCCATCACACCGGCCAACGCCAAAGCAGCACTATCATCTGCGATCACTAGAGTGTCATCGCGCAGGGTCAGCTCCTGGTCGTCCAGAGTGGTGAGCTTTTCCTCAGCCTTGGCCTTACGGACGGTGATGCCACCGTTCAGTTTTGCCAGGTCGAATGCATGTAGCGGCTGGCCCAGCTCTACCAACACATAGTTGGTCACGTCCACAATCGGGTCGATGGTGCGCAGGCCAGCTCGACGCAGGCGCTCTACCATCCACAGTGGAGTGGCGGCATTGACGTCCACTCCTTTAATGACGCGGCCAAGATAACGGGGGCAGCCGGCGCTGTCCGCCAACGTCACGGTCAGGCTGTCGTCGATGGCAGGGGCCACTTTGCTAATGGAAGCTTCGGTGAGCGCCGTCTGGTTCATCACCCCTACTTCTCGCGCGATACCACGCAGGCTCAGGCAGTCCGCCCGGTTAGGCGTTAGATCTACCTCGATGACGGTGTCGTCTAGGCTCAGATAGTCACGGAAATCCGTGCCCACCGACGCATCTTCCGGTAGCTCCATCAAGCCATCAATCAGGTCTTCCAGGCCTAGCTCGGAAGCACCGCACAGCATGCCATTGGATTCCTGGCCACGCAGCTTGGCTTTCTTGATCTTGAAGTCGCCAGGCAGCACTGCACCCACTTGGGCGAAAGGCATTTTCAGGCCGACACGCACATTGGATGCACCGCAAACCACCTGCACCGTGTCGGTACCGTTTGTGACCTGGCAAACACTCAGCTTGTCTGCATCCGGGTGCGGTTCGCAGCTTTCAACCTGCCCAACCACAACACCGGTAAAGGCCGGTGCAGCGGGCTCCACGGCATCCACTTCCAAACCGGCCATGGTCAGTTGTTGTACCAGGGTCTCGGTATCAATGGCCGGGTTAACCCACTCCCGCAACCAGGCTTCGTTAAAACGCATTGTCGAAATTCCTTAAACTTGTTCGCGGGAGGCGTTAGCCAAACTGGGACAAAAAGCGGGTGTCGTTCTCAAAGAACAACCGCAAATCGTTTACGCCATAACGGAGCATGGCGATACGTTCGATGCCCATACCAAACGCAAAACCACTGTACTCTTCGGCATCAACGCCGCCGGCCTCAAGCACCGTTGGGTGCACCATGCCGCAGCCCATGATTTCGATCCAACCTGTGTGCGAACACACCCGGCAGCCTTCTCCACCACAGCTAACACAGCCCACATCGACTTCGGCGCTTGGCTCGGTAAACGGAAAATAACTGGGACGGAAACGCACCGGCAGATCTTCCACTTCAAAGGTGTAACGCAGGAATTCCGCCACGGTGCCACGCAGGTCCGCAAAGGTAATGCCCTTATCTACCAACAGGCCTTCCACCTGGTGGAACATGGGGGTATGGGTCAAATCCGAATCACAACGATACACTCGACCCGGGGCGATAATCCGGAACGGGGGCTTGCCCTGCTCCATCACCCGCACCTGTACCGGTGAGGTATGGGTACGCAACAAACGCCCATCACCAAAGTAAAAGGTGTCATGCATGGCCCGGGCCGGGTGATGGCTAGGGATATTCAACGCTTCAAAATTGTGGAAATCATCTTCCACTTCAGGGCCTTCGGAAATGTCAAAGCCCAAACGCAGGAAGAAATCTTCAATGCGACGGCGCATACGATTTACCGGATGCAACCCACCCGGCAACTCTCCACGCCCCGGCAGGGTGACATCAACGGTTTCACTGGCAAGCTGCTGTTTTAACGCCGCTTCCTCCATTGCACTCTTGCGATCGGCAATGGCGTCTTGGACTTTTTGCTTGCCTTCATTGATCACCGCACCCGCCTGCGGGCGCTCCTCAGCGCTCAGCTTACCCAAGCCTTTCATCAGGGCACTGATTTCACCCTTCTTGCCCAGGTACTTTACCCGCACATCATCCAAGGCCCGAATGTCGCCAGCCTGTTCGACCTCTGCCAGAGCAGCGTCGACCAGGGCATTGAGATTTTCCATTTAAGACTCCGCAGTCTTTAAATCAGAAGAAAGTTGAAAGTTGCAAAGCGCGATTCCAGAAAGATACGACCCGACACGGCTAAAGCCGCGCCCCAGTAAAGCGTGGGGAAAAGCCACTCGATTGGCATTAAAACCCAACCGCGTTTCAACTTTATACTTTCAACTTTCAACTGGTCTTTTTTCAAACAAAAACGGGGGAAGAGCGCGAACTCTTCCCCCGTTGAGTATGCTGTTCAGTCTAAGACCGAACAGTAAATCAGGCGGTGAGACTCGCTTTGGCTTTTTCGGCCAAAGCGCTAAAGGTTGCCTGATCGCGGACAGCGATGTCCGCCAGTACTTTACGGTCGATGTCGATGGACGCTTTTTTCAGTCCATTGATCAGACGGCTGTAAGACAGACCGTTCAAACGCGCAGCCGCGTTGATACGCACAATCCACAGACGACGGAATTGACGCTTACGAACCTTACGGTCGCGGTAAGCATACTGACCGGCTTTGGTAACGGCTTGTACCGCTACGCGGAATACACGACTGCGGGCACCGTAGTAGCCTTTAGCCTGCTTGAGAATTTTCTTGTGCCGACGGCGCGCCTGCACACCACGTTTTACTCGTGCCATTGTTTAGTCTCCAGATCCGTAAAAGTTATGCGTAGGGCATCATGCGTTTAACAAGAGCCACATCATTCTCGTGGACTTCCTGCTTCGGACGCAGTTTACGAATAGTCTTGGAAGACTTTTTGGTCAGAATGTGGTTTTTGAATGCCTGCTTGCGCTTGAAACCGGAGGCGGTTTTTTTGAAACGCTTGGCAGCCCCACGGTTTGTCTTGATTTTAGGCATGGTACCTTCTCAAGTTGATGAATTAATTAAACAGTCCGTTAGGACTGCTTCTTCTTTTTGCCCGGGCCGAGCACCATGATCATCTGGCGCCCTTCCATGTTCGGACGTTGCTCAACAGAACCGTATTCTTCCAAGTCCTTCTCGATACGAGCAAGAAGTTCCCGGCCCAGTTCCTGGTGAGCCATCTCCCGACCGCGAAAGCGGACGGTGATTTTTGCTTTGTCGCCGGCCTCAAGGAAACGAATGAGGTTACGCAGTTTCACATCGTAGTCACCGATATCGGTGCCGGGACGGAATTTGATTTCCTTGACCTGAGTCTGACGCTGCTTTTTGCGCCCCTCTTTGGCCTTTTGTTTAGCCTCGAACAGATGTTTGCCGTAATCCATAATTCGGCAAACCGGTGGTTCTGCACCAGGGGAGATTTCCACCAGATCCAGCTGTTTAGAAGTGGCCTTTTCCAAGGCGTCCTGCAGGCTGACGATACCGACCTGCTCACCATCCACATCAATCAACCGAACTTCGGTTGCCTGGATTTGCTGATTTGTATTGGCGCGCTGCTCGCGGCCTTTGCCTCCACGCTTAATGTCGTGAACCTCCAATCTGTTGTCGAAAACGAGGCGAGTAGCCTCACCGCCTCAGTAAATAGGCGCGCATTGTATGCCACCACAACGGGCACAACAACCCCGACCCTTACTCTGGCCGACGTACGCAACTAGCTGAAACGGAATGAGTTCTACCTGAAAGCCTAATCGAAGCACGGGCTACCCTTTTGAAGACTGGCCCCAACTCCCAGGAAGGATGGGTATTTTAAGCAAATCCGGTTACTTTTCAAGCATCACATCCATATTTACTTACGCGTGATGTTGCACTGTGCCGATTCCATTAATATAGTTGCCAGTAACAACATAAACGTTTAGACAATTATCTATGTCCTCCAGTACAGATCGTGCCGAACAGCTGTATGAAGCCGTCAATCAGTTGATACGGGTTCACCAGTTCCGCGATCGCGATTACATTTGTTCCCACGACGTATCCGTGGCTCAGTGCTATGCGCTCGAAACCCTAGTAAAGCGTGGCCCTTTACGGCTGCAGGCCCTGGCTTCGGAGATGTATCTGGACAAAAGCACGACCAGCAGAGTCGTCGACTCCCTGTTGCGCAAGGCATATGTGCTGAAAACCCCGGATCCGTCAGATCAACGCGCGGTGCAACTTTCGCTGACGCCTGAGGGCAAAAAACTGTATCAGACGATCCGCCAGGATTTGGTGGCTGAAGAAGCCTCAATGATAAAGAACCTGCCCCCGGAAGTGGTCGATGGCGCCCTGACCTTGATCCGCCAGCTGACCGCTGCGGCCCGCGCTCGCCTAGGCTCATAGCGGCATTTTTTTAACTATTTTGTTGTCAGTACCAACAGATCAAGAAGGATGACAGTATGCACAAAACACTCGCCACTCTCCCGGTCGCCGTTATCGGCGCAGGCCCGATTGGCCTCAGCGCCGCCGTTCATCTGCTTAATCGCGGCTACACACCCATCATCTTTGAGGCGGGCACGCAGGCCGGCGCCCATCTTGCTCGCTGGGGACATGTCCGCATGTTTTCACCCTGGTCGTACAACATCGACCCTGCCGCCGTTGAGCTGCTGAACCAAGGTAACTGGACCGAACCTTCGCTAGCGAAGTTTCCCACCGGGAAAGAGCTCCTAGAGCATTATGTATTGCCGCTAGCCAACCACCCCAAAATCGCCTCGCACCTGCACCTTAACAACCGGGTTCTCCATGTGAGTCGATGCAACCATGATGTATTACGCACAAAAGGACGGGACGACACCCCTTTTGTGCTCCGCATTGCAGGACCTGATGGAGAGCACGACGTCACCGCTCAAGCGGTAATCGACGCCTCAGGCACCTACCAAACGCCCAACTGGCTTGGCGCCCATGGCATTCCTGCATTAGGAGAAAATGCTGCGTCCAACGCCATTCGCTACGGCGTTCCTGATGTCCTTGGCGTTGACCGTGCACACTACACCGACAAATCGATACTTGTGGTTGGCGGCGGTCACTCGGCTTTTAATGCCTTACAAGACCTGGTTAGACTTTCAGAACAAAGCGCCGGCATGCAAGTGCATTGGGCTGTTCGCAGCGAACCCGTCACTAACGTAGTTCGCTCGCCTGCTAATGATGAACTCCAAGAGCGCAGAGCATTGGAGGTGCATATACAAGCGTTACTCGAGCAAGGCCGAATACACGTTCATACCGGCATTGAGGTCGACACCATTAGCCAAGACGGGAACCGCCTTATCGTACACAGTAATGGCAAGTCACTTCCTCCTGTTGACCGCATCATTGCGGCAACCGGCTTCCGTCCTGACCTCAGTGTGTTATCCGAGCTTCGCACCACTATCGATCCGGCCACACAAAGCCCCACCAGGCTAGCGCCTTTGATCGACCCAAACATGCACAGCTGTGGCTCCGTACCTGAGCATGGCGCAGCCGAACTGTCTCACCCTGAATCGAATCTCTATATCGTTGGCATAAAAAGCTACGGTCGGGCTCCCACTTTTTTGCTTCGCACCGGTTATAAGCAGGTTTTATCGGTGATCTCCGCGCTGGACAGCGAAGAGGAGCCAACTCCAGTTCAACCCTGCGCGGCACCCACGTGCCCGGGATGAATGTGCAGCCCGCTAAATATGGCTTTGTTGCCGCTTTGGGCCTTGCGCAACTGGTATCTTGGGGCGTGCTGTATTACAGCTTCCCCTTGATAGCAGAGGCGATGATTAACGACACAGGAATAAGCCGCAGTTCGATTTACGGTGCGGCCACTGCCGGCTTACTTCTCGCGGCAGCCATGGCTTATCCGGTTGGCACCCTGGTCGACCGTGGGCATGGCCGCAAGATTATGGTGGGGGCAACCTTCGCCGCATCACTAACCACGCTATTATGGTCCTATGCCGCAACGGCGCCCGCCTTTTATGCAGCCATCATTACGCTGGCTGGGCTTCAAGCCACATTGTTGTATGAGCCCGCTTTTGCTGTGGTGGTTCGTCAATTGAACATTCAGCAGGCACGCTCAGCCATTACCGCGATAACCCTTTGGGCAGGCTTTTCCAGCACCCTGTTCGTACCCTTGGTGCAGTCCATGCTGGATGCATTAGGCTGGCGCGGCACCTTGCTGTCTCTTGCCGCCATTAACCTGGCCATCGCCGCACCACTTTATTACTGGGCCATTCCGCCAGCCACAACAGCACGCAACGTCACACCACCCAAAACCGTCGCCGCAAATCAACCGTCCCTTTCCCCCATCTTGCGGCAGCCAACATTTTATCTTTTAAGCGCATCATTCTGTGCTTACATGGCCCTGTTTTCAGGTTTCACGTATCACCTCTACCCCCTGCTGGTCGCGCGCTCTGATGACACCCAATCCGTGGTCCTGGCCATAGCGCTCATTGGTCCTGCCCAAGTCGGTGCAAGGGTACTGATACTACTTTTCAAAAAGATCACGATAAGACAACTGGGCCTGCTCACCGGTATCACCTTCCCCGTTGCCATTGTGCTGCTCAAAGCTCCGCCCAGCACGCTAACGCTGGTTGCGCTGTGTCTACTCTACGGTGGCGCCAATGGCATCTTCACCATCGTTCGCGCAATGGCCGTTCCCGAGCTACTGTCCCGCCACTATTACGGGAGAATTAACGGCATCATGCTGATTCCCATGTCGCTGGCACGGGCCGTTGCACCTTGGGCAATTGCAGGCTACTGGACACATACGGGGAGCGTACAAGGAGCTATCAATTTGATACTCGGATTGGCACTGCTAGTGCCGGTGTTATTTGGCTTGGCGATCAACACCCGCCGTCGGAACTGTTAGCTATAAACCGTAACAAACCAACAGAAATGTAGAGAGAAGGAAGAGCTCTATCTGCCCTTTAGCAATTGGGCGCTAGACCGAACCTTCAGTGATTCGGCGCCGAGCATAAACGCCAACGATAACCTGTGTATTTCTTTGGATTAGGGCCAATCAGTAACTGAACGCCTTGTAGCACCTGAGACAACCATTGACGGCTGCCTCAGGCTGACGAAAGGCCTGCTAGCGGGGGTTTAAAACGTCTTCGCAGAAACCTAAACGTCGACCACCCTGCGGTTCATGCAGCCACTAGCCTTTAAGACCTTTGGCAATACGATCACCCAGCGTTTTATCAACATTGCACCAATACTCAATCGCGCGTTGCAGAACCCTCTCGGATACACCCGCAGACAGGTGACCAACAATGTTATCTACAAGGCGATCACGCTCTTCGTCGTTAAGTACCTCGCGTACTAAGGCTCCCGCCTGACCGAAGTCATCGTCGTCTTTGCGCAACGTGTACGCTTGGCGAACCATGTCGCCATCGGCATACCACTGCGTACCATCCTGGCCCCGTTGCGGATCAGCTTCTGGCCCACCGTAGGAGTTCGGCGCATAAACCGGATCGGAAACATTTTCGGTACGCCCCACTCCGTCCTTGCTGTAGCTGTTCACCGGACACTTTGGCTTGTTGACAGGAATCTGCTTGTAGTTCACCCCCAGCCGGTGACGGTGAGCGTCCGCGTATGAGAAGCCACGAGCTAGCAACATTTTGTCGGGGGACAAACCGATGCCGGACACGAGGTTATTAGGTTCAAATGCGGCTTGCTCCACCTCGGTGTGAAAATCAGTCGGGTTGCGGTTCAACGTCAGTTTGCCGACTTCCATTAAGGGGTAGTCACTGTGCGGCCACACCTTAGTCAAATCGAAAGGGTTTAACCGATAGGTCTTGGCATCCTCAAACGGCATGATCTGCATGTGCAGAGTCCAGCTTGGGTAATCGCCGTTTTTGATGGAGTCAAACAGATCACGGCGGTGATAGTCGCCATCTTTACCGGCCATGCTGTCGGCTTCATCTTGGGTCATGCATTCAATACCCTGATCGGTCTTGAAGTGGTATTTAACCCAAAACTTCTCATCCTTGGCGTTGATCCACATATAGGTATGACTGGAATAGCCATTCATGTGACGCCACGTCTTGGGTATACCGCGATCGCCCATCAACCAAGTCACCTGGTGCGCCGACTCAGGCGAAAGCGTCCAGAAATCCCATTGCATATCGTGGTCGCGTAGGCCGTTGTCGGCGCGACGTTTCTGCGAGCGGATAAAGTGCTGGAATTTCATTGGGTCCCGCACGAAGAAAACCGGCGTGTTATTACCCACCATGTCATAGTTGCCTTCACTGGTGTAAAACTTCAGCGAAAAGCCTCGTGGGTCACGCCAAGTATCTGGGCTGCCGCGCTCACCGGCTACCGTAGAAAATCGAATCAGAGTGTCCGTCTTGGTGCCGGGCTGAAATACTGCAGCTTTAGTGTATGCACTTACATCCTTGGTCACCTCGAAGTGGCCAAACGCACCGCCGCCCTTCGCATGGGGTTGGCGCTCTACGATACGCTCGCGATTGAAATTCGCCATTTGCTCAATCAAATAGTGATCGTGAAGGACAATCGGCCCGTCCGCTCCTATTGTGAGGGAGTGTTCATCACTGGCTACTGGGATGCCACCATCTGTTGTGGTGGGTTTCGCTGGTTTATCGCTCATGTGTTACTCCTGTATCGCTCATAGACCCCCAATGAACATTAAGAGTCTATCGCTGAGTAGTAATATTACGGCGCGTATTTCGGTATCGCACAGAGTGCGAGACCCATGAAAACACCATGATTAGAACATGCTTAAAAATTGTTCGCCCCCTTAACCGTGTACTGCAACAAAAACGATCCAAAAGGTCGATCCAAGTAGTACTCCCAAAACAACAACAACGCATTAAACCAATGGCCAGTTTTACTCGCTTTTACGAAACGTAATCGGCGGCCAAACAGAGACAAAAAAGCCCATGAGAAAATGGGCCTTTCTGTAAAATAATTCACCACAAACAATTGAACCAGAAAGAGAAACTGGGCGACGGCGCATCATCCAAGCGCACTTTCCCAACTCATCCAATTCGTTTCGAGGCATGAATTCGAGAAGCAAGCATTCAGGTATTAGCGTAATACTCTAAGCCACACCCTAAAGTCGCACTGAGAGGTTGAGGGCTCCGAATTCGTCGACCTCATTCTGGGCCTTGAACTCGCGGGTACGCGGGACGTGGTTATCGCTCAGGCGCACGTTCTACCAGGTCAAGGTAACGCCGAACGCGCCGGCTCGTTCTTGCGTTGGCTATTCCAGCCACGCGGCTCCTAAGAACCTGACATTTAGTGAATAATTTTCTGGGCCTGTTCGGCCAGCGAGGGCGTCCTGACCTTTTGTCCCTGTCTTTTTTGTATGCTCAAGCCATGGTGCTGATGGTGCGACGGAACCGGGCGAGCGCGAAGCCGAACAAGGCCGACCCAATCACGGCGATGGCGAGGAACTGCGGCCAGACCGCCGTGAAGCCCGCGCCGCGGTACAGAATCGCCTGGGCCAGCATCACGAAATGGGTATTGGGCGCGGCGAGCATGATGTACTGGACAGCCTCCGGCATGCTCTCGCGCGGTGTCGAGCCACCGGAGAGCATTTGCAACGGCAGCAGCACCAGCATGAGTAGCAAGGCGAACTGCGGCATGGAGCGGGCGACGGTGCCGAGGAAGATGCCCATCGAGGTGGTTGCGAAAAGATGCAGCGCCGCCCCGGCCAGAAATAGCGTAAGCGAGCCTTCGATCGGCACAGACAGCCAGCCCTGCACGACGACAGTAAGCGCGAAGGCGGTGGCGGCCAGGACCACCAGCCCCATCGCCCACACCTTGCTCGTCATAATCTCGAAAGGGGTGACCGGCATGACCAACAGATGCTCGACCGTGCCATGCTCGCGCTCGCGGATCAGCGCCGCGCCCGTGAGGACGATGGAGAGCATGGTCACGTTGTTGATGACCTGCATGATGGCGCCAAACCACGACTTGTTGAGCTGGGGATTGAAGCGCGCCCGCAGCGCCAGATCGACCGGTAACTCCGGAACCTCGCGGTAGCGCTGCGCGAAGGCCCGCACCTCGTCGCTCACAATGCTATGAATATAGCCGCTGCCGTTGAAAGCCTGGCTCATGCGCGTGGCATCGACGTTGAGTTGGATCGTTGGCCTGCGCCCCGCCAGCAGGTCGCGCTGGAAGTCGGGAGGGATGTCGAGGGCAAAGGTGTCGATGCCGGCATCCATGCGGGCATCCATCTCGGCCTGGTCGATCACGTCGGGGGGAACAAAGTACGGCGGGTAAAAGGCGCTGACGATGCGCCATGACACTGGAGAGCGATCCTCATTCACAATCGCGATCGGGGCCTTGTTGAAGGTCTCCGGCATGGCCGTGGCCGCCGTGTAGACCGAAATGGTGAAGGCGTAGACGATAAGCACAAGCATGATCGGGTCGCGGACGAGGCTGCGTAACTCTTTGACCCCAAGGTGGAGAATATTGGCAAGGCGCATGGGCTACCGCTCCTGCTTCTTGAGCAGCGCGGCGGACAGCACGGTCAGGACCGGCACGGCCAGCGCCAACGGGATGAAAGCGGCATGTAAATCGGAGAAATTGAGGGCCTTCGAGAAGGTGCCGCGCGCAATCATCAAGAAATGCGTGGTCGGATAGACCTCGCCAATCAGCCGGCCCATTCCTTCCAAGGACGACACCGGATCGATCATGCCCGAGAAGTTCGCTGCAGGCAGGATAGTGAGCACCGCCGTGCCGAAGATCGCCGCGATCTGGCTGCGCATGAAGGTAGAGATAAGGAGCCCCAAGGCCGTCGCGGTGCCGACATAGAGCAACGCACCCACTGCCAACGTCAGGAAGCTACCTTTCAGCGGCACGCCGAAGATGCTCACCGCGAGCAGCGTGAGCAGCAGGAAGCTCAGGAAGCTCAGCACGACATAGGGCAACTGCTTGCCGAGCAGGAATTCAAGCCGCGTCGTCGGCGTGACATAGAAATTGGTGATGGAACCGAGCTCCTTTTCCCGCACCACACTGAGCGCCGCGAGCATAGCCGGGATCAGCATAAGCAGCAGCGGGATCACCGCCGGCACCATCGCCACCAGGCTCTTGACGTCCGGGTTATAGCGAAACCGGGTCTCGATATTAACAAGTCCCGCCAAAGCCTCGCCGTAGCCGGCCTCACGCGCCTTGGTCGCCAGCCAGTGGGCATGAATCCCCTGCACATAGCCGCGAACGGTCTCTCCCCGTGCCGGCATGGCGCCGTCAATCCAGGCGCCGATTTCGACCCGCCGGCCCCGGGCGATGTCACGCGCGAAACCCGGCGGGATCTCGACCGCCAGACTAAGGTCGCCTTCGCGCATCCGCCGGTCGAGATCGGCATCATCGGTAATCGGCGCCCGCTCGACGAAGTACCGGGAGCCGGCGAGGTTAAGCGTATAATCGCGGCTGACGGTGGTCTGGTCGCGGTCCAGTACCGCGAAGGTGAGATCCTCGACATCAAGGCTGATCCCATAGCCCATCACGAACATCAGGATGACGCTACCGACCAGCGCCAACGTTAGCCGGATGGGATCGCGGCGCAACTCCAGCCCTTCGCGCCACGCATAGCTGAGCATGCGCCGGGGGTCAAACCGGCGTCGCCAGCCCTGTAGTTCGACATGGCCTGCTGACGCATCAACCAAACCGAGCGAAGCTATCCCTTCTGGTTGTCTCTCGGCCTCCTGCAACGCCTCCTCCAGATGCCCCACGAACGCCTCTTCCAGAGTCTCCACGCCCCGCTGGCTGATCAGAGCAGCAGGCGTATCGGTCACCAGCACCCGGCCGGCGTGCATCAGCGAAATGCGGTCGCAACGCTCGGCCTCATTCATGAAATGAGTGGAGATGAAGATAGTCACTCCATCCCGACGCGACAGCTCAGCCAGCATGCGCCAGAAAGCGTCGCGTGCAACCGGGTCGACACCCGAGGTGGGCTCGTCGAGGATCAGCATCTCGGGCTTGTGGATCATGGCCACCGCCAGCGACAGGCGCTGTCGGAGCCCGAGGGGCAGTCGGCCCGGCAAACTGTCCACCACGGTGACCAGATCAAAGCGCTCGATCATCTCCTCCACACGCTGCGGAATCTCGGCGGCGGGCACCTGGAACAACCGGGCGTGCAGTTCCAGGTTCTGCCGCACCGTCAGTTCGGTGTAGAGCGAAAAAAACTGTGACATATAGCCGACGCGACGACGGGTGGCGAGGTCGTGCGGGTCCACCTCCTGCCCGAACAGCCAGGCGCGGCCTTCACTCGGCGGCAGCAGGCCGGTCAACATCTTCATGGTAGTGGTCTTGCCGCAGCCGTTAGAGCCAAGGAAACCGAAGATCTCGCCCCTTGGGACTCTCAGGTTCACACGGTCTACGGCAGTGAAATCGCCGAAACGCATGGTCAGATCCTGCGCCTCGATCGCGGTATCGACAGCCTCTTCCGACCGCGATGGAATCTCAACCGCCCGATAATCCCGGCGCTTGTCTTCCGGCAGCAGCCGGATGAAGGCCGCTTCCAGCGAATCCATTCCTGTACGCTGTAATAAACCTTCGGGGCTGTCACAAGCCAGCACCCGCCCACCGTCCATCGCCGCCAACCAATCAAAGCGTGCCGCCTCCTCAATATAGGCCGTGGCCACCAGCACGCTCATACCGGCTCGGGAAGAACGAATCTCGGAGATCAATTCCCAGAACTGGCGTCGTGACAGAGGATCCACCCCAGTGGTCGGCTCGTCGAGGATCAGGAGGTCCGGATCATGGATCAGCGCGCAGCAGAGTCCGAGCTTCTGCTTCATCCCGCCGGATAGCTTGCCCGCCGCCCGATCGAGAAACGGCTTGAGTCCGGTGGCCTCGGTCAGCGCTTCGATGCGACGCGCCCGTTCGCCGCCGTCGTGCCCGAACAGGCGTCCGAAGAAGTCGAGGTTCTCGCGCACAGACAACGTCGGATAAAGGTTCCGCCCGAGCCCCTGCGGCATATACGCAACGCGCGGACCAACGCTACGGCGGTGGCGCGCATTGGCCATATCGCCGCCGAGCACCTCGACCTCACCCTCCTGAATCACGCGGGCACCCGCGATCAGCGCCAGCAGACTCGACTTGCCGACCCCGTCCGGGCCAATCAGCCCGGCCATACAGCCGGCCGGGATCTCAAGGCTAACGGAATCGAGCGCGTGGACCTCCCTGTAGCGCAAGGTCAGGTTCCTCAAGCGGGCGACCGGCATGGCGGCCAACTCGCTGTTATTGGACGTTTGGCTCGTATCCCGTTTCATTGTGGCAGCTTGAGTTGCAGTTCAGGGGGCCAGCTTGCCTGCGGGTCGAGGCGCACATAGACCATGCCGGGGAGGCCGGTCTTGACCTGGTGGAGGTGCTTCCTAAGCAGATCAGGGTCGATCCGCGCCTTGATGCGAAACATTAGCTTCTGGCGTTCTTCTTCCGTCTCCACCATCTTGGGCGTGAATTGTGCGACATCCGCGACGAACGAGATTTGGGCCGGTATCACGTATTGCGGAGCGGCGTCGAGCACGAGCCGCGCTTCGGTTCCCAACGCGACGCGCCCGGCTTGTTCTGTCGGCAGAAAGAAGGTCATGTAGACATCGGCGAGATCAACCATGTTCAGCACGACGCCGCCCGGAGAGAACACCTCGCCGGGCTGAGCGACGCGGTACTGGACACGACCGTCGCGCGGCGACTTCAAAACGCTGTCATCAAGGTCAGCCTGGATGCGCTGGATGGTGGCCCGCGCCGCGTCCACCGACGCCTGCGCCCCAATAACATCCGACTTGGCTCGTCCTATGGCCGCTTGGGCGGCGGCCGCCTGCGCTTCCGCGGCGCCGACTGCGGCTTTCGCCGCCTGGAAGGCGGCACGATCGTCATCCCGCATGGACAGGGCCGCGGCCCCTTTCAAAGCCAACTCTTCTGTACGGTCAAGGCGCTTCTTCGCAGCATCGAGTTCGGCCTTCCTCTGAGCAATGAACGCCTCGGCCGCTTGCTTCTCGGCTTCTCGCTGGGTCACCTGGCTTTGCGCAGTCTCTATGCCGATAAGCGCGCGCCGCAACTGCGCCTGGGCCTCGCGCAGTTGTGCCTCCAGAACGACCGAATCCATTTTCGCCAGCACCTGCCCGGCGCGGACAAAGTCGCCTTCGTTAGCCAGGATCTCCTTGACCCGGCCCGCAGTCTTGGCCGCGACGTCGATCTCAACGGCCTCGATTCGGCCGTTGCCAGCAGCAAAGCCTTCTGGCAAACCCTTTGGTTGAACAAACCACCACGCCCAAGCGCCTAGGCCGACGACAATCGCGGCGACGACGACCCGAGCAATGTTCACCCTTATGAGCCGCTTCAATGTCAGTTTTTGACCCGAATTTCTGTCCATCATAAAAATTCCTGCTGCTCTTGTGGAACATCGGCGGAACTCGGCATCGATCAGCCAGCACAGATAAGGCAAAGCAACTTGACGCTATACGGTTATAACAGTTTTCAGATTGCTCCAAGAGAAAGTTATTCAAGCCCTCTGTACCATGCCCCCTTCAACCTACCTCTCATGTCTCGATAATACCACCTTGGATACCACGCTCAATCGATGCTCCTCGCTGCCATCATTTGCCAAAGACTGCCAGATATAAAAACAAAAAAGGCCCATGAAAACATGGGCCTTTTTTGTCATTAAATGCCAGTTAGTACCAGCTAGTGCCTAACGAGTGATCATTCCCACTCGATAGTTGCTGGTGGCTTGGAAGAAATATCGTAGGTCACCCGACTAATACCTGGAATTTCATTGATGATCCGGCTGGAAACCAGTTCCAGGAAATCATAGGGTAGGTGCGCCCAGCGGGCGGTCATGAAGTCGATGGTTTCCACTGCTCGCAGGGCCACCACGTATTCATAGCGACGGGCATCACCCACCACGCCGACCGATTTCACTGGCAGGAACACCGCAAAAGCCTGACTGGTTTTGTGATACAGGCCTGCCGCTCGCAGCTCTTCAATGAAGATATGATCCGCTAGACGCAAGGTGTCAGCATATTCCTTCTTCACTTCACCCAGGATACGTACGCCCAGCCCCGGTCCAGGGAAAGGATGGCGGTAAACCATGTCGTAGGGCAGCCCCAGCTCTAAGCCAATTTTGCGCACTTCATCCTTGAACAATTCACGCAAAGGCTCAACCAGCTTGAGCTTCATATCTTCCGGTAGGCCACCCACGTTATGGTGGCTCTTGATAACATGGGCCTTGCCAGTCTTACTGGCGGCGGACTCAATCACGTCCGGGTAGATAGTGCCTTGGGCGAGCCAGTTAGCGTTCTGCAATTTGCTCGCTTCATCACCGGGATCGGCAGCCATTATGTTTGGCAACAGTCAGCCTGGATGCAGAAAAACGGTTTTGCCCTCGGGGTTAACCTGAGCTTCTTTACTGCTGCTTTGTTTTTTAGAGAGTTCCTGGATCTCAAGTCCTATACCCGGGTGATCACTATCGCCTGGTACATCATCACCATCTACTGGGCTTTGGGCTTGATATCGCTGATTGGTTTCGGCTGGTTCCCCGGTTTCGCTCTGGAAAGCTCACTACTGAGTTGCATTTGCGCTGTCATAGGTACCGTGTGGTTACTTGCTCTGGGCAATATTTCTGCCCGCTATTACGCGGTCGCCTGGGGTGCATTGCTGGTTTGTACCATGTTCACCATTCTCATGGTCGCAGGAATATTACCTTACAACGACATTACCGAATACAGCCAAATGGTGGGCTTCCTGATTGAAATGTTGTTGCTTTCCATTGCGTTGGCGGCGCGCATAAACCGGGAGAGAACGCAGCGAGAATTGCAACAAAAGAACATGCTGAAACTGCAGATGGAAATCAACCGCGAAAGAGACAATAAAATACAAGCTCAGGAACACATACTGAAACTTGAAAAAGAAGCCAAACAGGAACTGGAATATCGCGTTCAGGAACGCACTTTGGAACTGCAAAAGGCAATGCACGATCTGCAGAGCGCCAACAACGAAATGGCCAGACTCACCGTAACGGATTCATTAACGCTGCTTCACAACCGGCGTTATTTTGATGAAATCCTGGAAAAAGAGCTCATACGATCCAATCGCTCACAACAGCCAGTTTCGTTAATCCTGATCGATATCGACCACTTTAAACAGTTTAATGACAACTATGGGCACCTGGTCGGAGATGAATGCTTACGGGCGGTAGCGCTGGCACTTAAAAATGAAATTTCCCGCAAGAGTGATCTGGCTGCCCGTTATGGTGGCGAGGAATTTGCGGTCATTCTTCCAGATACCAATGGCTCGCAGGCAATCACCGTCGCGGAGAACATCCGCAACACGATTCAGAATCTGGTGTTCAAACACCAGGATCTGCGAATCCCCATCAGCGCCAGCCTGGGAATCGCCAGCGTCGTCGCGGATAAGGGATACACCCCATCCGACCTGATAGAAATGGCGGATTCCGGCTTATATCAGGCTAAAAATCAGGGCCGCAATCGCTGCGTCGCGGTCGGTGGTGCCCGTAAACAAAGCACCTGAACACACCTCCCCAGCCATTGCGGCCAACACCCTCCTTGCTACCTGCCTATTGACTCGGCATAATTGTCGTTATATTTTGTATGACATTAATTGTTGAGTACAGGAGCGCATCCCTTGGCACGTAACCCATCGACTACGAAACGGCGGGGACGCAAACCCGCTTCCGACGAGGAGCGTAAAGACCGAATTATCCAGGCTCGGGTGCCAGAGGATCTGGAAACCACCCTGAAACAGGCAGCGGAGAAGCGGCGCATGTCTGTATCCCATCTGATACGCAACGTGTTGGAGGATACCTTTACCCTGGTGGACCACATTGTCGCAGATTCCAGCGCGTTGGTGGAACAGGTTAGCAGAGACGCCAAGCGGGTGGCGGCCAGTGTTCGGGGCGACGATTGCCCACAGAAGAAGCTGTCCACCCAGACGCTGCTGGATAACATCGAAGCCTGGCAAGATGTCATCGTCAATAAACCGGGACACTGCATCGAGTGTGAAGCGGAGCTAAAACGTGGGCAGCGGGCCTACCGGGGGCTCAGTCAGCTGCAGGGCATTCCGCCGGTATGGCTGTGTGAAGATTGCATAGAAAAGCTTTAACGGACCCGCCTATGACTACACAAATCATTTTCTGGAGCAAAAGATGAATCCAACATCCTCGCAAACGGCACGCAATGAGGGCCTTCGAGTGTGGCTCAATGTGCTTAACGCTTCGCTATCAGCAGTCGAGCAGACTGTCTGGCAAGGCCGTGATCTGGCAGAACAAACATTGGCGGCCTGGACAAAAATAGTGCAAGGAGCGGAAGGTGCTATTGAGGAATATCAGGCGATTGCTGAACAGGCAGCACAATGGCCGGAACGGGTAAAACGCATGAAGGAAACCGGCTGGATGCTGGCAAAAGTCGCCAGCAGCTACCGCGTGTGGGGCATAAAATCGGCTTTTTTGCGGCGCTGTGATACGGAGAAAGCCTTTAACAAACTGCATCGAAAAAACGCCAGACTGTTTCGCGATGTTTCGCTAAAACAGGGTGGTGCGTTCCTTAAAATTGGTCAGTTACTTTCTGCCCGGGCTGACATTCTGCCTAAACCCTGGGTTGAGGAGCTCAGGGTATTGCAGGATCAGGCTCAGCCAATTCCATTTAGTGCAGTGAAGCACACTCTGGAGATCGAATTCGACGCGCCACTGGAGACGCTGTTTCAGGTTTTCGATCAGCAACCCATTGCCGCCGCCAGTATTGGACAAGTACATCGGGCGCAGTTGCACGACGGCCAGTGGGTGGCGGTTAAGGTACAGCGTCCCGGACTGGATCGCATTATGGATCTGGACATGGCCATGCTTAAACTGTTTGCCAGCAGCATCCAATCAATGCTGCCGCCGACGGATCTGGACACAATTACCGACGAAATTGAACGTTCGATTCGGGAAGAGCTGGATTACCGTATCGAAGCCAAATGGATGCAACAGGTCGGAGACTTTCTCAATCCGGTTGCGGGCATTGTCGTTCCTAAGCCAATATCGGCGTATTGCACGGAAAAAGTGCTGGTCAGCCAGTTCATTGAGGGAACGCCATTAATGGTTGCGCTCGATCAACGCCAGGCCACTGGTGATCATGAAGCGGTTTCCGATCTTTTGGGCCGGTTACTGGATTTGTATCTGCGACAGGTGCTGCAATCAGGGGTATTTCAAGCCGATCCACATCCAGGGAATTTTTTGGTGACAAAAGACAACAGACTGGTACTTCTCGACTTTGGTTGCACCATGGCACTATCGGATTCCTTCCGCGAAGGCTATTTTAAAGTGCTGGGTGCCACCTTGATGAGCGAACGTGATAATATGGCGTCGTTATTGTTAGGCATGGGTTTTAAAACCCGCAGCGGTAAACCGGATACCCTGCTGGCTTTTGCCGATGCCCTCTTATCCCAGATCCAGCAAGCCGCATTCAAACAAAGCAACGATGCCGGTTATTGGCCGACGCAGTCTGAAATCGTCGACAAAGCCAAGTCGCTGATGGCAAAAGCCGAAGCTGACCCGGTAGAAAAAATGCCTTCCGAATTCATAATGCTGGCGCGGGTCTTTACAACTCTCGGTGGTTTATTTGTTCATTACAAACCCAATCTCGACGTCAACCAATATCTGTTCCCCCACCTCGTGGGACCGGCTCTCAGCCAGGCACTATAAACCCTTAATGGCGGGCTGCCGATGAGAACAGCCCCACTAGCGGAATTCATTGCCATCGCTGCCACCATGATTTCCATGGTGGCACTGTCCATTGATGCCATGCTGCCTGCGCTGCCGGATATCGGCAATGAATTTGCCTTAAGCGATAAAAACGACCAGCAACTTGTCATCACCTTCCTGTTTCTGGGTTTGGGAATCGGGCAATTGGTGTATGGTCCGATGTCCGATGCCACAGGCAGAAAACCGGCGCGTATAGGAAGAATAAACACCCTTTTCACCCAGGTCCAGCAGTAGCGGCCTGTGGTTGAATTGCATGGCAGCCGTCTTGCAACCCTGTATGCTCACCAGAATCCGGCTGGCATGAAGCCCGGTGCGCTGAAAACTCCCCCTCTTTTCTCCACGGCTGACTCCATACCCGCTACCCGGCACGGCGAATCCCTGCCGCGGCGCTGTGAGCGCAGCATTTTGATTGGTATCGTTGGCTTTCAGGCTCGTCAGTCAAACAGACCCAGGGGCAGCTCAGCCGGTGGCGCCCGGCTTTCGGGTAACGCCCTGGACTCGCTGGTTTCGGCTTTGTGCTCCAGGTGATCGAGGATCTGCTTGATCACCACCGGATCTTCAATACAGGCAATCACCTTCATGGCGCCGCCGCAGGCGCTGCAGGTCTCAATGTCGATATTGAAAACACGCTTGAGCCGCTGTGCCCATGTCATCGACGCTCGCCGTTGTGCTGGTGTTGCCGGTTCATCGGCTATCCTGACCTTGTTGCCCCTGCCCCGCTTTGCCGGTGTCACCAAGGCCCGGTGCTTACTGTTGGGCGCAAACACCCCATGAAACCGGGTAAGGTTCACACGCGGCTTCGGCACCAGCGCCGCCAGTCTTGCGATGAAGTCCAGCGGCTCAAAGATCACGTGCGTGGTGCCGTCCCGGTACGGCGTCTTGAGCTGGTAGCGGACGTTGCCGCCTCGTGTTAACGACAGCCGCTTCTCGGATACTGCCGGGCGGCTGATGTACCGGCACAGCCGTTCGAGCTTCTTACGTTCATCGGCCCTGGCCGCCACGCCGGCGTGCAGGGAGAACCCGGCCACCTTACCTACCCCGTCATCAAACGGCTCGTCACGTGCCGGCAGGGTTTGCAGGCTGAACACCTTGCGCCCTGCCTGTGGGCCAACGGCGATTCGGTAGGTGATGGAATGCCCCTGTAGTGAATTCATCGCCTCGTCGTCCACCGCATCCGAAGCCAGGTAGCTGTTCTCCGCGTCTCGTTCCAGCAAACCCTGGCGTTCCAGAAAGCGGCCGACCCGCTGGGCGATGGTATGTGCCAGTTGGGTGAGTTCCTGGCTGGTCGGTGCCTTGACCCAACGAAACCGGGCGGTTCCACTGAGGTGATCGACATACACGCCGTCGAGGAAAAGCATGTGAAAATGGATATTGAGGTTCAGCGCCGAGCCAAATCGCTGGATGAGGGTGACTGCACCCGTCCCGGCCGTGTGGTGTGTATAGCCTGCTTTCTTGACCAGATGCGTGGCAATGACGCGGTAGACAATGCCCAGCACCCGGCCCATTATCCCGGGTCGGCTGGCAAACAGAAAGCGCAATGGAAACGGGAAACTCAGCACCCACTGGCGCATGGGTTGTTCAGGCAGTACTTCATCAACCAGCAAGGCGGCACTTTCGGCCATCCGCCGCGCCCCACAGCTCGGGCAGAAACCGCGACGCTTACAGCTGAAAGCGACCAGGTGCTCGGCGTGGCAAGACTCGCAGCGAACCCGTAGAAAGCCATGCTCCAGCCGCCCGCATTGGAGAAATTCTTCAAATTCCCGTTGCACATAGCCCGGCAATTCCTTTCCCTGCTCTGCCATAAGCGCAGCGAATGCCGGGTAATACTCGTCAACGATCTGATAGAGAAGGGTTTGCTCGGGTCGGTGGCTCTGGTAACGACCAGTATCCCGATCCCGGCTGGCCGTCCTGGCCGCCACATGAGGCATGTTCCGCGTCCTTGCAATACTGTGTTTACATACAGTCTATCGCTTAGCGGAAAGTTCTTTTACCCTCAGCCGAAATGCCTGCCGTTGCTAGACATTGCCAGCCAGTGCCCGTCACTCCCACTCGATAGTTGCAGGTGGCTTGGAAGAAATATCGTAGGTCACCCGACTAATACCTGGAATTTCATTGATGATCCGGCTGGAAACCAGTTCTAGGAAATCATAGGGTAGGTGCGCCCAACGGGCGGTCATGAAGTCGATGGTTTCCACTGCTCGCAGGGCCACCACGTATTCATAGCGACGGGCATCACCCACCACGCCGACCGATTTCACTGGCAGGAACACCGCAAAAGCCTGACTGGTTTTGTGATACAGGCCTGCCGCTCGCAGCTCTTCAATGAAGATATGATCCGCTAGACGCAAGGTGTCAGCATATTCCTTCTTCACTTCACCCAGGATACGTACGCCCAGCCCCGGTCCAGGGAAAGGATGGCGGTAAACCATGTCGTAGGGCAGCCCCAGCTCTAAGCCAATTTTGCGCACTTCATCCTTGAACAATTCACGCAAAGGCTCAACCAGCTTGAGCTTCATATCTTCCGGTAGGCCACCCACGTTATGGTGGCTCTTGATAACATGGGCCTTGCCAGTCTTACTGGCGGCGGACTCAATCACGTCCGGGTAGATAGTGCCTTGGGCGAGCCAGTTAGCGTTCTGCAATTTGCTCGCTTCATCGTCGAAGATATCGATAAAGGTATTACCGATAATTTTGCGTTTTTTCTCCGGGTCCGCTTCACCGGCCAGTTTTCCGAGGAAGTTGTCTTCCGCGTCCACCCGGATCACCTTAACACCCATGTTATCGGCAAACATTTCCATTACTTGGTCACCTTCCTGGTGACGCAACAGACCGTTATCGACAAACACACAAGTGAGCTGATCGCCGATTGCCTTGTGCAGCAACGCTGCGACCACGGAAGAATCCACCCCGCCGGAAAGCCCCAGGATCACCTCGTCGGTGCCTACCTGCTCACGGATGGTATCAATGGCATCGCTGATGATGTTGCTCGGCGTCCAAAGCGCCTCACATTCACACAGCTCGCGTATAAAGCGTTCCAGCAGACGACCACCTTGCAAGGTATGGGTCACTTCCGGATGAAACTGAATGCCATAGAAGCGCTTTTCGTCATTGGCCATGCCAGCAATGGGACAACTGCCGGTGGTGGCGGTGGCCACAAACCCCGCTGGCATTTCACCAACACGATCGCCATGACTCATCCATACATCGAGGAATTCCTTGCCCTGTTCTTCATGGTCAACGATGCCATCAAGCAGCGCATTAGGCTCTGCTTTTTCCACACGGGCATAACCGAATTCATGTTTTTCGCCAGCGATGACCTTACCGCCCAACTGCTCGGCCATTGTCTGCATGCCGTAACAGATACCCAGCACCGGAATGCCCGCTTCGAATACGGCTTGAGGCGCCCGTGGCGTTTGCGCTGCGGTAACAGATTCAGGGCCACCGGAAAGGATGATGCCTTTGGGCGCGAATTCGGCCAGCTCTTCAGCCGTCATGTCAAAGGCACGAATTTCGCAATATACCCCGATTTCACGCACACGACGCGCAATCAGTTGAGTGTATTGGGATCCGAAGTCCAGAATGAGAATGCGCTGGGCATGAATGTCTGTCATTGGGGTCTATCCCGGTGGTTGCCGGCGGTTAGAGCCGAACCTGGTTAGAACGGACCAAGCGCCAAATATTTGCCGCCTAGCACTTTAAAAAGAAAAATCGGTCGAGCGCGGCTCGACCGATTTCAGCATTCCGTCTCTGGCTTCAAGCATAGCGCTCTTGGCCAGCGACACTACGTCTACGTTCGCATTACCCTACTGGGTAATTAGGCGCTTCCTTGGTAATTGTCACATCGTGCACGTGGGACTCTTTCATGCCGGCGTTAGTCACCTTCACGAATTCCGGCTTGGTCCGCATCTCTTCGATGGTGGCGCAACCGGTATAGCCCATGGAGGCACGCAGGCCACCCGTCAACTGATGAACGATGGCACTCATTGGGCCCTTGTAGGGAACCCGGCCTTCGATACCTTCCGGAACCAGCTTTTCAATGCCTGCAGCAGCATCCTGGAAATAACGGTCTGAGGAGCCCGTAGAACCAGACATGGCCCCCAAAGACCCCATGCCACGGTAGGCTTTGTAATAGCCACCCTGGAACAGCTCAACGTCGCCCGGCGCTTCTTCTGTGCCCGCCAACAAGGAGCCGATCATGATGGCGCTGGCGCCTGCCGCCACCGCTTTGGAAATATCTCCGGAAAAACGGATACCACCGTCAGCAATCAAGGGCACACCCGTACCTTCCAATGCTGCCGCCACGTCAGAAATAGCGGTAATCTGCGGCACACCAATACCGGCCACAATACGGGTAGTACAGATGGAACCAGGGCCGATACCGACTTTCACTGCATCTGCGCCAGCAGCAACCAGATCTTTTGCTGCCGCAGCGGTAGCAATGTTACCGCCAATGACTTGTACATCGGGGAAGTGTTTCTTCACCCAAGACACCCGATCAATCACACCTTGGGAATGTCCGTGAGCGGTATCGACAACGATCACATCCACACCGGCTTCAACCAACGCAGCAACACGTTCGTCAGTGCCCGCACCGGTACCCACCGCGGCCCCAACACGCAAGCGACCTTGGGAGTCTTTACAGGCATTAGGATATTTAGCGGCTTTCTCAATGTCTTTGACGGTGATCATGCCACGCAAATCACCCGCTTCATTCACCACAATGATTTTCTCAATGCGGTGTTTGTGTAGCAGGGCCTGGACTTCATCGGCGCCAGCGCCTTCCAGCACAGTCACCAACCGATCCTTGCCGGTCATGATGTCTTTAACACATTGGTCATAGTTGGTAATGAAACGGGTATCACGACTGGTCACAATACCCACAACCTTATCGCCATTCCCTTTTTTCTCAACCACCGGCACACCGGAGATATTATTCGCTTCGGTAATACGAATCAGCTCGGCAACCGTGGTATCTGGGGTGACGGTAATCGGGTCTTTCACTACCCCGGATTCATACTTTTTAACCATCCGCACGTTGCGCGCCTGATCCTCGATATCCATGCTTTTATGGAGGATACCAACACCCCCTTCCTGCGCCATAGTAATGGCTAGGCGGTGCTCGGTAACCGTATCCATGGCTGCGGATACCAGCGGAATGTTCAAAGCAATACCCCGAGTCAACTTGGACTTTAGGGACACATCTTTGGGCAGCACATTGGAATGGGCGGGCACAAGCAAAACGTCATCAAACGTCAGTGCTTCTTGGGCAATTCTGAGCATATTGCACCGTAGGAAGTGAGGGGGGAGCCTGGCGGATTCCACCGGGCGGAGCGGTAGCACCTAAAATTTAGACAGGCACCCCGTTAAATTAGGCGGGCGATTATACGACATTACCGGCTAACCACACAATCACCGCTGGCAGGGTACAAAAAAACGGGCTACCCTCCCGCGATGACCATTTCATCCCGCGCCGAACCGCTGTCTATCAGCCAGTTAAACCTGGATGCCCAGGGCCTGCTGGAAAGTTCTTTTCCCCTGATTTGGCTCCAGGGAGAGCTGTCCAACTTCTCTCGCCCGGCCTCCGGCCACTGGTATTTCAGCCTGAAAGACACCCGAGCCCAGATTAATGGAGCCATGTTTCGTAATCGTAACAGGCTACTGGATTTTGCCCCCCAAAACGGGCAACAGGTGCTGGTGCGCGCCAAGATCACCCTTTACGTTCCCCGCGGCAATTTCCAGATTGTGGTCGAACACATGGAGCCCGCTGGCCAGGGCGCATTAAAAGCCCAGTTCGACGCCTTGAAAGCCCAGCTACAAAGTGAAGGACTGTTCGCCCAGGAACACAAACGAACGCTGCCCGCCTGGCCCAACCAGATTGGGGTCATCACCTCACCCAGCGGCGCCGCTATTCGCGATATTTTGCAAGTACTGCAGCGCCGATGCCCTTCCATACCCGTGGTGATCTACCCCGCTGCCGTTCAAGGAGCCGAGGCTCCGGCGCAATTGCGCCAAGCGCTGGCATTGGCCGTGGCACGTAATGAATGTGATGTGCTGATCCTGGGCCGTGGCGGCGGTTCTCTGGAGGACTTGTGGGCATTCAATGACGAAGGGTTGGCGCGAGCCGTGGCGAACTGCCCCATTCCCATTGTTTCAGCGGTGGGCCATGAAGTGGACACCGGCTTGACCGACTTTGCCGCCGACCTGCGCGCGCCTACCCCCTCCGCCGCCGCCGAGCTGGTGAGCCCGGATCTCTCCATTGTCCGTCAACGACTTGCGGGGCTACACCGGCGACTTCGCTGGGTCATGGCGCAAGAGCTACGTACTGTGCAAGAGCGCCTGCGCCATCTCAGCCAACGGTTGCGCTCCCCCCGCCAGCACCTTGAACAGAGCAGCCAGCGACTGGATGAGCTACAAAACCGCTTGCAGCGGCAAATGCAACATCGCCTCACCCTGCTGCAGGGCCGCCTGCAACCCAGCCAGCAACGGCTGGCGCGGCTGTCCCCGCAACGATTGCTGGTGGAGCGCCAGCAACGGCTAGCAACCCTGAGCAAGCGACTCCCTCAGCCAATCCTGCGCCAACTTCAGCAGCAACAACTGCAGCTAGCCGGGTTGAGTAAGCGCCTGCATACCGCCAGCCCGCTGGAAACCCTAGCACGAGGATACAGTATTACTTTTAAGGGGAACCAGGCGGTGCGCTCTGTGGAACAGCTGCAAGCCGGCGACACCCTGACTACCCGGCTGGCCGACGGCGAAATTATCGCCCGGGTAGAACACGTCCAGGCGTCAGATACGGACTGAGCACTCGCGCCAATTGCTGGCGACGGAAGGGTTTGGCGAGATGGGAGTTCATCCCCGCCGCTAGGCAACGTTCACGTTCTTCATTCATGGCATTGGCGGTAAGCGCCACTACCGGCATCGGCGCCCTCCCCTGTTCCCGCTCCCATTGCCGCAACAATCGGGTAGCGGCCAGCCCATCCATTATTGGCATCTGCACATCCATGAGAATGCAGTCAAAGTCGCGCTGGCGCGCCTTTTCCAGGGCCTCGTGACCGTTTCCGGCTGTCACCACGCAAACGCCCATCCGCTCAAGGATACGCCGGGCCACCATGGCATTGATCGGATTATCTTCTACTAACAAAACTACCCCATGCAGAATGGGCTGATCCTGTTCAATCTGCCGACTCGCAATATCACCGTCACTGGGCTCTCGCTGTTCTCGGCACAATAGACGCAGCGATAACGTGAAGATACTGCCGCCCTCTTCACGGCCGTCCACGGTCAGAGTGCCGCCAAGCATTTCACTAAGCTTGCGAGCGATGGCCAGCCCCAACCCGGTACCACCAAAACGGCGCGAGGTGGACGAATCAATCTGCGAGAACGCCTTGAATAGGCCTGCGCGTTTTTCGCGAGGAATACCGATGCCGGTATCGGCCACGGCAATACTCAGGTCTAGCCAGTCGCCATGTACCGGTGATACCGATACGGACACAGTAACCCCCCCCTCTTGAGTAAATTTCACCGCATTGGAAATCAAGTTGCTAAGCACCTGTCGCAACCGGGTTGGATCGCTGCGCGCCACTTGTCCAGCCAGCGCCTCTGCGCCTTCTAGTTGCAAATACAGGCCTTTGCTTTCTGCCACATAGCGGAACGTCGCCACGCAATTTTTCAGTAAAGGCAGTATCTCGAAAAAGGAGGGGTCGAGATCCATGCGGCCGGCTTCGATGCGAGAAAAATCAAGGATATCGTTGATTACATCGAGTAAATGTCCGGTGGACTCCAAGGCCGCCTGCGTATATTCGTGCTGCTCATCATTCTGAGCGGTTTCTTCCAGCAGTTGCAGCATACCCAGAACGCCGTTCATAGGCGTACGTAGCTCATGGCTCATCATCGCTAGAAAGTCACTTTTTGCCTGGCTTGCCGTCTGAGCATGACGATGAGCATCCTGCAATTCAGTCATGGCCGCTTGCTGCTTGCGGCGGGCGCCTTCCAGAGCGCCGGCCAATTCATTGATATTGTCCTGCAGCTCACCCAACTCGCCTTGCAAACGACGACGGCCGCGTACCGTGTATTCCCCGTAACGTAGAGTCCGAAGCAGACCAGACAGGTCGCCAAGCGGGGCCGCAATCTGCCGGGTCAGATAGTGTGCGATCCAGAGCCCCAAAATTATCGCAAAGAAGGCCGGAATCAGGCTAGCCTTCAAAATTTCTTTCTGCCGGGCCAGCAACCGGGCGCTGGACATCCCCAACACCACTTCACCAATACGATCCGGCTTTATGTTCCGCCCTTCGGTATGGTCGAGCATGCCTTCGGGCACCACCGGCTGACGATAAATACCGGAGTGGAATTCGATAATATCCGCGTTTTCCTCCAGTGCATCGCGCCCCTCGTAGAGTAACACCAGCCCATCGCTATCCCGGAACACCACGTATTGCAGATCAGCCCGCTGCATGGCCATCTGTGCCTGACGACGCAAATCCGTGTAATTGCCCGCCAACACACCATACTCTGACGCCGAGGCAATCTGCTGAGCGAGGAAACTGCCTAACTCGTGCAGATCCCGGTCTGCATCTTCAAAACGCTGCCAAGTCAACGCCATCAACAAAAGGCCGAGCATAAACAGCGCAGGTGCTAGCCCCAAGATTTGCAGCTGTTTGCGAATGCCCGGGCCCTTGCGCGGTGAGTCAGAACCAGTCAAGGCAACGCCCTCGCGTCTTGTAAGGCATCTTGGAGCGTACCGCTGGTGCGGTAACGCATATCAAACCCTCTGGCCACATGCTCGTTAACCACCACCGATGGGCGAACCACGAACGACGATGCCTGCCATTGCCTGTTATTAGCAAAGTAATGCAGCCGCTGAGCCCCTTCGCTGACCAGGTCGCTGCCGCTGGCAAAATATGAAGCAACGCTACCCGCATTCACAAACGTTAGGTCTGGGCCAAACACCGGGCGACGCTGGCGGTAACTGGTCAGTAACACCAGCTTGGCCGCATCAGGCCCCAACAAGGCATCATCCACGGGCAACACAATTGCATCGAGATGATTAAGATTTTCACGCAGTGTATTGCCCAAACCCCGGGCATTGTTTACCGGCAACGGCTCCAGCTTGATCGCGCCACGGTGGCGGCGCACCACCTCTATAGGCCAAACGCTGTTTGTGCCCATTACCACGCCGACCCGACGGGCTAGGGGCATCATGGTGTGCACCATGCGCAATTGGTCAAGCAGGCTCACTCCCGCCCAAACAGCCGCACACTGACAGCCTTGCCGTTCGGCGTCTTCACTCAACGCACGGCTGACATAAATGCCCAGCAACGGTTTACCATGGACCAGAGCATCGCTAAAAGCCGCATCACCGAGCGCCACCAACACATCGGCAGCCTCAGGCTCATCAACCATACGCAGGTTGTTCGGTAGCTCTTGTGTCAGAGACGACACAAATACATCACTAAAAGGGGAGGGTTCAGCAAGCACACGCACCGTTACTGGCGGCGCAGACAACGCAGGGACTGCCGATACCAACAGCAAAAGGAAACCGAGAATAGGTCCCTGCCAGCTCCGCATCCGATTACATCCTCACCGTCACACCAAACCACATCCTGTCTTGCTGATAACGGTTCTCTGGAAAGACTACCGGCTGCTTGTTCAGCCCATGCTGCACGACAGCCTGCCATTCCAGCTCCGTAGGGCCCGCACGATGTCGAAAACGGAGCTGCATATCCACACGTTCAAAACGATTATCGTTGTAATCATTAGATAGGTAGTAGGCCGAAGAAAATGCCCAATGCTGGCTGAACTGCCATGACCAAAGAGCACTACCGGAATTCCGTGCAGCCAGACGGTACTCAGTCTTCACATTGCTCCGGGTGTGGATATGAGCACCGGTTACGCGGAACAAATGCGACGCTGCCGGGCGCCAGGTGAGCTGGGCTTCGGTGCCCTGGTGATTCACCCTACCGTCGTTGTTGGGTTCAAAATCAAAGGAATTCAATGCTGTGCTGAGCAGGTTAGTCAGGGTTTCTTGAAAATAACGAACATCCAGCTCAACCGCGGAAAACTGACCGTAATAGCCTACCTCCCAGGAGCGCATTTTCTCTGGTTTAAAGGTCGCAGGACTTTGTTGAGTCACAAAAAAATAGGCTGGCGACCAGCCCAGTAGTGTCTGGGCGTTTTCGCCAAAGGGAGATGACAGAGCTTGCGCTTGGAAATTGATATTGGCGCGTTCTTCATAAATATCCGGGGTGCGTAGAGCCTCAGAATAAACATAACGCAGGTGATGACCGGGGAACACTCGCCAGTTTACGCCAGCACGAGGACTGAAGTGATCGTCGCTAATCTGGTCTCGCTCCCAATAGCCACCTAAATTTACCGTTACCGGATCCAGAACATCCAGTGCCAAATTGCCAAACAGACGATAGCTGACATTATCCTCTGTGCCGCCCAGGTAACTATCGGACTGAACCCGGTCATGGCGGACCTCCGCACCACTGACTAATCTAGCCCAGCGAGCCAAGTGTAAGGTGTCTTGTATTTCCAAATCATAGCGAACCTCTTGAATATCCAGCTCACTACTGGCACAAAAAGGCGAGCCCGCACTTTGAAGGCTCAAATAACGATTCATGACATCAAGGTCGGACGGGAAGGCAGCGAAAGTCGCCTCTATGTCACCGCCATTTTGCAAATACAAATCCCGTAATTCCTTGCTAAAAAACAGACCGCCACCAGGGCCTGGCTTGCCGGTCACCGGGTCCAGATAACACAACTCAAAACCGGTTACTTCTTGATTGTATTGGCCGTATGTGAGGATCTGCAGCTGATGAGTACGGCTAAAGTTGTGCTGCCATTGCAGCGATAAAAAGGCCCGTTCGCCTTTCTGTATCGGGTCGTCTTGGTATTCACCCATATCCGTCAGTCCCGCTTCCTGCTGGCGCTCCAAGCGGCTCTGACTTCCCCCTGCCTGCACCGTAAGCGTGTTACGCTCATCCGCTTCCCACACCCATTCAGTGTTGAGTGTTTCGATGTGCTTGTCATCCGGCAGGGTTTTTCCTTCGAAAGGTTCATCGTAGCCGTTATCCGCCCGACGGGACACCGAGGCCCGCACGGCACCATTGCTCAGCTGATGAACTCCGACCAAATGGGCATCACGAATGCCATTGTTTCCGCCCAGCATTGTCACACCGCTGCTGCTGATATCGCGCGGATCTCGGGTAATGATATTAATGACCGCGGTGAAGGCGTTGGCACCGTATGCTGCTGCTGCCGGGCCACGGGTCACTTCTATGCGTTCCACATCCCGTATATCCACCGGCATATCGTTCCAGCTGACCCGGGACAGGCCCGGTTGGTACTGGCTACGGCCATCCAATAGAACCAGCATGCGGCGCTGATCCCGCGCCAGGGTTGGGTGGTAAGCCACAGAGGGAACATTGCCATCCACTTTCACGGCGGCCATGCCCGGCACCAGCTTAAGAACCTCGTAGAGTTCGCGAGCGCCACTGGCTTCAATTAAGGTGCGATCGATAACGGTAACGCTGGCGGGGGCCTCAGACTGAGGCTGGCTGACACGGGCAGGTGTCAGCACCATGGCCGGCTGCTGGGCGGGTTCCATTATTGGCTCCATACCCTGCACCGATGCACAGAGCAGGCTTAGCCCCCCGGCTATTCCAACGTATCCCCAACGTTTGATAACCCATCCCCCGTGATATGCGTTACCGCCCCCGGCATTGCCCAGAAGGGTTATTTCTTCATCCGCTTGATCATCCGCTTGCGCTTGTGCACTTGCCGGTCTGTCAGTACATTCTTGCGCCCTTCATAAGGATTCGTGCCAGATTTAAATTCCAGCCGGATAGGCGTACCTTCCAGTTTCAGCAGCTCGCGGAAACGATTTTCCAGAAATTTCTTATAGCTGGTCGGCAAGGCTTCCGTGCGGTTACCGTGCAACACCAACGTCGGTGGGTTATTGCCGCCCAAGTGAGCATAACGCAATTTGGCACGAAAGCGTCCATTGCGCGGTGGCGGGTGGCCGTTGGTGATCTCTTCCATCATCCGAGTCAGCTCGTTGGTGCCAATCTTGATAAAGGCGCTATCCCAAGCTTGCTCTACCATGCCCCAAAGGTCCCCAACCCCAGTACCATGCAGAGCAGAAATAAATTTTATCTTTACCCAGGGAGCAAACTCCAAACGTCGCCCAAGATTCACTCGAACCCGTTCTTTATGATCTGCCTCCAGACCATCCCATTTGTTCACAGCAATCATCAAAGCGCGGCCGCTATCTAGGGCATAGCCCAGAAGGTGCAGATCCTGATCGGTAATACCTTCGCGGGCATCGATCACCACCACCACCACTTGGGCAGCTTCCATGGCCTGTAACGCTTTTATCACAGAAAACTTTTCAACCATTTCGAACACTTTACCGCGCCGCCGCACTCCGGCAGTGTCGATCAAGGTATAAGCGCGGCCCATGCGCTCAAACGGCACCTCAATGGAGTCACGAGTGGTCCCAGCGTGGTCAAACACCACCACCCGTTCTTCACCAAGCATACGGTTGATTAGGGTAGATTTGCCCACGTTAGGGCGCCCCAATACCGCCACGCGAATGCTGTCTTCACCGGGTTTCTTAGAGGTGCGATGCTCGCCTTCCGGAAGCAGCTCCAGATCCGTGAACCCTTCGAGGATATGTTCAATCATGCTGGTCACACCACGGCCATGGGCCGCGGCGATAGGTAACACTTCGGTGAGCCCCAGCGCAAAGAACTCAGACATGGCCGAATCCGCGTCCACGCCATCGGTCTTGTTGACGATGAGATAGGTGGGCTTGGGCAGCTTGCGCAACTCACTGGCGATCTGCTCATCGGCGGCGGTCAGGCCGGCACGGCCATCCACCATGAACAGCACCACATCCGCCTCACCTACCGCCTGCAAGGATTGACTGGTCATCGGTACGTCAATGCCGTCATCGTTCTCGCCGATACCGCCGGTATCCACTACGGTGTACAAATACCCGCCCAGCTGGCCATCCCCGTACTTACGGTCACGGGTCAGCCCCGGAAAGTCAGCCACCAAGGCATCACGAGTGCGGGTCAGTCGGTTAAAAAGTGTGGATTTGCCCACATTGGGCCGCCCAACCAAGGCGATTACCGGCTTCATAGTCATCTCAACGAGGTTTCAACGGCGCTATGGTAACGCCAAAGGCGGCGCCAAACGAAAAAATCTGCGCAGCACGCAGATTTTTCAAAGGTAAACTAAATGCACGGGTTACTTTTGACGCAATCCATAAGCCGCAAGCTTACCGTCATAACTCAGCACATAAAGGGTATCGTCAAAGCTAACCGGGGTGCCAGCAAAGCCATCACGGTCATGCCGCTTGCGTGCTAGCAGGGTGCCGTCATCTGTATTCATCCAGTGCAGATAACCTTCAAAATCACCCACTGCGACCAGCTCTCCCTGAACCGCTGTGCCAGTGAGCCGGCGCCCATAAAGTTTGTCTTGCTTCCAAATGATACTGCCGGTGCGCTGGTCCACAGACCACACCACACCATTGTCATCGGCCACAAACAAACGGCCACCGCTTGCACTGATCACCTGAGCGCTGGACATTTCCTTAGCCCAGTATTGCCGGCCATTAACCTGGTCCGCCACACCTACCTTGCCTTGAAACGCCACCGCGAAAACGCCGCCGCCTTCCACGATCAAGTTCCCGTCCACATCAGTAAGACGGTCGAGTTCAGAACGCCCGGTAGGTTCAGCAATGCGTTGCTCCCATACGGGCACACCGGTTTCAGCGTCCAGAGCCGCTAGCTTGGCATTGGCGAAACCGGCATACACACGGCCATCGACAATGGCGGGTTGGGCCAGCCCACGCAGGGTCAGAGTGGGCACCACGGTTTCGTAATCCCACATTTTCTCACCCGTGCTAGCATCCAGCGCCGTCACATGGCCGTCTTGAGTCTGAAACACAGCAATAGCGCCGTTGCTGGCAGGAATTGCCAGCGCTTCACCAGAAAGTCGGGTTCGCCACAGCTCCTCACCATTATCCATGGACAGAGCTACAGCCATACCCTCGCGTGTACCGTAAAGCACCATGCCGTAACCGGCGTAGAAGCCACCACCAATGCGATCGCCGGTTTTAACCCGCCACTGGCGCTTGCCCTTATCGCGGCTAACGGCATACACCTCACCGAACACATCACCGGCAAACACCTGTTGCTGGGTCACCGCCGGGCGCAGGGTTAACTGGCTTTCTTCCACCCCGTCACCCACGCCCTCCTTCCAGAGCCGTTTTACCTTGTAGCTGGCATCAAAATCCGGCAAGTCATTGGGCTCAATGGCATTCGGGTTGGAGCTACAACCGGTCAACAACAGGCCGGTCAGTGCGAGGGGGAGAAGGAAATATTTCATTTAGCTCTTCAGGTCGTCCAGTTTCATCTGCACACGGTCTTTTTCACCGTTATCCTGCAGGGTTTCCAGCGCCTGGGTATAGGCATCCGTGGCAGCTTGATGATCGCCACGGGCCTTCGCCAAGTCACCACGCAGCTCCAGAGCCATGCCATTGAAGGCGCTCGGGAAACTATTATCCAGCTCGGCGGCGGCCTTGTCATAGGCTTCTTGCTGCAACAACACACGTACCAAGCGTAGGCGGGCGGTGTAAATCAGCGCATCTGTAGCGCCATCATCAACCACGCTCTGCAGTAGAGATGCAGCGCTTTCATAATCACCCGCTTGCACCGCCAAACGAGCCTGCGCCAAATTGGCGTAGTTGGCGTAGGCACTGCCGGGGAAATTTTCTTTCAACGCTTCAGCCTTCTGGTTCACTGTCGCTTCATCCACTTCCTGTGCAGTCAGCGCTTCGACCATCACCTGATAGTGTTTGGAGGCTTCGGCGGACTGTTCGCCTTGGTGGTCTTGCCATTCACGCCAACCAATCAGAGCGGCTACAGCTAACACCACGGTAATAATCGTGGCCGTACCGTTCTTTTGCCACCACTCTTTTAGCAGCTCTGCCTGTTCTTCTTCATCGCGCATGTAATCTGCCACCCTGCTCTCCTTTCGTATTTATATCCCGAGGTTGGTTCGGGTCGTTGTTTGTCGAGTTGAAAGTTTAAAGCTCAAGAGTGCGGAGAAATCCTTTCCGGATGGCAATATCTTGATCTCGTTTCAACTTTAAACTTTAAACTCGTCTGTTGTCTCGTTCAGAACACTCTATTATTCAAGAAACGATGTCACCGCATTGGCCACATCGCCCTGAGCAACCTGTACCTGTTCGCCCTGACCGCGCAGTGGCTTCACCGTCACCACGCCACTGGCCAATTCATCTTCACCCATAATCAAGCCCACCGCAGCACCACTGCGATCGGCTTTTTTCATCTGGCTTTTGAAGCTGCCGCCACCACAGTGCAACTGAATTGCACGACAGGGCAAAGCATCACGAAGATGTTCGGACAACGCCATGGTCGGAGCCAGCACATCCCCCATAGCCATCACATAGACGTCCACCGGCGCTGACAGTTCCGGTCTTTCCTGCTCGATAAGCAAAATCAACCGCTCGATCCCCATGGCGAAGCCCACTGCTGGGGTCGGTTTGCCACCCAGCTGCTCCACTAGGCCATCGTAGCGACCACCGGCGCATACTGTGCCCTGTGCGCCTAACGCATCGGTCACCCATTCGAAAACAGTTTTGCCATAATAATCGAGCCCGCGTACCAAATACGGGTTCACCTTATAAGCAATGCCACTGGCATCTAGCAAGGCTTTCAGCCCTTCAAAATGGGCCACCGCCTCATCATTCAAATAATCCGCCAGCTGCGGCGCGCCTTTGAGCACCTCGCGAGTGCCCGTGTCTTTACTATCCAAGACACGCAGCGGGCTACGCTCCAAGCGCTTCTGCGAGTCCCCATCCAAGTCGTCAAAATGGGCCTTCAGATAATCCACAAGAGCATCACGATAACGAGCCCGGTCAGCACTGTCGCCCAAGGAATTCAGTTCCAAGACCACCTTGTCTTCCAGCCCCAAAGCTTTCCACAGGCGTGCGGTAAGCAGGATGACTTCCGCATCAATATCTGGCCCTGTCATACCAAAGGTTTCTACACCGATCTGGTGGAATTGGCGATAGCGGCCCGCCTGAGGGCGTTCGTGGCGAAACATGGGCCCGGCGTACCACAAGCGCTGGGTCTGGTTGTACAACAGACCATGCTGTTCACAAGCGCGTACGCAACTGGCGGTACCTTCTGGACGCAGGGTTAAGCTGTCACCGTTGCGGTCGTCGAAGGTGTACATTTCCTTTTCGACGATATCCGTAACTTCACCGATACTGCGCTTGAACAGGTCGGTCTGCTCCACAATCGGCATGCGGATTTCCTGGTAACCATAGCTGGCCAGCACCGCACCCACTTTTGCTTCCAGCCACTGCCACAGGCCGGTCTGTTCCGGCAGGATATCGTTCATCCCACGGATAGACGTGATTTTCTTACTCACTGCAATTCCTTAAAAAACGCAGAACGCTGGACACCAAGCACCAGACGCAAACCCATCACGCCCGGCCCACTGGATCCCTCGCCTTCTATTCACTACGGGCGATAATGCCTTTTTCTTCGTCTTCGCGCTGTTTCTTGACCTTGGCGCGCACCATTCGCTCAAGCTCGTCGACCAGATCGTCAGCGGTAATGTGGTGGCTTTTTTCACCGTCACGGTAGGCTAAATTATTGGGCGTGCCGCCGGTGAGCCCCACATCCACTTCACGGGCTTCGCCGGGGCCATTTACCAAACAGCCAATCACCGCCAGGTCGACGGATTCATTGATGTCTTCCAGACGCGCTTCCAGCTCGTTCACGGTTTTGATCACATCAAAGTTTTGCCGTGAACAGCTAGGGCAGGCAATGATGTTCACGCCTTTTTTGCGCAGGTTCAGGCTTTTCAGAATATCGAAACCAACGCGTACTTCTTCTACCGGGTCCGCCGCCAGAGAAACACGAATAGTGTCGCCAATGCCTTCCATCAGTAGCGCGCCTAGCGCCACGGCAGACTTCACCGTGCCAGAACGGAAGGTTCCCGCTTCGGTAACCCCCAAGTGCAACGGCTGTTCTAGCTGAGAGGAAAGCTTGCGGTAGGCCTGCAGCGTCATAAATACATTGGAGGCCTTAACGCTAACTTTAAAATTTTGGAAATCGTAACGGTCGAGGATGTCCGCATGACGCAAGGCCGATTCCACCAATGCATCAGAGGTGGGCTCGCCGTATTTGCGTTGCAATTCTTTTTCCAAGGAGCCGGCATTCACACCGATACGAATCGGCAAGCCTTTGTCTTTGGCGCATTGAATCACGGCCTTGATACGGTCTTCTCGGCCAATATTGCCAGGATTGATACGCAGGCAGTCCACGCCCTGCTCAGCGACAGCTAAAGCAATTTTGTAATCGTAATGGATATCCGCCACCAGCGGCACATCCACCTGCTTGCGAATTTTGCCGAAAGCCTCGGCGGCCTCCATGGAAGGCACCGAAACACGCACGATATCCACACCGGCATCTTGTAACCGGCGGATTTGGCCGACAGTGGCATCTACATCACAGGTTTCAGAATTGGTCATGCTTTGTACGGAGATCGGGGCATCGCCACCGACAGGGACATTGCCCACCATGACTTGGCGGGTTTTACGACGTTCAATCTTAACTTCCGGTTCCATGGTGTTTTCTACCCTCGCGAATCAGGGAACGGAGATCCGCACAACTTTACCGGGGGAATCCGTCGGCAAGGTGACAGCTTTACCGTTAACCAGCAACTCATCCACCGCCCCAGCGTTGCCGAGAGTCAGGTTGAACGGCGCTTTGCCATCCAACATCAGAGAGGCGCCACCAGATTGTTCGCCTTGGCGCAAAGTGCGGCCGTTGGCATCGGTCACTTTAATCCAGCAGTTACTGGTAAAACTGAGTGACAGGCGATCCAGACCATTGGCCGCCAGCATGGATGAAACGTCATCATTATTCTGGAGCTGGCCGTCATCGTTTCCCACGTCTTCAGTGGTAATGTCAGAGATCGACTCAGCAGCCGCCTGCGGCCCACCCTCGTCAGTAGCATCGGTACCGTTAAGGCTTGCACCCTGGATCACACCCGCCATTTCGTCATCAAATTGGGCCTGGCGCTGAACACCCATGTCGTTATTACTGGCGTCTGCTTCGGCTTCACTCTGCTGGCTCATTTCCTGAACCTTGTCAGGCAGCGCAGGCAATTCACCTTTGCTAGGCCAGAACGCCCATAGCAAGGAAACCAGCACTACCAACGCCAGGGCAATCAGCAGCGGTTTGAGCCACGCCGCAGGCGGTGGCGCAATAGACGGCAGCAGCAGGGGCTTATCTAGCGCATCCTCATTAACCATTTGCTGGAAGGTACCGGCGATTTCTTCCGCCGGCAGCCCAAGCAACCGTGCGTAGTTACGCAGGTAGCCCTTCACGAAGGTGGCTTCCGGCAAACGCTCATAATCGTCAGCATCCAAGCTCTGCAGATAGGTCAGAGACAAGTGCAAGCGCTGGGCCGCCTCAGCCTGAGTCATACCCTGGGCCTCACGGGCTCTGCGACAACGTTCGCCGGGTAATACCACCATGTCATCGCTCATTGCTGCGCTCCTTTTGCTTGCTCAGCTTTCCATTGCTGCCACTGACGGTACTCGCCAGAGCGGCGGTAAAGATTATCCAGGGCCAGCTCATAGCTGGATTGCTGGTTGCGGTAGCCCAACGAATTGGACAGTTGAATACCCAGCCACAGGGCGCGGGCACTCTGACGGCCCGTGCGCTGCACATATTGCTGGTAATAATCCCATGCTAGGCGGCTACGGCCTTCGTCAAAATACAATTGCGCCAGCGCTAGGCTGGGCTGAACAGAACGGGGGTTCAGGCGCAGGGCCTTAACATAGGCACTGCGGGCGTCCTCGCTGTTTCCCAATCGCTGGTAACAACGCCCCATGTTTTCCCAGGCGCTGCCTCGGCCCTCATAGGACGGATCGTTGGCGGCTTTTTTGAAATGTTTGAGTGCTTCTTTGTACTCACCACGACCGTACAGCAAGGTGCCGTAGTTATTCAGTGCCGGGGAGTAATGGCGGTCCGCATTCAGTGCTTTGCGGTAATGGTACTCTTCATTGGTAGGGTCCTGCTCATATTTGTAGAGCAATGCCATGGCATTATGCGCGACGGCACTGTCATCATCCAGATTCAACGCGCGCGAAAAATGACGGCGAGCTTCCGACGGGCTGCCCTGCTGCAAATACTGCAACCCGGCTGCCACGCGGCTATTAACCGCTTCATCCACTTTTACTTTTGGGCCATCGTCCACCGTGACACACCCGGCGGCAAAAGCCCCTGCAAGAGACAGGATGAAAATAACCTGAAAAAAACGTCTCATTGGGTCTGCGCTGTATTGTCATCTGTTTGTTCAGTGCGATGAAAAATAGATTCCTTCCAGCGCTCACTGCGCCGGGTACGATCCTTCACCTGCCCCACCAACTGACCACAAGCGGCATCAATATCATCACCGCGGGTTGTCCTCACTGTGGTCATCACCCCGTTGTCATTCAAATATTTGTGGAATTCCAAAATATCGTTTTTACGTGACCGCTCATAACCCGCATGCGGGAACGGATTAAACGGTATCAGGTTCACCTTCACGGGGATGCCGTTAAGCAGTTTAACTAACTGGCGAGCGTGTTCCGGCTTGTCGTTCACATCCCGCAACATCACATATTCCATGGTGATGGTGTTATGACGATGGGTGATATTCTTGCTGTAACGCTTGCACGCCGCCATCAGGTCTTTTAGCGGGTACTTACGATTCAATGGCACCAGCTGATTACGCAGCTCGTCATTGGGTGCGTGCAGGCTCACCGCCAATGACACGTCCAGATCTTCACTAAGCTGATTCATTTTCGGAATCACCCCGGAAGTGGACACGGTGATGCGTTTTTTGCCAATACCGTAACCTAGATCATCTTTCATGATCCGCATGGCCGTAAGCACCTTGTCGTAATTAAGCAGGGGCTCACCCATGCCCATCATCACCACATTGGTAATCGGATGCTGGCCCAAATTACGGCGCGGGCCAAAGGCGCGGCTAGCCTGCCACACCTGGCCGATGATCTCGGCGCTAGTCATGTCGCGCTGAAAGCCCTGCTTACCGGTGGAACAGAAGCTGCAGTCCACTGCACAGCCCACCTGGGATGACACACACAAGGTGCCGCGCCGGCCATCGGGAATAAAAACGGTTTCCACGGCACCGCCGTTATCCATTTCGAACACCCATTTGCGGGTGCCGTCACGGCTAATACTCTCGTGGGTTACCTTCGGGCCGCGTATTTCCGCGACCTCGGACAATTTCTGGCGCAATGCCTTACCCACATCGGTCATTTGCTCGAAGGAATCCGCCTGGTGGTGGTGGATCCATTTGAGCACCTGCTGGGCACGGAACTTCTTCTCCCCCATGGTCAGGAAGAATTCTTCCATTTGCGGGCGAGAAAGGCCGAGCAGATTCACCTTCTGTTGGGCAGTCATAACATTCTCCAATAGGAAACCGGGTTTCCTTTAAACGCCAGCCACGGCCCAAGGCCGTGGCTGGTATTGCACGCTGGCTGACATTAGCTAGCGCGCGGGCACACTTCTTCATCGGAGAAGAAATAGGCCACTTCGCGGGCAGCAGACTCGGTGGAGTCAGAACCATGGACCGCGTTTGCGTCGATAGTTTCCGCAAAATCTGCACGGATAGTGCCAGCTTCCGCTTCTTTCGGGTTGGTAGCACCCATCAGGTCACGGTTTTTGGCAACCGCATCTTCACCTTCCAGCACCTGTACAACCACAGGACCGCTGGTCATGAAGCCCACCAGATCCTTGAAGAAAGGACGCTCTTTGTGCTCAGCATAGAAGCCGCCCGCTTTTTCGTCGCTCAGGTGTACCATTTTCATGGCAACCACGCTCAGGCCAGCCTTTTCGAAACGGGTAACGATTTCGCCGATCACGTTCTTGGCCACGGCATCAGGCTTGATGATAGAGAGTGTGCGCTCAACAGCCATCAGTCAGTTCACTCCAGATTTGCGTTAAATGGTCCTCGGCTACAGCAAGGGCTGCCCGGGGCAATGACAGGAGGGATTGCAGGCCGGCCAAAGCCGCCAGTTTCACCCTCCCTTGGAACCGGCGCATTATACGCATGCGGGGCGAATTATGATACCGTTGCGACCCCGTCGGAGGCGCCCATGCCCTGCCGTTGCGGGGGCGCCCGTTTTCTTACCGCCCCCTCATTCGACAGCGCCCTGTAAAGGCGTATAATACCCGACTAAATTACTCTGGTATTCAACTGCAGGCCCTGATCTATGAGCCAAGCCGAACTGGACAAGCTGATTCGCTCCAATTACGAGGCCGGTTTTACCACCACGGTGGACACCGAGACCCTGCCCCCTGGGCTGAGCGAGGAAGTCATCCGTTTTCTGTCCGCCAAAAAAGGCGAACCGGAATGGATGCTTGAGTGGCGCCTAGACAGCTACCGCAAGTGGCAGGAGATGCCCACACCGGGCTGGGCGCATCTGCACCACCCGCCCATCGACTTTAACGAGGTGTCTTACTACTCCAAGCCCAAAAGCTTGGACGACGCCCCCAAAAGCCTAGATGAAGTGGACCCAGAGCTACTCGCCACCTATGAAAAACTGGGCATCCCCCTGCACGAACAGGAAATGCTGGCCGGTGTCGCTGTAGACGTAGTGTTCGATTCCTCCTCGGTATTCACCACCTTCAAAGAGAAGCTATGGGAAGCCGGAGTAATTTTCTGCTCTATTTCCGAAGCCATTCAGGAATACCCGGAGTTGGTGCAGAAATACATGGGTTCCGTGGTGCCCAAAGGCGACAACTTCTACGCCGCTTTGAACAGTGCAGTATTCTCTGACGGCTCCTTCGTCTACATCCCCAAGGGCGTACGCTGCCCCATGGAGCTGTCCACCTATTTCCGCATCAACGAAGCCAACACCGGCCAGTTCGAGCGCACCCTGATCATTGCCGACGAAGGCAGCTACGTGAGCTACCTGGAAGGCTGCACCGCACCTCAGCGCGACGAAAACCAGCTGCACGCGGCGGTGGTTGAACTGGTTGCTCTACCCGGCGCCGAGATCAAGTACTCCACCGTACAGAATTGGTACCCCGGTGATGAGAACGGCAAAGGCGGCATTTATAACTTCGTGACCAAGCGCGGTATCGCCCACGACAACAGCAAAATTAGCTGGACCCAGGTAGAAACGGGCTCCGCTATCACGTGGAAGTATCCGTCCGTGATCTTGCGTGGCGACAACAGCATCGGTGAGTTTTACTCCGTAGCGCTGACCCGCCACATGCAACAAGCAGACACCGGCACCAAGATGATCCACTTGGGCAAGAACACCAAGAGCACCATTATTTCCAAGGGCATCTCCGCCGGGCGCAGTAGCAACAGCTACCGTGGCTTAGTGCGCATCAGCCCGCGGGCAGAAAACGCCCGTAACTTCACCCAGTGCGACTCACTGTTGCTCGGTGACACCTGCGGTGCACACACTTTCCCGTACATCGAGTCGAAAAACCCCACGGCCACCATCGAACACGAGGCCACCACCTCCAAGGTGAGTGACGACCAAATGTTCCTGTGCCGGCAACGCGGCATCGACCCGGAAAAGGCGGTTTCCATGATTGTGAACGGCTTCTGTAAAGAGGTGTTCAAGGAACTGCCCATGGAATTTGCCGTGGAAGCGGGTAAGTTGCTGGAAGTTAGCCTAGAAGGCGCAGTGGGCTAAGCCCTCACCCTGAAAATGACTGTGTGGGAGTTTGCCCGCAAGCGATTCACCCTTTACCAATCATGGATCGCGAGCAGGCCGGCGCCCACCGCAAACCGAATCAACCCGGGCTGGCCTCCCAGCCCAACCGAAAGGCGCATCAAAATATGCTGGAAATTCGTGATCTGCACGCCACCGTGGCGGACAAGCCGATTCTCAAGGGCCTGAGCCTGACCGTTAAACCGGGTGAAGTGCACGCCATCATGGGCCCCAATGGCTCCGGCAAATCCACTCTGGCCAACGTGCTGGCGGGTCGTGACAATTACGCAATCACCGGTGGTGAAGCCCTTTTCGAAGGCAAAAGCCTGGCAGACCTAGAACCGGAAGAACGCGCCCAGGCTGGCCTGTTCCTGGCCTTCCAGTACCCGGTGGAAATTCCCGGCGTCTCCAACATGGAATTTCTGAAAGCCGCAGTGGAATCTGTGCGCGGTGCCCAAGGTAAGGAAGAGTGGGATTCGGTTACGCTACTGCGCCAGGCCCGCGCAGCCTGCAAGCAAGTCAATCTCGATGCCAGCTTTCTCAAGCGCGGGGTTAACGAAGGCTTCTCTGGCGGCGAGAAAAAGCGCAACGAAATCATGCAAATGCTGCTGATGGAACCGAAACTGGCGCTGCTCGATGAAACCGACTCCGGCCTCGACATCGACGCCCTGCAAACCGTGGCCAAGGGCGTCAATTCCCTGCGTAGCCCCGAGCGCGGCATCGTGCTGGTAACCCACTATCAACGCCTGCTGGACTATATTGTGCCGGACTTCGTGCACGTCCTGTCCAATGGCCAAATCATCAAATCCGGGGGTAAAGAACTGGCTCTCGAACTGGAAGAAAAAGGTTACGGCTGGCTTACCGGAGAAGAGGAATCCGCATGAGTCTCTCTGCTTCCTCTCTAGCACAGGAATTAAAAACCCAAGCGCTCGCCAACGCACAGCGTAGCGGCAGCGCAGGCGATGCTTTGGCCGCGCTGCAAGCCGCCAGTTTCCCGGAACGCAAGACCGAGAGCTGGAAGTACACCTCCTTGCAGGCGCTGGCCGATGGCCACCTCAACGCCATTGCCGACGGCGAAATCAACCCGCCGCTGCCCGCCCTGTCTGAGCATGTGGTGACCATCAACAACGGGAAGTTAGTCGACCACAACCTGCCCGACGGCGTGACCTTGTCCCACGATGGCCCCGCCATCAACGGCCTGCAGACGCCCTTTGCGTTCTATAACAGCGTCGTTGCCAGCCAGCCCATCGTGCTTACTGTGGCGGCCAATACGCGCATCGAGCAGCCCATTCATGTACAAATTCAGGCGGCCAGTGATACTCCTGCACACTGCAACCCCCGTCTGGTAGTGGTACTCAATCAGGGTGCCGAAGCCGCCGTGATCGAACACTACCATGCGCAAGGCAAGGCGTTGACCAATGCGGTCACCGCCCTGATCACCGCCGACAACGCGCAGCTGACCCACTACCGGCTGCAAGGCGAACAGGCATCCACCATACATATCGGCACCCTGATCATTGATCAGCAAGGCGCCAGCAAGGTGGACAGCTACCAGCTGATGACCGGCAACCGCCTGCGCCGCAACGATGTACGCGCCCTAATGAACAAGAGCGGCGCCGAGCTAAACATGAAAGGTATCTTCGTGGTGCGTGATAACAGCCACGTGGACAACCAAATGTGCGTGGAGCACGCGGTTCCCAACGGGGAATCGGATCAGAACTTCAAAGGCCTAGCCGGCGAAAGAGGCAAGGCGGTGTTCAACGGCCGCATCCATATCCACCCCGGTGCCAGCGGCACCAATGCCGGGCTATCCAACAAGAACCTGCTGCTCAACCCCGGCGCGGAGATCAACACCAAGCCGGAGCTGGAAATCTACAACGATGACGTGAAATGTGCCCACGGCACCACCGTAGGCCAGCTCGATGCCATGCAGCAATTTTACCTGCAATCGCGCGGCATCCCGGCAGCCGAAGCCAAGCGCATGCTAAGCCTAGGTTTTGTTAACGAACTGCTGATGACCCTGCCCCACGAAAAAGTGGCACAGTGGGCCACACCCTGGCTGGAAGCCGAACTGACCCACGCCTCGCCGGCGCAAGAGTCTGCCGCGTGATGGATATTCAGGCCCTGCGTGCGCAATTTCCGATTCTGGATCAGCAAGTCAACGGCAAACCGCTGGTGTACTTGGATAACGGCGCCACCACCCAAAAACCGGTAGCAGTGCTCAACGCACTGGACAACTACTACCGCACGGTGAACTCCAACGTACATCGCGGCGCCCACTATCTGAGTGACGAGGCCACCGGCCAGTTTGAAGGCGCCCGCCAAACCGTGGCGGATTTCCTCAACGCCAGCCGCGAAGAGATTTTGTGGACCAAGGGCACCACCGAGTCCATCAACATGGTGGCCCAGTGCGTTGCCCGTGAGCGCCTGCAGCCGGGCGACGAAGTACTGATTGGCACCAGTGAGCACCACGCCAATATCGTGCCTTGGCAACAGGCCTGCGCCGCCACCGGCGCCACCCTGAAAGTGATCCCGCTGCACGATGATTGCAGCCTAAATCAGGCCGCCTTTGAGCAGTTACTCAGCAGCAAAACAAAGATTTTCGCCATCGGCCATGCCAGCAATGCGCTGGGCACCCTGAATCCGGTAAAAGCGATGGTCGCCAAGGCAAAAGCCGCCGGCGCCATTACCCTGGTCGACGGCGCTCAAGCGGTGGCGCACTTCCCAGTGGACGTGCAGGACTTGGACGTGGATTTCTACGCCTTTTCCGGCCACAAGTTATTTGGCCCCACTGGCATAGGCGTACTCTACGGTCGCCGCGAACAGCTCGAGGCCATGCCGCCCTACCAGACCGGCGGCGAAATGATTGAAACGGTGAGCTTCGAAAAAAGCACCTGGAACCAGCTGCCCTACAAATTCGAAGCCGGCACCCCAAACATTGCCGGCGCCATCGGCCTGGCCGCCGCCATTGCGTGGCTGCGACAACAGGACCGCCCGGCACTGGCGGCCCACGAAGACGCCCTGCTGGCCCATGCCACAGAGCGGGCCCAAGCCTGCGATGGCTTGAAAATCATCGGTACCGCCGCCAATAAAGTCAGTGTGCTGTCCTTTCTGTTGGATGGCGGCCACCCAGCCGATGTGGGCATGCTGCTGGACAAACAAGGCATTGCCGTACGCACCGGCCACCACTGCACCATGCCCCTGATGGATACCCTAGGCATACCCGGCACTGTTAGGGCCTCATTCTCGATTTATAATACTCTGGAAGAGGTAGATCGCTTGTTCGAAGGACTAGAGAAAGTGAAAACATTTCTCTGAAAATTAGGGCGCTACTGATTACCCCACTGACTGAAATATTCATGCAGCGGACGTTGAAAGCTCAAAGTTTAAGCGTAGTCGCGTATTGACGCTAAACTAAAACAGCAGCGACAGCTCAGAATTACCCATAGCGCACACGCATGATGGAAAGGTTTTCTGCCCATGCCTGCGCCTTTTCAACGTTAAACTTTGAACGTGCAACTCACTCCTCGCAAGCTCGCAAGGAAGGTACAACATGACAGTTCAGACATTCCACCCCGGCCAGGTCACACTGCACCTGACCGAGGCTGCCAACCAACAAGCCCTGCGTGAGATCCAGCGGGCCGGTGCCACCGGTATTCGTCTGGATCTGGACGAGTCCGGCTGCTCCGGCTTCATGTACACCCTGGACTTCGTGGAAAGCGCCAAAGACGGCGACAAGCTGTTCAAAATCGACGGCGTAAACCTCTACGTGCCGGAAAAATGGCTGCCCATGCTGAATGGTCTGGTTATCGACTACGTCACCGAAGGGGTCAACAGCCTGTTCAAGTTTCGCAATCCCAACGCCACCGGCGAATGCGGTTGCGGCGAAAGCTTTACCGTCGACGACGTCTAACCCGTAGCCCGGATAAATAATGGCAGACCAACGCACGGTAGTGGTTCAACGCGACGTTCCGGCCCGCAAGGTACCGGACGGCACCCGTATAACCATTCCCAAGAACAGCTTCGTCAACCTGCGCCAGGCGCTGGGCGGCACCTATACCGTTACCATTAATGGCAATATGGCGCGCATCGACGGCACCGATGCGGATGCCATCGGCCAAGAGCCACTGGAGCTAAACTTTGCCCCCGCCAATGACGATGGCAGCGTCCGCGACGACGACCTGAACACCGTCTTGGAAACCATTTTCGATCCGGAAATTCCGGTAAGCATTATGGCCTTGGGCCTGGTCTACGGCTGCGACGTTATTCAACGAGACGGACAAAATGTGGTGCAGGTCCGCATGACTCTCACCGCCCCCAACTGCGGCATGGGCCCAGTGCTGGTGGGCGACGTGGAAGACCGCTTGGGCAAGGTTCCCAATGTAGACAAGGTGGAAGTGGCCCTAGTGTTCGACCCGCCCTGGAGCCGCGAAATGATCAGTGAAGAAGCCCAGCTCGAGCTGGGGATGTTTTAGTTTACGCCGGACCCCGGACGCCAAACGCCAGACGCGCAAAACCACGACAGCGGTTAGCCTTTGGCATCAGGCATCCAGCGTCAGGCCACGGAGCCCAACAACGTGTCTGATTTTGATATTCGCAGCATTAAGCTTGGCAATGAGATTACCGCGGAAGATATCGCCGAAGACCTAGAATTTCTGGATGACTGGGAAGAGCGCTACCGCTATATCATAGACCTGGGCAAACAGCTGCCGGCCCTGCCGGAGGACTTAAAAACCGAGGACCGTTTCGTGCGCGGCTGCCAAAGCCAAGTGTGGCTGGAAACCGATTACGACAACGACGCCGGCACTCTGTACTTGGCGGTGGACTCCGATGCACTCATCGTTAAAGGCTTAGCCGCCATTGTGCTTTCTGCACTGAATCGGCAATCCCCTGAGGGCGCCCGCGACTACGACATGGACGCCTTCTTTGAGCGTATCGACTTGCTCAGCCACCTGAGCCCTACCCGCGGCAACGGCCTGCGTGCCATGGTCGCCAAAATCAAGCAACAGGCCACCCAGCTAGCCGCCTGAACTCAGGCTTTCTTTCCTTCTCCGCAACATCGCCCCCGAAAACAGGGGCGCTGGTCGAGCCCGGCCCGGCATAGAAAACCACATCACCAGGGGCGTTAAGCGGATACCGTGCGCAAGCGGTTTACGGCATCAACCACCGAGCTTATCGCCCGCTCAATATCCTCCGGTGAAGTAAAACGCCCCACCGAAAAACGGATCGACCCATGGGCCAGCGCATCGGTCACGCCCATAGCTTTGAGAACGTAAGAAGGCTCTAGCGACGCGGAGGTACAAGCGGACCCTGAAGACACCGCCACCCCATTCATGGCCGTGAGCAGCATTTCACCATCCACACCCTCGAACGCCACATTTAAATGGCCAGGCAAGCGCGCAGCACCCTCACCATTGACGCTCACACCACCCAGCGCCGCGATGCCACGCCACAGCCGATCACGCAACGCGCAGATACGCGGCCCTTCCTCATCCTTCAAAGAGCCAGCCAACGCAAAAGCTTCACCCATGCCCACAATCTGGTGGGTTGCCAAAGTGCCAGAACGCATGCCCCGCTCATGGCCACCGCCATGAATTTGTGCGGCCACCTTTACATCCGGGGAACGGCGCACATACAAAGCCCCTATTCCCTTTGGCCCATAGACCTTGTGAGCACACACTGACACCAGATCCACCGGCAAGTTTTTTACGTCTAGGGGTAACTTCCCCACAGACTGGGCCGCATCGGTATGGAACAGCACACCCCGCTCACGGCACACCCCACCAATGGCAGCAATATCGTTAATCACACCGGTTTCATTATTGGCATGCATTACGCTCACCAGCACGGTGTCGTCTCGGAGCGCCGCGGCAACACTCTCAGGGCTTATCTGGCCATTGCTTTGCGGTTTCAGGTAGGTCACAGCGTAGCCCTTCGTCTCCAGCCAGCCACAGGCATCGAGCACCGCTTTGTGCTCCGTCGCACCCGTAATCACATGGCCGCCTCCACAGGCATCGAGCACGCCTTTCAAGGCCAAATTATTGGCCTCTGTAGCACCACTGGTCCACACCACTTCACGGGGATCGGCATTCAACAAATCAGCCACCTGGCGACGGGCGGACTCCACGGCTTCCTCCGCCAGCCAACCATAAAGGTGGCTGCGGGACGCAGGGTTGGCAAAGGTGCCCTCAGGGCCAAGATGACGGACCATAGCGTCCACCACTGCCGGGTCTACCGGAGTGGTCGCCGCATAGTCCAAATAAACGGCATTACTCATGATGGGTATCGTATGGCTGGTATTGGGTTACAGAAGCCGGCACTGCCGGCACACAATCAAAGGCTGCTAACGGGCAAACGCTGCTGGTGTCGATCCTGACGCTGGGCCACCTGCCGCACTTCCTGGCGGGCCACCAGCTCCCCCAGCGTAATCCCGCTGAGAAAATCCTGAATCTGGCCAGACAAATCGCACCATAGGTGGTGAGTCAGGCAGATATCCCCTTCCTGACAATCCCCATGGCCGCCACAGCGCGTGGCATCAACGGACTCATCCACCGCCGCAATCACCGCGGCCACATCAATCTGCCCACTATTACGGCTAAGCTGATAACCGCCACCGGGGCCACGCACGCTGCTCACCAGGCCATTGCGACGCAGCTTGGCAAACAACTGTTCCAGATAAGAAATGGAAATGCCCTGACGCTCAGAAATATCCGCCAACGACACCGGCCCCGTCGCAGCATGCAGCGCCAGATCCAACATAGCAGTTACCGCATAGCGGCCTTTGGTCGTCAAACGCATATCCACACCTTTCTTGCGTGTATTCTAAGAGTGAGAGTAGTAATCCTGAGCAATTTGGTCAAGTATTCTTGCCGGTAAGGCCAACGAACCAATCACTTAATGATAGTGATTTTCATTTACGCTGCAACTATGGCAGATTCCACGCCCCACAGGCAACTTCTGGTTAAACATTGCCCACCCACACCAGCAGTGCTTGACACCTGCCTCTCCCTCACGGAAAATTCGCGGCCTCAAATGGCAAGGTAGCTCAGCTGGTTAGAGCACAGCACTCATAATGCTGGGGTCGGCGGTTCAAGTCCGCCCCTTGCTACCAAAATACAAAGGGTTAGAGAGCAATCTCTAACCCTTTTTTTGTGGTTGCCTACAAATTGACTACCGGTTGCCTACTTCTGGTTCGAGGCAGACGGTTCTTTTCCTACCTTTATCGGATCTCTGGCGCAGTCCTCAATTTGAAAGCGGTACACCCCATCAACCTCTCGGGCCCGAGAGACCTGAGCATTAGGAAGAAATAAAATTTTCTCAGTGACAGGGAGATTCGTACACCATTTGACATCTCTAACATCCTCCCTTCGGTAATGTTCAATCTTCTCTTCAGCAACTGCGACTTTGAAATTATCGTAATAAGCGTACTCAACTATTTTTCTTTCGATATTAGGAGACCCTAAAAATTCATCAGAAAAAAGACCAATACTGACAACCACCACAATAGGGACAAAGCCGCAAAAAATCATAGCCGCTTCTTCCTTATAATCATCACCTTTGCGAAGCGCATATAAAAAACTAACGAACAGCAAAAAAACCGAAACCGTCGCCCCCCAAAGAAATAGCGAGAAAATCACAACCATCCCAGCATATACCCCACCTAGCAAAGAAGCCGGCATACCAACAAGCTGAGAAAGGTAAGAGTCAACATAAAAAGAACTAAATACAGCAACAGCTGCACCATAAGCAGCCGCAAACAACTTAAAGTATGGCGAGAAAACCACCTTCTCTAAAAATCCAATGTTGTCCAGGTAAAACCATAAAAACGAGACTAACAACCAAAAAAACAAAACCTTATTTATAAAATTCTCGACCCCATCACCGCCGCAATAAACCACCTGAGCAAAAACAGCCCAAATAAAAACCGACCCCATAAAAATAAAACGCGGAAAAAGCGAATCTCTTACAACAAAAGCGAACCGGCCATCATAGACCTTCTCCTTTATCTTTTTATCAAAAACGTAACAAAGCCACATCCCCATTAAATTAAAGAACAGTACAAATTCAAAAAAAACCAACGCAGCCAAGGAGCTCCCTCCCTTATCTTCAGGCATTAATAATGGCCGGAACTGGATTCTTCAACAAAACTGAAGACAAGTGATCCGGACTTAGATGAGCATAACGCATTGTCATGGTGATATTGCCATGGCCGAGGATGCGTTGCAGGGAGAGGATATCACCGCCATTCATCATGTAGTGGCTGGCGAAGGTGTGGCGGAGGATGTGGGTTTGCTGTTGCGGGGTGTTAAAGCCGGTTCGCTTATAGGCTGATCGGAAGGCATCACGGCAGGTCTTGAAGAGTCGTCCAGGCGCAGGATCGGCAAGGGCCGTTATCTGGCTAAGTACATCATCGGATATCGGCACCGCCCTACTCTTCCCGGTTTTCGTGCTCTCTCCTTTAAACAAGATCTTGCCCGGAAGAATGGCCGACCAAGTAAGGCTTTCCGCTTCTCCCCATCTGGCTCCTGTCGCCAGACAGATCAAGGCTACTGCATAGCAATGAGGGTTACTGCTTGCTTTGCATTCGTCCAGCAGTTGCCGGCACTGATCGAGGGACAGAAAGGTTAGCTCAGTTTCTGAAACCTTAATCTGTCGGACATTGGCGATTGGATTTGTAGGGATATGCCCCATACGCACCATTTCAGCCAGAACGGCAGACAGATAACGCTGTTCATGGTTAACTGTGGAAGGTGTCACTTTATTCAGGCGTTCTGCGCGGTATTCAGCCCAATCACTGGCGGTGAAGTCGTCAATATCGGGATTGCCCAAGCGATCGACAATGGCGAGGGTGCGGGATAGCGTTTGCTGCTCATGGATACCTCTCTGATTGCCATTTTGTATGGCTGAAAGGTGTCTAGCAAACTGGTGGCGATTCAGTGGTCAATGGATGTTTCATACAGGGGCGTTTCTACCACCGCAAGAAAGACTGCATTAACGCTAATATTGTTCTGCCAGCTCTATTGCCATGGATTACGTTAAAGGCAGGCACAATCGACGCTTCCATGTGGACTCGCGATGAACTCATACAAAGGGCCACACGGCCCTTTCTTGAAGCCCTCCCTCCGTCATTTCCTCACTGAGCAATTCAAAGAATCACAAGATGATTAGGCAGTTCGTTTTTCTGCTCGGTGGCAGGCACGTAGGTTGCTAGCTTGTCGCCGCAGGCAGCCACGCATTCTTGGAAGCCCTCTGCCACCTCACCGTTTTTCAGCTTTGCAATAAAGGCATCCACCATGCTTTGCCATTCACTGTCTGGCACATGCTGGGCGATACCCTGATCGGCCAAAATTTCCACATAGTGCTCGGCTTCGCTAACAAAAATCAGCACGCCGGTTGCGCCTTTGGTGCGATGAAGCCCCTGTTGCAGAAACGACTGGCGCGCCAGCCCAGCCGCGCGGGTTTGCTGTAACCGCCGTGGCACCAGGCGAAACTGGATCGGTTTCAGCCGAAACAGCACCGCGAGCGCCAACAACACCCCCCACTGCAGCAGCAAGGCTTCAAGCGGGGTAAGCCACACCGGCAGGAAAAGCAGTAACGCTGGCACTAACAGCGATAACAGCGCAGCCCACATGACTGTCACATAACGGTAGTCGTCCGCCTGACGCGCCAGCACGGTCACCATTTCCGCATCGGTACGCGCTTCCTGTTCGCTGATGACGCGGGCCAAAGCGCTCTGAGCATCGTGATCCAGCAACATTACCAACCTCCCGAGGCGCCACCGCCTCCAAAACCACCACCGCCGCCGCCGAAGCCGCCGCCACCGAATCCACCACCGCCGCCAAAGCCGCCCATGGGCACCGGCAGGAACATGCCGCCACGGCGGCCACCCCGGCCTCCGCCACCCCCAAAGGACAATAGGAAGGTGACCACTACCATGCCGATCAGCATCAGCAAAGCCTTGAGGCCGCTGGGTTTGTCGCGGGGTTGGCGCTCGCCTTGATATTCACCCTGAATGGCGGCTTGGATGCTCGTCACCCCAGCCTGAATGCCGCCATAAAACTGACCTTGGCGGAACGCGGGCAAAATTTCCTGCTGGATGATCACACTGGACAGGGCATCAGTGAGCACGCCTTCCAAACCATAGCCCACCTCAATGCGTACCTTGCGATCATTGGGCGCCACGATCAGCAGCACGCCATTATTATTTTCTTTGCTGCCAATGCCCCACTCACGGCCCAATTGATAGCCATAATCGGCGATGTCATAGCCCTGCAAATCGGACAGGGTAACTACCACCAGCTGGTTAGACGTATTTTGCTCCGCCGCCGCCAGCGCCTGGGTAAGGCTCTGAGTTTGAGCGGGGGTCAGCAACCCCGCTTCGTCCACCACCCGTCCAGACAGCGCCGGAAATTCCGGCGCCGCCCACAACGAGGTGCTAAGCAATAGAGCGATCAGTGCGAAATAGCGCATCAGTTAAAGTTCACGCTGGGGGCCTGGTCCGCATTTTCAGCCGTGGCTTCATAGGTTTCGCGGGTTTCCATGTCACTGTACAAAAAGCTGTGCCAGAGACGACCGGGAAAGGTACGAATCTCGGTGTTATACCGTTGCACGGCCGCAATGTAATCCCGGCGTGCCACGCTGATGCGGTTTTCCGTGCCCTCCAGTTGCGATTGCAGGGCCAAAAAATTCTGATTAGCCTTCAGATCTGGATAGCGCTCGGCCACCACCATCAAACGCTGCAAAGCAGAACCAAGCTGGCGCTGAGCCTGTTCGAACTGCTTTAGCTTTTCTGGATTGTTAAGCATGTTGCCATCCACCTGAATGGAGCCCACCTTAGCTCGGGCTTGGGTAACATCCACCAACACTTCTTTCTCGTGGCTAGCATAGCCTTTAACCGTATTCACCAAGTTGGGTATCAAGTCGGCGCGGCGCTGATATTGGTTTTCTACCTGTGACCAAGCGGCTTTCACCTGCTCGTCATAGGTCGGGATATTGTTAATACCACAACCACTTAACCAGCCTACTAGCAAGACCAGCAAAGCACTGCGCCAAAAAGTATTCAGGCGCGGCATTGACCTGGCGCTCAGCGTATTTGTCATCGATCGTTTCTCCATCATGATGTTTGATTATTCCAAATGCCTGACTGACTCAGTTAGTGACTCAATCCAGACAGACAGCGGTCGCTGCCGTTTTTCCATTTCCAGCGCCACCAGCAGGAGCTGCTTGTCGCGGCGGCTTAAACGCTTAATGCGAGCCTCCAACTGGCTGGCAGAAGCTCTATCGCCCGCCGGCAGCAATAATACCGGGCGTACTGGACGGCGAGCCCGCGTATAACGTGCGCCTTTCAGGCTAGTGTTATGTTCATGAACCCGACGCGCCGGCTCCGTGCTGATACCGGTATACAGCGACCGATCCGCACACTCCAGCATATATAGCCACCACTGTTGCATGGTTTTACACCCACCCCTGCGTTGACTGCTATGATGCCAGAGACACTTCGCGCACTTAAGCGCCATTACAACAAACCTCAAACGACAAGGATGCAAGTATGGTTACCTATCTCTATTGGTTCCTGGTAGCAGCACTAGTCATTGGTGCACTATTTGGTGTTGGCGTACGGTTAGGCAAATGGAAGCCTGCCGTGATTATCGCTGTGATTATCTGGCTCACCGCTACCATCGCCTATTATTTCTGGTTACAGCAGGTGTTTGTGAAGCGCTTTGGCGGCACCATGCATATTTCCGTGCCAGAAGAGCAGTACCATCTAAATGCCACGTGGAAAGATGACAACCTGTGGATTGAAAACTACGACCCGGAAACCAACCAATGCATTTTCCGCGAATATTCCCGCGGCAATATGCTAGAAGGTAAGGTGGTCATTAAGAACTGTAACCCGCTGCAAAGCACCGGTATGGTTCTGCCCAAAGATTCCGCCGCCCAGTAATACCCCCAACTCTCTAACAGCCTGATTGTCAGCTCTGCATGGGCTGCCTTCAGGCCCTGTTTCAACCTGGCATAGGAAAGAACGATGGCCTCTTCGCTAAACACCCTGTTAGACACCCTAAAAGCCGACCCGGACACCGTTACCTTCGACGCAGTACAAGCCGTGATTACAGAACATTACCATTACACGCCTGCAGCCTTCAGCAACGGCCACGGTGATGATTGCGTGTACAATGACGCTGGTACGAATGAAGGGTCCTGCAAGATACTGGCCTTTGCCAAAATCAACTTTCTTTCTGACGCTCAGACGCTGGCCTGCTTCGGTCACTTTTACCGCGACCATGTTCTGGGTAATCCAGACGGCAACGACCACGCCAATATCCGCACTCTCATGCGTCATGGGCTGACCAATGTGGCTTTTGATACTCCGCCTTTGGCCGCAAAGTAACGATCCACCGCCCTTGGGCAGGGTGATGAGCAATCCACCCTCGCCCTTTACTCTTTATTCCCCGAATTAGCGATATGCACCTTTAACGATCACTTACCAACGGACATAAGGTTCCGCTAGCAGGCGCCACCACAGATTCTCACCTCCCTGCGCCAGGGCTGATTCGACACAAAACCTAACCGTAACCGCAATTATCATGGTGGCAGCCTCTATATGAGCCTGTTATTGTGATTGATCCACCCATCAGCCCCGTTGAGCCCCGTGAAAGTTCGTAACAGTAAAGAACAACAGCGGCATCGCTTGGAACGCGATATGGAACGCTTTCTTTCTGAAGGCGGGGCCATTAATGAGGTACCGAACGGTGTGAGTGGCGCTGATGCTGTATCCGGCAAAGGGCACCAAACCGTGCTGTTTAATGGCCCCCGCCAGAATCAGCGCACAGATCTGAGTCAAGTGGCTGCCAACATAGACTCTCGCAAACATAAACCTCATCGCCAACAGCTCAATGCCCAGCCACGACGTAAACTCATTTACGACGACTTCGGCGAACCACTTCGTTGGGTCTGGCAAAATAAATAATTTCGCTGAAACTTAGCAAGGACAGGTCTATGAAACGGCTCATCTTACTCGCATCCCTTATCTTTGCCGGCCAAACCGGCTACACCGACATCATTGAAACCGAAGTTACCCTGCCTGACGGCCTAGGCAAGGGCGTCATGTACCTCAATGATCGCCAGAAAGACCCGGGCCCCGGAGTCATTGTAGTGCACGAATGGTGGGGCTTGGATGACTATGCCCGTAACCGCGCGCACATGTTGGCGGAAGCGGGTTACACCGCTTTTGCGGTAGATATGTACGGCACCGGCAAAGTTGCCAGCCATCCGAAAGATGCGAAAAGTTTTATGGAAACCGCATTATCAAACCCGGAAACCATGAATGCCCGCTTTCAGGCTGCTCGCACCCTGATGCTCAAACAGCAGCAAGTTGAGCCAGAGCGCCTGTTTGCCATCGGCTATTGCTTTGGTGGCGCCGTAGTGCTGGAGCAGGCGCGCCGGGGTACTGATTTGGCCGGCGTAGCCAGCTTTCATGGCAGCCTAGGCACCGAGAAGCCGGCCAAAGCCGGCGAGCTGAAAGCACGAGTTCTTGTCGCTACAGGGCAGGCCGACCCCATGGTACCTGCAGAACAGGTCAGTGGTTTTGTCAGCGAGATGACCGCTGCTGGAGCCGATTTCCAATTACTGAGTTTCCCGGAGGCCAAGCACGGCTTCACTAACCCCGGGGCCGATGCTGCCGGTGAGCGATTCGAAATGCCCCTGGCCTACAGCGCTCATGCGGATCAGGTGAGCTGGGAGGCACTGATCGACTTCCTGGAACAGCCGGAGTAACCCGCACCACCCGAGCGCAAAGACACGCGCCATGCACCATGCCGGCACACTTCATCGCGCCGGCATGGTATCCCCAATTCTGCTCCCCTCCCCCTAATTTCCAATGCCAAGCCGTGCCTTGTGCGGCAGACACGGCCTTTTCGTCTTTCCTGATTCAGGTTGGCACTTCCTTTGCTTTATTACGGGTAGAGGAATCGAATGGCTTTGTTGCCATCAAGCACTCAACACAATCTGCACCAATAGAAAGCTAGGGTTCCGATCGGCTACGCCAGCAGCCGATGCCTGGTCCGAGAGCCTTCGACCTTCTTGGCGCCGATAGATTGGCAGCAGCATCTACCGGCAGGGGGTTACACGGCGGGACAAAAGCCCGGGAGGACACGATGACAGCAGTGTCATTGGATTCCTCTTCGTCCGTAGCCAAGGAGGTCCGACATGACCCGTTCCCTATGCAAAATAGCTGCAGCTGCAGCACTCGTTCTGTTTACCACGCTCACACCTGTTACTGCACTGGCCAAAGATTCTTTTAGCGTCTGCTGGTCTATCTACGTGGGCTGGATGCCATGGGACTATGGCGCCCAGCAAAAGATCGTCGACAAGTGGGCAGCCAAATACGACATCACCATCGATGTGGTTCAGATCAACGACTATGTGGAATCCATCAACCAGTACACTGCCGGTGCCTACGACGGCTGCGCCATGACCAACATGGATGCCCTGACCATTCCCGCCGCCGGGGGTGTGGACTCTACTGCCCTGATTGTGGGGGATTTTTCCAACGGTAACGATGGCGTGGTGCTCAAGGGCACTGACACGCTAGCCAACATCAAGGGCCAGGATGTAAATCTGGTAGAACTGTCCGTTTCTCACTACTTGTTGGCCCGCGCACTCGACACTGTCAACTTAAGCGAAAAGGACCTGACCGTGGTGAACACCTCCGACGCCGACATGGTGGCCGCCTTCACTACCAAGGGGGTCACTGCTGTGGCCACCTGGAATCCCCTACTCAGCGAAATCACCGCCATGCCGGACAGCCACAAGGTCTTCGACTCTTCAAAGATCCCGGGCGAAATCATCGACCTGATGGTGGTGAACACCGAGACCCTCAAAGCCAACCCGAACTTCGGTAAGGCACTCACCGGTGCGTGGTATGAAATCATGGCCACCATGTCCGCCGATGACGATGCCGGCAAGACTGCCCGCACCTTCATGGCCAAAGCGTCCGGCACCGATCTAGCCGGATACGACGCTCAGCTGGCGTCAACCCGCATGTTCTACAAGGCCAGCGAAGCGGTGACGTTCGTCAACAGCCCCGAGCTGAAAGACACCATGCAGAAAGTGGCGGAGTTTTCATTCGATCACGGCCTGCTCGGGGAAGGCGCTCCGGACGCCGGCTTCGTCGGTATCGAAACCCCGGTTGGCGTATTCGGTAGCGAAAGCAATGTGCAGCTGCGCTTTATCGCCGATTACATGGCCATGGCCGCCGACGGGAAGCTGTAACACCTGAAGGCTCAGGTCGAGGCCGGACAGAGTTAGCTTTTTTCGGCGTCGACCATTGCACTAGCTCCGACACTTACCAGTGGGAACCCCCATGAAGAAACTGATCAACAGACAGCCCAGCAGGGCAGCAAGCTGGGCATTGGGGCTACTTCCCTTTGCACTGCTGATTGTCGTTTACATGTTGGCATCAGATGCACGTCTTGCCGACAATCCAAACGACAAACTCCTGCCTGCACTGGACAGTTTTGTTCAGGCCATTAATCGCATGGCATTCGAGCCCAGCAAACGCAGCGGTGAGTACCTGCTTCTCGCCGATACCCTGGCCAGCCTGCAACGTTTGGCTATCGGTGTAGCCATCAGCGCCCTGGTCGCCATTATCGTGGGCATTGGCAACGGCAGCATCCCCCTGATCCGCTCCACATTTTCACCGCTGGTCACAGGGTTGTCGCTGGTTCCCCCCATGGCCATGCTGCCGGTGCTGTTCATCATTTTCGGGCTGGGCGAACTGGCCAAGGTGATGCTCATTATCATCGGTATCACGCCCTTCATGATTCGTGACCTGCAACAGCGGGCGATGGAAATTCCTGCAGAACAAATCATCAAGCTGCAGACGTTAGGCGCCAATACTTGGCAGATCATCACCCGGCTGGTGTGGCCGCAACTGATGCCACGGCTAATCAGCGCAGTGCGTTTGTCGCTAGGCCCCGCCTGGCTTTTCCTGATCGCCGCCGAAGCCATCGCTGCCACCGAAGGGCTGGGCTACCGGATCTTCCTGGTACGTCGCTACCTGTCCATGGATGTGATTCTGCCCTACGTGGTGTGGATCACTCTGTTGGCCTTCGCAATAGACTTAATTCTCAGCCGCTATTCGCAATGGCGCCACCCTTGGTTCCACCAGAAAGGCCATTAAGGAGCGTGCACCATGGCGATTATCGAAATGAAAAATCTGTGGAAAGAATACGGTGAACAAGTCGTGCTGGAACGGCTGAACGCCACTGTGGAAGAAGGCGAATTCGTCACCATTGTCGGCGCCTCTGGCTGCGGCAAGACCACCTTCCTGAAACTTCTGCTCGGCACCGAACAAGCCACCCGAGGCGAGCTGCTGCTGGATGGTCAGCGGCTGCCGGCGGAGCCGGACGAAAGCCGTGGCATCGTGTTCCAGCGTTACTCGGTACTCAATCACCTGACCTCTTTGGAAAACGTGATGCTGGGCGGCGAATTGCAGAGCAACCGCTGGCTGGGCATCAGCTTCGGCAAGACACGGCGCCAACTTCGTAAGGATGCCTTGAAAATGCTCGAATCCGTGGGCCTTGGCCAGGCGGTCGACAAGTACCCCCACGAGCTTTCCGGCGGTATGCAGCAGCGCCTTGCACTGGCCCAGGCTCTGATCAAAAAGCCACGGATCCTGCTGCTGGACGAACCTTTTGGCGCCCTGGACCCGGGCATTCGTGCCGACATGCATACGCTGGTGCTGACACTCTGGAAAGAGCAAAAGCTGACCGTGTTCATGATCACCCACGACATTACTGAAGGCTTCTATCTGGGTACACGATTGTGGGTATTCGACAAGCCTCGGCTGGACCCGCAGGCCCCCGACGCCTACGGCGCCCGGGTGACCTACGACTTGCCGGTGGGCGACTGCCAGAGCGGCACCCTCAGCGACATCAACCAGAACGTGGGGCGTACCAGCCGCGTTCTCAACGACACTTTGTAAGACGACAAGGACTTCATCATGAGCGAAAGCCTTTACACCACCACCCTGCCCGGCAGTGCCCACTGGTCCCTGCGCGTACGCCGCGGTATGCAACTGCGTCTCACCGACCCGCAAGGCGGCGCCAATCTCTCAATGCTGATGTACAACCCGGAGATGCCGCTGGAGCGCTATAACGCGCCAGATAGCCTCAAGGGGCAGCACACCTTCAAGCTCACCAAAGGAAATTGCCTGTACTCCGACATGGGCCGTGTCTTCGCCTCCATCGTGGAGGATGAATTTGGCTGGCACGACACCGTGTGCGGCACCCTTAGCGAAAAAGCCCTGCAAGAAAAATATGCCGTGCGTTCCTACCAGGACTGCCACAACCAGTGGACCTTGAGCGGGGAGCACTGCTTCCTCACCGAACTGGCCAAATACGGCCTTACCGAACGGGATATGGCAGCCAATCTGAATCTGTTTTCCAAAGTCGCCGCCGATAACGACGGCAAGCTGGTATTCGATCCATCTGCGGCAAGAGCCGGTGCACACGTCACCCTGCGTTTCGAAATGGACACCCTGGTGATAATGCACACCTGCCCGCATCCACTGAATCCGGCCGAAGACTACCCCATCAAGCCAGTACAAATTGAGATGCTGAAAGCTGCCCCTGTAGCGGACGATGACTACTGCAAAAATGCCCGCCCTGAAAACGGCCGCGCCTTTGAAAACAATCGCCTGTATCACTTGGGCCTGTAATTTTCAGTAAAAGCGCTGTTTGAGGCGCCAAGGAAAGACCCATGATCAAAGAAAGCCAACGTCAACCGGAGCAGGCCTTCTTCCGTGAAGAAGTGGCGGCCGGCGACTATTTCATCCGTATCATCAAGAAAGGCCAGACTGTTCGCCTGCTGGATCTGGAGGGCAACCAGGCTGCCGACACCCTGTTCTACAATGCGGCAGATCCTGCTGAGCGTTACAGCGCCGTGGATACCATCCGTGAACAGGGCAATGTGTATCTCACCGCCGGCACCGTACTGATGAGCAACCGCATGAACCCGTTGCTAAAAATCGTTGCCGATACCTGTGGTCGCCACGACACGCTGGGCGGCGCTTGCGCCACCGAAAGCAATACCGTGCGTTACAGTCTGGAAAAGCGCTGCATGCATGCCTGTCGTGACAGCTGGATGCTGGCCATTAACCAGCACCCGGAATTCCATCTTGCCAAGCAGGACATCACCCACAACATCAACTTCTTTATGAATGTGCCGGTGACGGCCGAAGGCGGCCTGACCTTTGAAGACGGCATTTCTGCCCCGGGTAAATACGTTGAACTGACCGCCTGCATGGATACGCTGATCCTCATTTCCAACTGTCCTCAGTTGAACAATCCCTGCAACGGTTACAACCCGACACCCATTGACGTTCTTATCTGGAACGACTGAGCACCGACCAATTTCCCTGGGGACGACCCCGGCGGCCAAGGCTATAAAGACGGGACGGCCCGTCATCTGTCCCAGAGACAGCCCGACAAGAGAAAAAGTCATGTTCAACAAGGTTTTGATTGCCAATCGCGGTGCCATTGCCACCCGCGTTACCCGTACCCTCCAATCCCTGGGCATCACTTCCATAGCGGTTTTTGCCGAGGCCGACCGCGATTCCCTGCACGTACGTTACGCCGATAAAGCCTTCTGCCTAGGGGAAGGCAATGCCCAGGATACCTATCTGAATCAGGATAAGCTGTTTGCCCTCATGGAAGAACATGGCGTAGAAGCCGTGCACCCCGGTTACGGTTTTCTCAGTGAAAACCCGGACTTTGTGAAGGGCTGTGAAGCCCGCGGCATTGCCTTTATTGGCCCAACGCCCGAACAAATGGACACCTTCGGCCTCAAGCACACCGCTCGTGCCCTGGCAGAAAAAAACGATGTTCCTCTACTGCCAGGTACCGGCCTGCTGAATGATAAAGAGGCGGCACTGAAAGCGGCTGAAAAAATCCGTTATCCGGTCATGCTGAAGAGCACAGCCGGCGGTGGCGGCATCGGCATGCAAATCTGTGACAATGCAGAAAACCTAGACAAGGCTTGGGATAGCGTGCGCCGCCTCAGCGCCAACAATTTTTCCAATGATGGCGTCTTTATAGAAAAATATATCGCCCGCGCCCGTCACATTGAAGTCCAGGTATTCGGTGATGGCAAAGGCCAAGCCGTTACCCTCGGTGAACGCGACTGTTCCGCCCAGCGTCGCCACCAGAAAGTGTTGGAAGAAACACCGGCCCCCAACCTGCCCGATCATGTTCGCCATGAACTGCACGATACTGCACGCACGCTTATGCAAGCGGTGCATTACCGCAATGCCGGCACAGTGGAATTCATTCTCGATCAGGACACCAACACTTTCTACTTTCTGGAAGTGAATACCCGCCTGCAGGTGGAACACGGTGTCACCGAACAGATTTTCGGCGTGGATCTGGTGGAGTGGATGATCAAACTGGCCGCTGGCGAGCTGCCCGCACTGAACTCACTCGGCCCCTTTACTCCCAATGGTCACGCCATTCAGGCGCGGATCTATGCCGAGGACCCGGCCAAGGATTTCCAACCCAGCGCCGGCCTGCTGACTGCTGTCACCTTTCCTGAAGCAGATGGGCAAGCATTGCGTATTGATCACTGGGTGGAAGCCGGGCTTACCGTTTCTCCCCTGTTCGATCCCATGCTAGCCAAGGTCATCATTCATCAAGCCGATCGCGATAGCGCACTGAACGCACTGGCGCAGACCCTGGATGGCATCACCCTGGAAGGTATTGAGACCAACCGGGAATATGTTCGCACCATTCTGGCCAACCCGGTATTTGCGCAAGGGCGAATGACCACCCGCTACCTCAATGATTTCCGTTACCGACCTTTTACCGTAGATGTACTGGCCGGCGGCACCATGACCACAGTACAGGATTACCCTGGCCGGAGTGGCTACTGGCCCGTGGGCGTGCCCCCTTCAGGACCTTTTGACAACCTCAGCTTCCGTCTCGGTAACCGCCTGCTGGGCAACGACGAAGCCGCCGCCGGACTGGAATTCACGCTTAACGGCCCAACGCTGAAATTCAACCAGGCCACCCGCATAGCCCTTACTGGCGCGGACATGCAGGCCTCTCTGGATAGCCGTCCGGTCCCCCCTTATCAGGTCATCCAGGTACAACCAGGTCAGGTGCTAAAACTGGGCAAAGTAAGCGGCGAAGGCGCTCGCGCCTATCTTGCTATTGCCAGCGGCATCCAGTGCACCCCCTATCTGGGCTCACGCAGTACTTTTACCCTCGGCCAGTTCGGTGGTCACGGTGGCCGCGCCCTGCGCACCGGCGATGTGCTGCACTTTTCTGAAGATACAGGCATAACAGCCCGCGTGGAGGTGCCGGCAAGCTTGAAGCCCGAGCTTGGCAAAGCCTGGACCCTGCGGGTGATCTATGGCCCCCATGGCGCCCCGGACTTTTTTACCGACGACGACATGGCCATGTTTTTCTCCACGGACTGGCAAGTGCATTACAACTCCAGCCGGACCGGTATCCGCCTAGTGGGCCCCAAACCAAACTGGGCACGCAGTGATGGTGGCGAGGCCGGCATGCACCCTTCCAACATTCACGACAATGCTTATGCAGTGGGCACAGTGGACTTCACGGGCGACATGCCGGTCATCCTCGGCCCGGACGGGCCGTCACTGGGTGGCTTTGTCTGCCCCGCCACTGTGGTACTGGCCGACCGCTGGAAGCTGGGCCAACTAAAAGCCGGCGATACCCTACGTTTTGAAGCCATCAGCCTGGACGATGCGGATACACTTGCCGCCGAACAAGACCACTGCGTGTCCTCACTCGTTGAGCCGGCTAAACGGGTAAAAAGTGCTGTCATTACCACACCGGTGCTTAATACCCTTAGCAAACAAGAAGCCGGCGTAGACGTGGTTTACCGCGCCGCTGGAGACCGTTATCTACTGGTGGAATACGGCCCCCTAGTGCTGGATCTGCGCCTCCGATTTCGCGCCCATGCGCTCATGCTGTGGCTTGAACAGCAAAAACTCCCCGGCATTATTGAACTGACGCCCGGTATCCGCTCCTTGCAGATCCATTTCAATCCACAGGTTCTTACTCGCCAGCAACTGCTCAAAGACCTAGCCGGTGCCGAACATGCCCTACAGCAGCAGGATGATCTGGAAGTCCCTTCGCGCATCGTACATATCCCGCTAAGCTGGGATGACCAAGCCTGTCATCAAGCCATCGAAAAATACATCCAGTCGGTGCGCAAGGATGCCCCCTGGTGCCCGTCTAATCTGGAATTTATCCGTCGCATCAACGGGCTGGACAGCATTGATGCTGTAAAAAATATTCTGTTCAGCGCCAGCTACGTGGTGATGGGGTTAGGTGATGTCTACCTGGGTGCGCCAGTGGCTACCCCCTACGACCCCCGCCATCGTCTGGTCACCACCAAGTACAACCCCGCCCGTACCTGGACGGCAGAAAACTCCGTGGGCATCGGCGGCGCTTACCTGTGTGTGTACGGCATGGAAGGCCCCGGCGGTTATCAGTTTGTCGGCCGCACCCTGCAGATGTGGAACCGTTACCGCAAAACACGAGTATTCAACCAGCCCTGGCTACTGCGTTTCTTCGACCAGATTCGCTTTTACGAGGTAAGCCACGAAGAACTTAACCAGATTCGCCGAGATTTCCCCAAGGGGGATTACCCACTGAAGGTGGAAGAAACGACCTTCAGCCTCAGTGCTTACCAGCAGTTCCTGGACGACAACCAACAGGATATTGCCACCTTCACCGACGTCCGCAATCAGGCCTTTGATGAAGAACTGCAACGCTGGGTGGACAGTGGCCAGATCAATTTCCAGTCCGAGCAGAATCTAGAGGCAGACAATGGAGCCGAAGAAGTGGATGGCACTCCAGTGGAATCCCCTGTAGCAGGCAACATTTGGAAACTGAACGTGTCCGAAGGCGACCACGTGCAAAAAGGTGACGTGGTGGCTGTGCTTGAATCCATGAAGATGGAAATCGAAATCTACGCCCCGGGCTCAGGAAACGTCATCACTGTTTCCCGCCAGGAAGGTCAGCAGATCAATGCGGGGCAAGCGATCATGGTGCTGGATTGAAAGCCTGTTAAAGAGACTCTGAAAAACTGCAGCCTCTTGATCTGTCCAGAAAGGCCATAACAATATCGCCACCGTTGCTGTTATTGCGATAGCAAGGATGCTTGGATTCATGCCCTACGTATTTTTTCGCGATAGTAGGCGCTCGGAAATGAATGCAAAACGAGGGCTATGAACACGCCTTATTATCTGTGTCGTTGATGCCAATCGACAGTGCGGTTCTCCCCTGCCGCACCGAGGGCGGGCCTAGCGGAATTGCTCGGCATGGCCCCAACGTCCTGGCATTCAACAATACAGATTGCACTCGCGCGCTGATGAACGCCCCAGCCCATTCAGCGCTACCGGCATTTGAGTGAGCAACGCCACCTTCTTTGAAACCCGCCGCCTGTAACACCTGAGCTAATGGCGGGTAGAAACTCGCCCTCTCCTAACGCCGTCACCCACACCTCTAACCCGTTAGCACTCTCTGGCTGCCACTCATTCACCGGCAAGTTATACGCTTAAACTTCCCGCAAGCGCCCTTTCTTCAAGGGCTGTCATTGCTGGCCTTCTGCCGGCGGGGCCGCTTTACCAATTCCCCTAGATAATTCGGACATCGGCAAGCATGAATGGTGCAGCAATCGACACAAAAGGTGCATTCGTAGGAGCAAATATACGCTTGCTCATCGGCGGCCAAGGTGCACTGACATATTTCACAGCTAGAACGCATTTCAAGCATGCACATTTACCCGATTAGTGCGTCTTCACTTTTTCTTTTCCGCAGCGCTCACAACGGTATACCGTCACCAGTTTTCCTTGCTTCACATCAAACTGCTTTTCCTTACAGATCAACCACCTGTGGAACCCGTGCTGGCACATGCCTCTATTCGGCGTTTTCTTTTGCGGTTTCTTGAACGGCAGAATATCGCCCATTCGCTCATCACCGTGAGATCCAATCGTCGCTAGAGCATACCGCAAATTTTGCTTGCCCGTTTTCGATTGGCCAACATAAATACCGCCGCCCAACGGGCAACAAACCCCCGATCAGTCGATCGTTAGGCTCATGGCTGTACCGTTGCCCATGAAATCGGATTCACCCATCGAAGGGGGGCGTACAAACCCGTATAATTCGCCTCCCAAGTAATCACCGGCAGCAACAATGACTGACTTTATTCCCGGCCAGCGCTGGCTGAGCGAATCCGAAACTGAGCTGGGCCTAGGCATCATCAAGGAATTGGATTACCGACTGGTCACCGTGGAATACCCGGCGGTAGAGGAAGAACGCACCTACGCAAAGAACAATGCCCCCTTGTCCAGGGTCACCTTTGACAGCGGCGATACCATTCGCACCGCCGATGAAATGGAGCTAGTGGTCACCGACGTTAACGAGCTTAATGGACTCAAGATCTACATGGCCCACCCCAAGGACGGCAGCCCGGAGGATATCCAGCCGGTACCTGAGACCAATCTTGGCCATACCCTACGACTGACCGCAGCCTTAGACCGCCTGTTATCCAACCAGCTTTCCTCCAACCGCTGGTTCGAGCTGCGTATTGATGCACTCAATGCCCATTGCCGCCAACAGCAATCTGCCATTAAAGGGCTACGGGGCCCTCGCATTGATCTGATTGGTCATCAGCTATACATCGCTGACCAAGTGGCTAATCGCTTTGCCCCCCGGGTTTTGCTTGCCGACGAAGTCGGCTTGGGAAAAACTATTGAAGCAGGGCTGATCCTGCATCAACAGTTGCTCACTGGTCGTGCCAAACGAGTGCTGGTGGTCGTACCATCGCCCCTGGTCCACCAATGGTTTGTGGAAATGGTGCGCCGTTTCAATCTGCATTTTTCCATTTTTGATGCTGAACGCCTGAACGCTCTGCAGCCAGAAACCAGTATCAAAGACATGCTGGCGCAGATTATTGAAGAGGAAAACTCCCCGAACGACGGCGCTGACGAAGCGGCCAGCGGTGACGACAATCCCTTCCTCAGTGAACAGCTGATTTTGTGCAGCACGGACTTTCTAAGCGAGTGCGACATTGAGCAACTGGCAGCTGCCGATTGGGACTTGCTGGTGGTCGACGAAGCTCACCACCTGGAATGGTCAGCACAACAGGCCAGCGACGATTACCAGCGCGTGGAAACCATTGCCAAGCAAGCCCGAGGCCTACTGCTGCTTACCGCTACCCCGGAACAGCTCGGTCTTGAAAGCCACTATGCTCGATTACGCCTGCTCGACCCGGAACGCTACCCCAGCCTAGAGGCTTTCAAGGAAGAACAAACCCATTATCAAGACGTGGCAGCGCTGGCCGGCCGACTGCACGATGAATCCAAATGGGATGAGGCACTCAAGCAGGAAGCCGTGGCCCTACTACCAGACATGGACATTGACGAAAGCAACCGCGAAGCGATTCAAGCAGAACTGCTGGATCGCTCAGGCCCCGGCCGCGTCATGTTCCGTAACACCCGCCACAACATTGCCGGCTTCCCGGCACGTCACGTACACGGCATCCCTCTTACGCTGCCAGACGAGTACAAATACGACAGCGACGAAGAAATTGACGGCCATTTGCACCCGGAAACCCTGTTCCACGATGATCGTTGGTGCACCTTGGACCCTCGCGTCACTTGGCTGGAAAACTTTTTCAAACAGCATCGCCACGACAAGGTACTGGTGATCTGTGCTAGCAAGAATACCGCCACCGACCTGCATGCCCACTGCAACTACAAGCTAGGCATGAACGTGGCCATGTTCCATGAAGATATGGACCTGATCGAACGCGACCGGGCCGCCGCTTTCTTTGCCGACGACTTTGATGGCGCCCAAGCACTGATTTGCTCGGAGATCGGCTCTGAAGGCCGTAACTTCCAGTTCGCTCATCATCTAGTCCTGCTGGATTTACCCCTAAACCCTGATCTGCTCGAACAGCGTATCGGCCGCTTGGACCGTATCGGCCAAACCGACGACATCCAGATTCACGTGCCCTACTTCGAGCAACACGCTCAGGAAGTACTGTTCCGCTGGTACCACGAGGGCATGAACGCGTTCGAGCACACCAACCCGGCTGGCCACGATATTTACCTGCGGAGCCGCGACGCACTAGAGCCTCTGCTTACCGGTGACCCGGAATACACTGCCATCGAAGCACTGGTGGACGATACACGCGCCATTACCACCGAGCTACACACACTGCTTGAAACCGGGCGTGACCGCCTGCTGGAGCTGAGCTCATTTGATGGTGAGCGCGCAGAAACCCTGATCTCCGATTTGATTGCCGCAGATGAGGACAGCCCACTGCCTTTCATGCAACGCATCTTTGATCGTTATGGTGTCGAACAGGAAGATCACTCCGATACCGCAGTGATACTCAAACCCGGCCCCCACATGCGTGATGCCTTTCCCTCCCTGCCAGAAGAAGGGGTCACCATGACCGATAACCGTGCCACCGCATTGGCACGGGACGACATGCAGTTTCTCACCTGGGAGCACCCCATGGTTACTGGCAGCTTGGAAATGATGCTCACTGAGCATCGTGGTAAAGCGGCTGTTAGCCTGCTGAAAAACCCCAAAATCAAAGCCGGCACACTGCTTATCGAAGCTATTTACACCGTAGATGCTGTCGCCCCGAAACATCTTCAGGCAGATCGCTTTTTACCCACCACGGTGATCCGTCACCTTCTTGATGCCAATGGCAAAAATATCAGCCAGGCGATCAGTCACGACGGTTTAAGCCAGCAATGCCACAAAATGGATAAGCCGCTGAGCCGCAAAATTGTCGGCAGCCAAAAGGCCTTGCTGGAAAAACTGCTCAAAGCCGATGACATTAGCGCCAGCCAGGAGGCAGAAAGTATCATCACCGCTGCCCAGCAAAAAATGCGCGAGAAACAGGCCCATGAGCTGGCTCGCCTTAAAGCGCTGCAAGCCAAAAACCCGGCGGTAAGGCACGCAGAAATCGACGCACTGGAAGACCAAACCCAGGCGCTGGAAAAATGCCTCGGCGAAGCCCGTTGTCAGCTTGAAGCCGTACGCATCATTGTCGCGGGAGGAGATTAACCATGAGCGAGCTATTACGTTTTGTTGAAATCGAACCCGCCACAGAAGCCACCGCCAGCGTTATCTGGCTGCACGGCCTAGGTGCCAGTGGCCACGATTTCGAACCTATTGTGCCTGAGCTGCAGCTGCCGGCAGATTTAGCCGTACGGTTTGTGTTTCCTCACGCACCGCAAATCCCCGTTACCGTCAATGGCGGCATGGTCATGCCTGCCTGGTACGATATTCTCGCCATGGATATCGATCGCAAAGTTGACGAGGCAGGAGTACTGGCATCTGCCAGAGCGGTGGAGATGCTAATCGAGCGAGAAATCGCCCGAGGCATCCCCAGCAAACGGATCATCATCGCCGGTTTTTCTCAGGGTGGCGCCGTTGCCTATCAAGCCGCTTTGCGCTACCCCAAACCCCTTGCCGGCCTGCTCACCCTGTCCACCTATATGGCCATGCCGGTAATACCCAGCGATGCCAACGCCACACTGCCGGTTATGATTTGCCACGGCAGCATGGATCCGGTGGTTCCTGAGCAATTAGGCCAACGAGCCGCAGCCACCCTGAGTGAGCTGGGTTACTCACCACAATACAAAAGCTATCCTATGGAGCACATGGTCTGCCTAGAGCAAATTCGGGATATTGGCCAATGGCTGAATGAACGGCTAATGCCGCCTAACCAATGACGAATTCATAAGTAAAACACAGCTTCAAATCTGTCGCAGACAGACCAGTAAAGAGGCGAGTACTTGGCGTCTGCGACGCCTTCCAGTTTCTGAGCTTTAACCGTTTTTGATGATCCCTACGCGTTTTTTGCACATTCCATCGCCATACTGGTACCCATACTCTTTCGACAAAGGGGACCCATATGAAAACGGCTTCCGTCTTTACTCTTACTGCCCTGCTTGGCCTTAGCGCAATTTCCACTTTTGCCGAAGCTAGCCCGCCTTGGGAGAATGGCCAGCGCGATACTCGCACTCATGTTCAGTTGGTGGATAACCGCCGTGATTATTCCAAATATCGCTACAGCTCTCGCGAGCGTGAGGTCCTTCGTCAACGTTTGAGCCAGCGTGAGTTTGACGCCCTGCCTCCTGGCTTGCAGAAGAAAATGGCCCGAGGCGGCGAGTTGCCGCCAGGTTGGCAAAAGAAACTGCAGAAAGGCCAATACCTTCCCGACACGCTCTACTACAACAGCGAGCGATTACCTTCATACAGCGGCATTCGTCATATTGACGGTGTCAGCGACGTCATCATCGATAATGAGGTGGTTCGGGTGATTGATGCGACTCAGACAATCATTGATGTATTCGGGCTTCGTTGAGGTCCACTCAGGTAAATGCCGTCTCGTCGTCCGAAACGCCGATGCCCTGAATACAGCATTAAACTTTCAAACAAAAAAGCCGCGCTTCTTTCGAAGCGCGGCTTTTTACGTGTTACTTATCGCGTGGCGCGTGCAGCGCCGCCGATTACAACCAATACACCGTAATAAACAAGAACAACCACACCACGTCCACAAAGTGCCAATACCAGGCACCGGCTTCCCAGGCAAAGTTATTCTCTTCATCAAAGTGGCCCTTGATCACACGCAGCAAGGTCACGAATAAGAAGATGGTACCGATGGTTACGTGCGCACCATGGAACCCAGTGAGCAGGAAGAACAGGCTGCCGTAGATACCCGCATCCAACGTCAATCCGAGCTCGGTATAAGCATGAATATATTCTTCCACCTGCAAGAACAGGAAGATCACACCGAGGATCACTGTAGCCGCCTGGAAGGCAATCACAGTGCCACGCTTGCCTTCTAACAAGGCGTGGTGAGCGATTGTCAGGGTTACAGAGGACACCAACAGGATAGCCGTGTTGATCGCTGGCAAGCCCCATGCGCCCATGGCTTGTGTGGTATCACCCGCAGGGGTCACAGTCAGCGGCCACATGGCTTGAAAGTTCGGCCATAGCAGTTCGTGGGTCATGGCGTTGCTGCCTTCCCCAGACAACCAAGGCAGGATCAGCCAACGGGTGTAGAACATAGCGCCAAAGAAGGCCGCAAAGAACATTACCTCAGAAAAGATAAACCACAGCATGCCCTGACGGTAGGAACCGCCCAACTGATTGCTGTGCAGGCCACCGACGGACTCCTTAATAGTGTCACGCCACCACAGGGCGATCACTACCAGCAACCAGGTCAGGCCTAGGAAGAATAGCGGTTTACCAATGAAGCTAGGCTCCATATCCGCCATGGTGCTCTGCTGAATAAAATGCGCACCGCCGATAGCGGTCATGAACAAACCTATGGAAGCCGTCAACGGCCAAGGGCTGCTCTCTGGAACGTAGTATTTTTCAGTAGCCATTAAAAAATCTCCTCTACAACCGGCTGTTCTAGTTCACAGCCACGCTGTTGTTTTTACCGGCGACCCGCTCTGTCACATCGAAGATCGTGTATGACAGAGTGAATTGATTAATGTGACTGGGAATTTCTGGATCCAGATAAAAAATCATCGGCATATCCTTGCGCTCACCCGCTAGCAGCGTCTGCTGATCGAAGCAGAAACACTGGGTCTTATGCAGGTATCGAGCCGCTTCCCCCGGTGTTACTGACGGGATGCTTTGGGTAATCATATCCGATGAAGTCGGGTTGCTTGCAAAAAAATGCACCAGTGTAATTTCCCCCGGATGCACCTTTACTCGCTTGGTCTCAGAAGAGAACTCTCCACTGATCCCACCCCCCTTCTGGGTAATAAATTCCACTGTCACAGTGCGGTCTGCCACCACATTTTCTGGCACTTGAGTGGCAGCAGTACTGGATGTTTTTCCATTCAGCCCGGTGACATCACAGATAACGTTATAAAAGGGCACCATAAGGAAAGCGAAGCCAAACATGGCCACCGCCCAGATCAACAGCTTTTTCAGCGTGCGCTTATTGCGCTGTTCAACACTGAGCTGCTCGTCGCCCATGGTGCTCCTCCGTCAGTTTCTGTTACTTCACCACCGGCGGGGTCTCAAAGGTATGGAACGGCGCCGGAGACGGCACTTCCCATTCCAGACCTTCCGCACCTTCCCATGGTTTAGCCGGGGCTTTCTCGCCTTTCTTCAGGGCACACAGCACAGCCACCGCCAAGAAAAACAGCTGCGACAAGCCGAACCAGAAGCCACCAATGGAAATCCAGAAGTTGTAGTCCGCAAACTGCAGCGCGTAGTCAGCGTAACGACGCGGCATACCCGCCAAGCCCACAAAGTGCATGGGGAAGAACAGCAGGTTGGCGGAAATCAAAGAGTTCCAAAAGTGTAGTTCACCCAGGGTTTTGTTAGGCATGATGCCAGACCACTTCGGCAGCCAATAATAGGCAGCAGCGTAAATGGAGAAGATCGCGCCAGTCACCAATACGTAGTGGAAATGCGCCACCACGAAATAGGTATCATGATACTGGAAGTCTACCGGGGTAATCGCCAGCATCAAACCGGACAGACCGCCGCAGGTAAACAACACCACAAAGGCAATCGCCCACTTCATTGGCAGTTCGAAGGTCATAGATCCGCGCCACATGGTGGCCACCCAGTTGAACACCTTCACGCCGGTAGGCACAGAGATCAACATGGTCATGTACATGAAGAATAAGGTGCCCGCCAACGGCATACCTACAGTGAACATGTGGTGGGCCCATACCACGAAGGACAGCAGGGCAATGGACGCGGTGGCGTACACCATGGAGGCGTAACCGAACAACGGCTTGCGAGCAAACGCCGGAATGATCGCTGACACGATACCGAAGCTCGGCAGGATCATGATGTACACTTCAGGATGCCCGAAGAACCAAAACACGTGCTGGAATAATACTGGATCACCACCACCGGCAGCATCGAAGAAGCTGGTTCCGAAATGACGGTCCGTCAGCATCATGGTTACCGCACCGGCCAGAACTGGAATGACCGCGATCAGCAGGAAGGCAGTGATTAGCCAAGTCCATACGAACAGCGGCATCTTCATCAATGTCATGCCAGGGGCACGCATATTGAAGACCGTTACCACCACGTTGATAGCACCCATGATGGAGGAGATACCCATCATGTGAACCGACAGAATGAACAAATCGGTGGACGCCGGCCCGTACTTGGTGGACAACGGCGCGTAGAAGGTCCAGCCAAAGTTCGGAGCGCTAGGATTGCCGGCACCGAACGCACTCAACACCACTGAACCAATCAGAATGGTGAAAGCGAAAGGCAGAATCCAGAAAGACCAGTTATTCATCCGCGGTAGCGCCATATCTGGCGCACCAATCATCAAGGGAATCATCCAGTTAGCTAAGCCAACAGTGGCAGGCATCACCGCGCCAAATACCATGGCCAAGCCGTGCACGGTGGTCAGCTGATTGAAGAACTCCGGATCCACGAACTGCATGCCGGGCTCGAGTAGCTCGGCACGAATCACCATGGCCAAGAAACCGCCGGACAGGAACATGGCGAAGCTGAACCACAGGTACAAGGTACCAATATCTTTGTGGTTGGTGCTGAACAGCCAACGTTTCAGGCCGGTCGGGGCGTGGTGGTGATCGTGATGATCATCATGGGTTGCAGCTGCAGTAGACATTGCTATCCCCTCCCTTATTCGTGGTCGTTAACGTCGGCGGGCTGAATCAGATCGCCGGTATCGTTGCCGAAAGCGTTACGCTCATAGGTGATCACCGCCGCAATCTGGCGAGGTGTCAGTTGAGCCTTGAAGCTGGGCATGGCAGCACGGCCATTCACCAACACGTCGATATGCTCGTTCAGGTGCTCGTTATTGGTGGCAAACTCTGTACCAGCAAATGCCAAGCCGATACCGCCTTCACCATTAGCACCGTGACACATTGCACAGGCACCAGCATAAACTTGCTTACCTTCTTCCATCGCCTGATCGATATCAGCAAACGGTGTCAGGTCGGGCCCAGAAGCGGCTTTTTCTTTCTCTTCAGCAATCCAAGCCTTGAATTCGTCCTGGGTTACTACCTCTACGGCAATCGGCATAAAGGCGTGGTTCTTACCACACAACTCAGCACACTGGCCGTAGTAAGTGCCTTCTTTGCCTTCCGGAACCAAAGCCCAGGTCTCGTTAACGAAACCTGGAATTGCATCTTTCTTGCCGCCGAAGTCCGGCACCCAAAAAGAATGGATTACGTCATCAGAAGTCACCAAGAAACGCACTTTTTGGCCAGACGGGATAAGCAGTTTGTTATCCACTTCCAAGTTGTAGTTGTGGTCTTTCTCAGGAGCCTCTTTACCGACCAGCTCCTTCGCTGTGCCGTAAGGAAACAGGCCACCGGAAAGAACCGGGTTGTTGTACTGTTCCGGCGGCGTAGCCAGGTTAGAGAAGAAAGAGACTCCGATATCGTTGTCATCTTCGTACGTCAAATACTCGTAGCTCCACTTCCAGCGATAACCGGTTACCTTCACCGTCAGTTCAGATTCAGCGGTGTCATCCAGCTGAACCAGCACCCGGGTGGCCGGTACGGCCATGGCAATCAGGATGACAAAGGGAATCACTGTCCACAGCACTTCGAAAAACACGTTTTCATGGAAAGTGGAAGGATTTGGGTTTTTGGATCGACGGTGGCGAATCATCGAGAACAGAATCAGGCCACAGACCATAAGACCGATAACGGTCACGATCCAGAGAACGGTGGTGTGAAGATCTTGAACGTCCTGGCTGGCCTGGGTTACCCCGGGTCGCAGGTCGAGATCGGAACGTTCGGTCCAGTCGCTAGCGAAGGTCATGCCACTGATCATCAGTGACGTAAGACCAACCGCTGCGCGGTGGAACAGAGTTGACTGCATGCGTTTGCTCCCTGTTTTCCCCAGCGCTACCCCATTACAGGCACGCTTGTTCTTTGCCGTTACCGGCGCCTGGAAAGCGAGTTTCAGGATTGATGCAGCGAAACGGTCACCAGACCTTCCCCATTGACATACTCGACCAAGGGGGCGGCCGTTTAGCGTGTCACATAGGAGGCAAAACCCAATAAAATCAAATAGCTATTTGCCGCCATAGTAACTTCATTGAATTGCCGGAGGTGTGGCAAATTGTCCCACTGCATTTATGGGCGCCAACTTTAGTCATTCGCATTGCCAAAGTCCAGCCGAAAGGTCGGGTTTATCAAGCCCTTCAAGCAGGTACGAAAGTCGCACTCTATGCTACACTTCGGCTCTATTTTCCTAGTTAGCGTCTCTTTCTACCATGCCCAAACGACGACCCATCTACCGCGTCATATTCCAGAGCCAAGCACAAACCTACGAAATTTATGCCTCAGAGATATACCAAAGCGACCTGCATGGCTTTATCGAGGTGGAGGAGTTTCTGTTCGATGAGCGCAGCGGTGTAGTGGTCGATCCATCGGAAGAAAAGCTTAAGAGCGAATTTTCAGGGGTTTTGCGGTCATACATCCCCATGCATACGGTGATCCGTATTGATGAAGTAGAAAAAGAAGGCGTAGGCAAAATCACCGAATCACGCGGTGAAGCGCGTAGCAACAACGTTTCCCCGTTCCCCATGCCTCCTAGCCCATCCAAAGACTGAGTCCAGCACCTACACCCGGAGAAAAACACAGTCCCCCTTAAAAAAGAAGGGCGCCGGCTTGACCGAGCGCCCCGAGGGTTGCCTGATATTACTTAAGAGGAGAAAACATATTTTGCCTACTGAATTAGTCCGCAGGCTGATTCAAAGGTTCCCGGAGAAGCAAAAAAAATCAACCGTTTAACCGACGCCCCCCCCCTGCAAAGGTGGTTACGCGCCACGGGAGCGTACAAGAGAAAGCCCTGTACGAATGCGTCGCACAAACAACATGGCCTGTTCAGGCCGTGCGATCATGCGAACAAAACCAACGCAAACGGGGCCATCCAGTCCACTGCCGTCTCTTTACCTTGGCCACCACCATAGCCTGAATGGGGTGAGCGCAATCTGAATAAAAAGAGAAGTGCATCCGTGCTCCTTGGCCATCCTTACTGGCCCTTCTCCTCCTACTCACTCAAGGTGAGCCCACTGTATCCGAGCCCCCCTGACTATCTTCGTTCCATGGGCTGCAGCCTTTTTACTGGCCTTTTACAAGGCAAGCAGCGCTTCACGGCACCATTTCGCTGCAGCCTTACTCTCCTGGGTTTTGCGAAGGCTGACCGCTGGGCTGAATCGGCTCACCGTAACGCAGAGTCGGGTTCACATCGTGAGGCCGCACCCAGCCCATATGCATGCTAAGCAAAATAAACAAAAATACCGTCACCGAAAAACCCACACGCCAAGCCAGGGCTCGCATGGTCTTACCTTCTTTTCCCTGCCCTTTCACCAAAGACATGAGCGCGCGGCCCAGAGAGATCACTGCCGCAAGCAACAAAATCACAACAATCAGCTTTACCCACCACATACTCGTTATCTCCTTAAACACATCAAAGCTTAAATAAGCACACAAAGGGGACTTTCTCGCAGGCAGATGAAAAGCCCGGCCAGCTATGTACAATGTGCCGCCATTGTCAGGCAGGCATTGTAATGGCCTAGCCTGACTGTGCACACACTATCGACAAAGCAAGGCGACAACATAAAACAGCAATCCCCGTTTCGCCGCGCTACTGCTGTCACGAGGGCAGACAACCATGCCTCATTCTTACCGCCGCGCACCTTGGGTCGCACTCATAGCGACCCTTATTGTGGCCGCAAGCTGCTTGCGACTGGCCTTTTGGCAGCTGGAACGCGCTGAAGAAAAACGCCTGTGGCTAACAGAACAGAACGAACGGGCCACCCTACCACCCGCCGACCTGCCCACCCTGCTAGCTGATACTGACCCTATGCACCGTCGCATCACTATCACCGGTCACTTCGACAACGCCCACAACGTGCTCCTAGATAACCGTACCCTCAACGGCGTGGCCGGTTATCACCTGTTGACTCCTTTTGAAACCCGAGAGGGCCGCTGGGTATTAATTAACCGGGGTTGGCTAGCGAGAGGAAACGACCGCGCCACACTACCAACGATCGTCCCCATTGAGGGAAACCAAACCGTCCACGGAACGGCTTATCGCCCCTCCCGGGACGTTTTTGTGCTCAAGGACATGCCATTGCCCAACAATCAGTGGCCATTGCGCGTACAAAAAGTGGATTTTGACGCTATTGGAGAACGACTTGGGGTAGAATTACCGCCCTTTGAAATCCGGGTTACTCCGGAACTGGCGCTGGGCAACAATGTACCACTGCCCCGGCACTGGCAGGACGTGACCGTAATGGGCCCGGAACGACACAAGGCCTATGCGCTGCAATGGTTCGCACTGGCGCTGGCCGCTCTGCTGATATATGTTGCCGCCGCACTCCGAAACAGGCGTAAAGCACGCAAGACGCGAGAGGAATTGTAATGTCTCCACGGACCAAGAACATTGCCACCCTAGCGGCAATCATTGCTCCTTTTATCCTGTTTTTTTTGGCCGGACGCTTTCTGATAAACCCCGCGGAGCTGTCGAAGGTCAACAAAGGGCAACTATTGATCCCGCATATCGATATGGCGGCTCTACATGCCACCGATAGCGAACAGCAGCCCTATGACCGCGATGATATGAGCAACCAGTGGACACTGCTTTATGTGGCCGGTGAAGGTTGTGACACGCGCTGTAAAAACGGGCTCTATTATCAAGTAAAACAGGTACGACTCGCGCTAGGGGAAGATACTCAGCGTGTGCGCAGGGTGATTCTCCATACCGCTCCCGCCAATACCGAATTACAAACCTTCCTTACCGATAAAGTCGATGGCATGGTTTCCATTCATGCCTCTGCTGCTGATGTTAAGCGGGCTCTGGCACCGGTATACGCCCCCGAGCCCAGTCACCCCATTGGCGATATTTTTTTGGTCAGCCCGGACGGCCAAATCTTCATGCGTTACCCCTCGCACGAAAACATGGATGCCACCCTCGAAGAGGCGGAGAACATCCGCGTCGATCTCAAACGGACCCTTAAAGGGTCACTGATCGGTTAAGCAGGCCCTTGATTATGCAAACTCCCACCGCATCACAGCGCTGGCTGCGCCGCTTTTGTATTCTGGCCGTCCTTCTGGCTGCTGGCGTGATCACCCTCGGCGCCTGGACTCGGCTATCCGATGCCGGCTTGGGCTGCCCGGACTGGCCAGGCTGTTATGGCCATCTGGACGTCCGCAAAGCCATTGAGCACGTGGCCAACACCAACGAAACCACGCCCGGGACCCTGCGCGAAGCGCACAAAACCGTACCAGAAATGGTGCATCGCTATTTTGCCTCGACCCTGGGCCTCGTCATTATCATCATCGCTGCACTGTCATTCGTTAATCGCAAACGGGAAAAGCAACCACTGAAACTACCGCTCTTTCTGGTGGCATTAGTTATCTTTCAGGGCATTCTCGGCATGTGGACGGTAACCATGGGGCTGCAGCCCACTATCGTCATGCTGCACCTGCTCGGCGGTTTTACCACCTTCACCCTGTTGGTACTGCTCACTGCCCGAGTGTTTCGCTGGCCAAGCTTTCTGAATGACTGCGATGTGCTCACCCTCAAGCCTCTGGCATCAATAACACTAGCCGCGGTTATTTTACAGATCGCTCTGGGCGGCTGGACCGCCAGTAACTATGCAGCCGTGGCCTGCACCGATCTGCCCGTGTGTGAAGAAGGCTGGCAAGAACGGCTAAATTTCGAGAAAGCCTTTATCTTTTGGGGGCACGAACACGACAAGCCGGACTATGAGTACGGAGTTTTAGATAACGAAGCGCGCACAACCATCCACGTGATGCACCGTTTCGGCGCCCTGGTCGTTACCCTGCTGGCCCTCTTACTGGTAGGGAAAATTCTGTTGCGGGCCCGCAGCGTATTTTTCCGAAACTTTGCCCTGGTGATTGCCGGCCTTCTCACCCTACAGATCGGGCTGGGGCTAAGTAACGTCATCTTTGCTGTGCCACTGGATGTGGCCGTCGCGCATAATTTTGTGGCAGTGCTACTGTTAGCTAGTCTGGTCTTATTTATCCGTGCCATAAACGTAAAATGCGGCAAACGCGAACCAAAGTCACAACAAAAAGGAGCCCCGTCATGAGTGAGAGAACCCACTGGCGCGACTATCTCGCCCTCACTAAACCCGGCGTGGTCATGCTGCTTATGGTCACCGCGGTGGCGGGCATGTTTCTAGCCACCGAACCGGCAGGCATGGTGCCATTAGCCACTTTCATCCCTGCCTTTGTGGGGCTGTCGCTGGCCATGATGGCCTCCGCCGCGATCAACCAAATTATGGATCAGAAAATTGACGCCATTATGAAGCGCACCGAAAAGCGCCCTCTGGTTGCCGGAAAGCTGACCCCCAAAGCCGCCATCACCTTTGCGGTGCTGCTAGCAACCGCCTCAATGATTATGCTGTACTTTCTGGTGAACCCGCTAACGGCGTGGTTGACCTTGTTCGGCTTTGTCGGCTATGCCTTTATTTACACCCTGTATCTCAAACGCGCTACACCGCAAAACATCGTGATTGGGGGTATCGCGGGCGCCATCCCGCCGCTACTGGGCTGGACCGCCGTCACCGGTGAAGCACACCCCTACGCTTGGCTGCTAGTGCTCATCATCTTCGTTTGGACCCCACCACACTTCTGGGCGCTGGCCATCCATCGCCGCGATGAATATGCCAAGGCCGATATACCCATGTTACCGGTGACCCATGGCATCCCGTTTACCCGTGAATCGGTGCTCTACTACACCATCTTGCTGTTTATCTGCACGCTGCTGCCTTACCTCACCGGCATGAGCGACCTGATTTATTTGCTCAGCGCGTTGATCCTCGGCTTGGTATTTCTCTATCACGCAGTACGCCTGCGTTTTTCTGAAGACCCGAAACTTCCAATGAAAACCTTCGGTTATTCAATTACTTATTTGTTCGCTCTGTTTACCGCCCTGCTGGTAGACCACTACCTGCCCGTGACGCCCGCCAATGTCGCGTCCTGGCTTGGCGCATGAGGCACACATAAGCCAAGGTGCCGGAGCCCAGAGGAGGCACCGGCGCCCTGCCGCGCTATACTCTTCCCCATAGAATACCAACTAGGGGAAAACAACATGGCAACCCGCAGCATGAATGACTGGCTCAACGCCTATGGCGAAAGCCACCAAAACCCTACCAACAAGAAAGTACACTTCCTATGCGTGCCGGTGATCTTCTTTACCATCGTCGGCTTTCTCTGGGCTCTTCCCGCCCCCCTGTTCACAGGGTTCTGGGCATGCTTAGCACTGGTCTTCGTCACACTCTACTACGCCCGCCTATCCATACCCATTGCTGTGGGCATGCTGGCTTTTAGCTTGCTCTGTCTGGCCGGCCTCAGTCTCATCGCTGCCGCCGGCATTAGCGTCTGGCTGTTCTCACTAGTGGTCTTCATTCTCGCCTGGATTGGCCAATTCTGGGGCCATAAAGTTGAGGGCCAAAAACCCTCGTTTTTCGAAGACATCCAGTATCTGATGATCGGCCCAGCTTGGATCATGGGCTTCCTCTATCGAAAATGGGGAATCAAGTATTAATTTCTTCCTGTAAGAGCTTAACGGCAAACGTCTGCAGCAAATCAAAGCCAACGCCTTTCCACTCTACGACTTTTGCAGTAGGTTATAGGCTAACAACAACATCGCAGGGGAAGGAATACCCGCATGGGCACTCTGATTTTTTTCGGCATCATCATTGCCGTCATCATTTACATCATTGCCGTCTACAACCGACTTATCGCCCTGAAAAACCGTTTCAAGAACGGCTTTGCCCAAATTGACGTGCAACTGCAACGCCGCCACGATTTGATCCCCAACCTGGTGGAAACGGCCAAAGGCTACATGAGCCATGAAAAAGAAACGCTAACCCAGGTAATCGAAGCGCGAAACCAGGCGATTAGCGCCAAAAAAGCCGCCGCTGCACACCCGGACGATGCCAATGCCGTGGCTCAACTGGGCAAAGCAGAATCCTTCCTCTCCGGCTCACTGGCTAATTTCTTTGCTCTCAGCGAAAACTACCCGGATCTCAAGGCTAACGACACCATGGCCCAGCTGATGGAAGAACTGAGCAGCACCGAAAACCGTATTGGGTTTGCTCGCCAAGCATTCAACGATGCGGTAATGAACTACAACACCTACCGTGAGCAGTTCCCACAAAACTTCATCGGCGGATTATTCGGCAGCTTTAGCGAAGCCAAGCTGCTACAAATTGAGACCGAGCAGGCACGCAAGGCCGTGAACGTCAGTTTCTAACCCGGCCTCGCCATGGATTTCTTTCAACACCAAGAACGAGCCCGCCGCAAAACCGGGCTGCTTGTTCTGTATTTCATCCTCGCGGTCATCGCCATCGTGGTGTGTGTCAACCTGGCCTTGTTGCTGACGCTGTTCTGGGGAAACGTCCAGATCGTGCATGCTCACCAATGGCTTGCACACCCCATCGTCCACTGGGTTACCGGCCTTACCCTGGCGGTTATGATCTTCGGCTGTCTGATTAAACTTTGGCAGCTGCGCAACGGTGGTAAGGGCCTAGCGGACATGCTCGGTGCCCGCCACATTCCCATGGATAGCGTAGACATCAGCGAAAAAAAGCTGATCAATGTGGTCGAGGAAATGAGTATTGCCTCGGGTATCCCCGCTCCCCAGCTCTATGTGCTGGACAAGGAAAGCGGCATTAACGCTTTCGTAGCAGGCTTCCGCCCCTCGGAAACCGTGCTGGTGGTGACGCAGGGCACACTTAACGAGCTCAATCGCGATGAGCTGCAAGGCGTTATCGCCCATGAGTTCAGCCATATTTTCAATGCCGACATGCGCCTGAACTTGCGCCTGCTGGCCGTGCTTGCGGGCATTCTCGCACTAGGAAAAGTTGGCGAATACCTGATTCGCGGCCAACGCCGCTCTTCTTCTAACCGCAAAGGCGGTGGCGGGCTGGTGTTTGCCGGGCTGGCATTGATGGTTGTCGGTTATGTCGGGCTGTTCTTCGGACGCCTGATTAAAGCGGCCATCTCTCGGCAGCGGGAGCTGTTGGCAGATGCCTCTGCCGTGCAATTCACCCGCAACCCGGCAGGAATTGGCGGTGCACTGATTAAAATTCGCAACGGCAACGGCTCTCACTTAACCAGCCCCCACGCAGAAGACATGAGCCATATGTGTTTCGGCGAAACGTTACGTTTTCGCTGGCGCAACCTGCTAGGTACCCATCCACCACTGGACGAGCGACTCCGCGCCCTAGGCAGCGACTGGGTGGCCCGTGCCCGTAGCCGAGCCCGTAATACCCTTAGCACCGCCACACACAGCAACCCCGAGATTCCTCAAGGAGCCTCAGCCTTCGCCGGCGGCAGCCTTAAGCCCACACGTAACGAAAACCCGCCAGCCGCCCCCTCACAACGTATTGGCACCGTAAGCGAACCGGATATGGGCTATGCCCGTAGCTTGTTGGAGACCATTCCTGACGATCTTCGACGCCAAACTCGCTCGCCCAAGTCGGCAGAGAATGTGCTCTACGCCCTGATACTTAGCGCGTCAAATAGCAGCACTGAAGCGCTGTTGGCTGCATTAGATATCACAGGTCAACGACCCGCCTTAGTCACGCTAAGCAAGCAAATTCATGCCCAAGGTTCCCGTCTACGGCTACCGTTAATTGACTTAGCATTACCGGCGCTTAAACCGCTACCCGCCACTGACCGGGCACGGATCCTTACTCACCTGACCGCATTGATTGAGGTCGACGACCGTTACAGCTTTTTCGAATGGGCGCTAGTGGGATTAGCCCGCCAGCAACTCGGGGATCAATCCGGCAAGAATCGCCGCACCCGCTTCCGCCGCTATGGCGCACTGGCCGCAGAACTGCAATTGCTGTTCTCGGTACTGACTTGGGCCAGTGGCGCTGACGAGAAAGACGCACGTACTCTATTCCAGCTCAGCACCCACGGGCTTCTGCCCGCTGGCCGCACCTTGATGCCCCTAACACATTGTGGCAGCCACAAGCTCAGTAACGCCATTGAGCGCCTGGCCGACTTGTCTCCGCTGCTCAAGGGGCCTGTTATTGATGCTGCGGCGGATCTGGTACTGGCCGATGGTAAAGTCCAGGTGCAGGAAGCAGAACTGCTGCGCGCGGTATCCGCCCTGCTTGAGTGTCCCCTTCCGCCCCTGTTTAATCGCTAAAGAGTTTCCGCAGCCCAACATTTGGGAAATAGGGAATACCAGCAAGGGGCACTAACAGCCGCAGTGCCATAATACCTTTGAGTTTGATTCCCTATTGCGCAATCAACTGCGCCAATTCCACATGTACGCCTTGGCTTACAGATTTTTAAGATAACGTCCTTATCACTTGATGGTATGAAGCGTGCAGAATACGGGCACATTCAAAAACGACCGCTGATCGACAGCCCTGTGAGCTCTTTCACAATTTAACGCACGATCACACCCATGCGGCGAGGGCAACACGATGCCATTAAAGAAGGCGAGCACACGCAATACCTGGGAATCTGTTGCTCACGCTACCGAGCAGGTGCGTAATGGCAGCCTTAACCCAGCTTTCTCCGCCTGGATCAGCGCGCAAGGCTTTACGTTGAACGAGACCGTCTTCTCCTGCGTATGCCAGTTTGACGAAGGGGTCTACACCGGCACCTTAGTGGATCATAGTGGCCGCGCTTGGGAGTTTTTTGCTGACCTGGATGACCCGCAGAACTGCGATTTGGAAGATGTAACCGATACACTGGGACCGAAATCCCCGGACCACCCCGAAGCGGATCTGTGTGACAAGGTCACCATGGCATTGCTGTACCAACGTCAACAATGTATCGCCTGACAACCTCATAGAAGTAACAATCTGCCCTTATCATGGCACCTAAGACGCCTGCGAAAAACAAAACCATTCAATCTTCCCGCCGGAACGGTAACAGACTGCGAGCCTCCTCCTGGTAGCCATGCACGTGCCGCGCTTCCTCTTGGCAGAAATCCGCGATCGCCTGTTGAAAAGCTGGCTCGCGTAAATGATGTAATGACCAGGTAATCACCGGTTCAAAGCCACGCAGAATTTTGTGCTCACCCTGCACTCCCGGATCAAACTCCTGTAGCTGCTGCTCAATGGCAAATTCGATTCCCTGGTAGTAACACAGCTCGAAATGCAGACAATCGCGCTCTTGCAGGCAGCCCCAATAACGGCCATAGAGCTGAGTGTCATCAAAGAAATACAACGCCGCCGCGATCGGGGCCCGGGTATTTCCGTCCCAGGCCAACACCAGCATCAACTGCTCACCTTGCTGCTGTGCTATCGCCAAGAAAAAATCCTCGTTCAGATACGGCATTTGCCCCCGCTTGAGGTAAGTGCTCGCATAACACCGGTAGAAGAAAGCCCAGTCATCCGCCTGAATCTGTGCGCCCCGGCGACGCTCAATATGAATCCCCTGCTCGGTAATTTGCCGCCGCTCCTTGCGCACGTTCTTGCGCTTGCGTGATTGAAAGCGCGCCAAGAAATCATCGAAATCAGCATAACCACCATTGAACCAGCGAAAATGGCAGGCCTGACGAGACACCAGTGGCAAACCTTCCAACGCTTCACGACTTGCCTGGTCCGCAAACAGCAGATGCCAACCGCTGGCCTGCTGCTCTTCCATTTTTTCGCTGACGGTTTGCCAAAGTGTCTCTGCGGTCCACTGTCCGCGCCAACGCGGCCCCACTACTGGGGTGAACGGTACCGAGGTCACCAGTTTAGGGTAATAGGCCAAACCATGACGCTGATAAGCCTCAGCCCAATTAAAATCAAATACATACTCGCCCTGGGAGTGAGAGCGTGCATACAGGGGCAACCAACCGTGCTCTTGCGCCACATGGCAGGGCGACCAGCCCGTTTGCGGCGAGGCAGCACCGCAATCCTGCAACGCTTGGAAAAATGTCAGTTCAAGGAACGGATAAGACGCCAAAATAGCTCCAACATGAGTTTCATCGCCAGCTTGGGTACAATGCCCGGATTGTGCAGTGCCTGATAGTCATTATCGACAAGCCCAGCCTACAAAAAGGGCAACGATAACGAGGGTTTTACCCGGCTGCACAATACCGCCTCGTCATATGGCGGGTTTTTATCCTTACTTTTATCACTCATTGCTTAAACAAGGTAACGTCAACTCCATGAATCTCTCTAAACCGCTGACTATATTTTACGTCATCGTCACCCTGTTACTTGCCCTCCCCGGTGCTTGGCTTTTGTTTGCTCCGGAAATGGCCTTGGTGACCATCCATGAAAACCTGGCCATGATTCAGGTTTCCAACATCCACAGCCAACAAACCGGTCTGGGTCTGCTATTAGCCGCTGCCGTTAACTTGGTCTGCCTAATGGGTGGTCGCCAACGTTTGCCACTGCATGTGGCTGTGCTGTTCTATCTGGCCGGCTTGGTGGCCAGCCACGGTAATACCGTATTTACCCATCAAGCGTGGTTGTGGGTACCGGTGTTGGTCTACTTGCTGCCGTTGATCCCTTTCGGCAAGCTGGTGCCGGCTAACCTACCCAGGCCTTCCCTGCCCGGCAGCAATGGCCAGCAGCGCGGTGAAGTGAAGTGGTTCAACCCAAACAAGGGTTTTGGCTTCATTCTTACCGACAGCGGTGAAGAACTGTTTGTTCATTTCAAAGCGGTACAGAACGGCGGCCGTCGCAGCCTGCGAACCGGCACCAAGGTGCGCTTCGATACCCGCATGTCCGATCGCGGCGAACAGGCCGATAACGTCTATATCGAACAATAAAACAACCTAAGTCGCATCACGCGGCACGCGCAGCAGGCTGCACTCAGCGGCGTGTTGCGCGCCGCCTGTTGCCTGAAGCGGAATAACAATAATGACTCTGGCAATCGCTGACTGGATTGTCCTTGCTGGGTACCTTTGTATCGTGCTGGGCATCGGTATCTATTTCTCACGCCGCAACACCAATACCGAAGAATATTTTGTAGGCGGTCGCCGTTTTCGCGGCTGGGTAATAGGTCTGTCATTAGTAGGCACATCCATCAGCTCCATTACCTTCTTGGCCTATCCCGCCGACGCCTTCCTGACCGACTGGTTACGCTACCTACCTAACCTGGCCCTACTGCCTGCCATGCTGGTGGCAGCTTTCGTTTTTTTGCCTTTTTTTCGGCGCGAAAATATGACCAGCGCCTATGAATTCCTCGAGTTACGCTATGGTCCATCCATCCGAGTATATGGTGCCATTGCGTTTCTGGTGGCGCAGTTGGTGCGCCTAGCCATGATCCTGTGGCTGCTCTCTCTTTTGATACAACAAGTCACCGATCTAACACCCACCACCGCCATTATTCTAGGTGGGTTTTTTGTTGGCTTTTACACCGTCATCGGAGGTATTGATGCGGTAATCTGGACCGATGTGCTGCAAACCGTCATTTTGTTACTGGGCGGCCTCGTCTGCCTGTGGGTGATTCTCGAGGCGCTGCCCGGCGGGCTCAACCAAGTGTTCGAACAAGCAGGTCAGGCCGGCAAGTTTGCCCTGGCGCCCTGGGAAAACGGTGCTCCCGCAGAGACCTCTTGGTCGTTCTCGCTGAGCGAAAAGACCGCCACCATGATGCTGTTGATCGGCCTCACCAACTGGCTCACAGAATACTCCAGCAACCAGAACACCGTGCAACGGTATTGCGCCTCCCAATCCACTAAGGAAGCGCGTCGCGGGCTCTGGGTATACCTATTCACCGCCCTGCCTATCTGGGCGTTCTACATGCTATTGGGCACGGCCCTGTGGGTGTTCTTTCAGGTTTATCCGGACGCCCAGGCAAGCGCGATTCTGACCGGTGAAGCTCGGGCTGAAACTCTGATGCCCCATTTCATTACCGGCTACCTGCCCGCTGGCGTGGCCGGGCTGGTGATTGCAGCAGCTCTGGCCGCCGCCATGAGTTCACTGGATTCCAGCATCAACTCCATCACTACCGTTAGCGTGGTTGACCTGTATCGCCGTCATCTGCGTCCTGGCCGCGATGATCGCCACTACCTAAAAGTGGCCTGGGCCATCGCCGCCGCCGTCACGGGAGTCATGATTCTCGGAGCGCTGTGGCTAAATCAGGCTGATACCAAAACACTACAAGACACGTCAACCATCCTAGTGTCACTGCTTGGCGGGGGAATGCTAGGGTTATATTTGCTGGGCTTTTTCAGCAAGAAGGGCAATGCGCGGGCCGCTTGGGTGGGGATTGGTTGCACCCTGGTATTCACTAGCTGGACCATTCTTACCAACAACCAGCTTTTACCGGAGGCGCTAAGCGCCCCCTTTGACCTGTATTACACCGGACTGATTGGCAATGTGCTGATGTTTCTGGTCGGCTACGTGGTGGCTTTGCTCTGGCCTGCAGCCTCGGTGGCGCCGGTTTCACCCCAGCCCGCTGCCGAGGGCTGAGTCGATGACTGCTGCGCGAGTAGAGCCCTCGCGCTCAGCAGCCGATCGCGTAGCAACCAACCCACCGCCCAACACACCAGCCAAGGGTCCATCAGGTAATCCCAGAGATTATCGCTAGCTAGCCAACCGGCCCTAAAAACGCACTGAGCCACCACCAGAATCAAACACGATGCATAAGCGCGGGTCACCCATGCCAGGAGCCCGATCAACAACAGAGCGGTGCTGAAACCAAAACTCCCGAAACCCAAAGAATAGGGATCCTCATAGCTGGACCCCATGCTCATTGGGTAAAACCACAATGCCATTAACACCAGCATTCGGCACGCTGTACGTAACTCACGAACCGGCAGCCAGTAGTGACCGACCATACGGTGCTGAATCGCCAACATCGCCAGCAAGCCAGAGGTAATGCTGAAACCTGCGAGGTAACTCAGCACCCAAGCTCCCAGCCCCCAAGGGTATGGCAATAAGGACCACACAAACACTACACAGGCCAAAACCACACGACCGCGCAAAGACAACAGAGTGGCACTAATGCGCAACTGAATCGCCACCAACACTAATGCGCAAATAACCAGATCAATCGACATAAGTGATCTCCTTGCGCTGACTATTGTTGTGCGGCGTACGGCCCACCGTATCGGCTTTTAACCAGGCATGGCGGATAGCCGTCTTGTTCCAGGTGTAAAGCATGTGCAGATCCCCGTTCCTTGTGCGCACCATATAAGGATAGTCATACTGGAATGCACATCCGTGGTCGCCATGACATTTGTTGGCCTTTACTCGCTCCAAAAGAAGACGTCGATCTTCGGGAATCGTTTCCCCAGCAAACTCATCATCGACCAGATCTACAAAGGTTCCTGGCTCTAACGCATTACCTCTCCACTGCTCCCGATTATGGAAAAACCACCGATCTTCCCAGTGCTGCCCAGAATCACGAGTTTCGCGAATACACAGATCATCACGCTCTTCACGGTTACAGTTGGTCGCTACCAACCAGTGCCCAGGACCCATAGCCACGCCACCAAGGGCGGAACTGGGATTATCTAAGGGAGAATATTCCAGCGGCGTCCATGTCCAACCTCCATCGTTACTGGAGGATTGGTATAAATAGCCATTATTGGGCTCGTTCTCATTGCGCAAGAAAGAAACTGCATGGTTATTATTATCCACCAGCACAAGTGGCTGAATCGCCTTGCGCCCATGCCCGATACGGGCTTTACCGAGAATACGATTATCCCTATCCAAACGCAGAATCTCGCCAAACTTGCCAATCATTTCGTGGTACACCGGTAAACCGATGGTGCCATCGCTGTAATGGATAGGCGGGGTTTTCACTAGGGTGCTTATATTCAGAAACGGCGTGGCCACCAATGAGGTGTCAAATTCCCAACTGGCGCCCATATCCGAGGATTCCAGCACCGCCAATCGGCTGGCCGCCCAGCCGCCGAAGCTCACTGCGACCACAAACAAACGCATGCGGCCATCCTCATCCAACACCGGCAGCGCATTACCCAGCTTGCGAATGTGCCTGCCCCAGCCTTGGGAAATCTGTTCACGTGTGACAGATACGATCTCGTCAGACCAGGTTCCTAATTGAGGGTCAAAGATAGCGGAATTAATAGACACATCTGCCGCCCCTTCACGGGTCCCGGCGAACCAAAAAGCGCGCAACCGGCCATCCGGCAACTCCACCATAGAGGCTGCGTGTACCATGCGGGTGTCCGCATCCGACGCAAAGCGGATTTGCCACTGGGAATCAGAGGGCACCGGTGCAGGTTCCACGGCCAGCAACTGCGGTGGCGGTTGCCAAAGCCGCTCCGGTGTTGCAGCAAAATAACCTGCCACTAAGGCAGCACCGATCAAAAGATGAAACGCTCGCTTAAGCATAGGAAATTGTCGCAACTTAGGTATGCAAATGCTTGTTATTGGTTACTCGATCAACGCATGACGCGCGAGATCACAGTTTAGCAGCCGTCCGCAAAATTGCCTGCCGTTGATACATATTTGCTACACCGACTGTCCGATTACGCGCAGAAGATACACTAGAGAGTGATCAAAATGTATTCAGCGAGACAAGGATAATGTCATAATGAGCTCGTGTTATATGATCACCCCCATTCCAAAAATAACGGAAAAGGATTCCTCGCTTCCTATGGACAGGCTTCGACCTTTTGGCCTTCTTTGGCTTTTGCTTGCATTCTCTACGCTTTGCTCACCGGCATTCAGTAATGAAGATCAGGATTGGACCCTGGTCAGTGACCGCAATGATATTCAGGTGTATATGAAGCACCGGGATGAGTCACGCCTGAAGACGTTTCGTGGCGTCACCCGCTTCCCCCTGAAAGACGAGTACTCCCTGGTCGCACTGCTCAACGATTACCCCTCGTATCCTAAATGGCTGCATTTTGTCGATAGTGCCGAGGAGTTCGGCCGCGCCAACCCCCTCGACCGTCAGTTACGCTTCACCACTCAACTGCCTTGGCCGCTGGCCGACCGAGAAGCCGTATTACGCGCAAAAGTGACCCAAGTGCTGGATCCTAATCCCAATTCGGTGAAAATCACCCTGATCAACCAACCGGATGCCCTGCCCCCCACCAAGAACTATATCCGCTTTCCTGAAATGACCGGGATACTAGCCTTTAGCCGCCTGAGCAACCACCAAATAGAAATGACCTATGAACTGATTCTGGACCCGGGCGGCTACATCCCCGCCTGGATTGCCAATATTCTGCTACGCGATGCGCCTTACTTCACGCTAGAACGACTTCGCCGTATCATCAACAAACCGGAATACCAGAATCATTATTACGATTACATTGACCTTAATGGCCCGGGCAGGCTTGTAGACGCGACGCCTCAGGCCGCACCAGCGCCCCACTGACCGACCAAAGCGGCATCATCCAAAGGTAACCAACGTAAATGCTGGCCTGTCATTTTCGGCCAGACCTCCGCTACCATAGCACTCAGTTTCTGTACGAATCGGAGAGCATCAGATGGTAATGCGATTGTTTTTCTTTCTGTATAGTTGGCTGATCTTTGTGCCGCTCATGCTGGCGACCACGCTGGTGGCAGGCTTGGTCTGTTTACTACTTATTCCTTTTCTACCCACTGACAAAGTCGCAAAACTCACCGCCGTACCTTGGGCCAGGCTCTGCCTGCTTTATAGTGGTGTGCGAGTAGAGGTTGATGGCCGCCATCACCTCCAACCCGGCCAAAGTTACGTCATCGTCGCCAACCACCTCAGTCAATTCGATATTTTTGTATTGTACGGTTATCTAGGCATAGATTTTCGTTGGGTAATGAAACACGAACTACGCAAGGTTCCGATTATCGGTATCTGCAGCGAAAAACTGGGCCATATTTTTATTAATCGGTCCGACACTGAAGCAGCCGTTGCCTCGTTGAATAACGCCCGCGCGCGCTTGGCCAATGGGGCCAGCGTGTTATTCTTTCCTGAAGGCACCCGCAGCCGCGATGGACAATTGAAACCCTTCAAAAAAGGCGCCTTCAAGATGGCTCAGGCGCTGCAGCTACCCGTGCTGCCTATCACCCTGTCGGGAACATTCGACATTTTGCCCGCCGGAACCTTAAGACTGCATCCCGGCGCCACCGCCCGCCTGGTTATGCACCCCGCACTCACAGTAACCGGCAACACTGAGGCCGAACTGCAAGCTCTCGTCCAGCAAAGCCGCAGCGCCATTGCCGCCCCGTTAAGGGACAGCTCATCACAACTACCGTTCTAACCACAGCGACAGCCCATTGTGTCGCCAACGTCACAACGCCAGCTCCTTGTCTGACAAGATTGGCCCATTCTGCAGTGGCAAAGTGTCTACACTCGGTCGCAAATCGAGTTGCACGTTGAAAGAAAAGCGCAGGCAAGCATAGTGCCAACCGAAACGATGCTGCCCACGCAGCACCGCAGGGTTGGCCTGTTACCTGGCCCTGATAAGCCTTTTGCGCTTTCCATCTTTGAACTTTGCGCTCATAAGCTAACAGCAAACGCCGCTTTTACTAGAGTGGCGACAGGAGTGATCATGAAGAATTTCAAAGATAAAGTTGCCGTAATAACTGGCGCCGGCTCCGGTATTGGTCGTGCTCTGGCCATGAATCTGGCCGCTTCTGGTGCAAAACTGGCTCTCTCGGACATTAATGAAGCCGGCCTAAAAGAGACCGCCAACAGCCTGAATCTCAGCGAAGATCGCCTAATGACCAAAATATTGGACGTAGCGGATCGCCAAGCGTTCTACGCCTTCGCCGACGATGTGGTCAATCATTTTGGGCATGCCAACATGATTTTCAATAACGCGGGGGTAGCATTGGGCGCCACCGTAGAAGAGATGGATTACGACGACTTCGAGTGGTTGATGAACATCAACTTCTGGGGTGTAGTTTACGGCACCAAAGCGTTCCTACCTTATCTGAAGCAAGCTGGTGAGGGACATATCATTAACATCTCTTCTATCTTTGGTCTCGTGGGCATTCCTACTCAGTCTGCTTACAACGCAGCCAAATTCGCGGTACGCGGCTTCACTGAATCCTTGCGCATTGAGCTGGAACTGGAAGGCAGCCCGGTATCCTGCACCTCCATTCATCCCGGTGGTATCAAGACCAATATCGCCAAAGCTGCGCGCATGAGCGATGGCGTTGAGCGCATCACAGGTGCCAGCAAGGAACAAGCCATTCAGGATTTCGAGAAAATGTTTCGCACCACGCCAGAAGAAGCGGCCAGTACCATCCTCAAGGGAGTTCGCGGCAATAAGCGTCGGGTCTTGATCGGTTCAGATGCTATCGCTGTCGACACCATGCAGCGTCTGTTGCCGACCAGCTACCAGAGGCTGATTGCCATGGGCCAGAAATACATGAACAAAAGTAAGGGGTGAGGAAATAACGCGTTTCCCTTGCCAAAAAAGGCCGTTGATGATGCCATGACCTCTCACTCACAGGAGCAGCCATGACATCATCAAAGGTTCCTTTTTCGCAAGCAGCGGAAAACAACAAAGGCCCGATTCTCCAAGTTTTGCAGCAACACTGTCAGGCCCCCGGGACGCTGCTGGAAATTGGGGCCGGCACCGGACAGCATGCCGCTTGGCTGTCTGCACAGCTACCCCATTTGCAATGGCAGCCCTCTGACGTGGCGCAGAACCTCCCAACCATTCGCCACTGGCTAGGCCAGACACACAGCCTGGCAAATGCCCCGTTAGCCCTGGATGTGAGCGACCAATGGCCGATTGGTCCTTTTGATTATCTGTTCACGGCGAATACGTTTCACATCATGCCGCAATCACTGGTCGCCCATTGCATCGCTGAAGGGTGCCGGCATCTCAACACAGAGGGATTGTTCATGGTCTACGGCCCCTTCAACTACGATGATCAGTTCACCAGTGATTCCAATCGACAGTTTGAACGTTGGCTGAAATCCACTGATACGCAGCGGGGGATCCGCGACAAGGAATGGGTAGAGCAGGAGTTTGCCCAGCACGGTCGGCAATGTCTTGCGGACCATGCCATGCCAGCGAATAACCGGGTGCTGGTGTTCGGGTAAAACGGCATGCTGAAAGTCAACGAAAGCGAATACCGCACATGCTCGGTTTCGAGTGAATAACCCCGAGCCTCATGGCCATCACGCCAATGATACATACCCTCAACACGCAATTATAAGGCACACCCCTGACAGGCCAACGCAAAGGGAATTGCCGCCATCGCGCCGACAATAATGAGTAAGCGATCAACTGGAACGGTTAAATCCATGAAAATGGCTAACAGTAACCCGACCCAAAACACTACAATAACGCAGTTAAGCAAGCCGGAAGCAAACATCCTCTGACAGCGCTGGCTATTTTTTCTACAATATGACATTTGGAGCCACCTCCGAAACCTTGCCAAACAGGGCCATAAAGGTGGCTACACTCGCAAACTCTCTCGCATTCAGACTGAGCGAATACATGCAAAAAGACAAAGCAAGCTCCTGGAGCCTGGAGCAATTTCAGGTTCCGGAAAAAGAAGGCGAACGCCGCTTTCACGACTTTGATCTGCATCTGGACCTGATGCACGGCATCGCCGATTCGGGCTTCCAGTACTGCACGCCTATTCAGGCTGAAGTCCTGGAACATACCCTCGCTGGCGCCGATGCCATCGGCCGGGCCCAAACGGGTACCGGCAAGACAGCCGCTTTCCTGATCACTGTAATAAACGATTTGCTCAAACATCCTATCGATGTCCAACGCTTTGCCGGTGAGCCTCGCGCCCTGATCGTGGCCCCCACCCGAGAACTGGCCATGCAGATTGAGAAGGACGCCAACATACTGACCAAGTACACCGACCTTCAAGTAATGAGTGTGGTGGGCGGCATGAACTTCAATCGGCAACAGGAACGGCTGCAAAACAAACTGATTGATATCTTAGTGGCCACCCCCGGTCGTCTTCTCGATTTCGCCAAACGCCGCGATCTGTGGCTGGACCGGGTCGAGTTTCTGGTGTTGGATGAAGCTGATCGCATGCTGGACATGGGCTTCATTCCCGACGTGAAACGCATTGTCGGCATGACGCCGAAAAGCCAGTATCGCCAAACTCAACTGTTCTCTGCCACATTCAATGACGATGTGATGAACCTCTCCCGCCGCTGGACGCAAGATGCTGAAATCGTGGAGATAGAGCCAACCCAAGTCACCACTGATACCGTAGAGCAAAAGGTCTACATCACTAATACAGACGACAAGTTCAAGCTGCTCTATAACCTCATTACCGGCATGAACATGGACAAGGTCATCGTATTTGCCAACCGTCGAGACATTACTCGCCGGGTGTGCGACCGGCTACAAAAGCGGGGGCTTAAAGTCTCCCTGATTTCCGGCGACGTCCCACAAACTCAACGAAGCAAAACACTGGAGCGCTTCCGAGCCGGCGACTTGCAAGTGCTTATTGCCACGGACGTGGCCGGCCGCGGCATCCACATTGATGGCGTCTCTCACGTAGTGAATTACAATCTGCCTGAAGATCCGGAAGACTATGTGCACCGCATTGGTCGTACCGGTCGCGCTGGTGCCAGCGGTATGTCGATCAGTTTCGCCTGTGAAGATGACGCCTTCCTGCTACCAGAGCTGGAAAACGCCATCGGCATGAAACTGGAATGCGAATACCCCCCCGCCGACCTGCTGGCGGAAAGGGAGAGGTCAGCCTCCGCGAAAGCGCCAGACGCAGAGAAAAAGGACTGACCATGGCAACGCGAATCAGCCCTACGCAGGGAAAAGCCCTATTTGATCAAGGTAACACTCTGTTCATCGACATCCGCGACCCGGCAAGTTTTGCTGCAGGGCACCTGCAAGGTGCCCTGCATTTAAGTCAGGCCAATGTGGATCAATTTCTAGCCAACACCGCACAGGAACGGGCATTGGTGGTGTACTGCTACCATGGTAATAGTAGTCAAAGTACGTCGGACTGGTTGAGTGAGCAGGGTTTCAACAACGTGGTCAGCCTGGATGGGGGCTACGACGTATTCCGCCAGCAATTTCCGGAGTGCATAGAGGAAATAGCGTAGTTAAGCTCTTTAGAAACAATGCGTTGCATGCCCATAAAAAACTAAAAAGGAAGGCGGATATTATTCACTACACTCTCCGCCCTCCTTTACTACTTAATTTCCAGCGCGTGGTTGCATCAATTAAACGTATTACATGCAACGCCAACCGCTTTTAGAAACGATAGCCCACACCGACCATATAAACCCAAGGGTCAATTTCCACATCGATTTTGTCCACCCGGACATCGTTCACGTACAGGCGTGCTTCGGTATCAATATCGATATTCCAGATGCTGACATTGAAGAGCCAGTTTTCATCAATGATGACATCCGCCCCGACTTCCCAAGCAAACCCGATTGAATTACTCAGCTTAACATCCACATCGGCGCCGCCCACCAATGGACTCACCACCGCGTCATCAATGCTGTCATCGAAAAATAACGTGTAGTTCACGCCAGCCCCAAGATAGCCGCGCACAGGACCTAGCTGAGGAGCATAAAACTGTGCCAGTAACGTAGGCGGCAAATGGCTAGTCTCACCAATCGAAACACCTGAGCCCCCCGTGTCTAAAATGATGTCATGGGTAAATGGTGTCGCCCCGACCAGCTCAACACCGATGTTATCTGTAACCATATAAGAGAATGTCAGGCCCAGCTGAGTATCGTCATCCACATCCACACCCACCCCGCCAACCGCAGGCAATGCGGGGTTGAAGCTATCGCTACTCACATCCGGATCAACCTTAATGCCACCCATTCGCACAATGAAGTCACCTGACTGGTGTGCCATGGCTGGCGCTGTCGCCAACATTGCTGACAGCAGCAATACGTTTTTTCCCGGTCCTCGCAGTTTCATATTCATCCCCTTTGTTAAAACCAAGCCCTTTGTGAAATCCACAGTAATGATGGTTTACGATGGAGAGCCCATTGAACGCCACCTCCGACCTCACGACATTGCGCTGCATCAATAAACGACCAGGCTACTGATCAGGTTTTAAGCAACTATTTCACCATAAATTGCCGGCGCCACTACGCCGTAGTGGCAGACTAACCGCCCCGGTAAAGACGTCTTTCGACAGGCAGGGGATAGATGTTTAACATTCGACATTAGGGCAACAGACAAACACTGCATATATCTTGATTAATAAGCCGCTGACACTCTCGGCGCGCACCCCAAAATGCACCCTCTTGACCCAGAATCAGGGATAGATTGCGAGCCAGCCTGAAAAACCAAGCATACAATACGTTTTCAGAGGCGACTTTACGGCAGCTCCTTACCTTTATTAGGTTAGCACTAGCGCCTCGGATAGCAGTCTTACCGGTTACATACAGGCTAGAATGAATACCGCACAATATAGTTACTGCTTCACCTCTATTGATAGATAGCAGACCGTTTATCTCCTGAATCCAGACTCGCCGATAACACCATTCTCCAGCATTCGAAAAAACGAGGTTTATCACCATGTCCTCCAGCGAACTGATTAGCGCCCTACGCGATGCTCACAAGGCTCACCTGCTTCAACAATTGCAAGCAACAGAGCACTGGCATGCCTTGATGGTGCAGACCAGCAATCTCCTTACGGATATCCCGCTCGGCACCCTAGTGGATCAAGACAGCCTGGTTCTGGTGGTCGATCAATGGTTGCAGGAAGCTCTCAGTGCCCGTGGCTTACAGGATGTCATTAGCGATGTCAGCCACGCGCTCTGGGAAGCCGCCGAACAGGATGACACCACCCTTGGCGAGCTACTTCGCGAAGAACATTTCGAAGCTATCCTTGAACAAATATTGAAACTGCAAAGCTTACGAGAGAGAGCCATCCATTCCGCCATGAACCACCCTTTAGTCAGCGAAATGGTTAGCGAAATGCTCTATACCGGCATCAAGAATTTTTTGCTGGAAGAAAATGCTCTAGCCAAACTGCCTGGCGTTAGCAGCGTAATGAAAATCGGTCGCAAGAGTATGGTCGGCAAAGCCATGGGAGGCATGGAAGAATCCATCCGCGTGTATCTGCAAAAGAATATTCGCGTCACCCTGAAAACCGGCGAACAATGGTTGAAAAAGCAGCTCACCAACGAGCGTATTCAACAACTGGCCCGCGACGGCTACCTCCGTGTCTCACCACTTAAACCCGCTGATTATATGTCTATGGTTCCCAAAGGAACCGTAGACGAAGTAGTCGCCCAAAGCTGCGCCATTACGGATGAAAGCGCCCGCTTGGATTACACTCGCCGCCTCGTCAGTGTGGGCATCCGCGCCGCCGTAGCATCACTCATGGACAAGCCCCTGAAAAGTATTCTCGATGACATGCAGATCAGCGAAGAGCGTATCCGTGAGTTCACCACCCCGGCCCTGGCACGTGGCGCCACAGTGCTGATTGAGCAAGGAACACTGGAGCCGTTTATCGAGTGGGTACTGGACGACTTTTATCAGTCAGAAGCGTGTAAAAAGATAATTGACGGTTGAACGCGTCGCAAAGCGGGATTGTTTTCATCTGCAACACAAGAGGCCGCGCCTAAAGCTTAGGCGCGGCCTGTTTGTTTCTGAAGGGGCACAACACAACCGCGGAGGTTTTTAGCTATTCACTATCCACCGCCAACGGTTACAAAAACGATTCTGCATATTCTGCCAACAGCGACCGCGGCACCCCGTTCAATTGCACCGACCCCCCATGCACGAAACGTTTAAAACGCTCAGTCATGTAAGTTAGCCCTGAGCTGGTGGGCGACAGGTAGGGCGTATCGATCTGCGCCAGATTGCCCAAACACACCACCTTCGAGCCCTCCCCCGCCCGGGTAATGATCGCTTTCATCTGATGAGGAGTCAGGTTCTGGCTTTCATCGATCAAGATCAGCGATTTCTGGAAACTTCGCCCACGAATATAATTCATCGCCTTAAACTGAATATTGGCGCGTTCCTTCACATACTGAATGCTGCCGGAAGGATTTTCATCGTTAAGATGCAGTGCCTCAATATTGTCATTGATAGCGCCCAGCCAAGGGTCCATTTTTTCCTCTTCCGTACCAGGAAGAAAACCTTGATCTTCCGCTAGCGGTGGAGTGGAACGGGTGGCAATAATTTTGTTGAAGCTTTTTTGCTCCACAGTCATTTCAATGGCTGCCGCCAGTGCCAGAATAGTTTTACCGGAGCCTGCCGCCCCGGTGAGCGTGACAATATGCACATCCGGATCCAGCAGCATTTGCAAGGCGATGGCCTGCTGAATGTTCATCGGCTTCAGGCCCCAGGCTTCTTGCTCCATCAGGCTATCCGCCTTGTAATGACGAAGCGTCACCACGCCATTTTCCACCGTCATCACCCGGCCGACAAAACCCTGTTCGTCGATGATGTACTGATTGGGGTACACCTCTTCGCCAAGAATTTCACTAACCAGTAAGCCATGCGACAAATGATGAAGGGTATCAATGCCCACCTGTTCGGTTTCCACCTCGGTAACCTGATCCCAAAATGAACCGGGAACTTCGAAATAGCCTCGCGTCAGTTGCTTAATGTCCGACACCAGTTGATCGTTGTGATAATCCTCTGACTCGATACCGCAGGCACGCGCTTTGAGGCGCATGTTGATGTCCTTGGTCACCAGAATATAGCGTCGGTCTGGAAACTGGCTCTTCATGGCCACCACGTCATTGATGATGCGGTTGTCATTCAGATCATTGGTGAGCGGCGCGGTGGTTTTGTTCCGCTCGGCCATCAAAACCGTCAATTTGCCTTGAGGCTCATTCTCGCCACCACGGGGTATGGGAATCCCTTCTTCCACTTGCTCGGGGCTAGCGCTGCCCAGCACCTTGTCGATCTGCCGAATGGCGGCACGACAATCCGCTGCCGTATGTGATTTTCCACTCTTTAGCTTATCCAGTTCCTCCAGCACCGTCATAGGAATCACCACCCGATGTTCCTCGAAATTGAGTAACGAGTTAGGGTCGTGAATCAATACATTGGTATCAATGACGTAGGTTTTTTTCTGGTCTTCTTCGAAGGTAGAACTGTCGTTCTGGCTAGCGCTTGCGTGGTTAACGGAAAGGGTGTGGAGTCTGGCCGCGCGCTCTTCCATGCGTATCCCCTGTGCTTCGATGGGGCGACATTTAGCGTGGACGTCAATTTCAAGAAGCGAGAGTGACGCCTGCGCCTGCCGCCGTGGTTTAAGCCAATTGGCGGTTCAGTTGCATTAAGCTGTTTCAGCTTTTGATCGCGATCACTCCCACAAAGGCGGGAATAGAATTACCATAACTCAGCTTTTCACAAACGATCAAGGGTCCTTTGCTCAATCTTTTTCACCTCCTTGCCTTCGTAGCGAATAACAGCCCTTGGGCATTTGTCATCAGCCCCATACCCAGCCAAGTATTTTTCCGTGATTTAAACGCACCGGGCCGGATACAATCCAAGCTTGCACAACCAACGACATGACGGGAGATTTCATGCCACTTAAACACCCCAAAATAATGATGCCCCCCCCGGCGCTGTTTCTCGGTGGCCTGCTAATGGGATACGGGCTGGACCGTGCCCTGAACCTCCCTGCCGTGCATTTTCTTGGCCAGCAGTGGGTCATCCTGGTACTGGCACTGATTGGTATCAGTCTTGTTCTCGCTGCCGTAATACAACTGCGGCGCGCTCATACCACCCTGATGCCACACCGAGCCGCTAAGACGCTGCTGACCCAAGGCGTGTTCGCACTCAGTCGTAATCCGATTTATCTCGGCTTTGCCTGTCTTCACCTGGCCATGGCGCTGGCTCAACACAGCACCGGCATGCTGGTAATGTGGGCGCCTGTCATCTGGGTTATCCAGCAGCATGTGATTGCGGCGGAAGAAGCGTTCCATGCCCAACAGTTTGGTGAGCAGTGGCAGGCATATCGCCATAAAGTGCGGCGCTGGCTGTAAATGCCGCATCTCCCCCATCGAGCATGGCGGCTACTGGAGTTTCAGATTTAATCCATTCCACCGGCCCCAACTTGCCATGCTGTAAACGCATGTGACGGGACCCGAAATGGCCGGGTACCAAAGTGCTGGGCCGGGTGTCCAGAGGCAACCAACCAAGGCGACGGTAAAGCTCTGCCACCAGCTCGGAACAAAACCAACCCCGCTGATCTGAACGCCGGGTATAGCCGGTGAGCACATCCAGCGCATTGCAAAACACATAGTTTTTGTAAGGGCGATGTAGAAGTCGGCGAGCCATACGGACCACCATTCGTTGCTGACGTTCCGTCAGGTCTGGGCCATGCCGGCGGCGCACTGCCACCGCTCCCGAATAATCCTGGATTTTCCTGTGCAATGGCACCAGAGCCACCCCGGCGACTGGGTGGCCAAGGGTAACGTCTGGGGATTCACTGAGCGTAGTGGACTCCAATACCAACGGCTCTGGCTGGCCCGGCAGATGAAGCACCATGCCAATATGGCTCCAGGGACTGCGCGTAAAAACCCGAATCACATCACTGGTAAAGCCCCGGCCGGAAAAAAGCAGCAAATCCCCCGTACGGAGGGCAAAAGAAAAATCCAGAGATGGTGTCATTACAGACGCTCCCGGTTTTCTGGCTACCGTGAACGAGAAATTAAACAGATCAAATGACAGCCTTCTGACAGTGGCATCACGGTTTGGTGAAAGGGAGAAAAGAACCTCAAGCTTCCAGCTACAACACGGCTCACTTCTGTGTGGAGGCAGATAACGGAATTCCCCCGCGATTTATCGGGTCAGCGCCAAGCACACACGGGTGGGGCTTGCATCGTCACATTTCTGTTATCTCCAACCTCTATCCTCAGCAACACTTTGTGCCTCTCTCTTACCCCTCCTATGGAAGACAAGCTCTACTTATTGCAACGCCACCTACCAGAGCTGCTGGAACTCAATGCATTAATACGCCACGGAGAGCGGCACCTTCGCGTCACCACAGTACACCACGTCCCCATAGGCGAATTGTCCTTGCCGATACAGGTAATTGAACTAGGCAGCCGTTCGCCCAATGCGCCGGTAGTAGGATTCTTTGGTGGCGTCCATGGGGTAGAAAGAATTGGCAGCCAGGTACTGCTGTCCTGGCTGCACAGCCTGATTCATCGCCTGCAATGGGATGACCAGCTACATCGCCGCCTAGAAAAAGTACGTTTGGTATTCATGCCGATGATTAATCCCGGCGGTATCTGGCGACGCACCCGCAGCAACCCCAACGGGGTAGATCTGATGCGCAACGCTCCAGTAGACGCCATGGGAAGGGTCCCTTTTTTAGTGGGCGGCCATCGCATCAGCCGCCATTTACCTTGGTATAGGGGAAAAGCCGGCGCTCCCATGGAGCTTGAGGCCCAGGCAGTCATCCGCACGGTACGCGAGAAACTGTTTTCCTCGCCGTTCTCCATGAGCCTGGATTGTCACAGCGGCTTTGGCCGCCGAGATCGAGTCTGGTGCTGTTACGCACGAAGCCACCGACCGATTCCACACATTGCTGAGGTCTACAAACTAAAGCAGGTCTTTGAACAAACTTACCCGAACCATCACCCCTACCTCATCGAGCCCCAGTCAATTAACTACACCACCCACGGAGACCTGTGGGATTACCTTTACGACGACGCTCAGGAACAGCAGCCGGACCGCACCTTCCTGCCATTCACACTAGAAATGGGCTCGTGGCTCTGGGTGCGTAAAAACCCACGCCAAATGCTGGATTTTTTCGGTTACTTCAATCCAATGATCAGCCATCGCCACCACCGGGTTCTGCGCCAACACCTACCATTGTTCGAGTTCCTCACCGCTATGGCCAGTAATGCCGGCAATTGGCTGCCCTCTGCCAATGAACGTAACCTCCTCACCCAAAAAGCCATTCAACACTGGTTTTTGGAAAACCACTGATTCCACCCGGAACTGGCCCTGCAATTGCATCGCCTTGTGCACAAGGTTGGGTCACGACGCGCTCTGCCTTACACTTGCCCTAACTCGACTTTCAGGAAACCAGGTATGAAACCTCTGCTTGTTCCGGCTATTGCTCTGCTTTTCACTGGGTGCCAGCACTTCAGTAGCTACCAACAACCCTACGGTGATAACACCGCCGAGATCACCTTTACCAGCAACGATACAGCAGCGCAGCCTGTTATCTGTGTCCCTGGCGAGGGATTCCAATCCACCGAGTTTTCCATTTCTCAACGGCCCATTGGCGGCGTCAGCCTGAATGAGCTAATGGAGGCCATGAAAAAGAGCCCAGAAGTAACGACTAGCTTGGAAGCTTCTCAGCAAGCTCGGATTGGCATTCTCTACAACCAAAAAAGCACCAACAGCACCACGCGGGATCGCTGTCGAGTCGCTCTGCAATTCGAAGCGCTGGCGGGCGAACACTATCAGGCAAAATTTAGTTTCAGTCAGGGGCAATGCGGCCTATCACTAACCGATAGTCGTGGTCGCTCCGCGGACGCCGTACACGTCGACTGGGAATGCCCGTCATAAACACCCTAATTTGGTGCGCCGCACCATTGCGGTGCACCCCCTTCCTTGTTACTGGTACCCCACACCGCTCGCCTCGCCCTAATTATACTCAAGCCTCTGTTATATAAAGAAAAAATAAAACTGGCACGCTCTCTGCATTCTCTCTTTCGAGCCTGATAGGCGGTGCGCCACCCGCGCACATTTGAACAAATTAGACTTGTTAAGAGGGTTGCACATGAAAAACGTACTTGGTCTGAAGAAAACGCTCATTGCTTCCACTATTGCGGCAGCAAGCGTGGTGGCTCCGTCTATGGCAGCTGCAGAAATCAGTGGTAGTTTGGGGATTGCCAGCATGTACCTGTGGCGTGGTCAGGATGTGTCTGCCGGTACGGCTAACGTTTCCGGCAGCCTAGACTTCACCACCGACGCAGGCTTTTATGTAGGCACTTGGATTTCTTCTGCTGGCACCCCAGTGAGTTTCACTGGCGAAGCCAACGTCGTCGCTCCTGGCGTCACTCCAGTTGAAGGCTCTGGCACGACCTCCACGGAGACTGACTTTTACGCGGGTTTCGGGGGCGAAGCAGGCAGCCTGAGCTACGATATTTCTTACTGGACTTACGTGTATCCGGAAGATGATGTTGGCGCTGGAGAACTTGCAGAACTGATTGCCAGCGTGGGCATGGGCGGCTTTACTTTCACCGGTTATGTGAGCGCCAACAACCTGAGCAATTCCGACAAAGAAAATTTTGGTGACGACCTGTACCTGACCCTGGGCTACGAATATGACGCCTTTGGTTTAACCGTAGGCACCTGGGATCTGGACGCTGACGATGCGAATTACACCCACGTGGACTTGAGCTACTCTCCCATCGAAAACTTGACCTTTACCGTCTCCAAGGTTGTAGATAGCGATAAGTTCGCCCCCGTTTCCGATGATCAAGACCCTCTGTTCGTCGTCGGCTACAGCTTCCCGCTATAAACGACAACGCTATTTGAGCGACTCCGGTCGCTCACGATTTTACGCCGCGGGGCTCCTCCCTAGGTCCTCGCAAACACGCAAGCAACCCTGCGGCGTTTTTTTAATTTACGTTTGATGATCAATGCCTGACGCGTAAAAGCAAAGCGGCCCCCACTGACTCAAACAATGCCCCATATTATTTCTTCTAGCGCCTAGCCTCCCGCTACAGGGTTTGTGAAATACACCACCAGTGCATCGTGATCTGATACAGGGCTCACTCCCTTCGAGCGGTACAGACTATCGTAGCGACCCGCATGACCGCGACTCACCGCCACCTGATTAACGAACGCTTTTAAAATAGGAGACACCCAAATATGATCCAGAGCCTGTGGCTGGCATCGATAACGAAAACTGTAGCGTGATTTTTTAGGCAATTCAGCCCAGGTATTCAGCAGCCCCGCCTGCTCAAAACGCCGGTAGCTGGCCGAAAATCGCCCCTGCCCCCAAGTGGTATTAAAATCACCAGCAACAATTAACGGGCTTCTCTGCGCAGCGACCCAATTAGCCAACAATGCCGCCTGAGTTTGCCGTTTTTCATACACCTGCGCTTTCTTTAAATTCTTCGCACTGCGCCAATGCACCACCACCAGCCGGGCCGCTAACGGTGCCTCAATATCGACCACCAAAGGCGGACGCGAATAAAGCGCATGGCCACGCAAGCGTTGGTCTGAAAAAAGGGTGCCAACCGAGCCAATATTTACCGGCGAACGATACATCACCGCCACATCCATACCGGAAGGATCATTACCTTCGCGTAACACTGAACGATACCGATAACCCAGTAATGCCAGCCGTTCTGCAAGCCGGTTCAATACAATCTGGTTCTCCACTTCCTGGAACGCAAGAACGTGCGGCGCGTTCAAGTCCACCACAATAAAGTCCGCTAGCGCATTCAATCTCGCTTCCAGCAACATGGCCGATACAGGGTCATCCAGCTTGCTATGCCTGTGCTCATCACGCAAACGCCACAGATTTAGGGTGGCCAGAGCCCATACCTGATCTGGCGCAGCAGGCACACCTCGGGCAGCAGCAAGCCGTGGACAATCTGCCGTAGCCACCAGCGGAATAACGATGAGTATAATCAGGATTAACAGACGCATATTTATAGTGTATGCGCGCTATCCATTGCGCAGAAGAGCGCAAACGCAAGTTTGTATAGGCTCGTTTAAACCTCGGGAGCCTCACGCAACACCGGCAGGTTGGCGCAGATCTCATCCCCTTCCTCCGGCATCAGACAAACCGTGACCGATTCCCCAGGCTGGGGCACTCGCCGAAGTTTCATTAGCATCAAATGGTCGCCGCCCGGTGATAACGAGAAAGATTCCCCCGGTTCCAACATGATGTGGCGCAAATGCCCCATTTTACGAGTGCCATCCTTCAGGGTTTTCATGCTGTGCAGCATGGTGTGACCCGCGACTTCACTGCTGGCACCAATGATTTTTACGCTGAACGCGCCGTTATTCGTCACGGTTAGGTAGCCGGCCATGGTCGGCGATACTGGTGGCACAGCCCTCAGCCACCCCTCTGAAATACTCACATCAGCATGGACGATGCCAGAGCACAGAAATGCTGCTAGGGCAGCCCCCTGGCACGTTTTTTTATAAAAGTGATTCAACATCCGTTACCACCTCGTCAATCTTAAAATCCGCCGGGTACAGTTTGCGCACACGCGCCTGTTCATCCAGCAGGTATATGTAGTCGCTGTGGGTAAACAGGTAGCCCTGCTCCCCGGCTTCTTGGTCCTTGATGAAGACCACCCCATACTGCTTGGCAACCTCGCGAATCTGTTCCAGGCTACCGGTCAGGCCAATCATATCTGCCTTGAACCAGGGTAGATATTCCTTCAGATGAGCCACTGTATCGCGCTCAGGATCAAAAGTAATAAACACCGGCTGAACCTGATCAGCTACCCCGTCCTCTTCCAGATGGCGATAAACTTGGGCCACTTGGGCAAGCACCGCCGGGCAAATATCCGGGCAATGGGTATAACCAAAAAAGAGAATCGACACTTTACCCTTCAACTTTTCTGCCTGAAAAGGCGCACCATTCTGGTCTGTCAGGGTGAAATCACCACCCAAACGAGTATTCACCGGTAGATCGCTTTCCTGCTTGCCACAGCCAGCCGACATCAACGCTACCAGTAATGGCAGCACATACAGCAGTTTTCCCATGATTCCTCCGGTTCGCAGTTTGCCGCAGTCAGCGCTATAATCCGCGCCCATTTTCACTCTATTTGACGGTTAGGCAACCCATGGCACGTAAGCTGTTTATCCAGACCCACGGCTGCCAGATGAACGAGTATGACTCCACTCGTATGGTGGACCTGCTCGAATCCAGCCACGGCCTGGAGCCCACCGACAATCCCGAAGAGGCGGATGTGCTGCTTCTCAACACCTGCTCTATCCGGGAAAAAGCCCAGGAAAAGGTCTTCCACCAACTCGGTCGCTGGAAAAAACTGAAAGACGCCAAGCCCGATATGATTATCGGCGTGGGCGGCTGTGTGGCCAGCCAAGAGGGCGACGCTATCCGCGACCGCGCCCCCTATGTGGACGTAGTCTTTGGCCCGCAAACACTGCATCGCCTGCCCGGCCTCATTACTCAGGCCGCCAGCACCCGTGAGCTGGCCATCGATGTAACCTTCCCGGAAATTGAAAAGTTCGACAACCTTCCAGAACCCAGTGTAGACGGCCCCTCCGCCTTTGTATCCATAATGGAGGGCTGCTCCAAATATTGCACCTTCTGCGTAGTGCCCTATACCCGCGGTGAAGAAGTCAGCCGTCCGGTGCAACCCGTCCTCAAAGAAATCCAGCACCTGGCCGACATGGGCGTTCGCGAGGTTAACTTGTTAGGCCAAAACGTGAACGCCTACCAAGGCGTGGGGGCCGACGGCGATACACTGGATCTGGCAGACCTGATCCGACTAATCCGGGATATCGACGGTATTGACCGCATTCGCTACACCACCAGCCACCCAGTGGAATTCTCTGAAGCGCTGATTCAAGTGTACGAAGACGTGCCCGAGCTGGTCAGCCACCTGCATCTGCCGGTGCAATCTGGCTCCGACCGTATCCTGGCGATGATGAAACGCAACCACATGGTGCTGGAATACAAGAGCAAGCTGCGCAAGCTCAAACGCATCCGTCCGGATATTTCCTTTAGCTCGGATTTCATCATCGGCTTTCCCGGCGAAACAGACCGGGATTTCGAAGACACTATGAACCTGATCCATGACATCGGCTTCGACATGTCATTCAGCTTTATCTACAGCGCCCGCCCAGGCACGCCCGCAGCGGACCTGCCCGACGATGTGGATATGGAAGTAAAGAAGCAGCGCTTGGCCATTCTCCAGCAACGCATCAACCAGAATGTCCAGGATATCTCCCGCAAAATGGTGGGCAGTACCCAGCGCATTCTTGTAGACGGCTTCTCCAAGAAGGACCCCGGCCAGCTAAAAGGGCGCACCGAGAACAACCGAGTAGTTAACTTCCAGTGTGATGACACCGACCTAATTGGTAAATTCGTAGATGTGACCATTGCAAAGGCTTACAGCAATTCATTGCTAGGGACTGATCCGCGCAACCCGAGTTAACCCCCGGCCTTGCGCACTCATCCCATTATTTCTCTTCATTCCAACAAAGCAGTTTTTAATGGATGCTCATATAGACTAGAGCCTTGTTCGTGCAACCCAGCGTCGATTACAAATTGTGGAGCAAACCATTCATATAAGGGCTTCCATCCTGCTGGTGGCTGATTAGTGCCCAAAACCCTGCTGAGCAGCTCCGGCCATATCGCCTGTGAGCTGCTGCTTACTACCGTGAATGCGAAACGCTATCTAGGCTCTACTAACATTCTAGACAGGGTTGATCAGCCGCCTGCTCACGCTGAACGCACTCATCTGGGCAACAGGCGTGATAGAAGTAGGATTGGCTCGGAGCCTATAGCAGCCTCTGGTTACACAACCGACGGATATGGTGTTTATCCCATTCGCACCAGCATAGGCCGTCACTTTCAGCGGCAACCTAGGATCGCGGGTCACACCAGCCTGATACGGTAGACTGTCAGACACGGCTCCAATCCTCCTTGCAGCCAACGATAGCGACGGCTACGCTGCCCTTTCAAATTCGCTTTCCCGAAACAACGCTTCCGGGTATTCTGAAACTCTCCCATAACAGCCCCAAAGGCCATCTTTTCCATCTTGGACACACCACTCGTTTCACAACATATCAGCCTCGAACCTAACGACGCCCATCGCTTGGCCAGTCTCTGTGGCCGTCTGGATGAGCACATTAAGCAGATTACCCAGCGCTTGCAGGTAGAGATCCATAACCGCGGCAACCAGTTTTATCTGTCCGGGGAGTCCGCCTCCGTGGAAGCCGCAAAGAGCATTCTTAACGAACTCTACGATCAGACCCGCGACGGCACCGAGCTGACCCCAGAAATCGTGCACCTGCATCTTCAGCAATCCAACGTGGCGGATCATGCCGGCAATAACATTGCCGATAACCCCGAGCCTTCACCCAGCGACGACATGCTGATCCGTACCAAGCGGGTACGCATCAAGCCCCGAGGCGCGCACCAGCGAGAGTACGTGCAACAGATACACAAGCACGACATCAACTTTGGTGTGGGTCCTGCGGGCACGGGTAAAACCTGGCTGGCCGTGGCGTGCGCAGTGGATGCCCTTGAAAAAGCCGAGGTGCAACGTATTCTGCTGGTTCGGCCAGCGGTAGAGGCCGGGGAAAAGCTGGGGTTCTTACCCGGCGACCTAGCGGAAAAAATCGACCCTTATTTGAGACCGCTATACGATGCACTCTACGAAATGATCGGCTTCGAAAAGGTGGCTAAACTGATGGACAGAATGGTCATCGAAGTAGCGCCACTTGCCTATATGCGCGGGCGCACACTGAACAACAGTTTTGTGATTCTAGATGAAGCTCAGAACACCACTCCAGAACAGATGAAAATGTTCCTCACCCGAATCGGCTTTGGTACTCGCGCGGTGATCACCGGCGACGTCACCCAAGTGGATTTGCCCCGCCATCAACGTTCTGGTCTGGTCAACACACTAGAAGTGTTGGAAGGGGTAAAAGGGATTGGGGTAACCCGCTTCGATAGCCGCGACGTGGTTCGCCACCCGCTGGTTCAACGCATTGTAGAGGCCTACGACCGTCATGAACGGGATACCGACACCCACCGTTGATATCCAGTGGGCCAGCGACGCCCCGGACGCCCCCGATGAAACCCACTTATGTGAATGGGTACGCCATGCGGCCATTGCTGCCGGTGGTGTGGTGGGCGACATCACCCTGCGCATCGTGGATGAAGAGGAAATTCGTACTCTGAACCGCGATTACCGTGACAAGGATGCTCCCACCAATGTGTTGTCGTTCCCTTTTGAAATGCCCGAAGGGCTGCCGGAAGGCGCCATGGACCCACTGGTGGGCGACATTATTATCTGCGCCGCCGTAGTGCGCCGCGAAGCCAACGAACAGCACAAACCCCTGGTCGCCCACTGGGCGCACATGGTCACCCACGGTGTTCTACACCTGCTGGGTTATGACCATATAGACGATGACGACGCAATCGTCATGGAGACTCTGGAAATCCGTGCCCTTGGCGAGTTGGGTTTTCCTGATCCTTACAGCCCTGCGCAACAAGAAAGCCAGGCACAACCTGAAAATACGGAGCTTAACCCCTGATGTCGGACGATTTTTCGGATAACGGTACCAGCCGAAGTTGGTTGGAGCGTGTCGGCCAGTTTTTCTCACCCACCCCGGGTGACCGCAACGAACTACTGGAACTGATGCGCTCCATGCGCGACACCCACATCATCGACGGCGACACCCTAGGGATCATCGAAGGCGCCATCTGCGTGGCAGACATGCAGGTTCGCGAAATCATGATCCCCCGTTCGCAAATGGTCAGCATCAAGGCCAGCTCCGACCCACGAGGTTTTCTGCCCACCATTATTGACTGCGCACACTCTCGCTTCCCGGTGCTCGGTGACGACCCGGACGAAGTGATCGGCATCCTCCTTGCCAAGGATCTTTTACCGTTGATCCTTGATCCCGCCCGTATGGAACGTTTTGCGATCAAGGATCACATTCGTTCGGCTATGGTGGTGCCTGAGTCAAAGCGTCTGGATTCTCTGCTGCGCGAATTCCGTATCAGCCGCAATCACATGGCCATCGTCGTTAACGAATACGGTGGCGTCGCCGGGCTGGTTACCATTGAAGACGTATTGGAACAGATCGTCGGCGAAATCGAAGACGAACACGACATCGAAGAAGATGACTACCTGATCAAGGATCTGGATAAAAACGAATATACCGTCAAGGCCCTGACTCCCATCGACGACTTCAACGAACACTTTCATTGCCAGTTCAGCAATGAAGAGTTCGACACCATCGGGGGATTGGTAATGCAGAAGTTCGGCCGCCTACCAGGCCGCGATGAAAGTATCACTCTGGATGGCTTCCGCGTCACCGTGCTCAGTGCCGACGGCCGCACAATAAGACTGCTACGGGTAACACCGCCGGGGGATAACGATAATGACGACACCAACCACGGCGCAGACAACGGCTGACCCAACCGCGCCTGCCTGGCGCAACGGCCCCTGGGTAATGGCCTTAGTGGCCATTGCCCTGATCGCCGGCCAACTCTTCAACAACGCGAACACCCCCCAACCGGTTTTAAACTGGTACTCAAGCAGCGGCCTGAAAAACCTGGAATGGAACAACTACCTTTCCTGGCTCCGCTTCAATAATCAAAGCGCTCTGTCGCAACAGTTGGAAGCGCGCGCGGCCATGGAGCCACACGCCTACAGCGCCGCCCTGTTCGCCGATGATTTTGTCGCAGACAGCCAGCGCCGCGCCCATGATTTCTGGTCGCCCGCTGAAACGGAGCAATGGAAGCGCCTGCGCGAGCAAATTCCCGCACAGGTTGCCACCAGCAACCTGTACCGCTGGGGTTTGCCCAACTCTTCGCCACGCCCCGCCCGTTTCTTTACCGCCCCTTTCACCGGAGGCTCACTCTGGCTAACCCTGGCCGCGGTGCTTCTGCTGGCGCCACTGGCCTCCACTCTGGAGCGTCGGCTCGGCCACGGCCGGGTGCTCGCACTATGGATCCTCGGCTGCCTGGTCAGTGGCGTCGGCTACCTGCTGCTAGCCAGCCCCGGGCAAGTTCCTTTCCACGGCCCCGCAGCGCCTTTGCTGATTTGGTTCGGCGCGTTCTTTGGCCTGCAGCATAGCCCCCTGCAACTCCCCATTTGGCACCCCAAACACTACACCCTGCTGCCCTTGCCCATAGCCGTCATGGCCGCTGTAGCGCTGTTCAGCACACCACTTTTAGCTAATCTCAGTGCCGGCATTGCCGCTTTTATCGCAGGCCTACTGTTAGTGCAGATCATGCAGCCACAGCCCATCGAGCCAGAACAGCATGACAACAGCCCCATGGACCCGCAGCAACTGGCCTCACTCACTCGCGGTTGGGATGCACTGGGGCAATTAGACGGCGATGCCGCCCATGCGGCCTTCGCACAGGTTCTTACCCGCGAACCGGACCATTTCGACGCGCTCACCGGGCAATTCACCGCGCAGCAATTACTCAACGATAACGCCTCCTGGGAGAGCACCGCCCAGCAACTATTCTGTTCTCCTGCAACGGAAAAAGGACAAGCCACTCAGGTGGCGCGTTGTTGGCAGCAGTACCAGCAACGCAGCGGCGCACCGTTGTCGGCAGCAGTTGGCTGGACGCTACTGAAAACCTTAACCCGGGCCGAGGAATTTCAACCAGCAGAGAAACTGGCACGGCAACTGGATGACCATTCGCTCAAGGCAGACGCCATCGCCCAACTGCGGGCCAGACTGATTCAAGAAGGATTAACACACCGGGCAAAAACGCTGGCGTGACGACTTAACACCTGACGCCTCTTGCCCAACACTCGACACCTTTGGAAATCGGAAACACACCCGTCACCCCCAGGCTAGCCGACAGTCCGCAACCTTCTGGCGTAACCGAACATCACGGCAGTGGCTTTCCACATAACGCAGATATTGTTCAGCCTTGCCACTCAGGCCAAACGCCTCCGCCAGCACCTTGGCCAGCAACAGGTAAGCTTCACCAAGGTCGGCAAACTCAGGGTATTTCTGGTGGAGCTCCTTGAGTAAGGCAACCGCCAGCTTAGGGTCACGGGGATAAACGCCCTCAGCCAACGCCAACCGTAGCGCCGGCGCAGAGGGCACCCACTGTGAATCACGGTGGCGTTGCCGAGCAACCAGTTCCAGAGCAACACTCCAGGCCTGAGCGCCAACCAAACAATCTAGATAAGATTCTGCCAGGGCAATTCGTTCATCCTCCTTACCCAGCACCGCCAACAACCGATCATGATGCTGCCAATCCGCCACCGTGGCTTTCTTGGTTTTGATGATTTTTGAGGTAGTCAGCAACACCTTATCGAATCGACCAGCACACAATTGAGCGCGCTGCCGACGCTCAGCCAATGGCAGAGTGACACGCCGCCCCCCCTGATTCAGGCCCCACAGCCGGCTGTGCCGGGCCGCAATATCGCCACACATTTCCGCCAAAACCAACCACCACCAAGCCGCCAGCAAACCGGCTACCCCCTGTACCAAAGGCAACGGCAATACATCCACGGCCACCCCCACCAGCGCCACTGCCGACACACAGCCCAACGAAGCAAACCCCGCTGCCACGGCGTAATCCCGAGGGGCAGACACGATATAGTTGCCCACCGCCGCATAGGCGCCGGGCTCTGCACCTTGCACCAACACCGCCAGCCACAGGGCAGGCACCAGCAGCATGCCAATCACCGCGACCAACAAACCCACCGGCACCGATACCGCCACCATCAAAAGTGCGGCAAGGCCAATCACTAGCGATGCGGGCAAGGCCTGCCACAGGGCACTTTTCCAAGAAGCGCTCTCTGCAAGACAATCCCAACCGGGAAAGGCCGCCTTGCGGCTTTTGCGAGGGCTAGCGCGCAACGTCATCAACGCCGCTGAAAAAACGAAAGTGGGCAACCCCGCCACCAATGCCACCGGTACCATTGCCCATAGCGGGGGCAACAACGTGGCTAGCACCGGCCAAATGGCCAACAGCGGCAGCAGCGGTAACGAGAACGGCAGGCGCAGATAACGGCCAAGACGCTGCCACAACGGCCCCACCTGGCTATGTACCGCCGGCAACAGATCATGGTTGCACAGTAAGCAACGAGCCTCCATGCGGTGGTCCTCATCCCCATCCACACATTGCTGACACAGATACAATCCATCATGGGCGCAATACCACAGCGCCTCCGTTCCCGGATGGTACTTGCATGGGTGTTTCACTATGATGCCCCCAGACTTGTCATCCCGGCTTAGGGGGCAGGGTCGAGTTGAATGTTCAAAGTGCAAACGCGCAGGAGATTCCTCCCCATGACCGGTAGCCTAGCCGCTAATCGTTCGAGGTGATCCGCAGCGCAGACCGATTTCGGCTGACAACAAGCGCGAAGTCGTGTTTTAACTTTGAGCTTTCAACTTTGCCCCCGCCGGTTTAAAAGCATATTTTTCTGCTACTTTATTCGTATTATTACATTGACTCTAGTCCAAACTGCCAGGCGGCCTGCTCGCCAGTACGAAACGAGGATATCCATGCGTGATCGTCTGCTGGCTCTGATTGCCGGCCTGCTCTTCCCCCTAGCTTTTGCCCCCTATGATCTCTGGCCTCTGTTGTTTGTCAGCATCGGGCTGGGCTACTGGTGCCAGCAGCAGGCGAGCTCTGCCCGCGAAGCATTACTACGTGGCTGGCTGTACGGGCTGGGCATGTTCGCTTTCGGTATTTCCTGGGTGCATGTTTCCATGCACGACTACGGCTTCATGCCGCTGTGGATGGCGATTCCGTTCACCGGGCTATTTGCGGCTTTCCTGGCCTTGTTTTACGGCCTCACTTTTTACGCCAGCTGGCGGCTGGGACGTTCGGCTCTGGCCTTTGCCGGTATCTGGTTACTGCTGGACTGGCTGCGTGGCGTACTCCTGACCGGTTTCCCCTGGCTATATGCTGGCTACGCCCTGATCGACTCCCCTTTCGCCACTTTGGCCCCCATAGGCGGAGTCTGGCTGTTGACCCTTAGCGCGGTGTTGATCAGCGCCTGTTTTATTCGCCTGACTAACTGGCGCAGAGGCGGGTACGCCGGGCTGGTCGCATCCAGCGCCCTGCTGATTCTCACTGCGGTCTCTCACACTCTCACCTTCACCCAACCCAGCGGGTCTGCCCAGAAAGTTGCGCTGGTACAGGGCAATATCCCCCAGGACCTCAAATGGCAGCTGTCCATGCGAGAACGAACCCAGCAGATCTATCAAGACCTGACACGGGATATTCCCGCCGACACCCTGGTAGTTTGGCCAGAATCAGCGCTCACTAATTTTTACCAAAACGTATCCGAATTCGTAGAACAAGAAGGACAAAAAATCGCCGAACGTAACGGCGGTTTCATCACCGGGGTTCCCTGGCGTACGGTCAGCAATAGTGGCGTGACCTACCACAACAGCATTGCCTCCATCCCGCTTGATCCCGGCGATGGCCGCCAACGGGTTTACCACAAACAAAAACTGGTCCCGTTTGGCGAATACGTGCCCATGCAATCGCTTATACGCGGGCTAATTCCATTTTTCGATTTACCCATGTCTGGCTTTACCCCCGGAAAATCCAGCCAACCCAATCTGACGGCGCTGGGGCACAGCATCGCCCCGTTTATCTGCTATGAAATTCTCTATCCGGAACTGGTGGCCGACCGCAGCCACGACGCCGATGTGCTGCTGACCATCAGCAACGATGCCTGGTTCGGCACCTCTGCCGGCCCCTTGCAGCATTTTCAGATGGCCCGTATGCGTGCCCTGGAAACCGGCCGATGGTTGCTACGCGGCACCAACAATGGGGTCACCGCAGTGATCAACGAGCACGGCAAGGTAGTGGATGCCCTGCCACAATTCGAGCGCGACGTGCTGCTCAGCCAGTACCAGCCCCGCCAGGGCACCACTCCATTCATGGCCACGGGGGTATGGCCCTGGCTACTGCTGGCCTGCCTAATGGTGTGGGCAGGGTGGCGGGGCCGAATCAGGACATCGCCCAATATTCCATATTGATATATGCTTATACCTTAATTTGACTTTGTTCTCCGGCCAGCCTATAACAGTGGCATTGTCGCATCCTAACGGGAAAGCACCATGTCACGCCCTGAAGTCAAAGCGTTCTTTGACCACGACACTAATACAATCAGCTATGTCGTCACCGACCCGCAAAGCCGCCACTGCGCCATCGTAGACTCTGTACTGGATTACGACCCCAGCGCGGGTCGCACCCGACACACCAGTGCCGAGCAAATCGTTAACTACGTGAAACAAGAAAGTCTCACTGTGGATTGGCTGCTGGAAACCCACGTCCATGCTGACCACCTTTCCGCCGCACCTTGGATTCAACAACAGGTAGGTGGCCAGCTGGCCATTGGCGAGCACATCAGCACCGTGCAGGAAACCTTTAGCAAGGTCTTTAACGCCGGCACCGAGTTTGCCCGCGACGGTAGTCAGTTCGATCATCTGTTCAAGGATGGTGAGACTTACAAAGTAGGGAATCTGCAGGCTCGAGCCATTCACACGCCTGGGCACACCCCGGCTTGCATGAGCCACGTGATCGGCGATTCGGTCTTCGTCGGGGACACCTTGTTCATGCCAGACTACGGCACCGCCCGCTGCGATTTTCCCGGTGGAGATGCTCGCACTCTATACCATTCCATTCAGAAGTTACTCGCTCTGCCGGACGAAACCCGCATGTTTCTGTGCCACGACTACCTACCAGAGAACCGCGAAGAATTCGTTTGGGAAACCACCGTGGGTGATCAGCGCAAACACAACATTCATGTTCATGAAGGCGTCAGCGAAGAAGAGTTCGTCACCATGCGAGAAACCCGCGATGCCTCCCTGGACATGCCGCGCCTAATCCTGCCATCGGTGCAGATCAACATGCGCGCCGGGCACCTTCCTCCCGAGGAAGACAATGGCATCAGCTACCTGAAAATCCCCCTGAACGCACTCTAAGAGAATGCCCATGCCAGTTGATGACTCTGTCTGGGATGTGGTGATTGTGGGCGGCGGCGCTGCCGGCCTCGCGGCGGCGGCCAGCCTGCTCAAACGCAAGCCCTCCCTATCGATAGCGATCGTAGAACCCAGCGATCGCCACTATTATCAACCCGCCTGGACCCTGGTGGGCGGCGGCTGCTTCAACCCCGCAGATACCTGCCGCTCCACCGCTTCGCTAATACCGGCCAATGCCAAATGGATTCGCAGCAAGGTGACGGGCTTCCTGCCGCAGCAGAACCACGTCATTGTGGAAAATCACCAGCATCTGAGCTATCGCAGCTTAGTGGTGGCCCCCGGCCTAGAACTGAACTGGGGAGCCATTGCCGGTCTTGAAGAGACCTTGGGCAAGAATGGCGTGACCAGTAACTACCACTACGATCTCGCGCCCTACACCTGGGAATGCGTGCAATTGCTCAAGCAAGGCCGCGCCCTGTTTACTCAGCCGGCCATGCCCATAAAGTGCGCCGGCGCTCCACAGAAGGCCATGTACCTGTCCTGCCATCACTGGGAAAAACAGGGCTACCTAGGCGACATTGACGTGCAGTTTCACAATGCTGGGGGCGTACTGTTCGGCGTTTCCAAGTTTGTGCCTCCGCTGATGGAATACGTAAAGCGCTACGGCGCCAACCTGAATTTCACCAGCACCCTGATTGCCGTAGAGGGCCCAACGAAGACCGCCACCTTCCGCGACACCGCTGAAGATGGCAGCACCATTGAGCGTACCGAATGCTTCGACATGCTTCATGTGGTGCCGCCACAACGCGCCCCGGAATTCATCCGCGACAGCGAGCTTGCCAATGAAAGCGGCTGGGTCGCCGTCGATGAAGCCACCCTGCAACACCCCCACTATGGCAATGTATTCAGCCTCGGGGATGTGTGTGGCGCCAGCAATGCCAAAACCGCTGCCGCGGTGCGTAAGCAGGCGCCCGTGGTAGCAGAAAACCTGCTCGCCCACCTCGCCGACCGCCCCATGCCCGCCCGCTACACCGGATACGGCGCCTGTCCGCTCACCGTGGAACAGGGCAAGGTGGTAATGGCCGAGTTCGGCTATGGCGGCAAACTGCAACCCACCTTCCCACTCAAACCCGCGGTGGCTCGCACCAGCATGTGGTGGCTCAAGCGCTACGCCATGCCGCACATCTATTTCTCCATGATGCTGAAAGGGCACGAATGGCTGGCAAAACCAGGAAAACCATAAGGCACTAAGGCGATGAAACTTCCTGGCTGGCTCGCAGCATCACAATGGCTCCCACTCTATAACCGGCAGACTGCCGCTCAGGATGGGGTTGCCGCAGTTGTCGTCACCATCATGCTGATTCCGCAGAGTTTGGCCTACGCCATGCTCGCCGGCCTTCCCCCGCAAGTGGGACTCTACGCCAGCATCCTGCCGCTAGTGGCTTACGCCCTGTTTGGCTCCAGCCGCACCCTAGCCGTTGGCCCGGTGGCTGTGGCTTCGCTGATGACCGCCGCCGCCGCCAGTGAAATTGCCGCCGCCGGCACCCCTGAATACATCGCCTCAACCATCATTCTGGCCGCCCTGTCCGGTGCTATCCTGATACTCATGGCCCTGTTCAAACTGGGCTGGATCGCCAACCTGTTGTCGCACCCGGTGGTGAGTGGTTTCATCACCGCCTCCGGAATTCTGATCGCCGCGAGCCAACTTAAACACCTACTTGGTGTCCCGCTCAGCGGCCGCAACCTTTATGAACTAGGTGCGTCCCTCTATCACCACCTGCCCGACATTCATCTACCCACCCTCATTCTTGGCGGCACAGCCACGGTCTTCCTGTTCTGGGTGCGCAGGTCTTTCAAGCCGCTGCTGCTGAAAATGGGGCTAACGCCCTTCTGGGCAGACCTAATCAGCAAGGCCGGGCCCGTGTTGGCAGTACTGGCCACCACCCTGCTTGCTGCCAGCCTGCGTCTCGACCAGCAAGGTGTCGACATCGTCGGTGACATACCCAGCGGTCTGCCCGGTTTCATCATGCCCGCCATGGACACAGAACTCTGGCGGCAACTTCTAGTGCCTGCACTACTGATAAGCCTGATCGGGTTTGTGGAATCCATTTCCGTGGCCCAGACCTTGGCGGCCAAGCGGCGCCAGCGTATCAACCCAGACCAGGAACTGATGGGGCTAGGAACGGCCAACTTGGCCAGCGCCTTCAGCGGCGGCTTCCCGGTGACTGGGGGGTTTTCCCGCTCTGTGGTCAACTTTGATGCTGGAGCCCAAACCCCCATGGCCGGGGTCTTCACCGCTGTAGGAATCGCCTTAACCGCGCTATTGCTTACCGGTCTGTTCGTCTTCCTGCCCAAGGCCACTTTGGCCGCCACCATTGTGGTGGCGGTACTCTCACTGGTTGACCTGGCCACCCTGAAGCACACTTGGCATTTTTCCCGGCTGGATTTCACCGCCATGATAATCACCATTGTCGGCGTGCTGGGCTGGGGTGTGGAGGCCGGGGTCATGGCCGGGGTGATCAGTTCCCTAGCGCTGTATCTATGGCGCACCAACCAACCCCATGTGGCCGAGATTGGTCTTGTTCCTGGCACCGAGCATTTCCGCAATGTGCAACGACACGCCGTTAAGGTGTCACCGCGAATTATGAGTATGCGCATCGACGAGTCCCTGTACTTCGCCAACATCCGCCGCCTGGAAGACCAGATCTACGATGCGGCCCTGCAACGGCCACAAACCGAACATGTGGTTCTGATGGGCACCGCCATCAACCATCTTGATGCCAGCGCCATCGATGGCCTGCTCAGTCTCAACCGCAGGCTGGCCGACGCAGGCATCACGCTTCACTTCTCGGAGATCAAGGGACCCGTAATGGATCAGTTCAAGCGGGCGGCGTTACCCGAAGAGCTTAGCGGCAAGATCTACCTGACCCATTATCAGGCCATGCAGGATCTGGCACCGGAATGTATAAAACAACAGGACCGCCAAGACGAAGAAGACTTGCAGCCCCCACATACCCCGGTAAGCTGACAGCAAATCATCAAGGAGTCTCCATGACGACTACCAAGAAATTGACCGACACCCTCTTTGTCGCAGAACAGCTGCAGCCAGAAGATATGGCTGAGCTGGCCAAAGCGGGCTTCAAGATGGTCATCAACAACCGCCCCGATGGTGAAGATGAAAACCAACCCAGTAGCGCCGAAATGGCCGCCGCCGCCGAGGCAGCGGGCCTGGAATACGCTCACCAGCCTGTGGTGGGCAGTAACATCAGCGAAACCGATATCGACGGCTTCGACGCCATCGTCTCGCTGGCAGAAACACCAGTATTAGCGTTTTGCCGTACGGGAACCCGCAGCACAATGCTGTGGGCCCTGACCCAGGCCAGCGAACAAGACAACGCCCGCATTCTTGCCACCGCAGAACAAGCCGGTTACGACCTGAGCGGGCTGGTAGAGCGGCTCAATCAGCGCCGAGGCCAGTAACAACGTGCAGCGAGCCTTGCGAGTAATACGCTGGTTACCCGCCAGCGACTGGCTGGCTCGCTATACCCGCGCCGATGCCGCCGGTGACGGCTTGGCCGCTATTATCGTGACCATTTTGTTGGTACCCCAGGGGCTGGCATACGCACTCTTGGCGGGTATGCCCCCTGAAACCGGGCTGTATGCCAGCATGTTGCCTTTGATTGTTTACGGCCTATTCGGCACCAGCAGCAGCCTGTCCGTTGGGCCGGCGGCACTCACATCACTGATTACCGCCTCCGCCGCCGGCGCCCTCGCCCACGGAGATCCTCAGCTGTTTATCCAGGCGGCTATTGGCATGGGGCTGCTCTCTGGAGCGGTGCTAATAATAATGGCGGTGTTACGCCTGGGCTGGCTGACTAACCTGCTTAGTCACCCTGTCATCATCGGTTTTGTAAGTGGCTGTGCCATTTTGATCGCCAGCAGCCAGCTCAAGCACCTGCTGGGCATCCCTGCCAGCGGCAATAACATTGTGCAACTGGGCCGCAGTTTGAGCGCACATTTAAATCAGAGTCACTGGCTCACCGTGGCCATTAGTGCCATCGCCATTGCCTCCCTGCTTATCCCTAAACAACTCAATGGCGCATTCAAGCGTAGCCGTTTACCCGCTTGGCTCGCCGCCTTCATGGGCAAATCCGGCCCGATTCTGGCGGTGCTGGTCACCACTGTGTTGGCATTTTCCTTCGACTTGGATCAACAGGGCTTAGCCATTGTGGGCGCAATCCCCAGCGGCCTGCCCCATCTATCCACCCCACAAATGGACTGGAGCCACTGGAAGGCCGTGGCAACACCCGCTCTGTTATTAGCGCTGATCGGTTTCGTGGAATCCATTTCTTTGGCACAGGCGCTGGCTGCCCGTCGCCGGGAGCGAATTTCTCCTAATCGGGAACTGATGGGGCTGGGTTTGGCTAACCTGGCCAGCGGCCTATCCGGCTCCTTTGCTGTCACCGGCAGTTTTTCCCGCACCACGGTGAGTTTCGAGGCCGGAGCCCGGACCCCCATGACCAGCCTGCTCACCGGTATGGGCATTGCCCTGGTGGCCCTGTTTTTCACCGGTCTATTTTACGCTTTACCCTTGGCCACCCTCGCCGCGATCATTGTGGTGGGCATTATTCCTTTGATCGAACTAGGGGAAATTCGCCAGCTATGGCGATACAGCCGTCCGGATAGCATCGCTATGGTGGTCACCTTATTCGGGGTGTTATTAATCAATGTGCAAAGCGGCTTGCTTATCGGAGTAGGATTGTCCGTGGTGCTGTTCTTGTGGCGCACCAGCCAACCCCATGTGGCCGAAGTCGGCCTGGTACCCGGCACACAGCATTTTCGTAACATTGACCGTCACGACGCCATTATCTCCGATCAGATTCTGTCCATACGCGTGGATGAGTCACTGTATTTTGGGAATGCTCGGCCACTGGAGGATCTGCTCTACGATCATGCCATGGGCCGTCCCGGTGTTGCTCATGTGGTGCTGATGTGCTCCGCCATCAATCACTTGGATGCCAGTGCTGTACAGAGCCTAGAAAGCCTCAACGCGCGGCTCGACGCCGCCGGCGTACAGTTACATCTATCTGAAGTAAAAGGCCCAGTGATGGACCGGCTGACGAAAACCCACTTGCTGAGCACTCTCAGCGGCCAGGTTTTTCTCAGCCAATATCAGGCCATTGAAGCACTCGGCGGAGCCACCAAGACACCTGACGCCGTATAGCACCAAGAAGCGACACGCCTCTTACCCTAGCGTTTACAAAAATCGAGCGTGATACCACACTAGGGCCAACCACTCATACCAAATCTCCGGCACCATAGATATGGCCCCCGCAGAGGGAAGCCATTCCTGCTTCGGCAACCGTTTGCTCCACGCCGCCTGAGCCAACACACCCTGGCTCTGGAAACACAGCAAGGCCCTGGGCAAGTGGGCCCGATCACTGACCAACAACACCTCATCTATGCCTCGATCAGCTAACAGCTCAGAGCTATAACAAGCGTTCTCCCAAGTATTTCGGCTACGGAATTCTTTAATTACATCCAGCCGCGGCCAGCGCCGCAGCGCTTGCTCCGCCATTAAGTCTGCCTCTGTGGGCTCATCATCGTGCTTAGGGGGCTGACCGCCGCCACTGACCAGTAGTGGCAAGCCGTGCTCATGGGCCAGCTCTGCAGCCAATTTCAACCGACGCAGCCCTCGGGTATTCAACGAACTTCGGCCTTTTCGTTGGCGCCGCCCCGCGCCCAACACCACCACAGCCTGGGGCGTAATGCCGGTAATCCGGCGCGGCAAAGGCGGCAGAAAACTGCGCACCACCGCCGGCAAGCTGGCGCCCACCAACACCAGCAACGCTAGGTACGTCAGCATCATTGGCAGGCCCTCACGGCTGCCACGGCCCACCGCCGCCCCTGCTCGAGGTATTTATCATTGAGATTGCACATCTGGGCACCCGCGTATTGAGAAATCCAAGCTAAGCTCATGTATCCTATATCTCCTTCACGGTCGGAATGTTTCCTTCAACCGCCCTGTTCCCGTTTGTTTTATGATCAAGAAAAGAGAGCCGATGGACGTACAGTATCGCCCCGATCAGATCGAAGCCCAAGCCCAGCAATACTGGGATGACAATCAAAGCTTCAAGGTCACCGAGGATGCCAGCAAAGAAAAGTTCTATTGCCTGAGCATGTTCCCCTACCCATCTGGCCGCCTGCACATGGGCCATGTGCGTAATTACAGCATCGGCGATGTGGTCAGCCGTTACCAGCGCATGCTAGGCAAAAACGTGCTGCAACCCATGGGCTGGGATGCATTCGGCCTGCCGGCAGAAAATGCGGCGATCAAAAACAAGGTAGCGCCTGCCAAATGGACTTTCGAGAACATCGACTACATGCGCGGGCAGCTGCAGCGTCTGGGCTTCGGCTACGACTGGGGCCGGGAACTGGCCACCTGTACGCCAGAATATTATCGCTGGGAACAATGGTTTTTCACCAAGCTGTACGAGAAAGGCCTAGTGTATCGGAAAATGTCCACGGTGAACTGGGACCCGGTAGACCAAACTGTGTTGGCCAACGAACAGGTCATTGATGGCCGTGGCTGGCGCTCCGGCGCACTGGTGGAACAAAAAGAAATTCCCCAGTGGTTTATCAAAATCACCGACTACGCCGACGAACTGCTGAATGATCTGGATCAGCTGGATGGTTGGCCAGAACAAGTTAAGACCATGCAGCGCAACTGGATCGGTCGCTCTGAAGGGGTTGAATTAGACTTCCCCATTGAGGGAGAAGAGTCTCTGCGCGTTTACACTACGCGCCCGGACACCCTCATGGGCGTGAGCTACGTGGCCGTGGCCGCCGGCCACCCGTTGGCACAAAAAGCCGCCGCCGCCAATCACGAAGTTGCGGACTTCGTTAAAGAATGCCAGAACACCAAGACCGCCGAAGCCGACATGGCCACCATGGAGAAGAAAGGTATCTACACCGGCCTAACGGCCACCCACCCGATCAGCGGTGAAGCGGTACCGGTATGGATCGCCAATTTCGTGCTGATGGGCTACGGCACCGGCGCGGTAATGGCCGTGCCCGCCCATGATCAGCGCGATTTTGAATTTGCGCAAAAATACGGCCTACCCATCAACCAGGTGATTGAACCCGCCAACGGTGAGCCCATCGATCTGGCACTCGAAGCCTTCACCGGAAAAGGCACCCTGATACATTCTGGTGAATTCGATGGGCTGTCTTCCGCCGAGGCCTTCAACGCTATTGCTAACTGGCTTAGCGAACGCTCCCTTGGCGAAAAGAAAGTGAACTACCGGCTACGTGATTGGGGTGTTTCCCGCCAGCGTTACTGGGGCACCCCCATTCCCATGGTGGAAACCGAAGACGGCACCCTACACCCCACTCCAGAAGACCAGCTGCCCGTGGCGCTGCCCACCGATGTGGAAATGGATGGCGTCACCAGCCCTATCAAAGCCGACCCGGAGTGGGCCAAAACCACGTTTAACGGCCAGCCCGCCCTGCGCGAAACCGATACCTTCGATACCTTTATGGAGTCCAGCTGGTATTACGCTCGCTACTGCTCACCACAAAGCGACACCGCCATGCTGGACCCGGCAGCCACCAATTACTGGCTGCCCGTAGACCAGTACATTGGCGGTATAGAACATGCCATTTTGCACCTGCTTTATTCTCGCTTCTTCCACAAGTTACTGCGCGATACTGGGCTGGTGAACTGCGACGAACCGTTCAAGCAACTCCTCTGTCAGGGCATGGTGCTCAAAGACGGTGCCAAAATGTCCAAGTCCAAGGGCAACACCGTGGACCCGCAGCAAATGATTGAAGAATACGGCGCCGACACTGTGCGCCTATTCATGATGTTTGCCGCGCCACCAGAGCAGTCTCTGGAATGGAACGACGCAGGCGTAGAAGGCGCCTTCCGCTTTATCAAGCGTCTATGGCGCCTGGTTGCCGAACATGTGGAAGCCGGCAATACCGGCACTCTGGATATAAACGCATTGGACGACGCCGGCAAGGCACTTCGCCGCAAAACCCACGAAACCATTCAAAAGGTCAGCGACGACTACGGCCGCCGCAACACCTTCAACACCGCCATCGCTGCGGTGATGGAATTGATTAATGAAGTGAGCAAGTTCGACGCTGCCACTGACAATGCCCTCGCGGTGAAACAAGAAGCGCTGGAAGCCGCCGTACTGCTGCTGGCTCCCATCATTCCCCATGCGGGGCACAGCCTGTGGCAAGCCCTAGGTCATGACGAGGCGGTCATTGACGCTAGTTGGCCGAGTGTAGATGAGAGCGCACTGGTAAAAGACAGTATCGAGCTTGTGGTACAGGTAAATGGCAAGGTCCGCGCCAAACTGAACGTGCCCGCCAATGCCGATAAAGCATCGGTGGAAACCCTTGCTATGGACGAGCCTAACGTGAAGAAATTCACTGAAGGCAAAACCGTGCGTAAAGTGATCGTAGTGCCGGGTAAACTGGTGAATATCGTCGCCAACTAATCCGCGATTCGCACCGCCGGGGCAAACTCCACCTCTTACAACCATATTTTATATGCTTTTGTATGACGCGGACGCCCCGGCAAGCACGGCTCCTAGCCGGCTCCAGCCATCAGCTTGAAGACGCATAAGCGCCACTTGCCCCACGAGGTTTGCATGAAGGTTATCGCCGCCATCACCACCGTACTCTTAACCCTGTTGGTTTCTGCCTGCGGCTGGCAACTGCGCGGCGAAACCAGCGTACCCTCCATGGAAAGCCTATCGCTCATGGGGGCAAGCACAGAGCTGAAATACAGCTTGGAAGATGAGCTGGAAAACCAAGGCGTACTAGTGCACAACGAGTCCCCCTATCAACTGATCATTGATGACGAAGAGTGGATGCGGCGCACTTCCGCTGTCGATAATCAGGGCCGCCAAGCGGAAATTGAACTGCGTTACACCCTTTACTGGCACCTGCGCGATGTAAAAACCGGCGCCCTGCTCACCACCCCCAAACGCATGATGGCGCTGCGCAGCCTGCCCTGGTACCCGGAAAACGCCACCGCGTCCTCAGATGAAGAGCAACTGGTGCGCGACGACTTGTACGAAGATATGACCTTCCGGCTGATCAACCAGATCGCTGCGGCCTCTAAGGGGTGGGAGACCTACTAATGCGCCTGCGTCCCGAACAACTTGGCAAGCACCTGTCCGCGACGCTGTTGCCCGTTTATCTAGTTGCCGGTGACGAACCCCTACAGCAAGGCGAACTCATCGACGATTTACGCCGAGCGGCTCGCGACCAAGGCTTTGACGAACGCCAACGCTTTTCCAGTGATACCGGCATCGACTGGAACGCCCTGCTCAATGAATCACAGAGCATGAGCCTGTTTGGTGGCCGCCGGATTCTTGAACTGGTCCTGAACGACAAACGCCCGGATAAAACCGGCAGCCAAATTCTTCGTGATGTTCTCGCCAGCCTGAAAGGCGAAGCCAGTAGCGACACCCTGTTATTGATTCGTTGCTCGCGACTGGATCGACGCAAGGACTGGAATAGCGCCTGGGTAAAAGCCCTAGATGAAATGGGCGCAGTGATTGAAGTCTGGCCTGTAGAAGGAAATGGCCTACGCAACTGGCTACAGGAACGCCTAACCAGCCGCGGGCTGCGCGCCAGTGAAGACGCCCTCGCCCTGCTGATCGAACGCAGTGAAGGTAATCTGCTGGCCGCCGCTCAAGAAGTGGACAAACTGGCCCTGCTAGTGGAAGACGGCCAAGTCGGGCCGGAAGACGTGCAGCAAGCAGTGGGCGACTCCAGCCGCTACTCGCCGTTCGATCTCACCGACGCCACCGCCCAAGGTGATAGCCAACGGGTCATGCACATCATCCAGACCCTTCGCGCTGAAGGCGTAGAACCCCCTGTATTACTGTGGGCCTTGAGCCGCGACATCCGCCTGCTCGATGGCATGCTCGGCGGCGGACCGCCCCCGCGCCTGCCCCCGCAAAGGGTACGCGCCATGCAGAATCAGGCCCAACGCCTTAACCCCCAGCAATTACGCATTGCCCAAGCCTGCGCCATCCGCGCCGACCAATGCGTCAAAGGCATGGCCAAAGGCGACCCTTGGAAACACATCACTTCTCTGGCTCTGCGCCTAGCCGGCCACCCCCTGCCCCGAAGTATGGAACGGTAAAGCTCCGATCCGTAGCCGTTCCTTTTGAGGAACAAAATCAAGAACCGACTTTCTGTGAGAGCCTACCTGCAAGCAAAGTCTGCAACACGACTAAGGCCCGTGGCCACGCCCCCCCCCTGCCCGCGAAATTCAGTTAACCGTTCAAAGTGAACCATTCAGAAGAACAAAAGCCGAGCATGTTGCTGTTTCAGCACCGGCTTGTTATTTGCCCCATCGATTGGCACGAATTACCACCTAGCAGGGGCAACACTCTGCTAGCCTATCCTCACTTCTTCCTTACCGGCGCAAAACAACAATGAGCGAACTACGGGATACCTCATCCATCAGCTTTACCGCCTTGTACACTGGGCATGTATGGGCCAAAGATGGATTGGCCGCCCCCTTCTTCCGCACGCGTGGCGGCGCCTTACTGTATGGCGCGCTGGCCCCGTTTGAATATATGGGCCGGCACATTGCCGGTGGCAATATTCGTACCTTTCTTCTGCAACGCCACCTGGTTATCGACCACCGCTTGCACCAGCTAATTAACAGTGGCGTAACCCAGGTAGTGGAAATCGCCTGCGGCCTGTCGCCCCGCGGCCACCGCTTCTGCCAGCAATACCCGCAGCTCACCTACATCGAAACCGACTTGCCGGACATGGCCCGCCGCAAACAACACCTCCTCACAGAACATCAAGTGCTAAGCGAACGCCACCGGGTGATGCCCATCAATATTTTTGCTGACGTCGGCGAACTAAGCCTGGGCCATGTTCTTGGCCAACTGGACACCAGCAAACCGGTAGTGGTCATCACCGAAGGACTGGTGAATTATTTTCCACTGGCGGTGATCTCCGAGTTCTGGCGCAAACTGGCCGCCGCCCTGGGAGCATTCCCCCAAGGTACCTACCTAACCGACAACTACCCGCTATACCAGGGCATGCCGTTCTATCACACCCTCAAGGGGCTGGGCCGTCTGCTTGGGGCTGTTTCCCGTAGCCAAGTGGGTTTTCATTTTCATTCCGACCAGCAGGCCACCAACCACTTCGAGCAAATGGGCTTCCAGTCCCTCACCATTCATAACCCAGCTGATTTTTATGGCCAGCTACCCATCCCCCAGACTCGAGGCAACCCCATGGTGCGGATATTGGAAGGGAAGACAGCGCTGGGCAATCGTTGATCGTTCACGCTTTGAGGGTTTCTGGCCAATGAAAAACACCACCTTTTCGTCCTGATCGCGGTTAAAGATCTGGGGGAATTTCAAGCTTGTCGGTGCCCAGCTTTCTCCCACAACGGACAAGAATGTTTCCGTAGATTCGATTGAAGTAATACCGATAAGAAATGCAATCTGGAAGGCTTCACCGAGCATCCGCAAGGGTGCTTACGCGGGTTGGCAGACGGGAGAATAATGCCCGGTCATTAATTTCCACTTCACTGCCCGCCCCAGAAGCACTTCATTCATGATCGCTGGGCAGGAGTATTGGTGTATTACCACCGGCACCCCTCTCAATGGCACAATCACACTCATGACATTAGGCGATTATCGGTATCTCCGTAGCAAAGGTTTTCGCTCCCTCACCCTTTGTGTGCAAGCGTACAGCAGCGGTTATCGTTATAATGCTGCTTTTCGCGGGCGAAAAAAGCAGTCCACGCTACCAGCCAGCGCGGTAGCGGGCCTCCGGTGCCCCGGCACCCGGCGCCCGGCTCCTCTACCTTATAGGCGGGTTTAGATCCCACAGTAACGTAGCAGCCCGGCACAGCCCGCAAGCCATCAACCGATTTAACGCAGAGATTTATGGATATCCAGCAATACATGCAACGCCTGGGTGAACAGGCCCGCCAAGCCTCCCGTGCCATGGCCCGTGCCAGTTCCAGCGACAAGGACAAGGCCCTAGCGGCCATTGCCGGCGCCTTGCGCAGCCACCGTAACGCGATCCTGCAGGCCAATCAGCAGGATCTGGACGCCGGACGTAACAATGGTCTGGACGCTGCCCTGCTAGACCGGCTGGAACTGACTCCCGACCGCTTTGACGGCATGGTGGAAGGCTTAGAACAAATTATCGGGCTGGCAGACCCAATCGGTGTAATTACCGACCTGGCTTACCGCCCATCAGGCATTCAAGTGGGCAAAATGCGTGTGCCCTTGGGGGTTATCGGCATCATTTACGAGTCCCGCCCGAACGTTACCGTTGATGCCGCCGCTTTATGCCTGAAATCCGGCAACGCGGCGATTTTGCGTGGCGGCTCCGAAGCCATCAACGCTAACCAAGCCATTGCCGAATGCATACGCGAGGGCCTTCGTGAGGCTGGGCTGCCTGACACCGCCGTACAGGTGGTGGAAACCACCGACCGCGCCGCCGTAGGCGAGCTGATTAGCCACCCGGAATTCGTGGACGTGATTGTCCCCCGGGGCGGCAAGGGGCTGATCGAGCGCATCAGTAATGACGCTCGCGTGCCAGTGATTAAGCATCTGGATGGCAACTGCCACACCTACATTGATGGTCAGGCCGATATCGCCAAAGCGATCAGCGTGGCCTACAACGCCAAGACCCAGCGTTACGGCACCTGCAATACCACCGAAACGTTACTGGTAGCCAATGCGATTGCGCCACAGGTGCTGCCAGAGCTAGCGGGCAAGTACCAACAGGCCGGCGTGGAGCTACGCGGTTGTGATAAGGCCCGTCGGCTCCTGACAGAAGCAGGCATCACCGGCATGGTGGAAGCCTCCAACAGCGACTGGGAAGAGGAATTCCTGGCGCCGGTGCTCGCGGTAAAAATCGTTGACGGTATTGATGACGCCATCGAACATATCAACCGCTATAGTTCGGGCCATACCGAAGCCATCATTACCGAAAACTACACCTTGGCTCGCAGGTTTCTCACCGAAGTGGACTCCAGTTCAGTGATGGTGAATGCCTCCACCCGTTTTGCTGACGGGTTCGAATACGGGCTGGGTGCCGAGATCGGCATTTCCACCGATAAAATCCATGCCCGCGGCCCAGTGGGTCTAGAAGGGCTGACCAGCCAGAAATGGGTGGTGTTGGGTGATGGGCATATACGGCTGTAAACGCCAGATGCAGGATGCCGGATACCTAACGCCAAACACGGAGGCGTGCTTTGCATAACGTCCAACATGCGGCGTCCGGCGTCCGGCCTTTGGTTCTCTTTGGCGGCACCTTTGATCCGGTTCACCGGGCGCACATCAGTGCGGCCCGAGCTGTATCTAAGGTGCTCAATGACGCCCCTGTGCACCTGCTCCCTAATGCGGTTCCCCCTCACCGGCCGCAACCGTTGGCCGATGGTGAGCAGCGCTTGCGTATGCTGGAGCTGGCCTGTGCTGACCACCCACAGTTGCACCCGGATGGTTGGGAACTGGCACAGCCCGGACCCAGCTACAGCCTGGTCACACTGCAGCATTTTCGCAAACAACACCCGGACCGGCCGCTCGTGTTTATGATCGGCGCCGACAGCTTTGCCAACCTGCATCAGTGGCACCAATGGCGAGATTACACCAACCTGTGTCACCTGGCAGTGGTACCTCGCCCAAACAGCCCGCTGGCAGATAATGCCGTCTTAGAGGCGTTTCCAGAAACCGATGCCCACGGCCTGGCACAGCAACCCTACGGCTTACGACTAATGCTCAAACGCCCATTTCTGGATGTCTCTGCCACCGCCATTCGTCAGGCGCTCGCAAAAAAAGGGCACTGTCCGGCGTTAGATGACGCCGTGATTACGCATATTCACCGCCACGACCTGTATAATGTGGCCGAACATACCCCTTTTAACCAATCATGAGGCCCCATGAGCGCTGACACTCCGCTACTGCAACTGGTCATCGACGCCCTGGAAGAAGTCAAAGCCCAAAACATCACCCCGCTGGATGTACGTGAAATCACCAGTGTCGCGGATACCATGGTTATCGCCAGTGGTACCTCCAACCGCCACGTGAAAGCGCTGGCCGACAACGTGTCTGATGCGGCCAAAACCGCCGGCTACCCGCCGATTGGCACCGAAGGAGAAAATACTGGCGAGTGGATTTTGGTCGATTTGGGTGACGTCATTGTTCACCTGATGCTGCCCGCCACCCGTGAATTCTACGATTTGGAACGGCTGTGGAAGAACCCCCAGCACCACCCAGACCGCGAACAGCAGCAAGACCACTAGCCCATGCACCTTGTTCTGCTGGCCATCGGCACCCGCATGCCAGCGTGGGTCACCGAAGGTTTTAACGAATACCAGAAGCGTATGCCTCCGGATATGCGCTTAACACTGGAAGAGATTCCCATGCCTAAACGTGGCAAGGGAGACGCCGGCAGTCAAATACGGGCAGAAGCTGACGCCCTACGAAAGCGCCTGGAAACAATTGTGAAAAAAAGCCCGGGCGCCAAAACCGTGGCGCTGGAAGTCAACGGCCGGGCGCTGGACACTCACGCCCTTAGCCGTAAACTGGGCGAGCTAAAAGACGTGGGCCAGGATTTAGTGCTGCTGGTGGGCGGGCCCGATGGCCTGTGTCCCGAGTTATCAGCCAGCGCCCATGAGCGCTGGAGTCTGTCCAACCTGACATTGCCCCACCCACTGGTGCGAGTATTGTTGGCTGAGCAGCTCTACCGGGGCTGGACACTACTGACCGGGCACCCCTATCACCGTTGAATAGCGACAAACTCCACGCTACAACACGAGAGGCGCCATGCTAACTGGCAAAGCGTTAATAACGCGCTGCATGGTCAGTTTGCGATACTAAAGATCAGAACATGATCATCAAACGAACCACCAAGCAGGAACCTTTAACCTCGTTATAGCTTGTGGCTTTGAGTGATCCCCCGACACAACGTTATTTTGCTACTATCACGCGTTCCTTTATTCGCCCTAAGTAACCCCGGACTCTAACGCCAACATGCGCCGACCATTAACGCTGAAGGATCATCATCACGAGCAGCGCATTTTCAGCGTTCGTCTTGTCGTGAGTGTTTTCCTGGTGTTACTGCTCACCTGTGTGTTGATCGGGCGCATGATCTGGTTACAGATCATCGAACACAATCGTTACACCACCCTCAGTGACAACAACCGGGTTCAGACACAAGCTGTGGCCCCACCGCGCGGGCTAATTACCGACCGCAATGGCGAAATTCTTGCCGATAACCGCCCTGATTTTTCGCTGGAAATCATCATCGAGCAAGCAGCTGATCTGGATCAGCTGCTCACCGAGCTGGGCAATCTTATCGAACTCGATGAGGGGGACCGGGAACGTTTCGAGAAACGCCGCCATACCGCTCGCCGCCCCTGGGAACCTGTGCCACTACGTGGCCGGCTCACCGAAGAAGAAATTGCCCGGCTGGTGGTGAACCAGCACCGGCTCGCGGGTATCAGGATCTCCGCCGACCCGATTCGCCACTACCCTCACGGCATTCTGTTTTCCCATGTTTTGGGCTACGTAAACCGGATCAATGTCCAAGATTTGGACGCGATGACTCTAGACCAACAACGCAACTACGCGGGCACCCATTTTTACGGGCGCAGTGGCATCGAACGGTTTTATGAAGATACCCTGCACGGTGAAGTTGGCTACCGCCAAGTAGAAACCAATGCTCGAGGCCGAATCTTAAGGGTGCTAGAAGAGCAAGCGCCGGTGCCGGGTAAGCCCCTGCGACTTCGCCTTTCCATGCGAGTGCAAAAAGCAGCTTATGATGCTTTGGGCGAACGCCGTGGCGCCGTGGTCGCCATTGATCCTCGCGATGGCAGTGTGCTGGCATTCGTTAGCCGGCCAGGCTTTAACCCCAACCTGTTCGTCACCGGCATTTCCTATAAAGATTATTCCGCCTATCGCAACGACCACGACAACCCCCTGTTCAACCGTGCACTGCAAGGGCGCTACCCACCAGGTTCCACCATCAAGCCCATGTATGGCCTGGCCGGGCTCGATGCCGGGGTAACCACCTGGGAGCGGACCATTTTTGATCCCGGATACTATCAGCTAGAAAACGACCCTCACCGCTACCGAGACTGGAAACGCTGGGGCCATGGTCGCGTCAATCTGCGCGATGCAGTGGTGCAGTCCTGCGACACCTATTTTTACGACATGGGCTTTAAACTGGGCATTGAACGCCTACACCGCTACATGACCCAGTTTTCCCTAGGTCAGCCTACCGGTATCGACCTCCACAACGAATCCAGCGGCATTATGCCGTCCAAACAGTGGAAAAAGGCCGCACGCGGCCGCCCCTGGTTCCACGGTGACACCATCAACGCCAGCATTGGCCAGGGATTTGTACTTGCCACACCACTGCAACTAGCCAATGCCACAGCGATCATGGCCAACCACGGCAAACAGGTGGTCCCCACTCTCGCCGGAGACACTAAACCAGTAGAACGTACCGATATCGTGCTTAATGATCAGAGCAACTGGGAAAAAATGGCCGACGCCATGGTTGGTGTAACCCAGCTCGGCGGCACGGCGCGGGCCATGGCCGTGAAAGCCAAATATGACATCGCTGCTAAATCCGGCACTGCTCAGGTTTTCTCGGTGGGCCAGGACGAAACCTATAATGAAGAAGAATTGACGGAACGACTACTGGACCACGCCCTACTGGTATCCTTTGCCCCCGCCGACAAGCCAGCGATTGCCGTGGCGGTGCTGGTGGAAAATGGCCGCCACGGCGGCTCTACCGCGGGGCCGGTTGCCCGCGAAGTCATGGATGCGTGGCTACTGGATGAACAGGGGGAGCTGAAAGTACCGCCGGTGTTTGCCGAAACCCCGCCCCATCCACCGTCCAATACCACCATCAATAATGCCGGTAACGAGAACCGCCCATGAGCCAGCGCGAATTTACCCGCCAAATGCCAGGCCAAACGGGCGCTAGCCTATCACCCGGGCTGGCGGTACGCCTGCACCTGGATCCACCATTACTGGTGGGCCTGTTGCTACTCATGTTCGGGGGGCTCACCGTTCTTTATAGTGCTGGCGGGGAAAGCATGGCGCTAGTGGTCCGTCAATGCATCCGCTTCGGCGCCGGCCTTATTGTGCTGTTTCTGTTGGCCCAAATCCCGCCGCGAAGCTACCGCTTCTGGGCGCCAGTGATTTATTCCATCGGCCTGATGTTATTGATAATGGTGTTGCTCATCGGCACCGAAGCCAAAGGGGCTCAACGCTGGTTATCCATTCCCGGCGCCGGCCGCTTCCAACCGGCGGAGGTAATGAAACTCGCGGTACCCGCCATGGTCGCCTGGTACTTCAGTGAACGCACGCTGCCCCCCCGGCTCACTGATGTGATTGCTGCCCTGCTATTACTCGGCATTCCCGCCATGCTCATCGGCATGCAACCGGACCTGGGCACAGCCATTCTCATCGCGGCCAGTGGCTTGATAGTCCTGTTCATGGCGGGGCTATCCTGGCGGCTGATTGCCGTGGCGATAATCATAGTGGTCACCGCCGCACCGCTGATGTATTTCTTCGTGATGCATGATTATCAGCGCAACCGGGTAGACACTTTCCTTAATCCGGAAGCGGATCCGCGCGGTACCGGCTGGAACATTATCCAGTCAAAAACCGCTATCGGTTCCGGGGGGGTTAACGGCAAAGGATGGCTAGACGGTACCCAATCACGCCTCGATTTCCTGCCGGAATCCTCCACCGACTTTATTCTCGCAGTGCTCAGCGAGGAATTCGGCCTAGTAGGCGTTATCGTATTGCTGATGATGTACCTGGTCATCGTTGGCCGCGGTTTCTTTATTAGCTGGCACGCCCAAGACACGTTTGCCCGGCTACTGGCCGCCAGCCTAGTGATGACATTTTTTATTTATGTTTTCGTGAACATTGGGATGGTTTCAGGGCTCTTACCTGTCGTAGGCGTCCCTTTGCCTCTGGTCAGCTATGGCGGCACCTCCGTTGTCACGCTATTGGCCAGTTTTGGGATGTTGATGTCAATTCACACCCATCGGCGCCTAATGAGTTATTAAACGTGAAGCCGGCCCCCTAGTGCGCCGGTTTCCAACAAAACGCAGTCCATGGAAATAATGAAAACAGGAGAACCCCCTTTGCGTCGTTTCTATCTAGGCATTCTAAACATTTTCCGCTCCGGCACGGCGTATTCAGCCATCGCGGTCGCAGCCCTGTTCTTCACCTCCCTGCCTGCCTTAGCCGAGCATACCTGCCCTGAAAACAACGACTATCTGCAGCGCAAACAAGTCCAAGCTCTAATAGCCGAGCTCGTCTCGCAAGGACAAGATGAGGCACGATTGCGAGAGGTTCTGGGCAGCGCGCAATGCCAACCCCAGATTCTCAAATCCATTGCTCGCCCTGCAGAAAGAACCCATACCTGGGCCACTTATCAGAAAATTTTCCTACAGGAAAGCCGGGTTCAGAAAGGTATTGAATTCGCCCACACCCACGCCAAGACCTTGACCCGCGCCGAACAAACCTACGGCGTACCGCGAGAAATTATTCTCGCCATCATTGGTGTGGAAACCCGCTACGGTGATCACATGGGCAACTACCGTGTGGTCGATGCGCTGGCCACACTGGGCTATGACTACCCTCCCCGAGGAAGCTTCTTCCGCAAACAGCTCAAAGCACTGTTTGAATTGGAACACCATGCCCATATTGACGCGAACACGATCACCGGCTCTTACGCGGGGGCCATGGGCTATGGCCAGTTTATCCCCACCAGTTACCAAGCCTACGCAGTGGATTTTGACAACGACGGTATCACCGATCTGGTCAATAATCCGGTGGATGCCATTGGCTCCGTGGCCAACTATTTCAGCGAACATAACTGGCAACCCGGTTTGCCCGTGGCTGCCAGAGCTCGCTTACACGGTACCGGTTATGTCGCGCTGGCCAAGAAAGGTTACAAGCCATCCTTTACTCTGGCACAAGCCAACAGTGCCGGCGTCACCGCACTCAGCTGCAACGACGATCGGCTGGTTAGTGAATACTGCTTTGATCTGCCCGCCAGCACCCGCGTCGCCCTACTCGACCTGACCGGAACCGATGGCGCAGAATTTTGGCTGGCCACCGACAACTTTTATGTGATCACCCGCTACAATCACAGTCGCCTGTACGCCATGGCCGTGCTACAACTATCACGACAATTGGCTGCGGCACTGGAGGATAATCAATGAACCGTTTGGCTTGCGCCGTACTGACCTCTGCCTTTCTCGGCGCCTGTGCCACAACGCCAGGGCCCAATGATGGCAATGACGGCCCAGCTGCCAGCAACGGAGCACCCGGCTCCGACCGTTATAGCCTGCATCAGGATACCGCCCCTGAAGAGCGTAGAGATATCTCACAGCTACCGGAACCGGTTCCCACAAATGAACCGCGCAGTCGCTATGGCAACCCACAATCCTACAGTGTGTGGGGCAAAACCTATCAAGTACTCCCCCAAGCGGAGGGTTACGTAGCAGAAGGAAACGCGTCTTGGTATGGCCAGAAATTTCATGGTCATCGCACCTCCAGCGGCGAATCTTTCGATATGTATCAGTTCACTGCCGCCCATCGCAGCCTGCCACTGCCCACTTACGCCCGGGTTACCAATCTGGATAATGGTAAGAGCCTGGTGGTACGGGTGAACGACAGAGGCCCTTTCCACGAAGATCGCATCATTGATCTCTCTTGGGCTGCCGCAGTACGCCTAGGCATAGAACAAGCCGGCACCGGACGTGTTCGAGTTGAGGCCATCACGGGCCAACAGTCACAATCCCAAGAGGCCAACAGCACCGTCCCCACAGCCGTACGCGCCGCCCTGGATAGCCCTCCGCCTTCACAAGCACAGAGCACCTCCGGCACCCAAACGGGCACGGTAAAAGAAAATGAGAAAAGCGCCAGTCTGTTTCTGCAGGCAGGCGCCTTCTCTGACCGCGTCAGCGCTCAACGGCTACAACAAAAGCTGGTCAACCAATTGGGCGTCGATACCCAAATCCAGCACTCGGAGGGTAATCTATTCCGGGTCTGGATTGGCCCCTATGAAAACCAGCAACAACGTCAACAAGTACGCCAGACGATTGCCGACGCCGGTTTCGACCGGCCCATGCCTGTCAGCCCCTGAAAACGCCCATATCAGCTATTTCTCCGGTTAACAGGCCCTCGTCAGTCCTCTAGAATGCAGCCATCAAGTGATGGCACAACGCAACTTGATGGCCTTTATGGAATTTTTTGCCGTCCGTGCACAAACACTCCTTCGGGTTTGCACCGAACAACGACGGCAGGCATATCATTGATTCCCTAAACCCTTCAAAGAGCGAATCATCCTAGAACAACCAACAGGCAGGATATCCATGCGTCCCCAGTCTTTTCGATTTACCGTTTTAGCTCTCTTTGCTTTATTTGGCACCGCTTTTTCCCTCCTGGCTCAAGCGCAAATGGTGCCCCGTGCGCCACAAATCGATGCCAAAGGCTACTTGCTGATGGATGCAACCAGCGGCCAAATCATCGTCGAGCGTAACGCAGATCAACGCCTACCTCCGGCCAGCCTAACAAAGATGATGACAGCCTACATTGCTGAAGCGGAGCTGCAGAAAGGCAATATTTCCGAGAAAGACATGGCGCCAATCAGCGTTCAGGCTTGGCAAATGGGCGGTTCACGCATGTTCGTACGCGAAGGGACCCGAGTTCCGGTGGGGGACTTGCTGCGAGGCATCATCATCCAGTCCGGTAACGACGCCAGCGTGGCCATGGCCGAATACATTGCCGGTTCCGAAGATGCCTTTGCCGATTTGATGAACCAACACGCTAACCGTCTGGGCATGGACAACAGCCATTTCATGAACGCCACTGGCTGGCCGGCGGAAAACCATTTCACCACCGCCAAGGACATGGCCATTCTAGCCCGCGCCATCGTGCGAGATTTTCCCGATCACTACGACCTATACGCCAAAAAGGAATTTACCTACAACGGCATCACTCAACAAAACCGCAACCTGCTACTGTGGCGTGACCCCTCTGTGGACGGCCTTAAAACCGGACATACCGATGAAGCCGGCTATTGCCTGGTCTCTTCCGCTAAAAAAGACGGTATGCGTCTAATCGCCGTGGTCATGGGTACCGATTCTGAAGGCGCACGCGCCCGTGAATCACAAAAGCTACTAACCTACGGTTTCCGCTTCTTCGAAACCTACAAAGCGTATAGCGCTGGCGATGTCCTTGATACCGTCGATGTATGGATGGGCGAACAGAACCAACTTCGTCTAGGCCTAGCTGAAGACTTGGTACTGACCATCCCCCGTGAAAGCCATGAAAGCCTGAAAGCGGAAATCAGTGTTACTCCACAGCTGGAAGCGCCTATCGTGGAAGGCCAACAATACGGCTCCCTCACCGTCCGCATGAACAATGATGTGCTGGTTAAAAAACCATTGGTGGCATTGGAAGCCGTTGAAGAAGCTGGCCTCTTCACCAAGCTTTGGCATCACCTTATGCTGTTCTTCAAAGGGCTGTTCTAGGAACCTCAGCACGCGACACGCAGGCACACTTACCATGACTCAGGTTTATCTCAACGGCGCCTTCATGGCGCCAGCAGATGCAACGATATCCCCCATGGATCGGGGCTTTCTGTTTGCCGACGGGATTTACGAAGTGATACCAGCGTATAACGGCGTATTATTCCGCTTCGAAGAACACCTGATCCGCCTGGAACGCTCGCTGGCAGAAGTCGACATTCGCAATCCCCACAGCCGGGCACAGTGGCGAGAACGATGTGAACAACTACTGCGCGCCAATGGCGGCGGCAATCTCTCGGTTTACCTGCAAGTCACCCGTGGCGCTGCTGAAAAGCGCGATCATGCGTTCCCGTCGCCCGCCGTCACCCCCACTGTATTCATGATGACCAACCCGATAGCGATTCCTGCCGCCGACAGCCCAGAAACCGCCGTTGGCGCTCGCGCAATCACCCTGGATGATATTCGCTGGGCCCGTTGCGATATTAAGTCCGTCTCCTTGCTGCCCAACAGCCTACTCCGCCAACAAGCCGTGGCCGCCGGGGCCAGCGAAGCCATTTTGCTGCGCGACGGTTTTGTTACCGAAGGCTCGGCCAGCAATGTCTTCATCGCCAAGGCCGGCACCATTGCGACCCCCCCAAAAAGCCATGCCATTCTTGGCGGCATTACCCGGGATCTGGTGGTAGAGCTGTGCCACCAGCACGGCCTCGCACTAGAAGAGCGTGAAATCACTGAAATGCAGTTACGCCAAGCAGATGAAATCTGGATCACCAGTTCGACCAAGGAAGTGGTGCCCGTAATTCAGCTCAACAACGCTATAATAGGGAATGGAATGCCGGGGCCATTATGGAAAGCCCTTGCGCATCACTACGTCCAGCATAAACGCCGACTTTGCGGGCTTGATGCCCCAAACGCGCACGACTGACAGGAGCCGCCCATGGCCATTCAGGAACATTTGTGGGAATTCCCCCATGACATGCAGTTAAAAGTCATGGGGGCCATCGACTCCCCCCTTGAAGCCGCGCTTATCGATATTCTCAACACCCACCTTGAGGATTTTGACGCAGACAAACACCTGAACAGTAAACCCAGCAGCAAAGGCACCTTCATTTCTTTCACTGCGAAGGTCACCATGCGCAACCGGGAACAGGTAGAGGCCATTTACAAAGCGCTCAGTGATTCTCCCCATGTGAAAGTGACGCTTTAATACACGCCCCCTGCAAGCGCTCTCGCTTCAAATGCCAGTGCACCTCACAGTAAGTGCACTGGCCGAGCCTCATGACACGTTACACGCCGTTACCTGTTCTCACAGCTCGATACCGAACCCCCACCGAGCCACCATTGGTAAGAACCCATCGCCTCCGTAGTGTTTGGCACATAATAACAATACGGAATATCCATCATGAAAATAGTCTCGCTGCTGTGTCTGTGCAGCTACCTGCCTATACTCACGGTTATTGACCTACGCCCCTTTTCTCACGATGTGCTCGGTGCCAGTCGCGCAGCGCCGCACACCGTCGCCAAACCGACAAACATCATTTCTGCCCTGCCACGCAATAACCCGAACATGGAACAGAGCCTTTACCGCACCCCAGTGCATTTCGACGCCTTCCAGACAATTAATCTCACCGATGATAGCCGCATTGAATTCGGCATCAGTGTTCAAGAATTAAATCTCCATCTTGTTAACCCGCGGACAAGTGATCGTCTGATTTAAACAATAGTAACTTTGCCTCATTTTAGGGAACGTCAACCGCGACCCTGTAGAAAATGCGTACATCCGCGGATTTTGATTCTTCTCTATCCAATGTGCATCGCGCAAAGCGGCTAGCCTGTCATGCATAGCTGGCCGTATACTTCCCCCATGGACGCACTGATTCGCTATTTCCCACAAGTCGATTATTCCTCTTGCTGGCACGCCATGCGCGATCTCACCGATCACCGTGACGCGCAGCAGAGCGACGAGTTATGGGTACTCGAACACCCTCCCATATTCACGCTGGGCCAGGCCGGCAAGCCCGAACATGTGCTCAATGCCGGTGAGATTCCAGTAGTGAACAGCGACCGTGGTGGGCAAGTGACTTATCACGGCCCTGGCCAGACAGTGGTCTACCTGATGCTGGACATCAAACGGCTAGGCCTGGGTAGCCGCGGGCTGGTCTCCGCCATTGAACAAGGCATCATCGACTTTCTTGCAAGTCTGGGCATTACCGCCGTTAATCGAGATGACGCACCCGGAGTCTATGTTCAAGGCGCCAAAATTGCGTCTCTGGGCCTGCGTATCCGCCGTGGCGCCACCTACCACGGGCTAGCCATCAACCGGGATATGGACCTTTCCCCCTGGCATCGTATTAACCCCTGCGGACACGTGGATCAACCCATGACCACACTGAAAGCTCAAGGGGTGGATCTGGACCGCCACAGCATGGAACAACAGCTGGTATCCTTTTTAGCCAAACGTCTTGGGCTAACGCCCCGGACAGCGGCCCTTCCGGACTGGTACAATACCCGCCAAGAGAATGTCACCACTGGCGGCGATCCTGGCAGTGCTCTGACTCAACAGCCAGAGAGGCTGTAACCACAGACACCGCTGCCTACCCCCCCTTCCGGCAGCACTCGACGGCAATGGAAACCCCATGAGCGAACAGGCCCAAGCCAAACGCAAAGTGCAAATCGGTGACAAACTACGTGGCGCCGACAAGGTCCGCACCATCCCCATGGTTAATGAAGAAACCGGCTACCAACGTAAGCCGGACTGGATTCGTGTGCGTGTTCCTGCCAATGGCGAAATTCAGCGTATCAAGTCCCTGCTACGCAAACAGAAACTGCACACCGTTTGCGAAGAAGCGGCCTGCCCCAACTTGCCGGAATGTTTTGGCGGCGGCACCGCCACCTTCATGATCATGGGCGACATCTGTACCCGTCGTTGCGCTTTCTGCGATGTGGGTTTCGGCCGGCCCAATGCGTTGGATGCGCAAGAGCCGTTGCACTTGGCGGAGTCTGTGGAAAACTTGGGCCTGAATTATGTGGTGATTACCTCCGTGGACCGGGATGATCTAGCCGACGGCGGCGCGGAACACTTTGCCGAGTGCATCCGCCAGGTGCGAGCGCTTACCCCAGAGACCCGCATCGAAATCCTCACCCCAGACTTTCGCCCCTGCCTGGACACCGCCGTGGAGATTCTCGCTGAAACCGCGCCGGACGTGTTTAACCACAATATTGAAACCGTTCCGGAGCTATATAAGCACATCCGCCCCGGCGCCCGTTATCAACACTCCCTGGATTTGCTTAAACGCTACAAGGCTCTGCGCCCGGATGTGAGCACCAAAAGCGGCATCATGGTAGGGTTGGGTGAAACGTTCGAGCAGGTCATCAATACCATCAAAGATCTGCGAACCCATGATGTGGACATGATCACCATTGGCCAATATCTGCAGCCCAGCAAGCACCACGCTCCGGTGGATCGCTTCGTACACCCGGACGAATTCCGGGAGTATGCCCGCGTGGCCAACGAACTAGGCTTCACCTCGGTTGCCTCCGGGCCCATGGTGCGCAGTTCCTACCATGCTGATTTACAGCATAAAGGGGTGGATGTTGGCCTATACAAACCCTAATTCAAAGGCCGGGCTTACTGGCACCACCGATTAAATGTACGTTTCGTACTAGCGGCCCACTGACTCGGCTCGGGCTTTGCATTACGCTAGCGGTCTATGTAACACGCTTACCCCAGCAGTTGTTGCCGTTACGATTTTGAAGGTCCCCTTGTCATGCCGAGAAGCGCAGTCCGTAAACAGCCTAACATCGTTCTTACTTCAACCCTTCTCGGCATTTTTCTGCTGCTCAGCACCTTGCTTGCCGGCTCCGCACAAGCGGATATTCCGGCGCCAGCCATGGCCCCAGTATTGGAAGTCGCGGAAAGCCTGGAGCTTGCCGAAACCGACCTGGCAGTAGCTTCCATCCCCCTGGATGGACCCGGAAAAGCCCGTTTCATGAATGCGGACATACCCCTAAACCCCGGCTCCATCATGAAGGTCATTACCACCTACGCGGCGCTAGAATTACTGGGTCCCACGTTTCAATGGCACACTCGCCTGTACACCGACGGCACCATTGAGGGGGAGACCCTCAGCGGTAACCTGTATTTTGTTGGCAGCGGGGACCCTAAACTCACCGAAGAGCGGTTATGGCTACTGCTGCGGGAGTTGCGTGCCATGGGTATCACCCACATCACCGGTGACCTGATTTTGGATGGCAGCGTGTTCAACCTGCCCAATGGCATTACCGCCTTTAATGATGACGGTGACAACCCCAACGCACCCTTCCTGGTGGAACCCAACGGCTTGCTCACCAACTTGAATGTGTTGCGCATCCGGGCCCGAGCAGACAACCGCGGCGTTCATACTTGGACCGAACCGGCCCTCAATGGCATCCACATCAACAACCAACTGGTACTGCGCGAGTACGGCCATTGCCCTCGCCGCTATCAATTTGACTATGAACCTACCACCCGTGATGACGGCTCAATAAGCATCACGGTCACCGGCGTGCTGCCCGTAGGGTGTAGCACCAGCAGCTATCTGTCTCTGCTAAGCCAGCCCGCCTATACCGGTGCCCTACTCTCTAGCCTGTGGCAGCAGCTTGGCGGTACCCTTTCAGGAACCATCCGCGAAGGCCTGCGCCCTCGAGCAGACACAGAACTACTCGTCACCACCTCATCGCGTGATTTGGTCACTATGGTCCGCGATATTAATAAGTGGAGTAATAATGTGATGGTGCGCCAGATCTTCCTGACGTTGGGCGCCAAGCACCGTCAGCCCGGCGATAAAGACGATCTTGCCGCCGCAGAGCGTGAAATTCGCGCCTGGCTAGCCCATAAAGGTATCGACAGCCGGAGTATGGTCTTTGAAAATGGGGCCGGCTTGTCACGCATTGAGCGCATCACCGCCCGTCAAATGGCCCAACTACTGCAACAGGCCTGGGAAAGCCGCTTTGCCGCAGAACTAATTGCCTCCCTGCCACTGGTGGCCATGGATGGCACAATGCGTCGCAGGCTGGGTAACGCTAACATGGCTGGCATGGGCCACATTAAAACCGGCTCTTTGCGTAATGTGCGCTCCATCGCAGGGTTCACCCGCGATGAAGACAACACCACCTGGGCAGTGGTGGCCATGGTGAACAACCCTCGCGCGTGGCAAAGCGAGCCGGTACTTGATGCGTTCATCGAACAAGTGCACCTATCCACGCGCCCTAAAAGCATAAACACCGCCCGGCAATAAATCGTCCCCCCGCAGGGTCGATGGCCCTGCTTTATTCTACTGTGCGTTTTCCCTATGCTGAGCACATAAGGAGCTTTCAGAAGCCCCGTATCTGCCCCCCTCCAAACCCGTTGAAGATAACTCAAAGCAAATGTTCAAATGCTTGGCGAAAGAGTATTCTAAAATGATAATACCGAAGGGAACTTGCTAGGGAGCATCACCATGAAAACCTACTTCGTCGCCGCCGTAATCGGCTGTACCCTGGCGTTTGCTGGCTGCCAGAGCCAACCGGAAGCGCCGATCGACCCCAAAGCGCAGAAAAAGGTCTATAGCGGGATTCTTCCCTGCGCGGATTGTTCCGGAATTCACACCACGCTGATCCTATACCGGGATCAATACGATACCCCCACCCGTTTTGAACTCAGTGAAGAGTATATGAGCGGCTCCACCGTGAAACTAAATGTGGTGGAACGCGGGGAATGGACCTCACACAAATACCAGGAAGGCGTTAGCCAGGAAGATGTGTACACCATCAATCCTGAAGACGACGATGCACGACGTCAATACATCAAGGATGCGATCAATGCCGTTGAACAATTGGATTCATCTGGGAATCGTATCCAGTCAAATTTGAATTACCGCCTGCTCAGCAAGTAACTCCCATAGGCGCATAAGAAAGGCGCCTCGGTTCCTTTTTATTTGCTTGCTCTGGCCGCCCAACACCCCTTCCGGCTCAGCGTGCACAGCACGCGCCCTAGCACTAGTGGCAATAAACCTTCGAAGGTGCGGCATTTTGCCGCTATCTGTGAATGCATCCCAAATAGGAATGACTTGCATTAAGGGGTTGAACATCATAGTATTGCGAACCCTTATTCAATCCTTGGCGCTGAGTCATTGCCACACCGCCACATAGCCCTGCGTTATCAAGCGGTTATTATTAAGTGGCGATATGCAAGGCCTGTTTTACCCGATACCGGGCACCTAATTATTTGCCCATAGCTGGAGTTTTCCATGCCCCAGATTTCCCTACAGTTACCGGAATGGTTTATTAGTGGCGGCGCCACTATGTGGGTTCTGGCCCTGCTCTCCGTGATTGCCTTGGCAACGTTCATCTCCAAGATCTTGCAGTTCGCCCGCATTCGCCCTGGCAATAGTCGCCAGGCAGACCAGTTGCTTAGCGCAATACGCCAAGGCAAACCGACCAGCAAACCCGGAAAATTAACCAGTCCCATCGACCGAGTGCTCTGGCAGTGCTGGGAAAACCGTAACCTGGATGAGGCTGCTTGGCAGGAAGAAAGCCTACGCTTGGCCCGCAGCGGCCTGGATGAGTTACGCGGCGGCTTGCGTGTGCTGGAAGTGATTAGCGCCATTGCTCCGCTGCTAGGCCTTCTGGGCACCGTATTCGGCATGATTGGCGCCTTCCAAGCCCTGGAGATGGCCGGCTCACAGGTGGACCCCTCCATTCTGTCCGGGGGTATCTGGGAAGCCCTGCTGACCACCGCCGCCGGCCTCACCGTGGCAATCCCAACCTTGGCTGCATTCCACTGGGCCGACCGCAGCATCGAACAATGCCGCGAGAAAATGCAGGATCGACTGTCGCGTTTGAAAGTATTGCGCAACAACCACACGGCTCCCGAGCCTCTGGAAGAGGAACGCGACCCGTCGGTGTCGCATGCATATTGAACCTGAGCGTCATCGCACGCCCTTTATCAGCCTGACACCACTAATTGATGTGGTGTTCATCCTGCTGGTGTTCTTCATGCTCGCCACCCGTTTCGGACAGTACCATGACCTGCCTGTTAACGTGCAACCCGCAGACAGCACCGAGCAACCGGACGAACAATGGTTAATCATCAACGTGCAGGCCAACGGTATGCTGACCCTTAATGATGTCAGCTTTACCCCGGCCGCGGTTGCAGACCGGCTGGATACCAGCAAGACCAAGGTATGGGTCACAGTGAATCCAGAGGCCACTCTGCAACAGGCACTGACCGCTGTAGACGCCATGAAGGCCGCCGGCGTTCGCGATGTTCAACTGGAGCTGTTGCCATGATGATCATGGAAACCTCATCACGCAGACCGCCACTGGAGCCGGTGCTGCCGCTGATCAATGTGGTCTTCCTGCTGTTGATCTTCTTCATGTTAGCCGGACAATTGGCCAAACGCCCCACCGTGACGGTGGAAGCACCGATGAGCCAGACCGCAAACGGCGAAGAAGCCCGGGACAAGCTGCTACTGGTGATGCAGAACGATGGGCAATGGTTTGCTGAAGACAGCGCCGAACCGCTAAGCGACGCGGCATTGCAGGCACGACTTGGCGACAAGCCAGAAGATGCGGAAGTCCGCCTGCTGGCCGACGCAGGCGTAACCATGCAAGCCTTGCGCAGGCGTTTGGAAACCCTGCAAGGCATGGGTGTGGAACAGGTTCGGCTGGTGACGCAGAGTGACGCAGCAGCAGAAAGCGCCAGCAAGGTGGCACCATGAAACCCCGTAATCTCACCGCTTGGATCGTCTCCATTCTAATTCACGTCAGCGTGCTGGTTACCGTTGGCGCCATGACGCTTGCCGGTGGCCGCCCCGCAAAACCGGGCGTTAGTGAAATTGCCATTAACCTGTCTGCTCCACCAGCCCCAAAGGCTGCGCCGAAATCGATACCGCCAAAGGCCCAGCCCGCCCCGCAACCGAGAGTCAAACCAAAACCAAAACCCAAGCCTACGCCCAAACCGGTCGCAAAACCGAAACCGGAACCCAAGCCAGAGCCAGCCCCACAACCTCAGGTAGCAGAAACTGCGGCCACGAAAACCGAGAATGAAGACACCCACGAAGAAGCCTCGGCACAGCCCCTGACTCAAGGCGCCAAAGGCATGGCGGGCGCCCCGGGGGAAGGAGTGCATCAATCCGGTGATACGGAAAATGCGCTCAACAAATACCTGGCAAAAGTGCGCGACACCATCGATTACAACAAGCAGTATCCGCACCGGGCTAAAATGCGCCGCCAACAAGGGACCGTTAAGGTGTCTTTTGTCATCAATGCGTCTGGGCGCGCAGAACAGGTAAAGATTACGGAAAGTTCCGGCAGTCGCATTCTAGACCGCGCCACCAAAGAGCTCGTTTCAAGGTTACGCTTCGACGCCCCCCCCAAAGAGCTGGGGAGCAGCAGCATACCTGTACACGTTATTGCACCGGTGAATTACGATCTGAGCAATGGCTGACGCGCCATTACCTCAGCGGCGATCTCTTCTTCCGTCTCAAGTTGATCCCCTGCGCATCTGTCTTTACTGTTGAATGCTTGATTAAACAATCACGCTGTCTGGCACGCCATTACCCGCCCGCCGGGGCGGGTTTGCCTGCTCTCTCTTTTGAAGGAAACGCCTGTGAGCGCATTAACTTTGGCACTGTTATTAAGCCTAGCAGCAGGTCTCAGCATGGCGGCGGGGGCTCTCATTGGCGTGCAGGAACATATCGCCAAAAGCTGGCTTGAGCAGGAAGTGCGCCACGGCGTTATCGCTTTTGGTGGCGGCGCTCTATTAGCGGCCGTGGCATTAGTGCTGGTTCCAGAAGCGGTCAAACACCATAGTGCTTTCTCCGCCACAGTCTTGTTCGCCAGTGGCGGGCTGGTCTTCATGTTTATTGACCGGGCCTTGGCGAAACGCGGTGGCGCTCTGTCACAATTGTTAGCCATGTTGCTAGATTTTGTCCCGGAAGCCATCGCTCTAGGGGCGGCGCTGGCCAGTGGCGGTAGCCAGGCTTACCTGCTGGCGTTCCTGATTGGCATGCAAAACATGCCGGAAGGGTTCAATGCCTATCGGGAAATCTACAATAGCAAGGGCAACACACTGTCTAAAAGCCGCATCGTGCTGGCTTTCGCTTGCATGGCCCTGCTGGGCCCATTAAGTGCCTGGCTCGGCTTTGAGATCCTGGTGAATCAACCCTTTATTCTCGGCGGTATCATGCTGTTTGCCAGCGGTGGCATTCTCTATCTGACCTTCCAGGATATCGCCCCGCAAGTGCCACTGGAAAAACACTGGATGCCAGCTCAAGGGGCTGTGGCCGGTTTTGCGCTGGGGCTGGTTGGCCACCTCCTAGTGCAGTAAGCCTAACGTTGAAACGCGACAGCAGCTACCATCAGCTAAACATTAACGCCTGGCACGCGTTTTAACGTTCAACTCACTCCCCCCAACGCTTCACTAAGGTTTGTTCCACACCAAGATGATCCAGTAGCCGGGCAACCATAAAGTCCACCAGATCATCCACGCTTTGTGGTTGATGATAAAACCCAGGCGCGGCGGGCATGATGGTGACGCCAAGGCGGGAAAGTTTAAGCATGTTTTCCAGGTGGATCGCGGAGAAAGGCGATTCCCGGGGGACCAGAATCAATTTTCGACCTTCCTTGATGGCCACATCCGCAGCCCGCTCGATCAGATTATCACTGGCCCCCATCGCAATGGCTGACAAGGTCCCCGTAGAGCAGGGGCAGACCACCATGGCTGCAGGAGCTCCGCTGCCGGAAGCCACCGGCGCCGTCCATTGTTCCAACCCACAAACGACCAGCCGTCCCTTTTCTGTCTTTACCCAATCGCGCAACGCCTGCTCAGCGTTGCCGGTACCCGCAGGCAATTTCAATGCCGTCTCAGTGCCAATGACCACTCGCGCAGCCTTGGAAAGTAGAACGAACACCTCACAGTCCGCCTCCAGCAAACACTGCAGCAAACGTAACCCGTAAGGTGCTCCGGAGGCACCGGTAAAAGCTAACGTCACCCGATGTGTCATAAACCCATCCCGACACCTCTGGCCATCATCACTGCCAGAATCGGCATCAATATAACCAAATGAATTTCTGCCACCAGCACGCCACGCAGGTTGCGTTGCAGCTTGTCATCAATCACAGGGACATGGCCTGCTTTAACTGTTTTTCGCCAACCCAGAAGCACCTTAGTGGGATACAAGCTCAACAAGGCGATCAACACGAAGAGCGTCACCTTGCCATGAAACCAAGGGTTAGTGAGATAAAAGTCCCAGCCCTTTTCCGTCCAGCCCGCCCGGGCCAAGCCACTGATCAATACCGTTAGCGCCGACAGGCCATAACCAATATCCAGCCATAAGAGCGTGCGAATATTGCGTTCATTGATGCCGGTTCGCCACAGCAACAACTCGCCATACAAGCAAGCAAAGAGCATCAGGATGCTTAGGTAATGCACCGATGCCCAAAGTACCGACCAGAACATGACAACCTCCTAAACGCTCGAAACGAGCGACACGTTTCAAGCCTCAACACGGACAAAATGAATACGCTTGCAATTTTCTCCCGGCACTCAAGACAAAAGCGCGGGCACAGACGCCTCAAGACGCTTACTACTATCATTTGCAGCAACGTGAGGCTTGTCGCTGTTACTCAGCCAACGCATCCAGCAGCTTCTGGTGAATGCCACCAAAGCCGCCGTTGCTCATCACCACCACGCTCAGTGGCTCGCCTTTGTGACTTGCTACCTTGGCAATAATATCATCCAGCGATTCCGTCACCGTTGCCGGCACCGGAGCTTCACTGAGCACCGAATCCAGCGACCAGTTCAAGCCCGGCGGCTGATACCAGATTACCTCATCAGCGCATCCGGTGCTGCCCGCCAAAGCGGCCTTGTGGCTCCCTAGGCGCATGGTATTAGAGCGAGGCTCAATAATGGCAAGTATTTTGCCGTTACCCACCTTGCGCCGCAGTCCATCTAGCGTGGTGGCAATGGCCGTGGGGTGATGGGCAAAATCGTCGTAAACCCGCACCCCGCCCACTTCACCACGCAATTCCATGCGCCGCTTCACACCCACAAACTCCGATAACGCTGCCGCGCCATCCGCCAAAGTCACACCCACATGGCGGGCGGCCAGCAACGCAGCCATTCCGTTGTTCACACTGTGACGGCCAGTTTGCTCCCAACGCACCTGCGCCACCGGTTCACCGCTTTCAAGCACCGTAAAGCTCGAGCCATCGGCCTGATCCAGGCGGTAGCCCAGCGCTTCCTCTTTACCAAAGCGCTCCACGTTACTCCAGCAGCCTTTTTCCAGGGTCTCCTCCAGCGCAGCTTCTCCATGGGGCAGAATCAAGCGACCGGTGGACGGCACAGTACGAATCAGGTGATGGAACTGGGTTTGAATAGCGGGCAGATCCGCAAAAATATCCGCGTGATCAAATTCCAAATTATTAAGAATTACCGTGCGCGGACGGTAGTGGACAAACTTGCTGCGCTTGTCAAAAAACGCCGTATCGTATTCGTCTGCTTCCACCACAAAGAAAGGCGTCTCACCCAACCGGGCCGATACTCCGAAATTGCCGGGTACACCGCCAATCAAATAACCAGGCTTTAAACCCGCATATTCCAAGATCCAGGCCAGCATGGAACTGGTGGTGGTTTTACCATGGGTTCCGGCAACAGCTAGCACCCAGCGACCGGGAAGCACCACCTCTTGGAGCAGTTGCGCCCCTGAGGTATAGGGTAAGCCGCGATCCAGTACTGCTTCCACTGCCGGGTTGCCACGGCTTAACGCATTGCCGATAACCACTAGATCCGGCGCCGGTTCCAGTTGCGACGGATCATACCCTTGGGTCAAGGCAATACCCGCCGCTTCCAATTGATCGCTCATGGGCGGGTAAACGTTTTGGTCACTGCCAGTAACCTGATGCCCCTGAGCTTTAGCCAGCTGCGCCAGCGACCCCATAAAGGTGCCGCAAATACCGAGAATATGAATATGCATGAGAAGGAACTGCCAACATTTAGATTCCTTGCACCATAACGGCAAGGGCTCCCAAGGTGAAGTGCCAACACGGTCTAATCCCTGTTGAACCTATTGTCTAATGCAACAGCTCCTAATTTTGCCGCATATATCCAAGCATGGTGGACCGTAAGGTGCCGAACATCCCCTTCCAAAAGACACAGGATAAATAAGAGAAAACAAAATAGTCCGTCGTTAGTGCTGCTCTCTATGCGCGAAGATCTGAAAGGTATCATGACTGGAATCCCTCCAGTCAAAAAATTGCATTCTAGTTGAGTCCAAGTACACTCCTGTGCGCCATCACAAATATAAATATAAACTCAGCCTTTACACTGGCTATAACCTAATACAATAAGAGGCAGCCATGTCGATCATCCTCCGACGCCTGGTCATGGTCACCGCTTTGCTATTCAGCACCAGCCAGACGCAAGCCTGGTCCTGGTTGGGAAAAGACAAAGACACAAGCTATGCAAACACTCGCTACCCCATTGTTCTGGTGGGCGGCCTCATTGCTTTTGATGATATTGCCGGTATCGATTATTTCTACGGTATCGCTGATGATATGCGCGATTACGGCGCCGAAGTCTACGAGAGTAATGTAAGCGCACTACAAAGCAATGAATACCGCGGTGAAGAATTAATCATCCAGATTGAAAATTATCTAGCCGTCACAGGTGCAACAAAAGTGAATCTTGTCGGCCATTCTCAAGGGGCGGGCACGGCGCGATATGTTGCCGCCGTTCGTCCGGACATCATCGCATCGGTCACCTCAGTGCACGGTGAAAATCGTGGAACTCCTGTTGCTGACATCCTTCGCGGGTTGATACCGCAAGGCAGTGCAGCGGAAGAGCTCGCAGACATGGTTGCCAACGGGTTTGGGTTCCTATGGGAGTTAGCATCCGGGGGGCCCAACGCAAAGAGTCAATCCACCAAAGCGGTGCTCGTGGCGTCAACCACCGAAGGCATGGCCGCGTTCAACCAGCGCTACCCTCAAGCCATGCCCACCTCCGCCTGCGGCACTAGTGGTGAACATGCGGTCAACGGAGTGCGTTACTGGTCTTGGGGAGGCACAGGTGTGCGCACCAACCTACTCGATCCCTTCGATAGTGTATTGGTCACCGTCACCCAGTTTGCCTTCTCATCTGGGGTTGAACATGACGGCGTGCTGCCCCTGTGCGGTATGTACCTTGGCAAACCCATTCGACATGACTATCGCCATAACCATGCGGATGCTATCCGCCAGCTGTTTGGTTTGCTTGGCTGGGAAACTGATCCCAAAACATTATATCGCAACCACGCTAACCGCCTGAAAAATGCAGGACTTTAACAAGCATTCCCTCAGAGGGTCGCTCTTTACAGGACCCTCTGCATTGAGTCTGAGTCATGACACGAACATTTGTTCTACTTATCGCAATAGTGCTCTCAGCTAGCAGCTTATTCTGGGGCTTTCAGCACCTAACTGCTTCCCCTCTTCCGCTACCCACAGCGAGTAACACGAACACCCAAATCAGCACCACTTACACTGCCACAATTGAAGCGGGAAGAGCAGCTAAGCAGACGCTAAATCTAGCCCAAATGCTGACAAATACTTCGTTAGCGGGCACGCAAGTCCCTGGAAGTCTAACGATCGATGCCCTGGGCCGCCTGATTCCAGACAACCACAGCAAAGCTGTCATGGATTATTTCTTATCTTTGAGTGGAGAAATGCCTGACGCGTCAATCCGCAGACTGCTGGAACACTGGGCCCGACACAACGCGGGGCAACTTGCCGCCGCTGACTTGCTGACACTGTTTGATCAATATCATTATTATCGGTCCCGATTAGCTAACAGCGATTACGCCGCACATTATTTGAATAAGAACAGCGGGGATATTCGCAACAAGCTTGAACAACGACAAAAACTGCGCAATGACACATTTGGGACCGATATAGCTGCAGCTTTGTTCGCAGATGAGGACCGCTACGATAGGGTCAGTTTGCAGCGCAACCAGATCCTGACATCGCGTCGTTCTGAGAAAGAAAAGGCTGACGCCCTGCAAGAGCTTCGCAAGGCGCTACCCGAAGCCTTGGCAAAACAACACCAGCGGCAGTACGATTTGCAACGCCTCACAGCCCATGAGCAATCCATAAAACAACAAGGTGCTAATGCCGCCGATCTCTATGCTTTCCGCCAACGCCAATTTGGTGATGCTGCGGCCCTGCGTCTGCAGGCGTTAGATGAGCAACGTACCCTTTGGCAAAGTCAGTACCAGAATTACGCGCGACAGCGAGACCAGATCAATTCCGCAGCCATAGACATTGCGGACAAACAGAAGCAGTTACAGGCTTTGCGTAGCAGATTATTTACCCACAGTGAACAACAGCGTGCAGCCGCGTTAGACCGTATGCAATAGCCAACATAGATAGAAGAAACATCGTCAAACTAGCTCCTTGCGGTTGTTTCGCTGAGACCGTCTGAGCACGGTAAAAATAATCCCATTCAAGCTTTCCCTCTATCACAACCATAAAAAAGGGCCGCTAACGCGACCCGCTAAGAGAAGTTTTACTGCCGTAAAACCCTTCAAACCTTAATGGCTAATCATCCATGGCCTGGCTGACGGAAACATCTTGTTGCCTTCAGCGGTATAGAATAGCTTGGACTTGCGCTTGTGATGACAGCAGCCTTGATCTTTTTCTGAATGCTGATTGCCTTGTCGAGGCTCATGCATCGCCTTCTCATTACGTGCAATGGCCTGGCGTTTTTCCGGGGCCATATCCAGCACCTCTGGGGGCACCATAATCACCCGCGCTGACAACGCACCACAGGTCGGGCACATGGAGCAATCACCGGAAGCCTGCATGGGAACGAGGTCATGGAACAAGCCGTGCTCAACACATTTATAGTCATAAAGGGGCATGATCAGCTCCTGTATAAATTACTTATCTTTCGATAATGGGATGTCAACACTGCCGGCCACACTATGCTGTGGACCATCCATACCCGGCTTAATATCAAAGTCGAAAATATCCGTTGGCAACCAAAGAGTGGCACAGGCATTGGGCACATCCACTACGCCACTAATATGTCCCTGGACAGGAGCACAACCGAGCAAAGCATAGGCTTGAGCACCCGTATAACCGAATTTCTTTAGGTACTCAATCGCATTGAGGCACGCCTGACGATACGCCACATGCACGTCTAAATAATGCTGCTTGCCTTGTTCATCTACAGAGATACCTTCAAATATTAAGTAATCGTCATACTTGGGCGCCATAGGGCTGGGCTTAAAGATAGGATTCTTAATTCCGTATTTTTCCATACCTCCTTTAATGATGTTCACCCGTAAATGGATCCAGCCAGCCATCTCAATGGCTCCACAGAACGTAATCTCACCATCACCCTGGCTAAAATGCAGATCCCCCACGGACAGCCCCGCATCCTTCACATAAACGGGGAAATAAACCTGCGAGCCCCTCGACAAATCTTTAATGTCACAGTTACCCCCATGCTCACGGGGCGGTACGGTACGGGCGCCTTCAGCAGCAGCTTGGGCTTTCGCGTCACCGCTTAACTTACCCATGTGCGCCGTATCAGCATAAGGTAAGTTAGCCAAGCCAGGAACACGATCAGGCTCGGTATCGTAAAGTGCTTTTTCCCGGGTGTTCCACTCTTCAAGCATTTCCTTCGACGGCAAACAACCTATAAGGCCCGGGTGAATCAGGCCGGCAAACTCCACGTTGGGAATATGGCGGGACTTGGTGAACATACCATTGAAATCCCAGATGGATTTCTGAGCTTCAGGAAAATGTTCGGTAAGAAAGCCACCGCCATTTTGCTTGGAAAAGAAACCATTAAAGCCCCATTGGCTTTCATCAAAAGTGCCGATATCAAGGATATCCACCACCAGAAGATCACCGGGCTCGGCGCCTTCGACACCCACAGGTCCGGTTAGAAAGTGCACCTGAGTCAAGTCGACATCACGAACATCGTCAGCACTATCGTTATTCTCGATCTGCCCACCCGTCCAGTCATGACATTCCAAGATAAAATCATCACCAGGCTTCACCATTTTCGCCATGGGGATATCCGGGTGCCAACGATTATGAACGTTTTCGTTTTCGTAAGGCGATTGTTTCAGGTCAATCTTGATAATCGTTTCAGCCATAATCAAAGCTCCTTAGCGAATCATTTAGGTCGAGTGGGCATCAACATGATCACTATTAATGAAACCACCAAGAACAACCATGAGTTAATAGCACAGCACACCTACGTCATTTGACGTAGGTGTGCTGTTAACAAACTAATGAAGCAGGATATAAAAGCCCGCTAGGAATGGCATCTATAGGTATGCGGGCCCTCCGCTGAGGAGTGCCTACAAACAGAGCGTGACAAGAACGGTTGGGGAGCGCCTAAAGCACTGGTGACGATTGAGTGATTCGGGTGGGGCTTGCATCGATGGTTATAATTTGATTTTAGGCTGCCCGGACAGGCGCCAATAAAAAAACCCCCGCCACTGACGCGACGAGGGTTTTTCTGTATTTAAGAGCCTGACGATGACCTACTCTCGCATGGGGAAGCCCCACACTACCATCGGCGATGTACTGTTTCACTTCTGAGTTCGGCATGGGATCAGGTGGTTCCAATACTCTATGGTCGTCAGGCAATCTGGTTTGGTTTTCCTGATTAAATCAGGAGGACCAAATAGGTTGCCTTCCCGGTGTTTTACCTAGGTAAATACTGCACACCGGCAAAGCCAAATTGGGTAACGAGAAGTTTGCTATTCAACTGCAAGGTTAGTTATCTCTCACACCGTATCTTTGCGTTACCTGGCGATAAGCCGAGTAACTGCTTTGGTGTTATATAGTCAAGCCTCACGGGCAATTAGTACTGGTTAGCTTCACGCCTTACAACGCTTCCACACCCAGCCTATCAACGTTGTGGTCTTCAACGGCCCTTCAGGGGAATCAAGTTCCCAGGGAGATCTCATCTTGAGGGAGGCTTCCCGCTTAGATGCTTTCAGCGGTTATCCCGTCCGAACGTAGCTACCCGGCAATGCCACTGGCGTGACAACCGGAACACCAGAGGTTCGTCCACTCCGGTCCTCTCGTACTAGGAGCAGCTCCTCTCAAATCTCCAACGCCCACGGCAGATAGGGACCGAACTGTCTCACGACGTTCTAAACCCAGCTCGCGTACCTCTTTAAATGGCGAACAGCCATACCCTTGGGACCGGCTTCAGCCCCAGGATGAGATGAGCCGACATCGAGGTGCCAAACACCGCCGTCGATATGAACTCTTGGGCGGTATCAGCCTGTTATCCCCGGAGTACCTTTTATCCGTTGAGCGATGGCCCTTCCATACAGAACCACCGGATCACTAAGACCTGCTTTCGCACCTGCTCGACTTGTAAGTCTCGCAGTCAAGCACCCTTCTACCTTTACGCTCGTTGCACGATGTCCGACCGTGCTGAGGGTACCTTTGTGCTCCTCCGTTACTCTTTGGGAGGAGACCGCCCCAGTCAAACTACCCACCACACAATGTCCCCGATCCCGATAAGGGACCTAGGTTAGAACCTCAAACATGCCAGGCTGGTATTTCAAGGACGACTCCACAGTAACTAGCGTCACTGCTTCAAAGTCTCCCAGCTATCCTACACAAACAGGTTCAAAGTCCACTGTGAAGCTATAGTAAAGGTTCACGGGGTCTTTCCGTCTAGCCGCGGGTACACAGCATCTTCACTGCGATTTCGATTTCACTGAGTCTCGGGTGGAGACAGCGCCCCCATCATTACGCCATTCGTGCAGGTCGGAACTTACCCGACAAGGAATTTCGCTACCTTAGGACCGTTATAGTTACGGCCGCCGTTTACCGGGGCTTCGATCAAGAGCTTCGCCGAAGCTAACCCCATCAATTAACCTTCCGGCACCGGGCAGGCGTCACACCCTATACGTCCGCTTACGCGTTTGCAGAGTGCTGTGTTTTTAATAAACAGTTGCAGGGGCCTTTTCACTGCGACCGCCGATAGCTCAGAGAGCAAGTCTCATCACCTTCAGCGGCGTACCTTCTCCCGAAGTTACGGTACCACTTTGCCTAGTTCCTTCACCCGAGTTCTCTCAAGCGCCTTAGAATACTCATCCCAACCACCTGTGTCGGTTTGGGGTACGGTTCCTTATAACCTGAAGCTTAGAAGATTTTCCTGGAAGCATGGCATCAACCACTTCCCGGTCACAAAGGACCAGTGGTCTCGACTCTCAGCCTTAAGGTGCCGGATTTGCCTAACACCTCAGCCTACAGCCTTTCCCCGGGACAACCAACGCCCGGTAGGCATAGCCTTCTCCGTCTCTCCATCGCAGTTATAAGAAGTACGGGAATATTAACCCGTTTCCCATCAGCTACGCATTTCTGCCTCGCCTTAGGGGCCGACTCACCCTGCGCCGATTAGCGTTGCGCAGGAAACCTTGGTCTTTCGGCGTGGGAGTTTTTCACTCCCATTATCGTTACTCACGTCAGCATTCGCACTTGTGATATCTCCAGCATGCTTCTCAACACACCTTCACAGACTTACACAACGCTCCCCTACCCCGCATACATAGTATGCAGCCGCAGCTTCGGTATCCAGTTTGAGCCCCGTTACATCTTCCGCGCAGGCCGACTCGACTAGTGAGCTATTACGCTTTCTTTAAAGGGTGGCTGCTTCTAAGCCAACCTCCTAGCTGTCTGAGCCTTCCCACATCGTTTCCCACTTAACTGGAATTTGGGGACCTTAGCTGGCGGTCTGGGTTGTTTCCCTCTTCACGACGGACGTTAGCACCCGCCGTGTGTCTCCCGGATAGTACTCACTGGTATTCGGAGTTTGCATCGGTTTGGTAAGTCGGGATGACCCCCTAGCCGAAACAGTGCTCTACCCCCAGTGGTATTCGTCCGAGGCGCTACCTAAATAGCTTTCGGGGAGAACCAGCTATCTCCGAGCTTGATTAGCCTTTCACTCCGATCCACAGGTCATCCGCTAACTTTTCAACGGTAGTCGGTTCGGTCCTCCAATGCGTGTTACCGCATCTTCAACCTGCCCATGGATAGATCGCCCGGTTTCGGGTCTAATCCCAGCAACTAAACGCCCTATTAAGACTCGGTTTCCCTACGGCTCCCCTAAACGGTTAACCTCGCTACTGAAATTAAGTCGCTGACCCATTATACAAAAGGTACGCCGTCACCCCACATGGAGGCTCCGACTGCTTGTACGTACACGGTTTCAGGTTCTATTTCACTCCCCTCTCCGGGGTTCTTTTCGCCTTTCCCTCACGGTACTGGTTCACTATCGGTCAGCCAGGAGTATTTAGCCTTGGAGGATGGTCCCCCCACATTCAGTCAAAGTTTCACGTGCTCCGACCTACTCGATTTCACTTGATCAGACTTTCGGATACGGGGCTATCACCCACTATGGCCGGCCTTCCCAGACCGTTCTCCTAATCATTCACAAGCTTAAGGGCTAATCCGCGTTCGCTCGCCGCTACTAACGGAATCTCAATTGATTTCTGTTCCTACGGGTACTTAGATGTTTCAGTTCCCCGCGTTCGCCTCACATACCTATGGATTCAGTATGTGATACCTGCCTTATGACAGGTGGGTTTCCCCATTCGGAAATCTCCGGATCAAAGTCTGTTTGCCGACTCCCCGAAGCTTATCGCAGGCTACTACGTCCTTCATCGCCTCTGGCTGCCAAGGCATCCACCGTGTACGCTTATTCACTTGACTATATAACCCAAAACAGTCACCTCAAATCCGCCTCTCGACAAATCCTCAATCACCGCCCAGGTCTTTCATCGTGATAACGATTCACCATAAAGACACAAATGTCAGAGATAATATCTAACGCTTGCATTCTCATTGAATACTTGGACTTCTCATTTCCCAAATTGTTAAAGAGCTTCTTATACCAGCAGATATAAGACCGATTAAAAAACCGGAAACAAATAATCCATTACCTTCCTTCAAAGAAAGAGAATCACTTGTTTCCGGCTTCTAGCCGGTAACAACAGACAAGCAAACGTGTGAGCCCTGAACGGGATGGAAATCTTTGTCGTTAAGGAGGTGATCCAGCCGCAGGTTCCCCTACGGCTACCTTGTTACGACTTCACCCCAGTCATGAACCACACCGTGGTGAACGTCCTCCCGAAGGTTAGACTATCCACTTCTGGTGCAATCCACTCCCATGGTGTGACGGGCGGTGTGTACAAGGCCCGGGAACGTATTCACCGCGGCATTCTGATCCGCGATTACTAGCGATTCCGACTTCATGGAGTCGAGTTGCAGACTCCAATCCGGACTACGAACAGTTTTAAGGGATTTGCTTGGCCTCGCGACTTTGCTGCCCTCTGTACTGCCCATTGTAGCACGTGTGTAGCCCAGGCCGTAAGGGCCATGATGACTTGACGTCGTCCCCACCTTCCTCCGGTTTGTCACCGGCAGTCTCCCTAGAGTTCCCACCATTACGTGCTGGCAACTAGGGACAAGGGTTGCGCTCGTTACGGGACTTAACCCAACATCTCACGACACGAGCTGACGACAGCCATGCAGCACCTGTCACTTGGCTCCCGAAGGCACCAATCTATCTCTAGAAAGTTCCAAGGATGTCAAGGCCTGGTAAGGTTCTTCGCGTTGCATCGAATTAAACCACATGCTCCACCGCTTGTGCGGGCCCCCGTCAATTCATTTGAGTTTTAACCTTGCGGCCGTACTCCCCAGGCGGTCTACTTATCGCGTTAACTTCGTCACCAAGAATACTAAGATTCCCAACGACTAGTAGACATCGTTTACGGCGTGGACTACCAGGGTATCTAATCCTGTTTGCTCCCCACGCTTTCGCACCTCAGCGTCAATGTCAGTCCAGGAGGCCGCCTTCGCCACTGGTGTTCCTTCCGATCTCTACGCATTTCACCGCTACACCGGAAATTCCACCTCCCTCTACTGCATTCTAGCCTGCCAGTTTCAAATGCAGTTCCCAGGTTGAGCCCGGGGCTTTCACATCTGACTTAGCAAACCGCCTACGCGCGCTTTACGCCCAGTAATTCCGATTAACGCTCGCACCTTTCGTATTACCGCGGCTGCTGGCACGAAATTAGCCGGTGCTTCTTCTGTAGGTAACGTCAAGTACTCATCCGTATTAAGGATAAGCCTTCCTCCCTACTGAAAGTGCTTTACAACCCGAAGGCCTTCTTCACACACGCGGCATGGCTGGATCAGGGTTGCCCCCATTGTCCAAGATTCCCCACTGCTGCCTCCCGTAGGAGTCCGGGCCGTGTCTCAGTCCCGGTGTGGCTGATCATCCTCTAAGACCAGCTACGGATCGTCGCCTTGGTGAGCCATTACCTCACCAACAAGCTAATCCGACGCGAGCTCATCCATCAGCACAAGGTCCGAAGATCCCCTGCTTTCCCCCGTAGGGATTATGCGGTATTAGCCTGGGTTTCCCCAGGTTATCCCCCTCTAATGGGCAGATTCTCACGTGTTACTCACCCGTCCGCCGCTCGACGCCTCCTAGCAAGCTAGGATCGTTTCCGCTCGACTTGCATGTGTTAGGCCTGCCGCCAGCGTTCAATCTGAGCCATGATCAAACTCTTCAGTTAAGAAAAGCGTTTAAAGTGCCTACGCACTTAATACATGCTCAGTTCGTCATCTGAATTAACAAAAACTTTGTTGACTCGTTCAGAACTGAAATCTCTTAAAGATCTCATCCCGAACAGGTCCCACACGTTTGCTTGCCTGATTGTTAAAGAGCGTCTCGTCCGTGGCGCCGCGCTGCTCTGCGTTGTTGCCCCGTCGAGGAGTGCGCATTCTAGAGATTTACCCGGGGCCGTCAACACTTTTTTTCATGAAAGGTGAGAAGTTTGGGTGTAAAGGTACGTTTCTGGCCCTCGGTCGGGCTAATGACGGACACGCCAGCGGTAGACAACCCCCGTGTACTGGGGCTCCTAACCAACAATAGCCTCTTAAACGTGGCTACTCTTGAGCACAAAAAAGGACCTACTCGGGAAGGCGACAGCGCGGTAGCCCGGATCCGATTTAGCGAAATAGGGACAGCTGCGCAACCCAGATGAATCTGAACGGCTCAGGCTACCTACTCGATGACTGCGCTAACGAACACGAAGCGTTACAATGTAACACCGCATATCAAATAACCTACCCCGTACTGTTTCGTCGCCTAAAGATACGCTCTTACCTAATAGCCAAGTAGGCTATTAAGTAAAGAAGGGCCGTCACCAAGGCTGTCCGTACGGCAAGCGGCACCTCACCGATAGCGGTAAAACCGCCAGCAGGCTGACGGTTTAGTTAATCTCTCGAGACTCAATCAAACAGGAATAACGATGAGCTTTCCTGCTTGCATCTGTGCCTCGAAGGTATCCGCTTGAGGGTAATCCAACATCACTCTGGCCAGCGGCGGAGAAAGCTCATTGCGAACCCGGCGCGCCATTTCCCTGGCCCCATAACGGGCATCCATGGTGTTGCATAGATAACGCCGTGTCCCATCACCTAAGCTCAGCAGCACTTTACGTCTTAGTAACCGTCGATTGAGCTTTTCCAACTCGATATCCAACAATTGCTCACTAATATCCTGATCCAGAGCATTAAACGTAATGATGCTATCAATACGATTAAGAAATTCCGGGTCAAAATGTTGCTGCAATGCCTGATCCACCACCGCTTCTATCTGGCGGCTCGAATTCTTCCAGTACCACCAGCGTTTCTGTTGCCGCCCTCTCAAGGCCGACACTTGTGATGCCCCGGCGTTACTGGTCATGAAAATTAGGCTATTGCGGAAGTTGATTTCACGGTTGCCGGCGCTCAGTCTGAGCCGACCTCGATCCAGCACATTGAGCAATGCTCTGACCACTTCAGGGCTGGCTTTTTCCAGTTCATCAAACAACACAATACCGGGTTTGCTAAAGCTGCCCTGAATAGCCTCTACATCAAATAGAGTTTGGCCTTCTTTGCTACCCACATACCCTGGCGGCGCTCCAGTTAATGAAGCGGCATAATGCTCCTGGGCCAAAGTGCTCATATCTATCCGGCACACAGCATCAGCGCTACCGTGAATAGCCTCCGCCAGCAAACGCACCGTTTCAGTCTTACCGACCCCGGTGGGGCCTACAAACAGTTGCACCGCCAGAGGTCGGTCATCCGGGGCGATATCCGCCTTGAGGACTCGCAGCATATTGTCGATACGATCTAGCACATGAGGCTGGCCAACAATCCGTTTACGTAATGTTGCCATTACCGTGCCCGGATCAAAGGTAAATCGGGACATTCTCCCAGAATGGTCAGCATCTCGCTTTCGATCCGCTATCTCATGATTCGCTGCTAACTGCTCATTGATGAAGGGCATCACTCACCCGCCGTTCTCTCTTTACCATCCACAGGCAATTCACCCACCGGACACTCTGCCACCCCTATTGTGCTACGTGTCATGGCTTCTACGTTCTCCTGCGCCTTTTGAGCATCCATTACCCAGGTGCGATAAAAGTCAAAAGGACAGTCCGCAATACCCTTGTCTCCATCACCAGAAGCATGCATGCCGGTATAACCACGGTGCAGCAACTTAAAGAGATGATTTTGAGACTGATCATTAGCACGAGCATCACGGATTTGACTGACGGATAACTGGGCATACTGAATACCCATATCCTCTTCACCACATTCACCCAGAGTACGACCATCAAACCCGATGAGTGCCGAGTGCCCAAAATACGAATACACGCCATCAAAACCACTGGCGTTAGCTACAGCCACATAGCAGTTATTCGCCCAGGCCATGGACTTGGCCATCATCACCTGCTGCTCCTTCGCCGGATACATATAGCCCTGGCAACGAACAATCAACTCAGCACCTTTCATGGCACAATCACGCCAGATTTCCGGGTAGTTACCGTCATCACAAATGATGAGGCTGATCTTCATTCCCTTGGGACCTTCCGTGACATAGGTCGTATCACCAGGATACCAACCCTCAATAGGACACCACGGAATACACTTACGGTATTTCTGAACAATTTCCCCTTCATTATTGATTAACACCAGCGTGTTATAAGGGGCTTTCGCAGGGTGCTCTTCATGTTGTTCGCCCGTCAGTGAAAACACACCCCAGGTATTAGCTTCACGACAGGCAGCGGAGAAAATAGCGGTCTCATCACCGGGAATGGTAGCCGCTGTGGCCATCATTTCATCCGGGTCATACATAATGCCCATAGTGCTGTATTCCGGAAAAACCACCAAATCCATCCCCGGCAGTCCCTTTTTCATACCCTTAATCATTTCCGCAATGTTACGGGCATTATCTAACACTTCAGCTTTGCTATGCAGGCGCGGCATTTTGTAATTCACTACCGCAACACCCACGGTATCGTTACTGCTGGAAATATCGCCGTGTCGCATTACTCTCTCCTTTACTGCTTAAAATTCATCGGCAAACAGGCACATCACACCGCAAGATATGCCGCTATTTTTTCCTGATTCATGCTCTCACCGCTTTCTTCATGTACGATTTCGCCTTTCTCGATGACTAAAATTCGATCAGCCACATCCATGACAAAGCTCAACACTTGCTCAGACACCACAATGGATAGCCCGCGCTCATCGCGGATACGCTTCAACGTACGGGCCATATCCTTGATGATGGAGGGTTGAATCCCCTCAGTGGGCTCATCCAGCAACAACACCTTGGGCCGTGTGGCCAGTGCACGGGCAATTGCCAACTGTTGCTGTTGACCGCCGGATAAGTTTCCGCCTCGACGGCTCTGCATTTCTTCTAGAACGGGAAACAGTTCGTATAAATCTTTGGGGACTTTCTTTTCCCCCACCGCGGCCAAGCCGGTTTCGATATTCTCTTTCACAGTCAACGACGGAAAAATCATACGTCCCTGAGGAACAAACCCCAGACCGGCCTTTACTCGCTGACAGCTTTTCATGGCCGACAGATCCACTCCGTCCAGCTCGGTTATGCCAGCGCGGGCTTTTTCCATACCGATCAGAGATTTCATCAGGGTGGTTTTACCCATGCCATTACGGCCCACTACTGCAACAATTTCGTTTTCCTCAACTTTGAGGTTCATATTGCGAATAATGGTGCTCTGCCCGTAGGCTACGTCGTAATTTGATACTCTCAACATAACTAGCACTCCCTATCAGAGTCGGCACCGTGAATAACTCGCGGCGACCTTCAACTCAGTGACCCAGGTAAACTTCGATGACCTTTGGGTCCGCTTTAACCTTCTCTAGCGACCCTTCCGAGAGCACCTTGCCCTGATGCATTACCGTAACGCGGTCAGCAATATCACCAACAAACTGCATGTCATGTTCGATGACTAGTACCGTATGGTTTTTGGTAATAACCCGAAGAAGTTCAGCCGTTTTTTTTCGTTCTGCTACTGACATGCCAGCAACCGGTTCATCTAACATCAATAGATCCGGTTTCTGGATAAGCAACATACCGATTTCTAACCACTGCTTTTGACCATGACTAAGCAAGGCGGCGGGTTGATCGAGAAGATCTTCGAGAAAGATAGTTCTGGCCACTTCTTCCACCGCATTGATAACTTCAGCATCACGCTTGAATGCCAAGGCCCCCATTACAGAACGCCCACGTGGAAATGACACTTCTAAATTTTCGAAAACGCTTAGGTCTTCATAAATAGAGGGGTTTTGAAATTTTCGGCCAACACCAGCACGCACAATCTTGTGCTCGCTCATTTTGCTCAGCTCTTTCCCCTTGAACTTTATCGATCCTTCCGTTGCCCGGGTTTTACCGCAGATCAGATCTAGTACCGTGGTTTTACCGGCCCCATTGGGGCCGATAATCACACGAATCTCCTGTGGTTCCAGGTACAGCGACATATCGTTAACCGCCTTGAACCCATCGAAAGAAACAGTCAAACCTTCTACCGCAAGAATGAAATCATTATTAGTCGGCATCATTTCACTTCCTCCACAGGCAGATTTTCAGCATCAGCGCGACGGCGACGCAGCAGCGAGGGCAACTTATTTTCTAGCGGCTGAATATAACGGTTATAAAGTCCAGCCAAGCCATCAGGGAAGGCCAGCACTACACCAATGAATAGAGCACCCATTGCATACAGCCACAGTTCAGGGAAGGATTCTGAGAAGCCCGTTTTAGCGGCATTCACAATTAACGCGCCATACACCGCGCCCAGCAGAGAATTCCGGCCGCCCACGGCACACAGCACCACCATTTCAATGGAGGGTACAATCCCCACAAATGTTGGCGACATGAAACCTACCTGCAGGGTAAACATGGCCCCACCCACACCGGCAAACATAGCGGCTAGGCAGAACACAAATATCTTGAAAGAAGCAACGTCGTAACCGGAAAAACGTACCCGATCTTCCTGGTCGCGCATGGCAAGCAGAATACGCCCCAGCTTGCTATGCATGACCCAGCGACCAATCATCAGGCACAGGAACAACATGCCTACACACACGAAGTACAACGCCGTTTTGGCTTCGTCACTACGGATATCCCACCCCATCAAGGTGCGCAGATCGGTAATACCATTCACCCCCCCTGTGAAACCCTGCTGACCAATGATCAGGATCGTCAGGATGGCGGCAATCGCCTGAGTAATGATGGCAAAATACACGCCACCTACTCGGCGTTTGAACATGGCTACGCCAATGATAAGGGCAAGAATCGCCGGCACGGCAACCACCGCAATCAAAGTAAAGGAAAAGCTGTGGAAGGGTTCCCAAAACCAGGGCAGTGCGGTGAGCTGGTTCCAGTCCATGAAATCAGGAATACCCGGGGTAGACTGAATGGATGTATTTTCTGGACTGGACGCTTCCAACTTCAAGAACATCGCCATGCAGTAGCCGCCAAGGCCGAAAAAAATCCCCTGCCCAAGACTCAAAATACCACTGCGGCCCCAGCAAAGAACCAGACCTAGCGCGGCAAACGCATAGGTTAGATACTTGCCAACCATATTAAGACGAAAGGCATCCAACGCCAGTGGGAACACCACCACCAGCAGCAGCGCCAACAGCAGATGGTAGATTCCCTCGCGGGATCCTAACCATTGAAAGAACGACGTTGATTTCATGGCGATCTCCTAGCGACGAACCTTGAGTGCAAACAAACCTTGCGGACGCAACATCAGAATGCCGACCACAACCAGCAGCGTGAGCACTTTAGCCATTGAACCACTCAGGAAAAATTCCATCGTGGACTGGGCCTGGGAAATGGTGAATGCAGAGGCGATAGTGCCAAGCAGACTTTGCGCACCGCCAAAAACCACGACCAGGAAGGTATCGACAATATACAATTGCCCGGAGGTGGGACCGGTAGAACCAATCATGGTGAACGCACTGCCCGCCACACCGGCAATACCACACCCTAGCGCAAAGGTGACGCGATCAACTTTACTGCTATCGATACCGACAGCTTCAGACATGGGCCGGTTCTGTACCACCGCACGAACCTGTCGACCCCAACCAGAGCGGAACATCAACAGATAAACGCCAAAAGCAATCACCAGCGCCAACACCATCACGAAGATCCCGTTGATAGGAATTTCCACCAAATCGGTAACCGCAATTGACCCCATCATCCAGTCCGGCAGACTCACACCCACTTCCCGTGCACCAAAAACACTGCGGTAAGTCTGCTGAAGAATAAGACTCAGACCCCAGGTCGCCAGTAGCGTATCCAGCGGACGATGGTAGAGGTGACGTATCATTAGCCATTCCACCAGCGCCCCAAGCGCGGCGGTGACAAAAAAGGCCAATATCATGGCTACAAAAAAATACCCCTCGTATAACCCTGGCAGATAGTTTTCGAACAACTGGGCAGTCAAGTATGTGGTGTAGGCGCCCAGAATCATGAATTCACCATGGGCCATGTTGATCACGCCCATTTGCCCAAAAATAATGGCCAGCCCCAGCGCCATCAGTACAAAGATGGAAAATAGCGACAGGCCGGCAAACCCTTGCATGGCGAAGATAGAAGTCAGCTCCGTCATGGTGTAGTCAGCGAACATGGCAGGTACTCCCGAAAATTAAAGAGGGAAATTCGGCAAGAAAAAGAATGATCTTGAAAGATCCGGCGCCCGATATTCAGGGCGCCGGGGTTACACCTCACTGATAGCCTTTAGGGAACGGGTCAGGCTCCATCAGTTCTTCGGTTTCGTAAATCACTTTGTACTGACCATCTTTCTGTGCCTGGCCGATACGGGCCTTGGACCACAAGTGATGGTTTTCGTGGATACGCACATAGCCTTCTGGTGCAGTGGTCAACTCAATACCCGGAGAAGCTTCGCGCACTTTGTCGATATCGAAAGAGCCCGCTTTCTCTACCGCCGCTTTCCACAACCATGGGCCAAGATAAGCCGCCTGGGTCACGTCACCGATAACGATGTCTTCACCCCAACGCTTCTTGAACGCTTTTACAAAGTCTTGGTTATTGTCGTTACCCAAGCTTTGGAAATACTTCATGGAAGCGTAAGCGCCTTCCACGTTTTCACCACCGATACCCAGAATTTCATCCTCGGTGACGGAGATGGTCAGTAGCAACGGACTCTCTTTGGTCAGATCGATACCCGCCGCTTTCATCTGCTTATAGAAAGCCACGTTGGAACCACCTACCACAGAGGCAAAAATCACATCCGGTTTCTTTAACTTGATCTTGTTAATTACCGAGTTGAACTGGGTATGACCAAGCGGGTAGTACTCTTCACCCACTACTTTCAAGCCCAGCTTATCAATGTGCTTACGGGCAATCTTGTTAGAGGTACGCGGCCAAATGTAATCGGAGCCCAGCAAGTAGAACGTCTTGGCACCTTTCTCTTCAGCCAACCAGTCAATACTGGCGAGAATTTGCTGAGTCGCTTCCTGGCCGGTATAGATTACGTTTGGAGATTTTTCCAGCCCCTCATAGAACGTGGGGTAATAAAGCATGCCGTTATACTGCTCAAATACTGGCAGCACTGCTTTACGGGAAGCGGATGTCCAGCAACCAAAAACCGCAGCCACATTATCGTTCACCAGCAATTTACGAGATTTTTCAGCGAAGGTGGGCCAGTCACTGGCGCCATCTTCCTGGATATACTCGATCTGACGTCCCAGCACCCCCCCTGAAGCATTGATCTGTTCAATCGCCAACTTCTCAGCCTGCACTGAGCCTGTCTCACTGATTGCCATAGTGCCGGTAACCGAATGCAGAATACCGACCTTTACTGTGTCGTCAGTCACCGCTAGGCCAGTGGTGTTCACGTCGGCAGCCAGTACCGTATTAGAAAGGGCGAACAACGCAGGTAGCGCCATCAGCCCTCCCAGAAGATGCCGGCGCGTCGAGGACGGCCGGTGACTGGAAGAACGGGTTTTGCTCAATTTCATGGTTTACCCCTCATCAGCGAATTCATGGGAAGCACCTCGTTTCCCTCGCTAACGAGTATGAAAATCTGCCCCCCTGGGGCCCATTCGGTGATTACGCCATCGCCGTACGTCATTTAACGCATACCCCGCACCTGCGATGGGCCATAAAGTAATGCGCGTACACGAACGGGCACGTTTTGTGCATTGCTGCCTGCATCATCATGGAGCAACTGACACCGCCCCAGCACTTATTCCGGCATCCGCGAAATGGACATCCTGCTGCCGACAACGGAAACGTTATGGCAATCGAGCAACGCATATTCCGTGTGCGACGCAGTTACAATCAGTGGGTTGGCAACCAAACGTTGGAGGATTTCTCATTGCGTTTCACGGGCAAGGGAGCCCGTCGCTGGTCTGCCGGTCGAGTCGCCGGCACAGCTATCGGTGCTATCACTTTCCTTGCCCTGGAAGCCATTGGTGGAGCGATCACCTTAAATTACGGCTTCACTAACGCAGTGGCGGCCATCTGTGCGGTCATGCTCACCATCTTCCTTCTCGGTTTGCCCGTCAGTTATTACGCCGCTCGTTACGGGGTGGATATCGACCTGCTTACTCGGGGAGCGGGCTTTGGCTACCTAGGCTCAACCATCACCTCCCTGATATACGCGTCATTCACCTTTATTTTCTTCGCCTTGGAAGCGGCTATCATGGCCATGGCGCTGGAAATACTGTTCGATATCCCTCCAACTATTGGGTATTTACTCAGCTCACTAATCGCCATTCCATTAGTCATTCATGGCATCACCACCCTGACCCGTTTTCAGTTATGGACACAGCCCATATGGGTATTCCTGCAGCTACTTCCATTCGGGTTTATCCTCATGCAAGACCCAGAATCACTGCCGCGCTGGGCCAGCTTCGAAGGACTTAATAACGATGGCGGTAGCTTCAACCTGATCATGTTTGGCGCCGGCGCCACCGTGCTGTTTTCACTGGTTGCACAAATTGGCGAGCAAGTAGATTTTCTGCGTTTCATGCCTGAACCGGAAAAAGGCAAACGGCTACGCTGGTGGGCAGCCATGCTCGCCGGTGGGCCTGGTTGGGTAGTGATCGGCGCGCTGAAAGCCTTAGCCGGCTCCTTTTTGGCGGTACTGGCTTTTTATTCTGGGCTCGCCCTGGAGCAAGCTCAGGAACCAATGCATATGTACCTGGTGGCATTCAGTCATGTCACCCAAAACCCCACCATGCTACTGGCACTGGCCGGGATCTTCGTTATTCTCTCGCAGTTAAAAATCAACGTAACCAACGCCTATGCCGGCTCGATTGCCTGGTCCAACTTTTTCTCCCGGCTGACCCATAGCCACCCTGGGCGGGTTGTATGGCTAGTCTTCAATGTTGTGATTGCCTTGGTATTGATGGAAATCGGTATTTACCGGGCTTTTGAATCCATCCTCGGCAGCTACGCAGTGGTCGCGGTGGCTTGGATGGGCGCTTTAGTGGCCGACTTAGTGATCAATAAACCGCTGGGACTCAGCCCAAAACACATCGAATTTAAACGTGCCCATCTTTATGACCTGAACCCCGTAGGGTTCGGCTCTATGATGATCGCCACGGCCATCGGCCTTAGTGCTCGCGCCGGCCTGTGGGGCGAAACAGCCCGAGCTCTGGCCTCCTTTATCGCCCTGTTCAGCACCTTTATCAGTGCCCCATTAATTGCCCTACTTACCCGCAGCCGTTACTACATCGCCCGCGCGCCCAGCCCCAGCCGTGAGTTGGAAGGCCTTGCTTGTTGTATTTGCGAGCATCATTTCGACAGGGAGGACATGGCCTTCTGCCCCGCCTACAACGGCCCGATATGTTCCTTATGCTGTTCTTTGGATGCACGCTGCAACGACAGCTGCAAACACAACGCTCGTTTCTCCGAACAATTGATTGACTGGATGGGCGGGCTGCTTCCACAAACACTGATTAATCACATGCGGTCACGGATGGGGCATTTTCTCGGCCTGCTGATCATCGTGGCCTTGATTATGAGTGGACTGCTGGCTTTGATTTATTATCAAATCCCCATTGCCGACCCTACGGTAAAAGAACTGATGGCTGACACCTTGACCAAAGTGTTCGCCATACTCATCATTATCAGCGGCGTGGTGGCTTGGTTGTTTGTGCTTGCCCACGAAAGTAGGGTTGTTGCCCAAGAAGAAAGCCGGCGCCAAACCCGCATGTTGATGGAAGAAATTAAAGCTCACGAAAAAACTGATCTGGCATTACAGCAAGCCAAGGAACTGGCCGAATCCGCCAATCAAGCAAAAAGCCGCTACCTCACAGGGCTCAGCCACGAACTACGCTCCCCTCTGAATGCCGCTTTTGGCTACGCCCAACTGCTGGAGCAGGATCCAACCATCCCGGAAAACCGGCGCGATGCCATTGGTGCCATTCGCCGCAGTACAGAGCATCTATCCGACCTGATTGAAGGGCTGCTGGAGATATCCAAAATCGAAGCGGGCCGGCTGGAGCTGTACCGCAATCAGGTATGCGTACCGGAACTCATCGATGAACTGGTCACCATGTTTCAGTTACAGGCCGCGGAAAAAGGCATTGGCTTCGAATTTCGCAGTAAAAGCCAGATGCCCACCTGGGTCACTACGGATGAGAAACGGTTACGACAGATTCTGATCAACCTGCTCTCCAACGCCATCAAGTTTACCCGTGAAGGCCAAGTCACACTGACCTTTCGTTACCGCAATCAAGTGGCCGAGTTCGTTATTGCCGATACCGGCGTCGGCATTGATGAAGAAGACCTGAAGCGCATCTTCCGACCGTTCGAGCGGGTAAGAAAACCGGGAACTCCCAGTGTTCATGGCACCGGGCTAGGGCTCACCATTACCCAGTTGTTAGCCGACATCATGGGGGGCGATATACAAGTAAGCAGCATCCCCGGCCAAGGAAGTGAATTTCGTCTTTCGGTAATGCTATCCAGATTGAGTGGCCCGGCCCCCACCCGCCATGAACGCAAACCCGTGGCCGGCTATATTGGCGAGCGTAAAAGCCTGTTGATCATCGATGATGACCCCTCACACCGGGGCCTAATCAGTGATCTGCTTACCCCTTTGGGATTTATTATCAATGAAGCTCCGGATGGAGAAACAGGCTTGCAACTGGCCCGGCATACTACCCCAGACCTAGTACTACTAGACATTTCTATGCCAGGCCTCACCGGCTGGGAAACCGTTCAACATATTCGTCAGCAAGATTACCGTGGCCCGGTAATCATGCTTTCTGCCAATGCTCGTGAAAACGACCCAGCCATCCCCGACGGCTTGCATAACGATTACCTGACCAAACCACTAAAACTCAATAGCCTACTAGACAGCCTAGCCCGCCACCTATCACTGACTTGGTTGCATCCACACAATACTTCACCAAAGCACATCACCGTTGTGCAGCAAGCCGAACCAGTGCGCGCTCTAAATAGCACCCTGCGTGATGAACTTCTTGCTCTGGCAGAGATCGGTCACTTAACGGGTCTACTGGATCGGATAATACAGGAGCGAGAAAAGGGAAATCTGGGTTCTGATATAGCGGAAAAAATGCACACTTTACTTAAAATATTTGATTTTCAGGCCGTGATCCGATTATTAGAGGCAGCCCCATGACAGCCGCACAACGTAAAGATCTGATACTGGTGGTGGACGACTCCCCAGATTCTCTCGGCATGATTCATCAAGCGTTGGATCAAGCCGGACTCACTGCTCTTATCGCACTGGAAGGCCAGCAAGCACTGAATATTGCCGAAAAAATGACACCAGATTTGATCTTGATGGATGCGATCATGCCCAACTTAGATGGCTTCGAAACTTGCCGCCGCCTGAAACAGCATCCAAATCTAGCCTGCGTTCCAGTAATTTTCATGACCGGACTAACCGAAAGTGAAGATGTGGTCCGGGGCCTGGAAGCCGGTGGCGTAGACTACATCACCAAACCAGTGCGGCCTAACGAACTGATCGCTCGCATCCGCGTACATTTAAACAATGCTCGCATGACGCAAAGCGCCCACACCACCCTAGACCGACTTGGCCAAACCAGCTTTTCCACCGATGCGGCAGGCCAATGGCACTGGGCAACCCCACACACCGACCAGCTACTGGAAAAAGCCAAGGTGGAACGCAGTGCGCTTGCAGACCCAATACAACGCTGGCTCAAACATCAACCGGAGCGGGGCCAGCAACTCAATAAACTGCCCGGTAACCTAGGGCTACGTTATCTGGGCCATTCAGTGAGCGGTGAGGAAAATAGCGAGCACTTGTTCCGGCTGCTACACCACGACAGCGATGCAGAGCTGGAGTTGCTGAAAACTGCGCTGCATGTAACCCACCGCGAGTCCCAGGTACTAGTGTGGATTGCACACGGTAAAACCAACCGAGAAATTGCCCAGATTCTTGAGTTAAGCCCACGGACAGTGAACAAACATCTGGAACAGATCTTCCGCAAACTGGGAGTTGAAAACCGGACTGCCGCAGCAGCCATGGTTATTCAATACCTTACCCAGATTCATTGAGCGCCAGTCACCACCTCAGGCAGTAACAGAACCACACCCGCATAACTGGCCACCAGCAAGGTCATGGCAACCCCCAGCCCAAGGAAGGGCCCCACATTCAAGGCACGGTGGTAGATGAAACTTTGCGCCGCCAACTGCCAACTCACTAGCACTAAATAAAGTAGCTCAATGGCACTCAGTGACTGAGCCATAGAGGCGTTAAGGGCCAACAACGGCAGGCTCAGCAGGGTCAACACCACATCTACACCTACCAGCGACAAAGCCGTCTGCAACCAACGCCCCTGCAGCCCTTTAAACGCCAGCAGCAAACCTGTACCCGCCAACACCACCACCAGCGATAGCAATTGGCTGCTCACCAAGACACCAAGGGGTAATGCCGTCTGCAGGCTACCCACTAACAGCTGCAGCATAAACCAGCCTGCCAGCACCAGCGCCATTAACGACGAGGAATACGGGACGTTTTCAGGGCTGGCACGAAATATAGCCAGCCGCCAGAACAAGGTTATCAATACAGTCATGGATCCTCCGGCCCGCTATTCTTTCAGAGCAGGAGGGAAAGGCAAGCAGGAACAAGCTTCAAGCTCAACGTTGCAACATAAAAAAACATCTTCGCCATTCGATCAAGGCCGCCGCACAGCCCCTCTTGTCAGTTTCATCCGCCCACCCACAACAACACCAGCCCATGCACACCTTGAACCTTGACACGATATGGTCCGACAACCACAGGTGTGTTTTTTGGACGCCTTCGCTAGAATGCTCACAAATTGAATCAAGGGGTCTCACATGGCGCGTAAAAACGCTTTCTATGCTCAGTCCGGCGGTGTTACTGCCGTCATCAATGCTTCTGCTGCCGGCGTTATTGAAGCAGCACGAGAAAACAAGGATGTGATCGGCAAAGTCTACGCCGGCCGGAATGGCATCATCGGCGCACTCACTGAAGAGCTGATCGATACAAGCAAAGAAAGCAAAAGCGCCATTGAAGCGCTCAAGCACACCCCCGGCGGGGCCTTCGGTTCTTGCCGCTATAAGCTGAAAGACCTCAAGACCTCCCAACGCGAATACGAACGTCTAATCGAAGTCTTCAAGGCTCACAACATCGGCTACTTCTTCTATAACGGTGGTGGTGATTCCGCCGACACCTGCCTAAAAGTATCACAGCTTTCCGAGAAAATGGGCTACCCGATCCAGGCTATCCACGTGCCCAAAACCGTGGACAACGACCTGCCCTTCACCGACGTGAGCCCTGGTTTCGGTTCCGTCGCCAAGTACACCGCTGTGAGCTGCCGTGAGGCCGCCCTGGACGTGGCCAGCATGTGCGCCACCTCCACCAAGGTGTTCGTGATGGAAGTCATGGGCCGTCACGCTGGCTGGATCGCCGCCTCCGCCGGGCTCGCCAAAGAGGATGCCGATGACGCTCCGCACCTAATCTTGTTCCCGGAAATTGCCTTCGACAAAGCGGCCTTCATGAAAAAGGTGGAAGCCACCGTCAAGAAAGCGGGCTATTGCGTCATTGTGGTGTCCGAAGGGGCTCGCTATGAAGACGGCACGTTCTTGGCCGACGCGGGTAACACTGACGCCTTTGGCCACAAACAGCTAGGCGGTGTGGCTCCGGTCATCGCTCAGATGGTGAAAGACGAACTCGGCTACAAATACCACTGGGCTGTAAGCGATTACTTACAGCGTGCCGCACGCCACATAGCATCAGCCACTGACGTGGAGCAAGCCTACGCAGTGGGCCGCGCCGCCGTTGAGTTCGCCGTGGCGGGTAAAAACGCAGTCATGCCCACCGTGGTTCGCAAGGACACAAAAAAATACAGCTGGACCATCGGCGAAGCGCCGCTAAAGAAAGTGGCCAATGTAGAAAAGAAAATGCCGCGTAAATACATTAGCAAAGATGGTTTCGGCATTACCCCCGCGGCCCGAGCCTACCTAGAGCCTTTGATTGGTGGTGAATCCTACCCTCCCTACAAAAACGGGCTGCCGCAATTTGCCAAACTAAAACTAGCCCCAGTCGAGAAAAAGTTAAACGATGCTTTTGAGGTCTAAAACACTAGCATCTTGATAAAAAGCAAAAGCCTCGCAATGCGAGGCTTTTGCTTTTCACTAACGGCCAATGGCCATTCAGCCCTGACCGTTTCCCAGAACAACTATTCTTTTAATTTCGACGATTCAACCATCAGATCAACCGCCTCATAAAAACAGAATCATGTGCGCTCATCGCGCTCTTTTTTACGCACGTGCGCCAATAAGTCATCAACATACTCCTGCTCTTCATGAAGATCATCGGCCATGAAGGGGGCATGGGGAAGCACCTGATTCAGGAGCACCGCCACCAACCCGCATAGGCTAATACCCTGCAGGGTGAAGTCGCCGTTGCCCATGACCATGCCGCCAATGCCGAAAATCAAGGTTACCGCCACAATGACCAGATTACGTTGCGCATGAAGATCCACCTGCGCCTTGATCAAGGTATTCATGCCCACACTCGCAATGGAGCCGAACATAAGAATCAAAATTCCGCCCATCACTGGGGTGGGGATACTCTGTAGTAACAACCCAAACTTGCCAATAAAGGCCAATAAGATGGCGAAGATCGCCGTCCAGGTCATTACCACCGGATTAAACACCCGGGTCAACATCACCGCACCGGTAACTTCCGAATAAGTGGTATTAGGTGGGCCACCGAACAAGGCCGCCACCATGCTGGCCACACCATCGCCTGTGAGCGTGCGATGCAGCCCAGGCTTACGAATATAGTCTTTGCCGGTCACGTTACTGATCGCCAGCACATCTCCTACATGCTCAATGGCCGGCGCCAGTGCCACCGGCATCATGAACAGGATGGCGGGCCAATAAAAGGTGGGAGCAATAAAGGTCGGCACCGATAACCAGCCCGCTTGATTCACCCCGGAAAAATCCACCATGCCCATGGCCAGGGCCGTCAGATAGCCCGAAACTACTCCGCACAGAATGGGTAATAGCCGGAACAAACCATGCCCCAGCGCCGCCACCAACATAGTGACCAACAAGGAAACCATGGAAACGAGCAGCGCATCCCCATACGCAAACATCTGCATCTCACCATTACCGGACATGCCCATGGCAAAGTTCACCGCAGTAGGTGCCAAGCTCAGCCCAATCACCATAATGATGGGGCCGGTGACTACCGGCGGCATCAGCCGGTGCAGAAACCCCGGGCCCCGCCATTTCACTAACACTCCGAGAATCACGTAAACCACGGCAGTGCAGAACAGCGCCCCCATCGTGGCTGGCACCCCCCACTGTTTCACAGCATGGGAAATGGGTGCCACAAATACAAAAGAGGACGCGAGAAAGACAGGAATAGAGCGCCGAGTAATCCATTGAAACAGCAGCGTGCCCAAGCCCGCGGTAAATAGCGCCACGCTGGGGTCCAGCCCTGTGAGCAACGGCATTAACACCATCGCACCAAAAGCCACAAACAGCATCTGGGCACCAATAAGAATGGTTTTCCAGTTCCAGAATCCGCCGGTCTGGCTCATAAGGAGCTCCTGTTAGCAATCATCACGCGGCTACTTGGTGCCGAAAATCTTGTCCCCGGCATCCCCCAGGCCCGGCATAATGTAACCGTCCTCATTCAAACCCTGATCCACCGAAGCAGTGTAAAGAGACACATCAGGGTGTGCTTCTTGGACTTTACGGATACCTTCCGGCGCCGCCACCAGCACCAAAGCTCGAATCTGGGTGCAACCGGCTTTTTTTAGCATGTCGATGCAAGCCAGCATGGAGCCCCCGGTGGCTAGCATGGGGTCGATAACTAGCGCCGTGCGCTCGTCGATATCGTGGGCCAGCTTCTCAAAATAGGCCACCGGCTGCAGAGTGGTCTCATCCCGATACACCCCCACCACACTCACTTTAGCGCTGGGGATCAATCCCAGCACTCCATCCAGCATACCCAATCCGGCCCGGAGAATAGGCACCACAGTGATTTTTTTACCCCGGATGCGCTGGGCTGGCGCCTTGCCCATCCAGGTATCCACCTGATAATCCTCCAGCACCAAGTCGCTAGTGGCTTCGTAGGTCAACAGGCTGCCCACCTCAGAGGTCAACTGGCGAAAACTACGGGTGCTCAAGCTCTTCTGGCGCAACAGCCCCAGCTTGTGTTGGACCAACGGATGGCGAATTTCATGGACACTCATGGTGGCAGGCTCCTGGATACCAATAAACATAGGGGCGCAGATCACCCCAACAATAGCGATATTGTGACGATTACAGCGCAAATGTCACCGGTGCACACGCTGTGTCATTTCACCGCACGCCCCCTCACACAGTCAGACAATACTAACCGTCAAAGAAAAAAAAAAACCAAAGGCGTTAATACATTGCCGAAAATTCACGGGTGATTTGCTGCTAGGGAGCCTCTGAAAAACGCTCGAGCAACAGAGGGGAAAGCGGTGCTTGCATCGCGAAGTAGCCTGTAACTCACCGACGCTATTCGTGGTGCGAGCATCACTTCCCACAGCAGATCAGCGTTATTGGGCATCTTTCAGCGATTCGTCGGTTTAACATCCAGTCTCAGACATCTGGCATCCAGCAACGCTGCCCTCAATCAGGCACAACCGGTATTTTCACGCTGATCCGCGATGAACCTTTTCTTATCGATGTGTCAGCCGCTCGTTAGCAGACCGGCTTTGCTCCCTCTCTTGCATACTCAGGGAAGAACAACCAAATGGGAATCGGAACAATATGTACGCATTGTAGGATCATTAAAGAAGCGAGAATTCGACAGCACTTCGCTCCACGAAAACCATAAAAAAAGGCCGACAAAAGCCGGCCTTGATTAAATACTAAAAAAAAGCGTTACAGTTTCACACCTAAGTGATCCAGGGTCTGCATGGTCAGCTGACCAGAAGCCAAATCGTTATCCTTCTGGTAAGCGATCACAGCCGCTCGGGTCTTGGAGCCGTATACGCCATCAATCCAAACCGGGTCGTAACCTTTCGCGGCCAGCGCTTTTTGGAGGCGGCGGACAACATCCTGAGTGGTATTGGTTTCACAGAGAATTTCACGCCATTCCATATCCGCATCCGTCACTTTGACCTGCTTAGGCACGTCTTTGTAAACGGCGGGGATCACTGTTTTCTTCTCTTTAGGCGGCTCTACCTGCTTGACCACCTCAACCGTGCTATAGACAGCTGGCACAGTGACTTTTTCAGTCCGGGCAGGCTTATCGACCACTTTCTTAGTGACCGTCTTGTACACGGCAGGAATTTTAACTTCTTCAGTGCGCTCAGGTTTTACCAGTTCCTTACGGCTAATGGTTTTGTATTCCGCCGGCACTTCCACCAAACACATAATTTCACCGGTGGAATGATCGAGTTTCTCGATAGGGCCACGGCCTTTTTTCCAGGTCGTGTAGGCTGGCTTGACCAGTACTTGCTCGGTAACCGTTTTATATTCCGCCGGTTTAGTGATCAGCTTGGTAGTCGCACCTTTAACCAACACTTCCTCAGTCACGGTCTTGTAGGTAGCCGGAATGACTTTCAGCTTCTCATAGGCTTCGCTGACCAGGATCTTCTCTTGCACGGTTTCATAGCGTGCGGGGGTGGTGGAAATCTTGCTGTCTTCCTGAGACACCATTACACGCTGCATTTCCGTTTTGTAGGTTTCCGGAATCACAACCCGTGCATAACAATGTCCCGGCAGGGCATTAGGCGGCAGCAGCTGGGCGCCAGAGCTGGAAGAATCTGTAGAGGCCGGCTGCTGATCATTGGAGCTCAACGCGGCTCGTAGCTGCTGATTTTCCTGTTCCAGTTGCTGCTGCTGACTTTGCAGCGTTTGATATTCTCGTGTTTCCTGAATAGTTTGGTTGCTGGCACAACCGGTGGCAAGTGCCGCAATAACGGCCGGCAAAATGAGACGATTCAATGTCATAGTCTGTTCCCTTTGAAAAACACGCGTTATTTTCTTCATATGGAACAATGCTCAATAAAAATGTCAGGGACAATTATCAATACGTCTATAAATGCGCAATTTTACAATTTTTTTTGGGGAAAAAGCTTATCCCATTTCACCTACCTTTAAATACGCAAAAAATTTATCATTATATATTATTACTTTTATTTCTTTGTTAAGAATAAATATTCACCTCAAGTGCTTTTACTCCAGTTACTGATACTGATTCTCTTTGGCGCCCTCGAAACAGATTCGCTCTTCACTCTTAACGATTATCCATACCCGGCTCCCAATCTATTGCCGTAGACAACGCTAACGACGCCAAAAAGAAAAACGGGGAACCGTGAACGAAATCCTTGCCTAGGTGCATCCAAAAGTGTTCTTTATAATCACCCCTGCCGTTCGTTAGCAGGGGCCGGCACGACGCAGAAAAACGTTGGGAGCATAGGTAAGCATGGAAAAATCGAAAGGAGCCGCAATCATGAAGCGTTATCTAATCATTTCAATTTTTGCCGTGTTGAACACACTTTGTGCTTCGCTATGGGCGGCTGACAGCCTCTCCGTGAGCGAACTCAAGCAAAGGATGCAAGACGGCAACGCGCCCATCATTATTGATGTGCGCGATGAAGACGAATATCTGGCCGGGCATATTCCCGGCGCCATCATGGTCCCCGCCAAACAGATGGAACATCACCTGGACATGATGGAGCAGTATCGCAAAGAAGACATCGTGCTGTATTGCCAATCTGGCCGCCGGGCCAGCGCCGCTGCCACCGTACTGGAAAATGCCGGCTTCAAGAACGTGAAGCTGCTGCAAGGGAATTATCCGGGCTGGGAGTCCGCCCAATAAGCACCGATTTGCCCATCACCACACCTCCGACTGCCTATGGAATAAGGATATTTCTATTCCATAGGCAAGTTCGACTGTCCCCGATTAGCCGTCGTCCGCTGCCATTGCTATAATCCGCGCCCACCACCCACCCTGTTGAGAAGGACAGACCATGGATTTTGCTAAGGTTCCCGCCGGGAAAGACCTCCCCGAAGACATCTACGTGGCCATCGAGATTCCGGCCAATGCTGACCCGATCAAGTACGAGATCGACAAAGACAGCAACGCCGTATTCGTAGACCGCTTCATGGCGACCCCCATGTTCTATCCGGCCAACTACGGCTACATCCCCAATACCCTGTCCGAAGATGGCGACCCGCTGGACGTGCTGGTGGTAACGCCGTACCCAGTGGTCCCCGGTTCCGTGATTCGCTGCCGCCCGGTAGGTATCCTGAACATGACCGACGAAGCCGGTAAAGATGCCAAGCTGGTTGCAGTGCCGCACACCAAATTGACCAAAATCTACGACGACGTAAAAGACATCGACGACCTTCCCGAGCTGCTGTTGGCCCAGATCAAGCACTTCTTCGAGCACTACAAAGAGCTGGAAGCAGGCAAGTGGGTGAAGGTTGATGGCTGGGATGGCGCCGAAGCCGCCAAGGCCGAGATTATCAAATCTGTAGAAGCTTACGAAAAAGCGTAAGGTGAGCTTCAAGCGACAACGCGAGATAACTTCGCGGTAAGCAGAAAAAGGCCGCACCCATTATCTGGGCGCGGCCTTTTTTATGTCCCTTTCTTGCAGCAACATGCAATAAGCTCTGCCCGCACAGAGCAAACGCAAACACGGAACGCCCTTTTTCCTAATCGTCCCTCGCTTTTCAGCTTAGGCTGACGCCTACCTCTTCTCTCGATAGGCGCTCGGAGTCATCCCACTCCAACGCTTAAATGCCTTGGAGAAATTGGCCACATCGTTATATCCCAATCGGTATGCCACTTCACTAATGCTGTTTTCTGATTGAACCAACAAACGGCGTGCCTGCTGATAACGCTCTTCATCCTGCAATTGACGATAGCTCAACCCGGCCTGCTGCAAATGACGCTTCAACGTACGAGCCGATACCGCCAGCCGCTCCGCCATCCCCTGTAGCGACGGCAAAGGCGCCGGGTGGTCTTGCAAGGCTGAGCGAATACGCCTCGCCATCACACCCTCGTCTTCGGTGCGCCACTGACGAAACTCCATCTCGCATTGCTGCCGAGCAATGGCCGCCACCTGAGGGTCCGCCAATCGAGGGCGAGCTTCCAGCGCCGACAGAGGAAATACCAACGCATTTTCCTCTTGATCAAAGCATACTGGCACGCCCACCTCTTTTCGCAATGCCATTAACCAGGCCGGCGCAGGCCCGCATCGATGAATCTCCAATCCTTGCGGCAGGCTCTCCAGCAACTGCTCGATCATAAAGACCAACCCCACCAACATAGCCTCAATAATAAAATCGTGAGCGATGCCTAGCGGTCGCGTGCTGCGCAATTGAAGATGAGCCTGCCCGGATTGACGAGTCCGGTGGATTTCCAGGAAAGGGGCACGTAACCCTAGAAAACGGCACGCTGCATCCAGTGCATCCTGGGCGCTGGCGCTGGATAGGGCCAATAGCCCCACCGGGCCATGTAAAGTGATACTCATGGCCCGAGCATAACGAAACCCCAAGCCTCGCTCGCCCACCATTTCAACGCCACGTTCCGCCACAGTCTGGGCCAGTGACATAGACACCCGGCGGTCCACCGCCAGCAACTCGTCACGGCTCACCCCAAGCCCTACCAACAGTGCCGAGGCATCCAGGTTCAGGGACTCTAGTACGTCATACAGCAGCACCACATAAATACCTGGCACCCCCGCACCTCCCCAGGGACGGCCCGAACTCACCATTTGTTGGCCCTCCGCGACAAGACCTTGAATGCAAGACTCCGCATAGTAGTTGGCATTATGAGCCTGTTCAAAGCGAATACGCTGCTACCCGGCTCCAGACTCGACCATGTCATCACTGACATTGGCACCAGGAGATCTCAATGAACCTGACGCTGGTAAAAAAGAAAACACATCCATCCATTCCCATTACCCCACGTCGAATGGAATTTTCCTTCGAAGGAATCAAACACGATGATTACTGGTTCGACAACGATCCGGTACTAACTCATCTGCTCAATATTCTGTCGTTGACCTTCCCGGACGGCGAGCGCTTCTTCGTGGATTCAGTTCGTGCGCTTCGCGACCAAGTGCAAGACAAGGATCGTCAGAAGGATATTTCCGGGTTTATTGGCCAGGAAGCCATGCATTCGTTAGAGCACCAGGCCTTCAATGACCTGATTGCTAACGGCAAGTATGACGACATCGTTAACCACGCTCTTAACGTTACCAACAAACTATTGGCCGGCGCGCGCCAATACATGAGTAAACGCCAGCAATTGGCAGCGACTGCAGGTCTTGAACACTTTACGGCAATTCTTGCCGACGCCATCCTACGTCGCCCAGATCTGGTGGAAAGCATGGACCCTGCGGTACGCGACCTGTGGGTTTGGCATGCCATCGAGGAAACCGAACATAAAGCGGTAGCCTTCGACCTTTACAAAGAGGTGAATGGTAATTATTTGGAGCGCCAGCGCCTGTTCCTTTCCAGCACAGTCTATCTCATTGGCTTTTCTAGTTATTTCACTTGGCAAATGCTCAAACGCGACAAGATCCACCGTAAGCCCCTAACTCTTGCCAAAGGGCTATGGAAAGGTTTCGGTTATAAAGGCGTTATCAGCAGCATCATTCCTGCCTGGTTTACCTACCTGAAGCCCGGCTTTCACCCTTGGGATGACGACAACAGTGCGCTGATTGAAGAATGGCGCTCCACCCTGCCCGAACCAGGCGGCGTAAAAGAGAGCTCCAGAATCGCTTCATAAAAGAAAAGTACGGCTGTACCCGACCCTCTGGGTGCAGCCTCATGGGAAAGTCAACATACCGATTAGCACAAAACCGAACGCTTGCGTCAAATCTGCCACTTACCGATTATTCACTCGAACAAAGTACGCCATGTGCAAGGCATGAAATAAGCGTCGTTGGGCCACATCCTTTGCCAGAATAAACCCCAACGGCTCAAGCATGGATTTTAGCTCCCTGAGAGTTGTATGATTTTGTCGGCTACTATGGCCGGTGAGACGATATTTTAACCAGCGTTTCACTCCTGTATACGACCAAGGAGACAGATAGGAAATCAATAAGTGCTGGTCACTCACCCGAGCCAGTTCCCGCAATAACTTTTCACGAACCCTGGCATCTGAAAAGTGATGGATCAAGCGAAAACAGACCACCAATTTGAATGCTCTTCGCTCCCAAGGCATGGAAAAAATATCGCCTTCTTTTACCTCAACTGAAAAACCATTATCGATAAGCAATTGCCGGGTAAAATCTACGGCCGCCGCCCCCATATCTATAGCTGACACCTGCCAGCCCTGCTGGGCCATCCAGAGGCTAAGGCGTCCCGCACCGCAAGGAGCATCCAGCACACAAGCCCCGGCAGGAAGCTCCGGCATAGAACGCTCTACCAGAGCCATTTCAGCAGCATGCTTGCCCGGTTTTCTGTTGGCATATTTTAGAACGGCTTGTTCATCCATCTTGACCCGATCACGGGATATAACAGCAACATCATCAGACATTTCGAGGGTCTCTTGGTAATGAAAAAACAGGGGCATTCCGGCGTCCAGCACTCTCATACAGCTCATGCAAATGAGCTCGAATGGCTGGGGTAAGAAAATCGCTGCGACGCAGCAATTGAGAAAAATCCGAACGGGCAGCAGCGCCCATACTCAAGCGCTTACGGAAGCGCTCAAGATCTAGCAGCATGATCTTCAACGTTACCGGATGTACCAACACATGAGCCGGGTAACAGGCGCCATGCTGCCAGCGCTGACGGTGCAACCGGCGCAGCACACGCAACAAGCGCATCATAACGATAGTCAGTTGCGTAGCGTTATGCTTGCGAGCGAATACTGCCAAATCGATATAATCCGGTGGCGCTAGAGTCACCAATATTGCAGCATCAGCTCGTTCGCCATAATAAAGACAATCCACCACCGGAATAGCCGCAGATTTTAGGCGCTGTAACGCCAAAAATTCGTGGAAATACGTAGAGCGCTTCTGCCAAAACTGTTGGGGCAGGCGGCGACGTTGATTCTGTTGACGCTTTACATAAACCCACTGCCCGGTATCAAGCTGATGGCGGGTCACGCCACTCCAGCCTCCACGACGATAATTCGGCGCCTCCACCCAGTCACAGGGCAACGACCACATGGCATCAAATTCCGTCAAGGCATTGCGAGCTAACACGCTGTGCCATGACGGAGCAATAAAAGTAAGGGTCACACTGCCTCCTCTGACCAATTAACAGGCTCAACAGGAAGGCTAAAAGTAAGAGCTTAAGAGAGGCTTAATCAGGAGAAAAAATCATGGAGCGAATTCTATTTATCTTAAATAGGCAATGTATCAGTCATTGCTGATGGCAGAAATAAAAGAGGCCGCGCCCAGCTCTTTGGGCGCGGCCTCTACGTTGCGTAATGGCAACAACAATCTTCACGTCACTTCAATTATCCCATTATTAAATCTCGATTCTTCTTAGCCTTCCTGCAACAACTTACGCAGGTCGATCAAGGCAGCATTGGCCCGTGATACATAGTTCGCCATCACTAGAGAATGGTTAGCTAACATGCCAAAACCATCGCCATTAAGAATCAAAGGGCTCCATATAGTTTCTTGGGTAGCCTCAAGCTCACGAACCATTTGCCGGAAACTGATGGTCGCATTTTTCTTACGAAGCACATCCGCGAAATCCACTTCCGCACCACGCATTAACTGGGTTAGTGCCCAGGTCGCACCCCGCGCTTCGTAAAAGGCATCATCAATGTCTAGCCAAGGGGTTTTAATAAAATCTTCGTCTTTCTCAGGCTTGGCCGCTACGATGGTGCCGTCCTTGTCAACATTGAGCTGGCTGCGACCAACACTCTGGCTTAGCGTCAAGCTCAAGGACCCTAGCCGATTTTGCACCTCGTTCAGCCAATAATTCAGGTTATCCGCCCGGGCATAGAATTTACCGTCATTTTCATTGGCATCTGTGAGGCGATCCAAGTAACGCTCTAGCGCCTTGATGCCCCGGCGATACTCACTTTCAGTGGCCGGCATGGCCCAGCTTTGCGCATCAAAATTGAATTGAGGCTCAGCAATAGCCAGGTCCTTGTCTTCCTGACTCTGGGACTGGGAACGGCTCATATCCCGGCGTAATACGCGGCTAAAATCACGCACCTGTACCAGCACGCCATATTCCCAGGCTGGCATATTATCCAGCCACAGGCGGTGCGGAAGGATGTCATTGGTCAGGTAGCCGCCAGGCTTAGTCAAGAGTGTATCGGCCACGAAAATCAGCTCTCGAGTGGTAGTTTCGCCCCGAACCACATCCGCTTTCGGCGTTACCTTCTTCAGCTCCGGCTCTTGGCTCCAGTACCAACCAAGCAAAATATCCACCAGTAGCAACAAGCCGAGCAACCAAAGCACCCCTTTCCATATTCGGTTATTACGGGGGTCCAGCATGGCATCCCCCAGTTTTTCATTAAATTTATCGTTACTCATTATCACTCCCAACATCGGCACACCACTACGACAGCGTAGGCTCTTCATTAGCGGCAGGGAGAACAACAATAGCAGCTGCAGGAGAGCTCGCACACCGTTTGCGATAAGCCAAGCTACCGCCATAAAGGCTGAGGATGCCATTGACAATAGATAGACCCAATCCCGCGCCATCTGAATCGCAATGCCCGCGGCTGAAGCGTTCACTGTAGCGCTGCCACTGCTCTAGCCTCAGCCCTTCACCGCTATCGTAGACCTCGATACGGATTTGACCTTCTCTTTTCTCAGCGTTCACTCCGATAACCCCCGGGGGGGTATAGCGGCAAGCATTATCGACCAAGTTCCGTAACACCAGATGCAGAGCTTCCTCGGGGACAGCAACCCATAGAGAATGATCAAGGCGCAATTCCAGATGCTGCTCAAAACGATCGCCTAGCGGCACCAGTGACGCCAGGGTATCCCGTGCCACCGGCAGAATATCAGCACGAGCATTCTTTTTCGGCGGCCCCATGGCAGGGTCCAAACGCGCCAGCACCAGCAATTGTTCGAGCATCCGTTCGGCACGACCCACTGCCTCCTGCAGCCCTTGTAGGGACTCTTCGCGCTGCTGCGGATCCGGCAGTGAGCGAGCGTTATCTGCATGCAGCCGCAACACCATCAATAATGTTCGCAATTCATGCGCAGCATCTGCCGTAAAACGCTTTTCACGCTCCATACCCGCCTCCAGTCGCAGCAAGAGCTCATTGATGGCGGCCTTCACAGGTTCCAGTTCACGCACCTGCTTACCGGTGGAGAGCGGAGTCAGATTATCCGGAGAACGTTGGCTCACGGATCGAATAAGATCGGAGAGTGGCGAGAGTCCAAAACGAATGGCCAGCCATACTAGCAACACAACAAAAGGCACACTGATCAGGTAGGGAGCCACCAATGCTCCTGCCACATTTCTGACCATGGATTGACGGGCGTAATCACTTTCCGCCAGGATCAACCAGCGATCATTGGTCATTGGCAACGAATAAGCATGCCAGCCGTTGATTTCTGCATAATGAGGACGTGGATTGAGGGCGATCAAAGGTGAGATTGGTGACCCTTCACTAGCAGTAACCAGCTTGCCGTCCTGCCATAACTGGTAGATGAAATAGCGTAGGTAGCGAGACTCGTCGGAGTCCAGCGCTGACAGGGACGCATTGGGGGGATAACCATCCCGCCAAAAACCGGCCAGCAGACGTGCACTTTGCACCAGCTCTGCGTCGTATTGTTCATCCAGCTCATGATAGAGAGTGCGATAAGTCAAAAAGACCAATAAGACCCCGCCACCGGCGATCACCAGCAACAGTGATACAACCAGAAAGCGACGAATGGAAAAAATCATTCCATAGTTCCCTGCAGGCTGTAGCCGACACCACGCACAGTCCGAATCAAGTCGCTTCCCAACTTTTTACGCAAATGATGTATGTGGACTTCCAGTGCGTTGCTTTCTACATCCTCATTCCAGCCATACAACCCACCCTCCAGTTGATCTCTGGTGAGAACTCGACCCCGATGGCGCAACAGCTGCATCAACAGGCTCATCTCCCGCCGCGACAGATTTACCAGCTCGCCGCGACGAGTGACGATAAAACGCACAGGATCAATCTCCAGCTCACCGAGATGAAGCGTCTCTGAGCCAGGCGGTTCACGACGCCGTAATCGGGCACGAATCCGCGCAATCATCTCCACAGCGGAGAACGGTTTCACCAGATAATCATCGGCGCCACAATCCAAGCCCCCGATGCGGTCTTCCAGTGCATCTCTGGCACTAATAATGATTACCGGGATCTGTTTGTCCTTTTGCCGCAAGATTTTCAAGGCATCAATACCATCCAGCCCGGGTAGTCCCAGATCCAGCAACACCAGTTGAAAACCTCCGCCCTCCAGAGCCGGCATCAACAGATCACCCCGATCGATATGATCCACCGTATAGCCTTCAGCCCGGAGCGCACGTTGCAGGCCATCTGCTAGCAGCACATCATTCTCAACCAGCAATAGGCGCATCATTCCCCCATTGAATCCAATATTGTACACCTGCCCCTCGCAACAGGGTTTCAGCGTCTTTTCCCTGTAGCAGAGCAAGCGTAGACAACAGACCAGCCTGAGTACATTGGCGCCCATATACGGTAACAGCACGAGGCGCACCGGATACCGGCCAGCCACTGCGCGGATCCAGCACATGGCTATAACGGACACCATCACGAAGTAAAAAACGGCGGCTATCACCGCTAGTCGCCAGCGCACCGGTGGTGAACTGCAACTGCCCGGCAACAGGCTTGGCTGTACCCTCCATACCCACCTGCCAGGGTGCCTGCGCAGCACGCGCGACTAGGTCACCCCCAAAATTCACCAGTACATCCGCATCGGTAAATTGGCCGGCCAATTGAAAGGCACTGTCCACTGCATATTCTTTACCAATGCCACCTAAATCCAGTTCCATCCCCGCCTGTAAGCGAATTTTTCCTGGCTGCCGTTCGACCTTGTTCCAACCCACCAATGATAATAAGGCGTCAACCTGCTCAGGTTTCGGTAACCGATTAGAACCATCAAAGTGCCAGGCACGTCGTAATACGCCCGAAGTGATGTCAAAAGCACCGTCACTGAGCTGCCAACATTGACCGGCGAAATCCAGTAACCGGGCGCTCTCATCATCAATATCCACCCAGCGCCCATCTCCAGCATTGATGGCCGCCATCAAATTGTCTTGCCGAAAACGGGAGTATTTTCTTTCGATTCGCCAGGCCTCCTCGGTCACACACTCAAACAGTGCCAGTGCCTGGCTTTTACTGACTCCGCGCACCAAACATTCACAAGGACTTGCCATGGCAGAAAAACGGCCGCGCCAAAGGGCGCCGTCCTGTTCCAGGGTAAATGCTTTCCCCTGTGTCATAGAGACTCCACCGCAACGACTACCAGTAGAATGTATACCCGACCTGCGTGATCAGTGCATCGAGTTCCGAAGCATCACTGTCGCCGCTCTGCTGGAAACTTTCTACCCGGAAACTCCATTGCTGGTTGTTTTTCCATTGCTTGCCAAGCTTGACGCCATAGGTGGTATCAGTGAGATTCCCCAGCCGGTAATCCGCCGATACTTCATCCAACGTATTCAGATCTGCAGCGCTAACCGATTCACGGTAAAAATCAGCTTCGCCCTGCTCATACCAACGCACATGGGGTTGCAGAAACCAGCCATTGTCAAACTGAAAGCGATATTTCACATCCAGAGTATGTGATGTAATGCCCCAGTCGTCAGACATAAAACGATACCCCACCGCCAACACATCGCGGTTGAAGTGATAACGGTTCTCCCAGTAAAGCGCATTCTTGGTGCGCGAATCGGGGCGCAACTCGAAAATATGGGCATCACCCACGCCAATATCTGCTGCACCAAAGCTTTCCGCTTCCAGCGGATCCCCATTAGCATCTACTACCGTGACAATCTTGTAAGGGTCTGTCTGGTAACCGTCCGATATCGACACGCTGTAATTGAGTTGCATCAGCCAGTTACGGTTGATCACCTGGGTAATCCCAAACAACAGATCATTTATAGTTCGATCTTCAGTGCCGTCACTTTTTTGTTGATTACTCTGGAACGTCAAACCAATCGGTACACCGCCCACCGGGTCTATGGTGTCCGCCTCATGGGCTAGGCCGAATGTGAGCGTGGTGTTTTTATTGTTCAAATCCCATAAGAGTCCAGCATTTAAGCCCAAAGAAGTAAAATCATATTCATTGGAGAAATTCATCCCCGCCGTCCATCGCATAGTCCGGCTAAATGGACGGGTATACTGCATGTTTGCGGCAACACGCGTGTCCTTGAAGGAGTCATCCAACGGCACCTCATTGGTGGCCTGATATTCCTGTGAACCAGACGGGGAAGTAAACGTCTGCGGCTTATCCGATTTGATCGCCCCGTTATGGGATGCACCAGTTAACGAATCCAGCGTCAGTTTCAGTTCAAGCTCGCTGTCATCACCAAACTGTTTCTTGCCGCGAACCACTGGCTCCACCGCCGTGACACGATCTTGCTCCGCGTAATACAACACGGCGGAATCAAATTGCCAGGCATCATCTGCGGGCTGTGCCTGTACCGGCTGGCCCAGCAGAGCACAGGTCGCAGCGGCCAGGCCACTCCCAATCGTCTTCCCATCCATTTTTTTTTTCATTACGCCTTCCTCAATTACAGCCACAGCCACCGCCACCAAATCCACGCCCACCGCTGGAGGCTTCCTTGCTAAAATAGATGTGATCATCCAGCGCATCATCGAGACCATCCGCAGCACCCATCGTCATTACTGGTTTGGCCAACAAATCACGCTCCCAGGGTTGCACCCCCAGGTTCTGGCACCCGGACACACAGCCCACAGTGATCAGAAACACGGGTATTCCTAACGCAAATTTCATCATTGCTCCTCCAGCAGCTGGACGATTTCTTGCTCGTAGGCGTCCTTATTTGTTTCCATAAAACCGATATGACGGGCTAGCGCGTTCCCGCGCTCATCCATCAGCACGGCACTGGGCATCCCTTGAAGCTGATAGCGGCTTGCCAGCTCCCCTTGTGGGTCAAACACCAACGGGAAAGTGGCCGGGTAATTGGCCAGAAACTTCTCTGCATCCTCTTTGCGCAGGTCCAAATTCACACCGATGATGGTGAACCCACGATCTCCATATTTCGCCTGCATCCGATTCAGCCAAGGAAACGAGCGCCGGCAAGGCACGCACCAGCTGGCCCAAAAGTCTACGTAAATGACTTTTGCTTCCCCGACCTGCTCGGGGGAAAATGGCAACGGTTCCGCATGAGCCAGCCAGGGGATGACCAGCAGGGCAAGCACCCGTAGAAAGCGCATAGGCTTCTCCTTGATATTGAGACCACAGCCTCCTACCGGCGCCTTAAAGTAACCTTAAGGCACTGTTAATAATCTGCCCTGAAACTTATCGGCTATCCTGGCATCCAAGCGATGCCACCATTTTTGGGTTCGGGGTTTGAGGAGAAAGGAATGCATACAAGCTGGCAACGACTGGGGCTTGCTCTATTAATGCTATTTACAGTGTCCACAGCCATTGCGCAGGATCTATTCGGCGACCAAGAACGCCTGCCCACCGTGGATGAAGCCATTCAGCTAGTACCTGATGCCGACTGGGACAACCAGCAACTGCGACTGGATTTCGAGCTGATCGATGATGTTTATCTCTATCAACACCGTTTCGGGTTCACCCTACGTGACACCAACGGCAATGTGATTAACGACTTTGCCGAACTGATACTGCCCCCCGGGAAGCCCAAAACCGACGAGATATTCGGTGATGTAGAAGTCTATTTCGACCGTTTGAAGTTCTCGCTTCCTTTGAATAGCGTGCCGCTAGTGGATACCGAACTGGAAGTACGCTATCAAGGCTGCATTGAAGATACTCTCTGCTACCCGCCCACCCGCAAAGTGTTTGCATTCGACAATCCGCAACCGGCAAAAAAGCCCATGGCCGCGGTGCCACCCGCGGCCACTGACTCCACCGCCGGCCCGGGTTTTCTCGATACACTACGGTCTGAGGACGCCAACGCCTTCAACCAGTGGATGAACGAACAACCCCTTGGTTTAATCATCGGCCTCTTCTTTGTGGGCGGGCTGCTGCTGGCCTTTACCCCCTGCGTGTTTCCCATGGTCCCCATTCTCTCCGGTATCATTGCCGGCGAGAAAGAGCCCAGCGCCACACGGGGCTTTACTCTCAGTGTCAGCTATGTGTTGGGTATGGCCGTGCCGTACACTTTGGCAGGCTTATTGGTGGCACTTTTTGGCGCCGGCCTGAACCTGCAATTCATGCTGCAACAACCCGCGGCCATCATTACTTCAGTAGCGGTATTTGTCGTACTGGCCCTGTCCATGTTTGGTCTGTATGAACTGCAGCTACCTGCGGCCTTGCGTAACAAGCTCCATCAACCTGGCCAAGAAGCCCGCGGCAGCCTGATCGGCGCCGCCATCATGGGCACCATTTCGGCCTTGGTCGTCTCCCCTTGTGTTACCCCCATCCTAGCCGGCGCGTTGATCTATGTTGCCGCTAGTGGCGACGCGGCCACCGGCGCGGCTTCCCTGTTCGCCCTATCGATTGGCATGGGCCTACCATTGATTATCTTTGGCACCGGTGGCGGCAGCTTGCTTCCCCGTGCTGGCATGTGGATGGAAGAGATCAAACGGTTCTTCGGCGTAGTGATGCTAGGCGTCGCCATCTGGCTGCTGGACCGCATCATCAGTGACACTATTACCCTGGGCCTCTATGGCTTGTTGTTAACCGTGTATGGCATCCAGCTGGGGGCATTGGAGCCTGCCGGTGAAGGCGCTGCCCGGCTCAAGCGGGGCTTGGCTCTGGTACTGGCTCTGTACGGGGCGGTGATGATTGTCGGCGCCTTGAGTGGCGGCAAGGACCCTCTGCAACCGTTAGCGCAGATGAATCACCCAGCCACGAACAACGGCCCCCTCCACGTTAGCGCCCCCTCCTCCCAGCCTGGCGATCATGGTCCCTGGCAGACCATCGTTGGCAAGGCCTCCCTGGAGCAGGCACTGGCCACGTCTCGTCAAGCCAACAAGCCCGTGCTGGTAGATTTCTTCGCTGAGTGGTGCGTGGCTTGCAAGGTCCTGGAAGAGACCACATTGAGTCACCCGGATGTGCTTAATGCCATGCTCGGCTTTGACCTCTACCGGGTGGATATCACCGAAATCAACGCCGACAGCCAGGCCATCATGGAGCAGTACAACATTCTTGGGTTGCCGGCACTGGTGTTTTTCACCCCCATAAGCACTGAAATTCCTGATTCAAGAGTCCTCGGCGAAATGGGGCCACAACGGTTTATTGAACACCTTAACAAGCGGGTCCTGCCTAGGCTTTAATGCCGCGCCAATATAGAAAGGGGCGCGCGCGCGCCCTTCGCTGCAAACGCCCCGCGGGTCACGCTCCTACCGCGAGCGGTTGCGCCTCCCACCTAAGCAAATAACCTGAAAGAGTGCCGATATCCCGATATCTTCCCGCAACTTGTAACGAATGTTGTAAACCCCTTTTTTCTGTCATAGATTCCCCCTAATATTGCATTTGTATGAGAAAACCCAAGTTAACCTGGGTTTTTCCAGCATGATCACTGCAAATAACGACAAATTCGCGAGGGGACCCATTTTGGCTTCCATTTTGGTGTTACATGGCCCAAACCTGAACCTGCTCGGCACACGCGAGCCGGACAAGTACGGCCATACCACCCTGGCGGACATCAACCAGCAACTGCAGGAACAGGCCAGCAAAGCCGGCCATCACCTGCAGCACCTGCAAAGCAACGCAGAATATGAGCTGGTCGAATGCATTCACGATGCCCATACCGAGGGGGTCGACTTCATTATTATCAACCCGGCGGCTTTCACCCATACCAGCGTGGCGCTACGTGACGCCCTGCTAGCGGTGAACATTCCCTTTATTGAAGTGCACCTATCCAACGTGCATGCCCGGGAAACCTTCCGCCACCATTCCTTTTTTTCTGATATTGCCAAGGGCGTTATTTGCGGCCTCGGCGCCATTGGCTATGCGCTGGCGTTAACCGCTGCTCTCGAACAACTGGATGACTGAACATGGATATTCGCAAAATCAAGAAACTGATTGAGCTGCTGGAAGAGTCCGGCATTGAAGAGCTGGAGATTTGTGAAGGGGAAGAGTCCGTGCGCATCAGTCGCGGCTCTCGTCAACCGGCAGCACCCGCACATTACTATGCGGCCCCGCAGGCTCCCGCTCCCGCTCCGGCACCTGTTCCCGCAGCCGAAGCGCCCGCCGCGCAGGATAATACTCCAAGCGGCCACCTGGTTCGCTCGCCCATGGTCGGCACCTTCTATCGTTCACCGTCGCCAGGCGCCTCGGCCTTCGCCCAAGTAGGCCAAAAGGTTCAAGCTGGCGATGTGCTGTGTATCGTGGAAGCCATGAAGATGATGAACCAGATTGAGGCGGACAAGTCCGGCACTCTGGATGCCATTTTGGTTGAAGACGGCGAGCCGGTTGAATTCGACCAGCCTCTGTTCTCCATCGTTTAACGGAGGCTTCCCATGCTGGAAAAGGTCGTCATTGCCAACCGCGGCGAGATTGCTCTACGGATTCTGCGCGCCTGCAAAGAGCTAGGCATTCGTACCGTAGCGGTTTACTCGAAACCGGACCGGGATCTAATGCATGTTCGTCTTGCTGACGAAGCCGTGTGCATTGGTCCCGCTTCATCCGCCGATTCATACTTGAACATTCCCGCGCTGATCAGCGCCGCCGAAGTGACCGATGCCGACGCCATTCACCCAGGCTATGGCTTTCTGGCGGAAAATGCAGACTTTGCTGAAAGCGTAGAACGCTCCGGCTTCACCTTTATCGGCCCCAAGGCAGACACTATTCGCCTGATGGGCAATAAGGTAGCCGCCATTGAAGCCATGAAAAAAGCGGGTGTGCCCACCGTACCGGGCTCCAACGGCCCCATCGGCGACGATGATGAAGCCTCACTGGCCATGGCCGAACAAATCGGCTACCCGGTGATCATCAAGGCCGCAGCAGGCGGCGGCGGGCGCGGCATGCGTGTGGTTGATGAAGCAAAACAGCTGCTAAACGCCATCACCCTGACCCGCTCCGAAGCGAAAAATGCCTTTGGCGACGCCACCGTCTACATGGAGAAATTCCTGCAGCAACCACGCCACGTGGAAGTGCAAGTGCTGGCCGATGGTGCCGGCCATGCAATTCACTTAGGCGACCGTGATTGCTCCTTGCAGCGCCGTCACCAGAAGGTGGTGGAAGAAGCTCCGGCACCCGGAATCCCTCAGCATCTAAAAGAAGAAGTCGCCGAGCGCTGCGTTAACGCCTGTAAAGAAATCAATTACCGGGGTGCGGGCACCTTCGAATTTCTCTACGAGAATGAAGGCTTCTACTTCATCGAAATGAATACCCGTGTACAGGTAGAACACCCCGTCACCGAAATGGTTACCGGGGTGGATATTGTCAAGGAACAATTGCGTATCGCCGGCGGTGAAGGCCTGCAAATCCAGCAGTCCGATGTACAATTCCAGGGCCATGCCATTGAGGTTCGCGTCAACGCAGAAGACCCGGTACGGTTTACCCCCTGCCCGGGCAAAGTCACCTACTTCCACGCCCCCGGTGGCAATGGCGTACGAGTCGATTCCCACATCTACAGTGGTTACACTGTTCCGCCATACTACGACTCCCTGATCGGCAAGCTGATCACTTGGGGGGAAAATCGCGAGACCGCCTTCTCCCGTATGAAAAATGCGCTGGACGAAATTGTCGTGGAAGGCATCAAAACCAATATTGCCCTGCACCGCGACAAAATCTTCAAGGACGAGGCTTTCATTAAAGGCGGCGTGGACATTCACCACCTAGAAAAGAAACTCGGGACACACTAAAAGCCGTTGATAGTGAATTGATCGCTATTATCGTTAACGGTTACCATCCCCCTGATGGCCGCGCCCAGCGTTTGGGCGCGGCCTCTTGCGTTACAGACACTACAAAATTACCCCCTCGCACTTTTAACGGTTAACTCTCAACTAGAGCGAAGCGACAACATGGCCTGGCTTCAACTCCACCTTGCCACCACCGAACAGCACGCCGATGCCTTTCAGGCTGCACTGGAAAACCTCGGTGCCGTGGCCGTGACCCTCACCGACGGTGCCGACCAACCTGTGTTCGAACCGCCGCCGGGCACTCGCCCGCTATGGCAGAATACGGTGGTCAGCGCCCTGTTCGAGCAGAACCATACCCCGGAGCAGATTCTTAACGCCCTCACAGCCCAAGGACTAGAAGCACAAGCCAGCCACCACGAAACCTTGGAAGATCAGGCCTGGGAGCGGGCCTGGATGGATGATTTTTCACCCATGCAATTCGGTGAACGGCTGTGGATCATTCCTAGCTGGAGCGAAGCCCCGGACCCAGCGGCGGTCAACTTGAAGCTAGACCCAGGCCTAGCCTTCGGCACCGGCACCCATGAAACCACTGCCCTGTGCCTACAATGGCTGGATAGCACCGACCTGCACAACAAAACCGTACTCGACTTCGGTTGTGGCTCTGGAGTACTGGCCATCGCCGCTCTGCTGCTGGGCGCCGGCGATACCACCGGCACCGATATTGACCCTCAAGCGTTGATCGCCAGTCATGACAATGCCCACAACAATGGCGTAGCCGAATCTCTAACCCTGTTCCTGCCCGAACAAATGCCCCAAGATTATCAGTGTGACATTCTGGTGGCCAACATACTCGCCGGGCCGCTGGTTGAGCTCTCCGAGTTACTAGCCCGTTACTGCCGGGCCGGCGGCAAACTGGCCCTGTCTGGCATTCTTGCTGAACAAGCAGATAGCGTACGCACTGCCTACGAGCCTTGGTTTGAACTCAACCCCACCACCCAACAAGGTGACTGGGTGCGCATCGACGGGGTACGGCGGGCCCGCTAAAACCAGACTTTCAAAAGAAACTGAGTGACAAGTCCTTGCGGCTTGTCCTGCTTTTTCTGTAAAACATACCTAAATCATCTGCATGCGATGCTCGGATTGCTTCGTTGCCCGAACCCCAAAGCGTGCAACGTGCCACCTCTCTTCTTCCAATAACAATTCAGGCGAAAGCCATGGCCAGCCAATACAAAACCCGCTGCCCCCATTGTGCAGCCCAGTTCAAGATCACCGATGAACATTTGAAACAGGCGCGCGGTGCGGTTCGGTGCGGCTCATGCTTGCAGATTTTTCAGGCCAGCGATTACCTGATCGATCCTGCCGACGCCCAGCAGCAGCCCCAAAAAAATCGCTGGGCTGGCGCGCTGGACGGGTCCGACGTTGACAACAACCTGCCCAAAAATACTCAGACATTAGCCGATGACGATGACGATGCCGAGAGCCTGAGCATTCACGGGATGGAGCTCAGTGACTCATTCATGAATGTAGATGTAGAGGACACCGACCTCGGACTAGGCGAAGATTTCACCGACATGCAAGGCGCAGGCCGCGCCAACCACCATGAAAATGCGGATGAATCCTGGGCCGAAGCCCTACTGCAAGAATTGGAAGAAGACGAGCCAGCTGCTGCCAATACCACGTATGGAGCCCCTCCATCACCCGGGACAGCCGCCAGCCACTCACCGTCACCAAAGCAGCAGACACCTAACGCTCCCAGCACAAAAACCAGCGAACAGTCACCGTCTCTATCAGAAGACGACGATAACAGCCTATTTGTCGGGCTGGATCTGTTTGCTGATGACCATTATGAAAAACCAAGCTCCTCGGACAAACCGGTTCACGAACGCCACACTCATTTCCGCCAGCAGCGGGACTGGGGCGAGCTGATTAAATGGACGTCCCTCTCGGGGATCGCCTTAGTGACATTGATTGGCCAGTACACCTTCTTCAACTTCGACGATCTGGCTCGCAGCCCACAATGGCGCCCCTTGTACCAACAGGCCTGCGGGATACTTGGCTGCCAACTACCGAGTCGCTCCGACATCACCAAGGTGCGCGGCACCAACCTAGTGGTTCGCAGCCACCCGAACTATGCCAATGCGCTGATTGTTGACGCCATCCTGTTTAATGAAGCCAAGTACCCACAACCTTTCCCGGAACTGGAACTGAGCTTTAGCACCTTGAATGGCCGCCCTGTAGCCAGCCGCCGCTTTTTCCCCAAGGAATACCTGCAAGGAGAGCTACACGGCATGGGCATCATGCCCACACGCACGCCATTGCATATTTCTTTGGAAATTGTGGATCCGGGCGAGCAGGCCGTGAGCTACAACCTTCGCCTGCTGCCGCCCCCCCAAGGCGGAGAACCGCTCTCCCAGCGCTAGCCGGCACCATCGCCAGCGCAAAATCGACAGCCCGTCGCCTGATGGCAGACGGGCCTTTCATCCCTAGCCTCCGATCTCTATCATTGTTCCCCCTCTTAGACACCCCAAGCCCGGCGCCATGCAGATCGGACCCTATAACCTGCCGAACTCCTTGATTCTAGCCCCCATGGCCGGCGTCACGGACCGCCCATTCCGGCGCTTGTGCAGAGACCTGGGGGCCGGCCTGCTGGTGTCGGAAATGGTGACCTCGGACACCCGTCTGTGGAACTCTCGAAAGTCTCGCCAACGGTTAGACCATAGCGGCGAACCAGGCCCCATCTCGGTACAGATCGCCGGCGGAGAGCCGGCAATGCTGGCAGAGGCGGCCCGCGCCAACGTGGAGCATGGCGCCCAGATTATTGACATCAATATGGGCTGCCCGGCGAAAAAAGTGTGCAAACGCGCCGCGGGGTCTGCCCTGCTAGCCGACCCGGACCTAGTCGCGCGCATCCTCGATGCAGTGACTCAGGCGGTAAATGTCCCCGTTACCCTGAAAATCCGTACCGGCCCTGATCGCGATCAGCGCAATGCCATCGACATTGCCCGCATCGCCGAAACTGCGGGCATTCAAGCCCTTGCCATTCACGGGCGCACCCGCGCCGACAAGTTCAACGGTGACGCCGAATACGCCACTATCAAACAGGTGGTGGATGCGGTGAACATTCCGATCATGGCCAATGGAGACGTGGATAGTCCGGAAAAAGCCAAACGGGTACTGGAATCCACCGGCGCCGATGGTATCATGATCGGCCGCGCTGCTCAGGGTAACCCGTGGATCTTCCGGGACACCCTGTATTACCTCGAGCACGGCTCGCTGCCCGCAGCGCCGTTAGTAACGGAAGTCCATGATTGCGTGCAACAGCACCTGTACGAACTGCATGATTTTTATGGTGAGTTCATGGGGGTACGTATCGCACGCAAGCACCTGGGCTGGTACACACAGAACCTGCCCAATGGGGAAGACTTCCGGCGCGGGTTTAACACACTGGAAAATGCCACCGATCAACGCGTGGCAATCGAGCAGTTTTTCCAACAGATAAGCGCCACTACCGACCGAGTTCGCTTCGGTCGTTATGGCGAGGTGTCTGCCCGGAAGAAAAACGGAGCCCTGGCCGCATGACCCTTTCTTCAGTTAACACAGCCGCTGCACGGACACTTACTGAAATGAACACCGCTGAAGCACGAAAGCAGCCGCATCTTACTATTGCGCGCAGCGAAACCCACGACACGCTGCGCAATTGTGTGCGACGTTCGCTAAACGATTATTTCAACCAGCTGGACGGCGAAGCCGTGAGCGAGCTCTACCCGATGGTGCTGGCTGAAATGGAAATTCCCCTGCTTGAGAAAGTGCTCGAGTACACCCGTGGTAACCAGACCAAAGCCGCTGAGCTACTGGGCCTGAACCGCGGCACTCTGCGCAAGAAACTCAAGCAGTACGGTCTATTGTAATACAGACCCGTAACACCAAGGGCAGTGACCACACTGCCCTTTTTTTGTTTCTAGCCCTCGTATTAATTAAGACTTCGCAACTTGGTGAAACCCCATGAGCAATGTTGAACGTGCACTGATCAGTGTTTCCGATAAAACCGGTATCGTCGAATTCGCCCAGGCCCTAGCTGACAAGGGCGTGGAACTGCTGTCCACAGGCGGGACCTTCAAGAAACTGCAGGAGGCCGGCATCGCCGTACGCGAAGTCTCCGACTACACCGGTTTCCCGGAAATGATGGCCGGCCGGGTAAAAACCCTGCACCCTAAAGTGCACGGCGGCATCCTTGGCCGTCGCGGCCAGGACGAACAGGTCATGGCCGACAACGACATCAGCCCCATTGATCTGGTGGTGGTCAACCTTTACCCCTTCGAGGCCACCGTGGCCAACCCGGATTGCTCTCTGGAAGACGCCATCGAGAACATCGACATTGGCGGTCCGACCATGGTTCGTTCTGCCGCCAAGAACAATGCCAGCGTTGGCATTGTGACTGATGCCGCCGACTACCAGCGCGTACTCGACGACATGGCCGCCAACAACGGCGCGCTGTCTGATGACTTGCGTTTTGACCTGGCCATCAAAGCGTTCGAGCACACCGCCGCCTATGACAGTGCCATTGCCAACTACTTTGGCAAGAAAGTCGAAGGACAGGATGGTATGAGCAATCTGGACTTCCCGCGTACCATTAACCTGAACTTCGAAAAAACCCAGAACATGCGTTATGGCGAGAACCCGCACCAGAAAGCGGCCTTCTACACCGAGCGCAACCCGGCCCCGGCATCCATCGCCACCGCGAAACAGCTGCAGGGCAAAGAACTAAGCTACAACAACATCGCTGATACCGACGCCGCACTGGAATGCGTAAAAGGCTTCACCAAGCCGGCCTGTGTAATCGTCAAGCACGCCAACCCCTGTGGGGTGGCGGTGAGCCTAGATGGCATTACCACAGCTTATGATCTGGCCTTCGCCACCGATACCGAATCCGCCTTCGGCGGCATCATCGCCTTCAACCGCAAGCTGGATGCCGCCACCGCCCAGGCCATCGTTGATCGCCAGTTTGTCGAAGTGATTATCGCCCCCAGCGCCACAGAAGAAGCCCTGGCCATCACCGCCGCCAAAAAGAATGTGCGAGTACTGGTGTGTGGTGAAATGGAGGGTGTAGCGGCTTCTGGCCTGGACTACAAACGCGTCAACGGCGGGCTACTGGTGCAAGATCGCGATCTCGGCATGATCACCGAAGGTGAATTGAAGGTGGTCACCAAGCGCGCGCCCACTGAAGCCGAAATGCACGACCTGATCTTCGCTTGGAAAGTGGCTAAGTTCGTCAAATCCAATGCCATTGTTTACGCCAAAGATCGTCAAACCGTAGGCGTGGGCGCCGGCCAGATGAGCCGGGTCAACTCTGCGCGCATTGCGGCTATCAAAGCAGAACATGCTGGCCTGCAAGTGGAAGGCTCCGTAATGGCCTCCGATGCTTTCTTCCCGTTCCGCGATGGCATCGACAACGCGGCTAAGGTAGGAATCAGCTGCGTAATCCAGCCCGGCGGCTCGATTCGCGATGAAGAAGTTATTGCCGCCGCCGACGAAGCCGGCATGGCCATGGTCTTCACCGGCATGCGCCATTTCAGGCATTAACGCTGGCCGCCAGACGTCCAACGCATGAAGCGACCCTCCGGTCCCGCGTTGGACCTCTGGCGTCAAGCTCGTCGCCGATCACGACACGCGATCAGGATTAACCATTCATAGCAAATGGATCACCCCATGAAGGTACTCATCATTGGCGGCGGTGGCCGCGAGCATGCCCTGGCATGGAAAGTGGCTCAAGCCGAGCAGGTAGAAACCGTCTTCGTTGCCCCCGGCAACGCGGGTACCGCCCGCGAAGCCAAGCTCGAAAATGTGGCCCTGGACGTACTGGATCAACCCGGGCTGCTGGCCTTTGCCAAAGACAATAGCATCGACCTGACCATTGTTGGCCCGGAAGCGCCACTGGTAGAGGGTTTGGTCGACACCTTCCAGGAAAATGGCCTGAAGTGCTTCGGTCCGAGCAAGGCTGCAGCACAACTGGAAGGCTCCAAAGCCTTCACCAAAGACTTTCTGGCCCGGCAGAACATTCCCACCGGCGCCTACGGCAACTTCACTGACATGGATGAAGCGCTGGCCTACGTGCGCGAACAGGGCGCTCCTATCGTGATCAAGGCCGATGGGCTGGCCGCAGGCAAAGGTGTGATCGTCGCCATGACTCTGCAGGAAGCGGAAGATGCCGTACGCGACATGCTTGACGGCAACAAATTTGGCGATGCCGGCCACCGTGTAGTGGTCGAAGAGTTTCTCGAAGGCGAAGAGGCCAGCTTCATCGTCATGGTCGATGGCAAAAACGTTCTGCCCATGGCTACCAGCCAGGATCACAAGCGAGCCGGCGACGGCGACACGGGCCCCAACACCGGCGGCATGGGCGCTTACTCCCCGGCGCCGGTGGTCACCGACGCGGTCTACAAACGCATCATGGACGAAGTCATCACCCCCACCGTAGAAGGCATGGCCGCCGAAGGCATGCCCTACACCGGCTTCCTCTACGCGGGCTTGATGATCAACCCAGACGGTGCCCCCAAAGTAATCGAATACAATTGCCGCTTCGGCGACCCGGAAACTCAGCCCATCATGATGCGCCTGCAGTCCGACCTGGCTGCGCTATGTCTGGCCGCGCTGGAAGGTAAGCTGGATCAGGCCGAGATTCAATGGGATCCACGTCCCACGCTAGGTGTGGTAATGGCCGCTGGCGGCTACCCGGATAGCTACGACAAGGGGGATGCCATCAAGGGGCTGGATCAGGCCGATTCTGATACTGTGAAGGTCTTCCACGCCGGGACCGCCGAACAAGACGGCCAGGTGGTTACCAGTGGCGGGCGGGTGCTCTGCATCACCGGTGTCGGCGACACCGTCGGTGAAGCCCAGGCCAATGCCTACGAGGGTGTGAAGCAGATCACATGGCGTAATGCCCAGTATCGTTCCGACATTGGCTACCGTGCAGTGGCCCGCGAAAAAGCATAAAGTACAGGCAACTAAGAATTAAAGGTGAGCCGGCTCCGGCTCACCCATCAACACACCTTCGGGGGTTGCCATGTCGAATCAAACGGCGGATATGTCACGTCTTGAGAATTTCATTCCTTTTGACTGCCTGAGCGAATCCCACCGCAATGAAATCCAGGGCCAAATCAGCGTCATCAAGATTGCCCCTGGCCGGCTCCTGTTCAAGCGCGGCCAAAGCAGCGACAAGGCCTACTTCCTGATTAAAGGTTCGCTGGATCTCACCGATGCCAGTTTTCAGGTACGCCATTTTACCGCCGACGACGATGAAAATTACCTGGCTATCGACAACTACGCCGAACACACCATCAATGCGATAACCGCCGAAGCCACCACTTTGTATGCCATCGACCGCACCAAGCTCGACCTGCTGATGACGTGGACCCAAGCCGCCGAGTCCATGCTGGACGATGAGGACGATGCAAATGAACGGGACTGGATGGACGCGCTGCTTTCATCGGAACTGTTCTCAGCCGTGCCACCGGCCATGATTCACAGCCTGTTCGTAAAATTCCAGGAACGCGAAGTTCAACTAGGTGAAGTCATTGTCAAAGAAGGCGACCACGGCGACACCCTGTTCGTGATCAAACAGGGCAAAGCCATGGTTACCCGCATCAAAGGTGCCAAGCAGGAAACTCTCGCCGCCCTCTCCGCCGGTCGCTTCTTCGGTGAGGATGCTTTGATCAGTGAAAGCCCTCGTAATGCCACCATTACCATGACCAGCGATGGCGTACTGATGTGCCTAGGGAAAAGTGACTTTCAAGCAATACTGCAAGATTCGGTGATTCGCCACCTCACCGAAGACGAACTGGACACCATGGTGCTTGAGGCAGAAGCAGCCTGCATCTTGGTGGATGTCCGCTTGCCCATGGAGTTTCGCCATGACCGAACTCCAGGCGCCCGCAACCTACCGCTCAATGAATTACGCCGCGAAGCTTTAAACTTAGAAAAGGATTTTTTCTACGTAGTATGCGGTGATGGTCGACGTAGCGAGCTCGGAGCCTATATCCTCTCCGAAGCAGGCTTAAGTGCCTATGTGCTTGACCGGGGAAAACCGACGGATGCAAAACAACAAACCAATGCAAAGGCTATTCAAGCCTGAATCGCTATTCTGGCTATTAGTCCTCGCGTTATGCGGCATAACCAATAGCGTTTTCGCAGATGCGCCTCCCCCTTTTGTGATTCACAGCGAACCGGATCAGGCTCGCATTACTATCTATTCCGAATATTACCGTGACGCCGACGGCAACAGCGATATCGACACCATCAGCCAACCGTCGACCAGCAATCTTTTCCAGCCCGCCACACGCTACATTGAACGGCTAGGGATTTGTGATGGCAAATGGTGGGTACGCGTAGCCTTGCAGAATGAGCTGAGCAACAGGCAAGACTACGCACTAATCCTCAAAGGCAACCCCGATGCCCGCGTGTTCCTTCCTGGCCCTAACGGCCATTACACCCAGGCCAGCGAAGATCAACGTATCCCCGGACGAAATGCCGGCTACCGACTACACCTACCTACCGGCGAACGGCAGCTGATCTACCTACAACTGCAGCCACAGGGATACCTCACCTATGGTCTAACCCTGAACAACATTAATGCCCACCTAAAACAACAGAGTGCTACCACCGCGGTGTACATGATTTTAACGGGCGCCTTACTCATTCTCGCTATCTACAATCTAATGTCCGGCATCATGCGTGGTGAACAAACTTATTTTTATCATTGCGTATTTATTCTCAGCGTACTCGCTATCAGCTTAGTGCTGGCGGGATTCCTTCCCCAGTCACTGACAGAGAACAGCACCGTTCAGCCTCACATTTTGTTCTCTATGATAATGATCGCCCTGTTTGCCTCCACTGGAGTGGCACGCTCCTTCTTCGACCTGTCCGAGATAGCCCCTCTTTTGCATCGCATCACCCTAATAGTGAAGTGGGGAGCACTAGTCGTAATCCCCCTAACACTGTTGCTACCGGTTGGGCTGGCCGCTGGCACCAGCTTTGTCCTCGCTAGTTTAGCCGTATTGTTGTTACTGATTCTCGGCTATATCAGTTGGCAGCGAGAATTAAATGATGGCGGGTTATTTTTCCTTACCTCCGTACTGGCCAGCGGCCCCGTCATGTTAGTGTGCCTGGCCTACTTGGGTGTTCTGCAAACCAGTGCGGAACTGCCGCAATGGTTACTGGCCAGCACCATTCTAGAAGCGGTGACGCTGGAGGTCGGTTTACGGCTCAGCCATCGCCATCAGGCGCTCCTTCATATCGAGCAAAAACGTTCACAAACCGTGGCGGAAACCGTGGATGCCACCCGCCGGGAAACCCTGTCACGGATCGGCCATGATGTCCGCACCCCTCTCAGCGGTATTCTCGGTATGTCGGAGATTCTGGCTGACACCCCGCTAACACCCAACCAGCGCGAATGTGTAAGCGCCATCCAGAATGCCGGCGACAATCTGCTGCGCATCATCAATGACGTGCTTGAGCATTCCCAACTTTCCACCAGTGGCAAAGACATCAACCATAGCGCACTGGATATTCACGATCTGATCATGGAAGCCATCGATTTATTCAAAGAGCGGGCCGAAGAAAAGCAGATCGAATTGATTACCCATGTTCATACTAACGTGCCCAGCCGAGTCATTGGGGATGCCGGGCGGCTTCGCCAGATCGTCATCAACTTAATGGGCGCCCTGATTCGTCACGGCTACCCCGGAGAGCTGGTTATCGACGTTTCCATGGAGCCCACCGGCCAGGCAGATCGGGTGCGCTTCGGCTTCACCGGCAGCGCCATGAACGAAGAAACACTGGAGCGACTGCGCGACAACCAAAGGCAGAACAAGAGCAGCCATCTGAGCCTGGCCATTGCCGAGCAGCTGATAGAAGTGCTAGGCGGGCGCATGGGCACTCTGCAAGATCATAGAGATGTACACTATTGGTTCGTAGTATCTCTGCCGGCGGAAAATACCTCGACCCCCAACGCCAACGTGGACACCTCCCTCCTCGCCGGACGCAGCCTTCTAGTGGTCGACGATTCCATTACCGTGACCCGGGTACTGCGTCACCATGCGCTGTCCTGGGGCATGCGTGTCACTGCCTGCCACGACCCCCGCGAAGCACTGGCTTCACTGCGAACCCAGGCCAATATCAATGAGCCGTACGATGTAGTGGTGCTCGACCATCACATGCCAGGCATCGACGGCATGCAGTTGGCTGCTCGTATCCATGAAGACCCGGTCATCATGCATCCCACCGTGCTAGTGATGTTAACCGGCATCAACAATGCCCCCACCGCCACCCAGGCCCGCAACGTGGGTATCCACCGGGTACTATCAAAGCCGGTTTCTGCCCCACGGCTGCGTCAGGCCCTGGCGGAAGAACTTGGACTTTGCCATCAGATCGCAACCGTGCAGCCCGAGCCTCAGCGCAAACTGGATCCAGGGCTGAAACTGCTGGTGGCGGAGGACCATTACCTTAGCCAGAAAGTGATTCGCGGCATGCTGGGTAAATTAGGCCTGAAAGCAGACATCGCCTCCAACGGCAAGGAAGCGCTAGAGCTGGCTAGCAAGACACGTTACGACCTCATTTTAATGGATTGCGAAATGCCGGAAATGGATGGCTTTGAAGCCACTCGCATGATTCGCGAGCACGAACAGAAACAAGACCTTCCGGCGGTACCGATTGTGGCGTTAACCGCACACATTCTGCGTGAGCACAAGGACCGCAGCCTAGCCGCCGGCATGAACGCCCACCTACCCAAGCCCGTGGAGCTAAACGTATTACGCAATACCCTCGTGCGTTTTACCCAATCCGCCCCTCCGGAGACAGCTCAGCAACCCTCCAACGCAGCACACACAACTGAGCAGACCAATGGATGAAATCCTAGGCTCAAAGCCATCAACCCCGAGTCACCCCCCGGCACTGACTGCTCGCCCCTGACACCATTGCCGCAGACGGCCCAGCGATTCCGCCATGGTTACCGACAACGGCACCGTGGCCGCCAGCTCCGCTTCCAGCAAGGCCTGATCCAGGGGCTGATTTGCCGCCCCTGCACTGTATAACCCGGCCACCACCGCTTGCTCGATCTCGGCACCAGTAAAACCATCGCTGCACTGAGCTAGACGGGACAAATCGAAGGCATTGGTCTGCTGCCCACGTTTGTTCAAGTGGATGCAGAAAATATCTTTGCGCACCTCACAGGAAGGCAAATCAACAAAGAAAATTTCGTCCAGTCGACCCTTGCGAATAAGCTCTGGAGGCAACCGTTCAATATCGTTAGCCGTCGCCACCATAAAGACTTTGCTGCGGTTTTCTGCCATCCACGTTAACAACGTGCCCAACACCCGGCGCGAAGTACCCCCATCGTTATCTCCTACCGCAATGCCCTTCTCGATTTCGTCTATCCACAACACACAAGGCGACATAGTTTCCGCCATCGCCAACGCCTCACGCACATTGCGCTCGGACTCACCGAAAAATTTGTTGTATATGGCGCCCATATCCAACCGCAACAATGGTAAGCCCCAAAGCCCCGCCACCGACTTGGCGGCCAAGCTTTTACCACCACCCTGCACACCTACCAGCATCACCCCACGGGGCGAGTCGATAGCTTGGCCCTGACCATCCTGAAAGGCGCCTTCGCGCTTGCCCAACCAATCTTTCAGGCCCTGCAGCCCACCCACATTGGCAAAGCTGTCGGTGTCGTATTCATAGCTAAGCACCCCGTCCATTTCCATTAGTGCAAACTTGGCCTTATTCACCTCCGGCAAGTCTTCCTCGGTGATAGCCCCATCATGGATAATAGCCCCACGGGCCAGTTTGCGAGCATCCTCCACGCTCAACCCACGTAAATTGCGCACCAAACGCTCCAATGAAGCTCTGTCGGCACGAACCCGCTCGCCGCGTTCCTTTTTGAAGCGGCGCGCTTCATCCTGAACAATATGCTCCAGCTGCTTTTCATCCGGCATAGACAAATTAAAACGCGTACAGTAGCGGCGTAACTCAGGCGGGATGGTGAATTCGTGGCTAACCAGCACCAAGGTGTGGTGTAAACGCTCATGATGAAGCGCGATTTCCTTGATTAAGCGTATAGGCTTTGGCTCCCCATCCAGATAGGGATGCAAATCACACAGCGCATAGATGCCCGGTTCGTTAGTAGCGCGAATCTGTCCCAGCATGGCATCGGGCTCAATGGTGTGTTTTTGGCTGGGGCTCTGTTCCAACTCCAGCCTGCGTAAGCCATCCACCGCATTCCAGGCAAACACTGGTCGGCCCTCAAGCATGCCCAAGCGACGAATCAAATCCAGCGCCCGCAGCTCTTCCCAGGTTTCAATCACCACAATGGGATAGCGGGACTCCAACAGCATCTTCAGGTCATTCAGGTCACTCATGCATTATTGCTTGCACGCTTCACGCAATACGCTGGCACACAGGCCCTTGTTATGTTGTCTAGTCGGTAGGGTGCTTCAATTCAGCCATTCTTAGGCTACACTAGGAGCCACTCACTTTTCACGCTGCAAGCCTTTGGCTTGCTTGCCTGCCAGCGATAATTTGCCATGACTGAACGCCGACTGTCTCCTCTGGACAAGCTACTCGCCCGCGCTGATAACGCCCTGCGAACCCTGACCCCTGGCACCACCCAGGCAGAGCGAACGCCCGCCCATGCCGCTCCAGCGCCGGACGCCCCGGAAGCCGGCACCCTGCCCAGCGACCAGCGCCGACACGTGCTGGGGCTAATGCGTATTAACCATACCGGAGAAGTCTGCGCCCAGGCGCTCTATCAAGGCCAAGCCAGTACCGCCAGCCTGCCGCATATTCGCCACGCCATGGAAGAATCCGCACGGGAAGAGGAAGACCATCTAGCCTGGTGCGAAGAGCGCATTCAGGAGCTCGGCGGCGTGCCCAGCAAGCTTAATCCGCTGTTCTATGCCATGAGCTATGCAGTGGGTGCCACCGCTGGCCTGATCGGCGACCGCTGGAGCCTAGGCTTTGTCACCGAAACAGAGAATCAAGTAGTCAAACATCTGGAATCCCACCTGTACCAGGTGCCAGAAAGCGACCTGCGCACCCGCGCCATTCTTGAGCAAATGAAAACCGACGAACTCAAGCACGCGGTCACCGCTAAGGACGCCGGCGGCGCCGACCTCCCCTCACCGGTACGCCACGCCATGACGCTAATGAGTAAGGTGATGACATTCACCACCTACAGGATCTAATCAACGCTCTAACCACTCTGTAGCCGGCGTCCAGCAACAAAAAAAGCCGCACCCTGTACGGGCGCGGCTTTTTTATTCTGCGTGTTACGTGGAAGCTTGCTGCAGGCTTATCCCAAGTTACGGCTGTAGAAAATCTCCAGCATCTCAGTCTTCATCCGCTCTTCAATCTGGTCTAACTCGGTTTGTGCGAATTCATCCCTACCGGCGCCAAACAAGTAGTTATCAATATCGAAGTCTTTCAGCAACATCTTGGTGTGGAAGATATTTTCCTGATACACATTCACGTCGATCATCTGATAAGCGTTCTGGGTATCTTCAGTCAGGAAGTTCTGGATCGAATTAATATCGTGATCAATGTAGTGCTTGGTGCCATCCAGATCACGAGTCATTCCACGCACCCGGTAATCCACCGTGACAATATCGGAATCGAAACTGTGGATTAGGTAGTTCAACGCACGCAGCGGGGAGATTACCCCACAGGTCGACACGTCCACATCGACCCGAAAAGTGGAGATGCCATTATCCGGGTGCGACTCAGGATAGGTATGTACCGTCACATGGCTCTTATCCAGATGAGCAACGACCGTCTCTGGCAACGGCCCTGGCCCTTCTTCGTCCCAGTCGGTCCCAACAGGTGGAGTTTCATGCTCAGCAATCAGCATGGTCACACTGGCACCCTGAGGCTCATAATCCTGGCGAGCCACATTCAAAATATTGGCGCCAATGATATTGGTTACGTTGGTGAGAATCTCGGTGAGACGCTCCGCGTTATACAGCTCGTCAATATATTCGATATATTCCTGACGGTGCTGTTCTGTCTTTGCGTAAGCGATATCAAAAATATTAAAACTCAAGGATTTGGTCAGGTTATTGAAACCGTGAACCGTAATCTTGGGATTGGGATCTTTCACCACAGCCTTACCCCATGGGCGTTTCATCGCCACGTTAAGACAAACACACCACCGCAACCCTAGCGGCTACCTTGTTTGCAACATCCCAAAGGATGTCACCACAATCACCGGCCTGGCCGGCATATTGCCATTACCGAAACGCCTGCAGGCCGCCTCAGCCTTCAATGGTATAACTATGGGTGATCTCAACACCACCGCGAGTCAGCATAATGCTGGCAGAACAATATTTTTCTGCCGACAGCTCGACCGCCCTTTTCACATGGGCTTCCTTCAAGCTGTTACCGCTGACAATAAAATGCAGGTGGATCTTGCTAAACACCGCCGGGACCTCGTCAGCACGCTCTGCGGTTAATTCACACCGGCAGTCGGTCACGTCCTGACGGGACTTCTTAAGAATATGAATCACATCAAAGGAGGAGCAACCACCCACCCCCAACAACAAGGTTTCCATGGGGCGCGGCCCGCGGTTCTGACCACCATGATCCGGCGGACCATCCATCAGCACCTTATGGCCGCTTTCTGTCTCCGCCTCATAGCAAGCTTCACCCTGCCATTTAACCACTGCTTTCATGGCGCTCTCCTAGTATGTCACCCCATCCCGAACACAAACCGAAAGCCTGAGTGCGCCCGCCTTTGAAGGGGGCGCAGAGTACCATAGCGCGGGCCTCACGCCACCCTTTTCAGAGCAGACTATTGGGAATATTTTCTCTATTTTTACCCCCCCTAGGAAATTGGCGTATATAGAGAAAAAACGTTGTTTAATAATAACTTGGTTCCCATTAACCATGTGAAAACCACGATAAAGAACCTGTCCTCTTGGCATAACTCATAAAAACAGGCAGTATCCATAGGCTTATAACTAAGACATTTTTCTGGTTTCAAAGACTGAGCTCCCATGATGAACGGCAACAAAATCATCCCAAATCTGGACCACTTTTTGGCCCAGTGCCACCGCCGCAAGTACCCGGCGAAGAGCACCATCATCTATGCTGGTGATGAATCGGATGCGCTGTATTACATCCTCAAAGGCTCTGTGACGGTAATGATCGAGGACGACGATGGTCGCGAGATGATCATGGCATACCTTAATGAAGGGGATTTCTTCGGTGAAATGGGTCTATTTGAAAACGACCCCTCCCGCTCTGCTTGGGTAAAAGCCAAGACAGAATGTGAAGTTGCCGAAGTTAGTTACCCAAAATTTCGGCAGTTGGCACGTGAAGACGCAGATATCCTGTTCACCGTATCCGCCCAAATTGCGGGCCGCCTACGCGCCACCACTCGCAAAGTGGGCGATCTGGCATTTCTGGATGTCACCGGCCGTGTCGCGGGCACCCTGCTAGACCTATGTAAACAACCCGATGCAATGACACACCCAGACGGCATGCAGATCAAAATCACTCGCCAGGAAATCGGTCGCATCGTCGGTTGCTCCCGGGAAATGGTAGGCCGGGTACTCAAAAACCTAGAAGAACAGGGCTTGGTCTCCGTAAAAGGCAAAACCATGGTGGTGTACGGTACTAGGTAAGCTACACGTTCAAACGCGAATGGATGTTCTGCCAATTCACCGCAAAGAGGCCGCGCCCAACCATTAGCGCGGCCTCTTTCGTTTTCATCTCTTGCCTGTTCAACACGGGCTGAACGTACCTGCGCAGGCAGATAATTTTACCCGAGGGCACAGAAAGCCTGAAAACGTGGACGCTAAAAACAATACCTCAAGCTAACCACCGCCTACCGGCTTGCACTGCCCAACAACACTCAATTGAAACGACGAGGCCTATAAATCAGAAGAACAGTTTCTTGAGTTCAGCCCCCGGGTCATCGGCACGCATAAAGGCTTCGCCGACCAGGAAACTATGGATGCCGTTGTTACGCATCAGCTTCACGTCTGCACTGGAGTGGATTCCACTTTCAGTCACCACCATACGGTCACCCGGCACCTGTTGAGCCAGAGTCAACGTAGTATTCAGGCTGGTCTCGAAGGTATGCAGATTACGGTTGTTGATGCCGATGAGCTCTGCGTTCAACGCTATCGCCCGCTGCAATTCCTCTTCCGTGTGCACTTCCACTAACACGTCGCATCCGGCCTGTTGAGCAGCATGATATAACTCATCCATCTGCGCATCGGACAGCGCTGCCGCAATCAACAACACCGCATCTGCCCCCATGGCTCGGGACTCAAAAATCTGCCACGGATCAATCATGAAATCCTTGCGCAACACCGGCAGGTTTACCGCGTTACGAGCTGCACGTAAGTAATGTTCATCGCCCTGGAAAAAATCCTTGTCAGTAAGTACCGACAGACAAGCCGCACCGTTAGCTTCGTAGCTGCGGGCAATGGATACCGGATCAAAATCATTTCGGATCACGCCCTTGCTGGGAGAGGCCTTTTTGATCTCCGCAATCACCGCTGGCTGATGCTCCTTCACCCGGCCGAATAGGCTGGAAATAAACCCTCGTGCCTTGCGCTGGTTGTCTGCCATGGACTGTAGATCACCCAGCGTATAATGGTTCTTGCCAATGGCAATCTCCTCCTGCTTGCGGGCGATAATCTTATCGAGAATGGTGCCTGTGCTCATAACCTCGCTCCTTAATGGGATTCGTCGCCAACCTTGAGGGCCGTGCTGAACTGGGCCAGCTCGCGCATGCGTTCTGCCGCTTCTCCATTGTGGATCAGGTCTTCCGCCATGCTGACCCCTTCCTTGTGAGTGCGAGTAATACCACTGACATAAATGGCCGCCCCCGCGTTCAGGGCAATCATGTCTGCAGCCTTGCAAGCGGCTTCTGTGGTGCGCTTGCCAAACGCATCTTTGATCAGCGCCAAAGACGCTTTTGAGTCAGTTACATCAAGGCCGACCAGGGAATCGGATCCCAGCCCAAGATCTTCCGGTGTCAGGTCGTACTCTTTCACCTCACCATCCCTGAACTCCGCCACATGAGTACGTGCCGCCAGGCTGATCTCATCCAGGCCGTCTTTACTGTGCACCACCATGATGTGCTCGCCACCCAGGCGCCCCATGACTTCCGCCAGCGGACGACACAGCTTTTCCGAGAATACACCCATCACCAACCGCTGAACCCCGGCCGGGTTGGTCATCGGACCGAGAATATTAAACAGGGTGCGCATACCCAGCTCCTTGCGCGGCCCCACGGCATACTTCATAGCCTTGTGATGGTTCGGCGCAAACATGAAGCCGACACCAACATTATCCACACATTGGCCAATCTGTGCCGGGCTTAGGTCCAGCGCAATACCCGCCGTTTCCAACAGATCAGCGGAACCACTTTGCGAGCTCACCGAACGGCCCCCGTGCTTGGCCACATGGGCACCGGCGGCCGCGGCCACAAAACTACTGGCGGTGGACACATTGAACAAATTGGCGCCATCGCCGCCGGTACCGACGATGTCCACCAGATACTGACGGTTCTCCACCGTCACCCCGGTAACCAGCTCGCGCATAACCATAACGGCGCCAGTGATTTCATCCAGAGATTCGCTTTTCATCCGCAGGCCGACCATCAGTGCACCAATCTGTGCATCGGTGGCGCCACCGGTCATCACCTGGCCCATCACATCGCGCATTTCCTCGATGCTCAAATCAATATTATCGACCACTTTGGCCAGCGCTTGCGGAATATTCATGCCCCTTCCCCCTGCTCATCCAGCTTTAAAAAATTCTCAAGCAGGGCATGACCGTGCTCACTCAAAATAGACTCAGGGTGATATTGCACCCCTTCAATCGGCAGCGTCTTGTGACGCATACCCATGATTTCATCGACGCTGCCATCGTCTTTCAGAGTCCAGGCCGTCATTTCCAAACAATCCGGAAGGCTGTCTTTTTCCACCACCAGAGAATGGTAGCGAGTTGCCGTATAGGGCGATGGCAAATCACGGAACACGCCCTCACCATTGTGGTAAATCGGCGAGGTTTTACCATGCATCACTTGGCGGGCCCGAATGACCTGGCCCCCAAACGCTTGCCCAATCGCCTGATGCCCCAAACACACACCAAGAATCGGCAGCTTGCCAGCAAAGTGCTTAATCGCTGCGAGGGAGATACCCGCTTCATTGGGGGTACAAGGGCCAGGGGAAATCATCAACCGATCAGGGTTCAGCTGTTCAATCTCTTCCAGGCTAATCTGGTCGTTGCGGTGCACCAGCACCTCAGCACCCAGCTCCTGTAGGTACTGCACCAGGTTGTAGGTAAAACTGTCGTAATTATCGATCATCAGCACGCGCATTATTACTGTCCTCCGTCTGCCAGGTTGAGACCACCCAATGCCATGTTTACCGCTCGGAATACTGCCCGGGCTTTATTCATGGTCTCGTCCCATTCAGACTGCGGCACGGAGTCGGCCACAATCCCTGCCCCAGCCTGCACGTACAGGCGTTGATCCTTGATCACTGCAGTACGGATAGCGATAGCCGTGTCCATATCGCCGTTAAAACCGATATACCCCACTGCACCCCCGTAGACGCCGCGCTTGGTGGGCTCCAGTTCGTCAATGATTTCCATAGCGCGGATCTTCGGCGCACCGCTCAGGGTGCCCGCCGGGAAGGTGGCACGCAGCACATCCAGCGGCCCCAAATCTTCGCGTAGCTCGCCGTCCACATTGGACACAATATGCATCACGTGGGAATAACGCTCCACGACCATCTGGTCGGAAACCTCCACCTTGCCCGCCTTAGAGACACGGCCAATATCGTTGCGCCCCAAATCAATCAGCATCAGGTGCTCGGCAATTTCCTTCGGGTCCGCCAGCAAGTCTTTTTCCAGCGCCAAATCTTCCGCTTCATTGGCACCGCGTTTGCGCGTGCCCGCCAGTGGCCGCACCGTGGTTCGCCCCTGCTCAGCGCGAGCCAGAATTTCCGGCGAAGAGCCGGCGATATGAAAATCGTCCAGATCCAGATAGAACATGTAAGGCGACGGATTCAGGTAACGCAGGGCACGATACAAATCCAGCGCCGGCGCCTGAAACGGACAACTCATGCGCTGGGACGGCACCACCTGCATCACGTCCCCCGCCAGGATGTACTCGCGGATGGTTTCCACACCCGCCTTGAAAGCGTCTTGCGGAAATTCATGGTGGAAATCGTTTTCGTCCACTGGCTCGCCGTAAACGGTATGTGCCGGCTCCGACAAGGGAGCGCGCAGCTGGCTTTCCAACGCCTCTAGCCGCTGCTCGGCGCGCATCAGTACCCCGTCTTCTTTCGGGTCCACATGCACCACCAGGAACAGCGCCCCGCGCAGGTTATCGAAGACCACCACCTCCTCGGACCGCATCAGCAGGATATCCGGAACCCCCAGCACATCCTCGCCAGGTGCCGGCCCCAAGCGTGGCTCGAAATACCGCACGCTGTCGTAACCGAAATACCCCACCAGGCCGCCATTAAAACGGGGCAAGCCCTCCAAGTCTGGGCTACGATAGGCTTTTCGATACTCTTCCACCCAGCTAATAGGGTCAGCCGCTTCGTAATGCTGACGCCCCTCTGGGCCATCGACCTGCACCTGCTGGCCAGTAATCCGCACCACCTCTGTGGCCGGCAGGCCAATAATGGAATACCGGCCCCACCGTTCGCCCCCCTGCACCGATTCAAACAGGTAGGTGTAGGGGCCAGACGCCAGCTTACGATAGGCCGACAGCGGCGTATCCAAATCCGCCAATACTTCGCGAACCACGGGCACCCGGGTATAGCCCTGCTGGGCAAAACGATCCAGTTCTTGTGGTGACATAATTGTCCTTAGCATTTCGCTACGGCCCAGCACTTAGGTGGACCGCGATCTAGAGCAATAATTGTAGAGGAAAAATAATCAAAAGACGTGTCAGTACAGACACAGGGAGAGCATCACCATCGCCAGCGAGCAGGTGTGAGGAGGAAAAGCGGATTGTCGCTCAGGGCACAGTCCAAGGGACGTCCTTTCTCAATCATTAGTATTGATGTGGATTCTAGCTAATGAGGACGCCAGAGGCTAGACGCTGAAAACTCGGAAGAAACTGCTAAACTGGCGCGTCAATATGTGCGATGTGCGTACTTCAGCGACCGGCCTTAGGCGTCAGCCCCGGAGTTCCATGAGAATCCTCGCCCTTTACACCGCCAGCCAGTCCCGTGGCCCGGTGGAAAATCAGCCTGCGGTACAGCTGCGTGCGGGTTGTGGCATCGTTGGCGACCGCCACTATCGACGCAATGCCAAACCAGAAGAACAAATCACCCTGATCGAATCAGAGGCCATCGACAGCTTCAACCGCGAATATCAGCAACAGGTTGTTCCATCAACCCTGCGGCGTAACGTATTGACCAAAGGGGTTGACCTCAATGCATTGGAAGGGCGTGAATTTCAGCTCGGCAACATCCGCTTGCGCGGCATTGAGCTTTGCGAACCCTGCTCTGTAGTCGGTCAGCTGCTAGCAGGCGATCTAACGCCTAAACAAGTGATCAACGCCCTACTGGGCCGTGGCGGCCTGCGCTGTGAAATTCTATCCAGCGGCGTGGTTCGCGTTGGCGATAATATTGAAATACCGGATTAACGACATGGAAAAAACCTGCCCGATCAACCAGACCCGCCAATGGCTCGAAGAGGTGGTCATCGGCTTGAACCTGTGCCCTTTTGCGCGCAAGCCCTTCACCGCCGGGCAGGTACGCTTTGCCGTTAGCGATAGCCGTAATGTGGAAACCTTGCTGGGGGATCTGCACGAAGAACTGGACCACATGGATCGCGTATCTGCAGAAGAAGTGGACACCACGCTGTTGATCATTACCGACCAGTTAGACGATTTTCTCGACTACAATGACGTATTAGATCTAGCCGATGGCCTGCTAGAACAGCAAGGCTGGGAAGGCACCTATCAAATCGCCAGCTTTCACCCCGCTTACCAATTCGCCGATACCACTGCCGACGACCCGGAGAACTACACCAACCGGGCACCCTACCCGATTCTACACATCCTACGCGAAGCCAGTTTGGACAAAGGGCTCGCCAGCTACCCGAATCCGGAACAGATTCCCGAACGGAACATGGCAACACTCAATGGCCTTAACGAGGCTCAGTGGCAGGCCCTGTTTGGCGGCCTGCCGGGGGCACACCGGTGAACCTGGATCTGTCTGATGTGTTATTAATCACCGCGCTGGTCATGATCGGCGCATTGTTCTGGCGTTCCCACGGCATCCGTGAGCGGGCGTTGGTCGCGACCCGACGCTTTTGTGAGCGACAAAAACTGGAATTTCTTGACGAAAGCGTTGGCCTGGAAAAGCTCACCCTGAGCAAAGATAACCACGGCAAAAGACGCATCACCCGCATCTATCGGTTCGAATTTACCGTCACCGGCGAGGAACGTTACGAAGGCCGCACCGTAGTGCAGGGTGGCGTCACTCAGCGGGTCGAGTTACCTCCCCACCGCTACACCCCTCCGCCGGAAGAGCTTCATTAAATCGGCTAACGTAGATGGGGCTGATGGCAAAGCATGGCCTCCACACTGATCTGAGAACGTGGGCTCGGCCATTGATGTTGGCAGTGTTCACTTAACCCGCTGTTTTTCCAGCTTGCGGGCCAAAGTGCGACGGTGCATACCAAGGCGGCGGGCGGTTTCTGAGATATTAAACCCCGTTTGCGCCAGCGTTTCGTGGATGCGCTCCCACTCCAGAGTCTTGAGATTAGTGGCACGTGCGGTAAGGGACACCTCGGCATTACCCTCCGCCCGGCTGAAGGCCTCTTCAATATCATCCGTATTGGAGGGCTTCGCTAGGTAATGGCAGGCTCCCAGCTTCACCGCTTCCACTGCCGTAGCAATACTGGCATAGCCTGTAAGCACCACAATCAGCATGTCTTCAGCATGCTCGTGCAACGCCTGCACGCAGGCCAATCCAGACGAGTCACCCTTAAGCTTCAGGTCGACTACGGCAAAACCAGGCTCATGGCTTTTTAGCAAAGCCTGCATCGACTCCAAGCTATCCGCATGAATAACTCGATATCCTCGCCTCTCGAACGAACGGGTCAAGGTGCGAGCAAAGGCGTCATCATCTTCTACAATCAATAGCAGTTTTTCGTCCTGCAACGTATCAGTCACCGTTGGTTTCTCCTCTTTCCTGTTTCAGGGCGACCACGGAAAGTGGCAAAGACAACGTTACTAATGCGCCGCCCTGCACCAAATTACTCGCTTTCAGATTCCCCCCTAACGTGCGCAGTACATTCATCACTAAAAACAGCCCAAGGCCACTGCCCGGTCGCCCCTTGCTGGACTGATAGGGGCGACCAAGATTGTCGAGCATTGCCTGTGCGAAGCCCGGCCCCCGGTCTGCCACCGACACCAGCAGGGTTTTACCTTCACGGTACACACTCAGCCGCACCCAATGTGGCGAGGCTTCCAGTGCGTTATCCAATACATTATGAATGCTCTGCCGGAGGGCTGAGTCGGACACGATACTCAGGTCTTCCCCAAACTCATTGCTATAAGAAAAATCTTTCACCGGGCGCGTTTCGCGCCACTCGTCCACCAAATCATCCAGAAACGCGCGTACCGTAGTTCCTTCTGAAGATTCCCCCCGTGCCTCCCCCGCCGATAACAAGATACCGCTAACAATAGATTTGCAGCGAAGTACCTGTGTCTGCATCTCAGTAATTTCCTGGGCCAAATCACCATTGGATTTGAACGGCTCCATGTGCCTCCAGTCACCCAGAATCACGGACAGGGTCGCCAGCGGCGTTCCCAGCTCGTGGGCCGCGCCGGAAGCCAACAACCCCATACGCACAATGTGCTCTTCTTCTGCTGCTCGCTGGCGCAACTGTGCCAGATGCTCGTCACGCTGACGTCGATTACGGGTAATACGGTTAATGAAAACCACTAGCAGCACACCATTGAGCACAAAACAGATAAACATGCCTTCGATATAAAGACTGAATAGCCCTTCGGAATGATCCAACGGCATAGGCAATGGGTGGCCATACCAGGCCAGCCAGCCGAAGCACAATGTGGTGGTCACCAGAATCACCCAGGTAGACCACACCTCCAGCAACACCGCACCCAGAATCACTTGCAGTAAATACAGAAACACAAACGGGTTCGAAGCACCGCCGCTCAACGCCAACAGCATGGTCAGCGTGGCCACATCAATCAGCAGGGAAAGGAATAACTCGGTATTGCCAATGGTCTTTGGCAGCCTCATTCGCAACAAACTGACCGCATTGAGCAACAGCAGACCAAACAGCACCATCAGCATTTGCGCCACGGGTAGCTCAATATCAAAGCCGTAATTAACCACCAAAATAGTGGCGAACTGGCCAAACATGGCAATCCAGCGCAGCTGTATCAGTAACTGCAGGTTCTTGCGGCCGGTCAGGTCGTCGCTACTGCGGCGCAGTGCAGAAAATAACGATCCCGATGGAGCAGTCTTAGAGGGTGAGGACGATGACATGATTTCCATAGCCCCAGTTTAGCGCGTTCGGGGTGAATCCCGTAGCACCAGCCAAGCCGCCAGCACCATGCCGAAGGCAAGGGCAAACCAAGTGATGGCGTAGACTAGATGATTATTACGGAAATGAATGACGGTAAGCCCCCCCACGGGTAGCTCACTGTCATCGGCTTGCGCATCGATAAAATAGGGAGCCACCGGAGACAAACCATTCCGCTCGGCCATGGCCTTCACATCCCGTGAGTACCAGCGATTCTCGTCAGGCACATTATCTCGCAATACGCCCCCGCCCGGATGGCTAAGGCGCAACAGCCCGGTGACAGTGACCAGCTCAGCCGGCGTATATTCACCCGATTGTACAGCCTGGCGTTGCTGCTGGGGTACAAACCCCTGGTTCACATACACCCAGCTACCATCGGCACGCTGTAACGGTGCCATCAGCCAGTAGCCTTGCCCCGCTTCGGTGGCTGCCGACACCAACGCAACAGCCTGGGGCTGATATCGGCCACGGACACTAACATGAAGATATTCATGGGTGTCCTCACTGACAGTGGGCCAGTCATGTTGCGACGGAGCGAGCATCGCTTCGGCGTGCACCCGAGTGTCCACGCGAGCGATCAAATCTTCCTTCCAGGCCAGCCGCTTCACCTGCCAAACACCCAACGCCACAAACCCAACGAAGGCCACCGCGGTTAACAGCAGAAACAGGAAAGAATGAATACGCCGGCGAGCCATGGTCATGCCTCTTCAAACGTGGAGGGGAGAAAAAGACGGAGACCGGCAACGCCGATCTCCGCCCTACGCATGAGTGCGTGTGAGGTGTTGCGACCGGGGCGTGCATGCCCCCTTGCTTGCTCAGCGTGGTCGGAAGTGCCTATTGCGCCCTCGGGTCAGCATGCCTGAGCATGCAAGGGGGAATGCAGAGACGCCCCCTCCATCATGCCGGGCATCATGTTTACATTCAGGTTATGCATTACCCACAGTGAACCGGCCAAGGTAATAAATACCAGAATCAACGTAAACATCAGCGCCAGCATGTTCCAGCCCCCTTCCGAATGGAAGTTCATGTGCAGGAAGAACACCATATGCACCACAATCTGCACTAACGCAAAACCCAAAATCACCATCACCGTGGTGGCAGAGCTTTCAAATACGCCGCCCATCACCAACCAGAACGGAATCACCGTAAGAATTACCGCCAGCACAAACCCGGTGGCATATTCCTTCAAGGAAACGTGGGGAATGTCCGCGTCGTTATGATCATGATCGTGTGTATGCTCGCTCATGGCAGCACTCCCATCAGATAAACGTAAGTGAACACGCCAACCCAAACCACGTCCAGGAAGTGCCAGAACATGGACAGGCAGAACACCCGGCGCTTGTTTTCCTGAATCAGGCCGTGTTTTTTCAGCTGGAACAACAGCGTCACCAACCACACGATGCCGAAGAACACATGCAAACCGTGAGTGCCCACCAACGCAAAGAAGGCCGTCCAGAAACCACTGGTTTGCGGGCCGGCACCCACGTGGATCAGATGATGGAACTCATACAATTCCAAGCTTAAAAAGCCCAAGCCCAGCAGGCCGGTAACGGCCAACCAGAACATGGTGCCCTTCACCCTGTTTGCCTGCATCTGCAGCATGGCGAAGCCATAGGTGATAGACGATACCAATAACAATGAGGTATTGACGGCAATCAGGCTCAGGTCAAACAGCTCCATGCCTGTGGGCCCACCCGCATAGCTGCGGCTGAGCACCCCGTAGGTCGCAAACAGACAAGCGAAGATCAGACAGTCGCTCATCAGGTAGATCCAGAAACCCAGCAAGGTTCCGTTCTGGGGGTGATGATCCCCCTTTACCAGAAACTCCAGCTGGCCATCGTGCGTGCTGTTCGCGTTAGCCTTCATGGTGTTATCAGACATTGGCAAGCACCCGTGTACGTTCTGCTTCAATCCGCTCTACTTCTTCCGCCGGAATGTAGTACTCCCGGTCGTAATTGAAGGTGTGATAGATCACTGTGCCGATCAGCGCCACAAAAGATACGCCAGCCAGCAGCCACATGTGCCAAATCATGGCAAAGCCGATGGCAACACTGATACCCGAGAGCACAATGCCCGCCCAGGTGCCCTTGGGCATATGAATTGCAATAAAGCCGGACTCAGGACGCTGGAAGCCATGCTGTTTCATTTGCCACCAAGCGTCTAACTGATGCACTCGCGGAGTGAACGCAAAGTTGTAGGGAGGGGGAGGTGACGAGGTGGACCACTCTAGGGTGCGGCCATCCCATGGATCTCCGGTTTCGTCCTTGAGTGACTCGCGGCGCATAAAGCTCACCACCAGCTGAATGATGAAAGACGCGATCCCCACGGCGATCAACACCGCACCAAAGGCGGCTATCTGAAACCAGATCTGCAAGGACATATCTTCAAAGTGGCTGACACGACGGGTTACACCCATCAAACCGAGTACGTACAACGGCATAAAGGCGAAGTAGAAACCAATCAGCCAGAACCAGAAGGACATCTTGCCCCAGAATTCATCCAGCTTGTAACCGGTGGCTTTGGGGAACCAATAAGTGATACCCGCGAACAGGCCGAACAGCACCCCGCCAATAATCACGTTATGGAAGTGGGCAATCAGAAACAGGCTGTTATGCAGCACGAAATCCACCGGCGGCACCGCCAGCAGCACCCCAGTCATGCCACCAATAACAAAGGTCACCATAAAGCCCAAGGTCCATAGCATGGGCACGTCGAACCTGATCCGGCCACGGAACATGGTGAACAACCAGTTGAATATCTTCGCACCGGTCGGTATCGAGATAATCATCGTGGTAATACCGAAGAACGAATTCACACTGGCCCCCGACCCCATGGTGAAGAAATGGTGCAGCCACACCAAGTACGACAGCACGGTAATTACCACGGTCGCATAAACCATAGAGGTGTAACCGAACAGCGGCTTGCGGCTATAGGTAGACACGATCTCCGAGAAAATACCGAACACCGGCAAAATCAGGATGTACACCTCGGGGTGCCCCCAGATCCAGATCAAATTCACATACATCATGGCGTTGCCACCAAGATCATTGGTGAAGAAAGCCGTGTCCAGGTAGCGATCCATCGACAGCATGGCCAGCACTGCAGTGAGTACCGGGAACGCCGCCACAATCAAGATATTGGTGCACAGGGAGGTCCAGGTGAACACCGGCATCTTCATCAGGCTCATGCCCGGGGCCCGCATCTTGACGATGGTCACCAACAGGTTAACCCCGGATAACAGCGTCCCCACCCCGGCAATCTGCAACGCCCAGATGTAGTAGTCCACCCCCACCCCAGGGCTCTGCAAAATGCCCGATAACGGCGGATAGGCCAGCCAACCCGTCTTAGCAAACTCACCCACAAACAGAGACACCATCAGCAGTACAGCACCACCGGTAGTCATCCAAAAACTGAAATTATTCAGAAACGGGAAAGCCACATCGCGGGTGCCGATTTGCAACGGAATCAGATAATTCATGATCCCGGTCACCAGTGGCATGGCCACGAAAAAAATCATGATCACGCCATGGGCGGTGAAGATCTGATCGTAGTGGTGAGGCGGCAGATAGCCGGTGGCATCACCAAAGGCCATCGCTTGATGAAGGCGCATCATGATCGCATCAGCGAAGCCGCGCAGCAGCATTACCAAGCCAAGGACGATGTACATGATGCCGATTTTCTTGTGGTCGATGGTAGTGAACCATTCATTCCACAGGTAGCCCCACAGCTTATAGCGCGTCAGCGCCGCCAGCACCGCGACTCCCCCCAGCGCCACCATGGCAAAGGTGCTGAGGATGATCGGATCATGGAAGGGGATTGCCTCCCAGGTAAGGCGACCAAAGATCAGTTTGATCAGATCCAGGTTCTCAAACATGGGCGGCACCTACTGCGTTTGCGATCAGGAAAAATTTATTCATGGTGGCCTCCATGGTGCGGGTGGCCGGCATTACCTTCGTGATCTTGATGACCTTCATGGTTAGCCTTGGCATCAGCGTGATGCCCTGCATGCTTATTCATCCCTGCGTGGTACATCATGTCTTCCATACAGACTTGGCCTGGCTCTACACAGCGATTAAAAATGCCGTAGTAAAGTGTTGGATCCACTTCACCGTAATAGCTCACCGGTTCATCAATACTCGGCGCTTCCAGTTGCAGGTATTCATCACGGCTCAGATTTCCCTCGCTGGCCTTCACCTTCGCCACCCAGTCATCGAAGTCCTCTTCGCTTAACCCGTGGAAATCAAACTTCATCTGTGAGTAACCCGCGCCACTGTAGTTAGCCGAAAATCCTTTATAGACACCCGGCTCGTTGATCACCCCGTGTAGCTTTGTTTCCATGCCTGCCATGGCATAGATCTGCCCGGCCATGGCCGGAATAAAGAAAGAATTCATCATGGTAGAGGCGGTAATCTTGAAGCGAATAGGATGATTCACCGGCGCCGCCAATTCATTGACGGTGGCAATTCCCTGCTCCGGATAGATAAACAACCACTTCCAATCCAGCGCCACCACTTCCACGGTGAGCGGCTCCAGCGTCGCCGGCACCGGTGTGTGCGCATCAATGCGGTCCAGCGGACGGTAGGGGTCTAACTTATGGGTACTCACCCAGGTCATGGCGCCCAGCGCGATGATAATCATGAGGGGAACAGACCAGATCACCAGTTCCAGCACGGTGGAATGGTTCCAATCGGGTTTGTAGTTGGCTTTCGTGTTGGCTTCCCGGTAATGCCAAGCAAACCACAGCGTCAGCACGATCACCGGCACAATGACAAGCAGCATCAAGACCGTGGCCCACACAAGCAGATCCCGTTGTTGCACGGCCACGTCACCAGAGGGGGACATCACGACTGCGTCGCAACCCGCAAGCAAGGCGGTGACAAGCAACGTCAACGACGCTCCACGCAAGTATTTGAATAATTGCATTGGCGAATCTTCTGGTTGGCTTTTAAGTAGCCGGGACTCTATCCAAGGGCATCAGTAGCCGGTATTGGACATTTTGTCCCATAGGCTTAAAGTCTAAATATTCTTGATGGAAATCAATGCACAAAGGAGCCTTTTAATAACGGTTTTCCCACTCAACATTGCTCAAAACATGCAAACCGTTATTCCGAGCCCTAACAACAACTCTGGTGAAGAGCGCAAAACATGTCTCAGACCTCTTCGGCTTCGATGCCGAGCAAACCCGGCCACAGCTCCGTGGCCCCAAACGAAATCGCCGTGGGTGTGGTCATCGGCCGTACCTCCGAGTATTTCGACTTTTTTGTCTACGGCATCGCCTCCGTGCTGATCTTTCCTCAGCTGTTCTTCCCGTTTACCGGTCAGCTGCAAGGAATGCTCTATGCCTTCATGGTGTTTGCGCTGGCCTTTGTGGCACGGCCCTTTGGTACCGCCCTGTTCATGTGGATCCAGCGACAGTGGGGCCGCGGCATCAAACTCACCACCGCCCTCTTCCTTCTCGGCACAGCCACTGCGGGCATTGCCTTCCTGCCCGGTTATGAACAACTCGGCGGCCATGCCATCGTGCTGCTGGCCCTGTTTCGGATGATGCAAGGGATCGCCTTCGGCGGTTCCTGGGATGGCCTCCCTTCATTACTGGCCCTAAACGCCCCCAAAGAAAGCCGCAGCTGGTACACCATGATTGGCCAGCTGGGCGCCCCCCTTGGCTTCGTGATCGCCAGCGCCCTGTTCCTGTATCTTTATAACAGCCTGAGCGCTGCGGATTTCATGAGCTGGGGTTGGCGTTATCCGTTCTTCGTGGCATTCGCCATCAACGTGGTCGCCCTATTCGCGCGGCTGCGCTTGGTGCTAGGCGAGGAATACACCGAAGCCATGCAGGAAAGTGAACTGGAACCCATTCGCACCAGCGAGATGGTGCGAGAGGAGGGCCACAATATTTTTATCGGCTCCTTTGCCGCCTTGGCCAGCTATGCGCTATTTCATGTGGTAACCATTTTTCCACTGTCATGGATTGCCTTCCAGGGCAGCCAGACCACCGCCGAAGTGCTCACCGTACAAGTATTGGGTGGCTTCGTGGGCATCATCGCCACCATCGGCTCCGGCTGGATCGCCGCCCGCATCGGCAAACGCACCACCGTGGGCGCCCTGGCCGCCATGATTGGCGTATTCAGCCTTCTCACCCCACTGCTAATGGGCGGTAGCCCGGTCATGCAAGACACCTTCATTCTGCTGGGCTTTGCTTTGCTCGGAGTGTCCTACGGCCAAGCATCCGGCACAGTGACGGCCAACTTCGCCCCGCGCTTTCGCTACACCGGCGCCGCCCTCACTTCTGATTTCGCTTGGTTGTTCGGTGCCGCCTTCGCCCCGCTGGTCGCCTTGGGCCTGTCCGCCAAATTCGGACTCATGTCGGTGACCGTGTACCTGCTATCCGGCGTTATTTGCACCCTGCTGGCGCTAGCCGTTAACCAGTCGCTGGAGGAGCAGGCAGAGGAGTGAGCGACACGCTACGAGCTTGGGCTGCAACACCGTTTGAGGCCCAAGCCACCTGAAACACAAAAGCCAGCGGCAGGAACAAAGCGAAGCGTGTTACTGAAACGAAAGAGGCCGCGTCCAGATCTGGGCGCGGCCTCTATGTTATCGGCCCTGGTAAACCCCGGCCCGCATTTCAACTTTTAACCTTTCACTCTTAACTCAAGCTGCCCAGCGCAGCCTTAGTGAACGGCGCAATTTCGTCTTCCTTACCCTCACGTATTTTCACCAACCAGTTCGGGTCCTGCAGCAACGCACGGCCCACGGCAATTATGTCGAACTCGTCGTTATCCATGCGGTGCTCCAGCTCATCAAGCCCCGTCGGGTTAGCCGTTCCACCCATGCCTTCTGGGCTATTGAGGAAGTCGCCATCCAAACCCACGCTGCCCACAGAAATCACCGGCTTACCCGTAATCTTTTTAGTCCAACCTGCCAAGTTCAGATCGGACCCCTCAAATTCTGGCAACCAAAAACGGCGCGTAGACGCGTGAAACACATCGACACCGGCCTCCACAAACGGCATCAGGAAGCGCTCCAGCTCTTCTGGATTATGAGCCAGCTTTGCCTCGTAATCTTGCTGCTTCCACTGGGAAAAACGCAGCACGATGGCGAAGTCCTCACCTACCGCCTCGCGTACCGCCTTAACAATCTCGATACCAAAACGGGCACGGTTCTCGATGGACCCACCGTACTCATCATCACGCTGGTTGGTGCCTTCCCAGAAAAACTGATCGAGTAGATAACCATGGGCACCATGAATCTCGACCCCATCAAAGCCCACCTCTTTAGCCGCCTTGGCAGATTCAGCAAAAGCACGAATCACATCCTGGATATCCGCTTTGCTCATAGCTTCGCCATTTTTTTTACCCGGCTTAAACAAACCGGAAGGCGAATAAGCAGGCACATCCTTGTCCGGGCCAATACCCGGCTTACGCACTGAGCCCACATGCCACAACTGTGGAATGATCTGCCCACCGGCAGCGTGCACCGCGTCCACCACTTTCTTCCAACCCGCCATGGCCTCATCGCCATAAATGGCCGGCACACCCTCATAACCATTGGCGGCCTTGTGGCCCACAAAAGTACCCTCGGTAATGATCAGGCCCACCTCGCCCTCGGCTCGGCGCTGGTAATAGCCCACCACCTGATCATTAGGCACATAACCCGGAGAAAAGGTGCGCGTCATGGGCGCCATGGCCACTCGATTACGCATTTTCAAAGACTTAAGTTCAAAAGGACGCAACAGGCTATCCAGGGAACTACTCATGAGGCTCTCCTAATCAATCTTCGTTTATTCACTCTCTAAGCCGAGCCCGTACCTGGCTCGGCGTGACCATTGGAGGTAACAAAAAAAGGGGCTAGCAATGGCAAGCACCCTCGCAGTAGCCCTTTCAACCGTATTTTCCCAACAAACAAACAGAATCAGCGCATCCGCCATCATGGGCGGTCAATTCAATTTAGTTGCGTAATAAAACCTTATTTGGTTTCTTAATGCAACCATTCTGATCTATACTGCCGCCATGACACGTAAACGCTTCGACGACATGGGCTGCTCCGTAGCCTGCGCCCTCAATGAGGTTGGTGACTGGTGGTCCCTGCTGGTGGTCAAGCAGGCCATGCTGGGCACCCGCCGCTTTGTGGATTTCCAGCATAGCCTGGGCATCGCCAAAAACATCCTCTGCAACCGTCTATCGCGGTTGGTGGATAACGGCGTTATGGTGCGTGTGGACGTGGGCGAACACGGCAAGCGCTACGAATACCGCCTCACCGACAAGGGCCGGGATCTGTTTACCGTCATCACCGCTCTGCGCCAGTGGAGCGAACGCTGGAACGGCGAGAAAGACACCATGAAACTGGTGGACCGCCAAACCGGCGAACCGCTGGCCCCGGTAGCGGTTCACAACCAACAGGGCCAGGCTCTCACCGTGCGGGATGTGCGGTTTGTAGATCCGCAAGGGAAGCCGTTGGAGGAAGCGGGTTGACCACCGTCTCAGTGCTACAAAAACGCTGAAACAACATCGTCGCCACGCTACTATCCGACTCGCAAGCCACCTAACAGCAACAGCCCCCTACAGCGAGCTCCATCGCCCTCTTCTAAAAAAACACCAATCAACCACTTACAAATTTATGTAAGCCATATCCTACATATTCAGCTTGCGTGAGGGTGAAAACGGGCAGGAATTCGATAAACAATGAGGCTGGGGCAGGAGGTGTCCTGGCGGCAAGGGGCGCGCGCTTTTCTAGCGGGTTTAGTCTTGGCTGTGATTTCGGGAGACGCTGGGAATCCGGGGGATTTCTTAAGAGTAATATTGAACGTGTGCTACCGATTCACCAACCGCCGAGCCTGCCAATAGCGCTGACTCCAATAGGGGTTGTGCAGCGACGACTGCATCACCCCCTTACTCACCGACGCATGCATAAATTCATCGCCCCCCATGTAAATTCCCACATGGCGATTGCCAGGCCCAGTGCGGAAGAACACCAGGTCACCCACACGAATGTCACCGCGCTTTACCTTTTTCCCGCTTTTCAGCAGCTCAAGGGTGGTGCGCGGGACTTCCATACCCAAGCGCGACTGAAAGGTGAGGTAGACGAAGCCGGAGCAGTCCACGCCGCGGGGGCTCAGACCACCGTAACGATAGGGGACACCTTTCCAGTCTTCGTGCTGAGCTTCCAGTGACATAAGCAGGGGGGGCGGGGGCGCTTCGGACATTACTTGCGCCACTAGCGCATCCAATTCCTGCTGGGCTTGGAGATCCGGTGCGGTGCCGACAGTTGCCGAGCGAGTGGGAGCAACAGGGGTTTGCACGGATGGAGGCGCGCCAGCCGGGGCCCTGCCGGCACAACCGGCCAGCAGGAGCAGCAAACAACAAAGTGAAGGAATGGCGTAGCGCATGGAGGGATAAGGCAACATTATGACCATTCGGTTCCCTCCTGAGCGCCCTAGGCCGTTAAGCCTGCGCCAGCTCATCGCGCATTTGCTGGATAACGGCGGCGTAATTTTCTTTACCGAAGATGGCCGAGCCGGCCACGAAGGTATCGGCGCCGGCAGCGGCCACTTCGCGGATGTTCTTTTCAGAGACGCCGCCGTCCACTTCCAGGCGGATGTCGTAGCCGCTAGCGTCGATCAGTTGGCGCACAGCGCGGGTTTTATCCAAGGTAGAGGGAATAAACGTCTGGCCGCCATAGCCTGGGTTCACACTCATCAGCAGGATCATATCCAGCTTGTCCATCACGTATTCCAGGCAATCCGGGCGTGTCGCCGGGTTGAGCACCAGCCCAGCCTTGCAACCATAGCTCTTAATCAGCTGCAGGGAACGGTCCACGTGCTGGCTGGCTTCCGGGTGAAAGGTGATGTAGCTGGCCCCGGCTTCGGCGAACATGCTGATCAATTCATCCACCGGGCTGACCATAAGGTGCACGTCGATGGGGGCGGTGATGCCGTGGTCGCGCAGGGCCTTGCAGACCATGGGGCCGATGGTCAGGTTAGGCACGTAATGGTTGTCCATCACATCAAAATGGATCACATCGGCGCCGGCCGCCAGCACCGCATCGCACTCTTCGCCTAAACGGGCAAAGTTGGCGGCAAGGATGGAGGGGGCGATCAGATAGTCCTGCTTGGGCATGACAATTCCTTAAAATGCATGTGTTGTGACAGCGTCACTGTGGAGCGGTGATTGCACCGATCTCACAAAACAATCAATTTCAGCACTGGATCATGTGCCGCTGAGCAATCGATCCAGTTCGGCGAGACGTTCCGGGGTGCCGATATCCCACCACTGCCCTGCATGATGCTCGCCGCTGGCCGCATCGTCGGCCATGGCCGCACGCAACACCGGCGCCAGCTTCGCTTCACCGTCCGCTAACTGCGCAAAAATAGCAGGGTCAAAACGGCCAATGCCGGCATAGGTGAGCTTAGGCTCGGCATTATCGCGCAAGCGGCCCGTGTCTGTCAGATGAAAATCCCCTTTCGGGTGATGTTCCGGGTTATTCACCAGCACCAGATGCACCGGGTCCGGGCGATTATCCACTAGCCGAGTCAGGTCAAAATCGGTCCAAATATCTCCGTTAATCAGCACAAACGGCTGATCGCCCAGCAACGGCAGCGCTCGCTTGATGCCCCCAGCGGTTTCCAGCGGTGTACCTTCATGGGAGTAAACAAGGGGAATGCCGTAGCGAGTACCCTCTCCCAGGAAGGCCACCAGCTTCTCGCCCAACCAACCGGTATTAATCACTAAGGATTCAATGCCGGCATCGCGCAACGCTTCAATATGATATTCGATCAACGCCTTGCCCCCCGCCTGCAATAGCGGCTTGGGGGTGTGGTCGGTGAGCGGGCGCATGCGCTTGCCGTAGCCGGCGGCCAGGATCATGGCCTTCACTGGTTGTCCTCGATCTGATCGAGAACCCACTGTAGATCGCAAAGCTCCGGGCGCCGGGCGATGACCGTGCGCAAGTAAGCAAAGAAACGCGGCACATCGCCCAAATACTTGGGCTTGCCATCGCGGTGGCAGATACGCGCAAAAATACCGATCACTTTGATATGACGCTGGGCGCCCATCAGGTCGCAATCGCGCAAGAAGGTATCGAAGTCCGCCGGCACCGGCAGCCCTGCCGCCGTGGCCTTGTCGAAATACTCGCCCAGCCAGCCAAGCACGCGCTCTTCTGGCCAGCTCAAAAAAGCATCCTTAAACAGGCTGATCACGTCATAGCTGATGGGGCCGGCCACCGCATCCTGAAAATCGATCACCCCAGGATTCGGGTCGGACACCATTAGATTGCGCGGCATATAATCGCGATGCACAAATACCTGCGGCTGCGCTAAGGCTGAACGAATCAGCACATCAAACACCCGGTCCAACCGTTGGCGCAACTCTCCGGTGACCACCTTTTCACGATGGCGGAACAGGTACCACTGGGGGAACAGTTCCAGCTCCCGTTGCAGCAATGCTTCATCGTACTGCGGCAGCCCCGCGGTATCGGCATGCAATTGCTGGGTAATCAGGGTATCGATGGCAGCGCTGTACCACTCATCGGCATTAGCCTCATTTAGGGCGTTCAGCCACGTCTGCGTGCCCATATCGCTGAGCAACAAAAAGCCCTGCTGCAAATCCTGATGAACAATATCTGGCACATGCAGACCTGCTCGTTTAAGGCGCCCGGCGATATCCACGAAAGGGCGACAATTTTCCTGTGTCGGCGGCGCATCCATGGCCACCAAGCTGCTATCCCCATGAAAATAACGGAAATAACGACGGAAGCTGGCATCCGCTGACGCAGGCTCACCAACCACTGATTCTCCAAGGTAAGCACTTACCCATTGGTCGATGGCGTGTTTTCTCGGGTCCGAAGTTACTCCGGATTTACTTTTATCAGGCTGCATTGCCTTCCTTGTTAGATTACACTGCCGCTTTTGGTGGAACGGAAAGCCCGGCCCGCCATAAAACGGCCTTTTTACCTGTTCTGAGCAGCTGATGCCACTGCCCATACCTCGATTATTGATTCCAGCCCTGCTGCTTGCCTCAGGGGCTAGCCTTGCGGAAAACGACCTGAACTGGGTTGACCGCGAACAAATGGCCACGTTTCCTGCTGTCCAGCAGCGGGAGATACCCGACTGGTGCGCGGGGATTTATTATAACCCCCATGTCGGCATGCCCGTGGAGGGCAGTGATACAGTGATCACCGCCGATCATTCCACGCTTACCCAAGACGGCCTAATCAAACTGGACGGCGATGTCCTGATTGAACAGCCCGGGCGCCGCATTACCACCGATATTGCCGAGCTTGATCAAGCCACCGGCAAGTTTGAGCTGGAAAACGGCATGCGCATGGAAAGCGATCAGGCGACCTTTATCGCCGAAAACATGAGCGGCCAAACACGACGCAAGGAAGGTAGCCTGCAAGGGGTACGCTACTCTCTGTTCGACACTAGCGCCCGCGGCAGCGCCAATTATATTTTCCTGAAACAAAATACCACCACCATCACCCACGGCACCTATACCACCTGTGCCCCCGGCTCCAACGGCTGGGTTATGCAAGGCGATCGTATTTTCCTGGACCGTGATAAGGGCTGGGGTGAAGCCAACAACGTAGTGCTCAAGGTAAAGAGCGTACCGATCTTCTGGCTACCCTGGATGACCTTCCCGATCGATGATCGGCGCAAGAGCGGCCTGCTGTTTCCCACCCTCTCCGTGGGTGATAGCAGCGGGCTGGATATTTCCCAGCCCATTTATCTGAACCTGCACCCACAACTCGACGCCACCATTTCTCCTCGCTATATCGATGGTCGAGGCAGCGGTCTGGACAGCGAAATGCGCTACCTGTCGCGCTGGGGCGAAGGCAGCCTCAGTTACGGGGTACTGTTCAACGACCGCAAGTTCGACAATGAAAACCGCCAAGTCGGTCGCTGGACTCACAATGGCGACATTAACCGCTGGAGCCTGGAGACGGATTTCACCTACGTCTCCGATGACTTCTATTTCAAGGATCTGGACACCGGACTAGAAATCAGCTCACAAACCCACCTGCCCCGGCTCGGGGAGGCCCGCTATTACGGCCGCACTTGGCAGGTATTGGGCCGGCTGCAATCCTGGCAGACCATTGACCCGACCCTCGACGACGCCGACCTGCCCTACCGGCGCCTACCCCAGCTACAATTAACCGGTGACCCAACCCTAGTAGGGCCCGTGAAAGGCTTATGGCTATCAGACATCACAGCCTTCGGCCGAAGTGACTCTGATGACAGCGGCAAAGCCACCGGCCTGCGTGGCCACATGGCCCCGGCCTTGACCATGCGCCTGCAAAATTCCTGGGGCTATGTGGAGCCGCGGGCCCGGCTGTACCACACCCAGTATCGGCTCGATAGCGTTGACGCCAACGAAGAAGACAACCCTGACCTGACAACCTGGGGGGCCAGCTTAGATTCTGGCCTGTTCTTCGAGCGCGCGGGCAATTGGTTCGGTTCCAGTTTTACCCAAACGCTGGAACCGCGTCTGTTCCTGAACAAAGTCGCCTACGAAGACCAAAGCGAACTACCCAACTTCGATTCCGGCGAGCTGACGTTCTCTTATAACTCGCTGTTCCGGGAAAACCGCTTCATCGGCTACGACCGCATCGGCGACGAAGAGAAATTGGCGGTAGGCCTAACCAGTCGCTTCCTGCATGATGGCACTGGCCGCGAACAACTACGCCTACGAGTGGCGCAAGGCTTCTACTTTGAGGACCGCAAAGTGGTCACCGAGCGGGCCGTGGAAGACCCCACCGATGACCAAACACCGGTTATTGGCGATGCACGCTGGAACTTTGCACAGGATTGGTACCTCTACTCTGAAGGCCAGTGGGATATAGAAGAAAACAAACGCGAGCGCTCCAACTTTCAAATTGGCTATAACGACCGCGAACGGCGCGTCGTCAATGTGGGTTATCACGACCGCCCGGCAGACAGTATCCGCGAATCGGAAGTCAGTGCCATTTTGCCCGTTCACCGGCATTGGCGGCTGATTGGCCGCTGGATGTACGACCTAGATAACCAACGTTCGCTGGAAACCATGGCCGGTACCGAATACCGCAATTGCTGCTGGAAATTGCGACTACTTAGCCAGCGCGAGCTGATGGATGACAATGGCGACGGCAACCTAGAGGCGGACAGCACAATCTGGTTCCAAATCCAGATGATCGGCTTAGGCGGCTTTGGCGGCCAAGTGGATTCCCTGCTGGAGCGCAGCATTCCGGGATACAGGAGACAGTATGATTAATAAAACGCTGCACACAAAACACACCCTACTTGGCCTACTCGCCATGGCTGTGCTGATGATACCGGTCTGGAGTCAGGCCAAAGTGCAGATGCTTGATCGCATAGTGGCGGTGGTTAACGATGGTGCCATCATGGCGAGTGAGCTGGATGAGCGTATCAACACTATCGCCCTGCAGTTTCAAGAAAAAGGGCAGCAACTGCCGTCTCCAGCCATCCTCCGCGAGCAGGTGCTCGATCGCATGATCCTGGAGCGTCTGCAGCTGCAACTGGCCGAGCGCGCCGGGATCAAAGTCGACGAAGCCAGCCTCAATGAGGCGCTGGCGGGCATTGCTCGTCAAAACGACATGAGCCTGGAAGACTTCGCCGCAACCCTACGTGAAGATGGCTACAGCTGGACCCAGTTCCGCGAACAAATTCGTCAAGACATGGTGATCTCCCGCTTGCAGCAACGCAGCGTGGCCTCACGCATTCAGATCACCGACCGAGAAGTAGACCGCTTCCTAAGCTCTGAACTGGGCAAACAAATGTTTCAGGAAGACTTTCGCTTAGGGCACATTTTGATCCGCGTACCCTCTGAAGCCCGGCCGCAGCAGATTAGCCAGGCCCGCGCCAAAGCCGAAGAGATCATCGAACGACTCGAAGCCGGCAGTGACTTCCAGCAGCTGGCCATCGCCCTATCCGATGGCCCCAACGCCCTTGAGGGTGGCGACCTCGGCTGGCGCCCAGCCGCACAGTGGCCCACCCTTTTTGCAGAAAATGCCATCAACCTGAAAAAAGGCGAATTTTCCCAGCCTCTACGTTCTGGTGCCGGCTTTCATATCCTAAAAATGATCGATCGCAAGGGCGGCGCTGAAAAAGTGGTCACCCAATATCACGTTCGCCATGTGCTGATAAAAGCCGATGCGCTCACCAGTGCTGAGCAGGCCCAACAACGAGCGATTCGCCTTCATGACGAGGTCGCCGCAGGTAAACGTCAATTTAAGGAAACCGCCGCCGAATTTTCCGACGACCCAGGCAGCGCTCGCAATGGCGGCGAACTGGGCTGGGTCAACAAAGGCGAAATGGTCCCCGAATTTGAACAAGTGATGCTCAATACCCCAGTGGGCGAGCTATCCCCGGTGTTCGAAAGCCAATTCGGCTGGCACTTCTTGCGCGTAGATGACATCCGCGATGCAGATATGAGCACCGAGTTCCGCCGCATGCAGGCCACCCAGGCACTGCAGAAACGCCGCTTTGAAGAAGAGCTGGAAACGTGGGTGCAAGAAAAACGCAGCGAGTCCTATGTGGATATTCGGTTGTGAAAAATCCAGCGCCGAATACCCGATGCCAGCCGGCGCTTAGCCGTGCTAAAACACAACTCCATTCCCTTCTGCACAAGCGAGAGAGGCCCCTCTCCCGCTTGCGGGAGAAGGGGGAGGGAGAAAGCATCGGCGCTCGGCGTCCGGCTTCAGGCCTTCTACTAATCCATGCCTAGCTCGCCCTCCCAACCCATCGCCATCACTTACGGCGACCCCGCAGGAGTCGGGCCGGACCTAGTGCTATCTCTGCTGGATATCTTCAGTGATGCCCCAATGGTCATCATCGGTGACCGCCAGGTACTCAGCGAACGAGCGCAACAATTAGGCCTGACGGTGGCGTTAAGCGACTGGCAGCCGGGCGATCTACTACCAGTAGGCTCCCTGCCCGTATGGCACACCCCAGCCGGCGCCCCTGTCATCGCTGGGCAACCGGACCCGGCCACCGCCGCCGGCACCGTGACCATGCTCACTCGTGCCGCTCAGGGCTGCCTCAAAGGCACCTTCTCAGCTATGGTCACCGCCCCGGTGGCGAAAAACGTCATTTGCGACGGAGCCGACCCAGCGTTCACCGGCCATACTGAATTTCTCGCCGAACAGGCCGGGGTAAATCAGGTAGTAATGATGCTCACCGCGTCTCCCGGCGGGCAGCCGCTTAGAGTAGCCTTGGCCACCACCCACCTGCCCCTAAGCCAGGTACCGGCAGCCATTACTCCAGATAGCCTGATGCGCACCCTGACCATTCTGCGCGACGACCTGATCAGCAAGTACCGCATTACCGAACCGCGCATTATGGTACTGGGGCTCAATCCTCACGCCGGCGAAGAGGGCCACCTGGGCCGTGAAGAATTGGATGTAATCATTCCCACGTTGAAACACCTACGCGCTAAGGGCATGCAGCTCACCGGCCCTCTTCCCGCCGACACGGCTTTCCAGCCCCATTTACTTGAGCAACACGATGCGGTGCTTGCCATGTATCATGACCAAGGCTTGCCGGTGCTCAAGTACGCTGGTTTTGGCGAAGCCATCAATATCACTCTGGGGCTGCCTTTTATTCGCACCTCAGTGGACCATGGCACCGCCTTCGATCTGGCAGGCAACGGCACGGCCAGCGCCGGCAGCCTGATCGCCGCCACGCGCCTAGCGTTAACCTTGGCAACACCGCAGCATAATGCCTGACCACACCAGCGCCCTTGCGTTGATTAAGTCACACCACCCGGCCTGACCTGAGATCCGCTATGAAAGAACATCGCACCCGTAAACGCTTTGGCCAGCATTTTCTGCACGACCGCAACTTGGTCGACCGCATGATCCGCACCCTGGGCCTGCAAACGGGAGACACCTTGGTGGAAATCGGCCCAGGCAGAGGCGCCCTCACCTATCCACTACTGGAAGAGCTCCCCCATTTGCATGTGGTGGAACTGGACCGGGATCTAATCGCCCTACTGCGCCAAGAAAATACTCCCGAGCGACTGACCATCCACGAAAGTGATGCGCTGCGCTTTGATTTCCGCACCCTAAAACCAGCGGACAAGCCCCTGCGGGTGATCGGTAACCTGCCGTACAACATCTCTACCCCCTTGATCTTTCATCTGCTTGCCCAGGCCGACGCCATCAGCGACATGACTTTCATGCTGCAAAAAGAAGTGGTGGAACGGCTCACCGCCAGCCCCGGCACCCGTGACTGGGGGCGGCTCTCGATCATGGTGCAGTATCATTGCCAGGCGGATTATCTTTTCTTTGTGCCCCCCGAGGCATTCAGCCCCCCTCCACGAGTAGACTCCGCCGTGGTCCGGCTAATTCCCCACGACAGCCCGCCCCACCCAGCGGACGACGAAGACCACCTGCGTAAACTGGTGGCCCAGGCCTTTACCCAGCGCCGCAAGGCAATCCGAAATGGGTTAAAATCCTGGGTTAGCGCCGAGCAATTTCAAGCCCTCGGCATTGATGCCGGCCTACGCCCGGATCAACTGTCCGTGGCCGACTACGTGGCGCTGGCCAACATCAGCCGCCCGCCGGCCGATGTGGAAGACGCCAACGCACCACACACTGAACAAGGCAAGGGAGACAACAGCCAATGAGCGTCACCGAACCAGGTAGCGACAACACCGCCAACGGCGACTCCAATCACAACATACAGATATCGGTGGAAACCGAATTTCTACCCGATCAGAGCGATGAAGAAAGCCAACGCTGGGTCTTTGCCTACCACATTAGCATTCTCAACAAAGGCTCTGTCAGCGCCCGTTTGCTAACCCGCCACTGGGTGATCACCGACGGGGAAGAGCGCGTTCAGGAAGTCCATGGCGAGGGGGTTATCGGCGAACAGCCCCACATCGCCCCCGGCCAAACCTTCCGCTACACCAGCGGTGCCATTCTGGAAACGGAGGTGGGCAGCATGCGCGGCAGTTACCAGATGATCGCCGAAGACGGCAGCCACTTCGATGCACAGGTTCCGGCCTTCACCCTAGCCGCACCACATGCATTGCACTGAATGCGCTGGAGGCCCTATGCCTGACGCCCAACATATGGCCGATGGGGACATCATTGTTTTAGCCCGTAAAAGCGCAAGCGTCGAGCATCAAGCACCCAGCATCAGGCGTATCACCGGAGACGCCTTATGAGCGATTACGCCATTGGCGATCTGCAGGGCTGCCTAGGCGCGTTTGACTGTTTGCTGGAAAAGCTTAGCTTCAATGCCGACCGCGACCGCCTGTTTCTCGCGGGAGACCTGGTCAACCGGGGGCCGGACTCACTAGGCACCCTGCGGCGCGTCCACGCCCTGCGCGACAATGTACATACCGTGCTAGGCAACCACGACCTACACCTGCTGGCCGTGGCCAACGGCACCATTCCCAGTAAACGTAAAGACACTCTCAGCGAAATTTTAAACGCACCGGATCGTGATGAACTGCTGGGCTGGCTACAACAACAACCGCTGCTTATTAACCTACCAGAACATAATGCAGTGATGACCCACGCCGGCATTCCGCCGCTGTGGTCACTGGCCCAGGCCAGCCAGCGCGCAGCGGAAGTGGAAACCGTGCTGCGTAACCACTCGGCCGGCACATTTTTTACTCACATGTACGGCAATACCCCCGCCGGCTGGGACGAGAAGCTGAGTGGCCCAGACCGCTGGCGGGTGATCACCAACCACTTCACCCGCATGCGTTTTGTAGATCAGGCCGCAGAGCTGGACCTGACTAGCAAAGGTGAGCCCGACTTGCCCCCCGCCGGGTTCATTCCCTGGTTCCAGCACCCCGGCCGAATCGTCACCGATACTCGCATCCTGTTCGGCCACTGGGCTGCCCTGCAAGGCCACAGTGGCGTCGACAAGGTCGACGCACTAGACACCGGGTGCGTGTGGGGAGGGTCCTTAACTGCACTACGGCTAGACGACTTGGTTCGCATTCAGTGCCACTGCTAGGCGTCAGCCTTCGTTAGTTGCTTCAGCTGGCGGCGTATCTTGTGGTCCCCCAGCAGAAACAGCGACAGTGCCAGCACGATTAACGCGGCACCCACCAGCACCAGTACCCCCAAGCTTTCACCATTGAGCAGGCTTCCCAACGACAATGCCAACACCGGCGTAATCAGCGTCACTAACGCCACCGTCGCCGCCGACAGCCGGGCCAACACTTGGTAATAGCAATAAAACCCCAACAACGAACCAAACACCGCCAGATACAGTATCGCGGACAAGCCCCGGTAATCGCCGCTAAAGCTCAGCGTCTGCCCGGTAATGGCCATGCCAATGGCATAACAGGGTAACGACAGCAACAAACCGCCCACGGTTTGCTGCATAGGCTGCAGCCCAGCTCCCACTCGCTGCACCGCAATGCCACTGCCGGCAAACAAGGTCACAGCGCTAAGCATCCACAGCAAACCCACTCCCCGGCCGCCCATCCCCTGCCCGGCGACCAGCACCTGCAGGCTGTCATCAAACACCAGCACCAACCCGGCTAAACCAATTAGGCAGGCGCTCCAATGCCAGCGGTTAAGGCGCAGACCGCCCGGCAAGGCTTGCAACATCAGGCCGGACAACAGCGGCGCCAGCCCAAAAATCACTGAAATTAACCCGGAAGGAAGGTGAACCGCCGCCATATAGCTACAGCCCATAGCGCCAAAAATACCCGGCAGAGACGCCAAATAGCTGAGACGCGCGCGAGCATGCAACGGCAAAGGTTGGCGCTTTATCCATAACCAACCCAGCCCCAGCAACGCAGCAATACCCATGCGCACACCGGCCGCCGCCAGCGGCGCCATGGCGTCACCACTCCATTTAATCCCCAATGGAGTGGTTGCCCACACCGCCACCACAATCAAATACGCTGCCAAGGTTGGCATGCCGTTCTCCTTAAATGAGCCACACGTTTTAAGCGACAAAGCGGTCTCGGTTTTTTTTATTCTGAAGCAACAAGCGCGACCAAATGTTGGTGCGCGGCTACAGCGATATCCGCCAGAAAAACCTATTCCGTGGTGTAGCTTGCAGCGGGTTTACGGCCTACCACCTTCCCCCCTAAACGAAAAAAGGCCGCAGGTCGGGGGACGCTGCGGCCTTCTTGCAAAACTGAAACGTTCAGTCACACAGCCGTCGTCCCTGTGCTCGCCATTGGCGAGTACAGTGGTCTACGACTAAAGAGTTCAGTTTCAGTACACTAGAAAGCATGCGACCATTCTGCTCAAGATAACGAGAGCGCACAAGATGAATGTCTATCTAGTGGGCGGCGCAGTGCGAGATTCGCTGCTCGGCCTCCCCGTGACGGAAAAAGATTGGGTCGTGGTCGGTGCCACCCCGAAGGAAATGGAAGCCAACGGGTTCCGCCCCGTGGGCAAAGATTTCCCCGTATTCCTGCATCCAAAAACACAGGAAGAATACGCCCTGGCCAGAACCGAACGGAAATCCGGCCACGGTTATGGCGGCTTTACCTTCCATGCCGCCAGCACAGTCTCTCTAGAAGAGGATCTGATTCGCCGCGACCTGACCATCAATGCCATGGCGCAAGCCCGTGGTGGTGAAATCATCGACCCGTTCAATGGCCGCGTGGATCTCAAAGCTCGCCTATTGCGCCATGTTTCCCCCGCTTTTGCCGAAGACCCCTTACGAGTATTGCGGGTTGCCCGTTTTGCCGCTCGCTACCACTGGCTAGGGTTTCAGGTGGCCGATGACACACTTATGTTGATGAAACAACTGAGCGACTCCGGTGAGCTGGGTTATCTTGTCGCTGAGCGGGTTTGGAAAGAAACCAGCCGAGCGCTCATGGAGCGCGATCCTCAGGTATTCTTTCAGGTACTTCACCGCTGCGGCGCACTGCATGCCTTATTTCCAGAACTTGCCGCGTTGGATGGCGTACCTCAACCGGAACAACACCATCCGGAAGTGGACACCCTGCTTCATCAATTCCTATGCCTTAAGCAAGCCGCTCGGCTCGGCTTAAGCCTTAACGCTCGCTATGCATTGCTCTGCCATGATCTAGGTAAGGGTAAAACCCCAAAGGAAGAGTGGCCCCGACACATTGCCCACGAAATCCGCAGCGCTCGTTTAAGCAAAAAGGTATCAAAGCGATTGAAAGTTCCCAAGGAAGCCGCAACCTTGGCCACCTTAGTCGCTGAGTTCCATACTCACAGCCACCGTGCATTGGAACTGAAACCGGCCACGGTGTGGAAACTGTTCAAGTCGCTGGATATCCTTCGTCGCCCGGAGCGACTAACGGATTTCTTGGGAGCCTGTGAAGCCGACGCGCGGGGCCGCACCAGTTTCGAAAACCGCGAGTATCCTCAAGCCTCCTATCTACAGGGCGCGGCAGATGCCGCACGCCAGGTAGATATACAGGCGCTGCAGGCCCAAGGCCACGAAGGTCCGGCACTGGGGGAAGCGATTGAGCAAGCCCGCATTGATGCCATCGCCACCTTTAAACAACAGGAGCTGAACCCCTGATGAACGCCCCCGTCGCCCTGGTTACCGGCAGCGCCCGCCGTATTGGCGCCCAGATTGTTCGCACCCTGCATCAGCACGGGATGCGGGTGATCATTCATTACCGGGGTAGCCAGGAAGAAGCCGAGAGCCTGGCCGCCGAGCTGAATCAGCTACGCCCCGGTAGTGCAGGGTTACTGCAAGCCGATTTGGACCAACCCGCCGCCGTGCGCCAACTGGCCAGCGACGCCCTTGCCTGTTTTGGCCAGCTGGATTTACTTGTCAACAATGCGTCCAGCTTTTACCCCACCCCCATAGAACAGGCAAACGACAGCGACTGGGAAAAGCTGATTCACAGCAACCTGCGCGCCCCCTTTATTCTCAGCCAGCAGCTGGCGCCTGCATTACGTGAGCAACAGGGCTGCATTATCAATATTGTCGATGTTTACGCAGAAAAACCGCTGCAAACGCATACCCTGTATTGCATGGCCAAAGCCGGCCTTGCGATGATGACCAAAAGCTTGGCTCGGGAACTGGGACCAGAGATTCGCGTCAACGGCGTATCCCCGGGGCCCATTCTATGGCCAGAAGCCGGGCAGATGAACCAGCAGGCCATCCAAGACGCCACCGCCCTGAAACGCAGCGGCGAGCCGGATGACATTGCCAACACGGTTTACTGGTTGGCTACTGCCGCCCCCTTTATTACCGGACAAATATTGGCCGTGGACGGGGGGCGGTCACTGGCCTTACAAGGAAGCTAAAAACAAAACATGAGAAGGGCTCTCGGGGGCATCCATGAACATGATAAGAATAATACTGCTGTCACTGGCGACGGCCTCTGCCAGCGCAGAAATCTATCGTTGGAAGGACGCCAATGGCAACTGGCAATTTGGCGACAGGGCGCCACAGGCAGAACATGAAACTCTGGACATAAAACCGCCCCCTAAGATTGGCCAAGATGACGCTCTAGATATCCATGCCCGTACCCAGCGGCTACTCCAAAGCCAGCAAACCCAAGCCCGCCATAAAGCACTGGCAGAAAAAAACGCACGCGATGAATACCGGGAACGGTTTGCGCAACCCTGCAAACAGGCAGAAAAGCGGCTTGAGCAAATGAGAGGGCCTTTCGTCTATGTGAATGAAGACGGAACCCACCGCAACGCCAACGCCGAAGAGGTCGCCGCAGACCAAAAGAAAACCCAGAAATGGATCGACGAACATTGCGACTTCTAACGCTTTTTCTCGTTCTTTTCAGTACCGGCGCCCAAGCGGATATTTTTCAATGGCAGGATGCCAGCGGCAAGCTGCATTTCGGTGATCGGCCACCAGAGGGCGCCCAAACCAAAACCATCACTCCGAATATCAGCCCGCAACTCAAAGACCTGGAAATCCACGTTAAGCGCCAGGATTTCACCCTGACCGGCGACTTGCAGCAACACACCTTAGATAACATTCGCCACATCTACCAACGCTACCGCCGGGACTTCGGGCTAGACCTACATGGCACCGCAGAAGTGAACGTGTTTCTGATTGAAAAACAGGACGATTTTCAACAATGGATGGTTGAGCGGATTGGCTCCAGCAGCCGTCATTATGCCGGCGTGTTCATTCCTGCAACCAACGAAGTTGCCGTGTGGAAATGGGCCGAAAATGAACAACAAGTAGCCCAAACCATTCTTCATGAATCCAGCCATGTGTTGCTCTACCAATTATCGCCATCAGCCCCGGTGTGGCTACAGGAAGGGCTAGCGCAATACTTCCAAACCCTGGAAACACAACCGGACGGGCGCCAGAGAATCAGCGCCCTGCCCGATGCCCAAAAACGCATTCAGACCTGGGTTGAACAACAGCGCCTGATTACCCTGCGGCAGTATTTGTCCCTGGATGATGCTCAATGGCGCAAGATGGCTCACCAGCTCAACGCCATTCCCTACACCGTTGCTTGGGCAACCACCGCCTTTCTCATGTCCAAACCCGTGGGCCGTTCTATTTTGCGGCAATTGCTTCAGGATCTGGAAAAAAACCATCAGAGGCCAACGCTTCAACGTATCGACCACCTCTATCCCGGTGGCCTCTCTCGGCTGGAATACGATTTCTTCCGTTGGGCGCAAAGCGATATGACACCGCATTGGTATTGAGAGACACAGCACGGAACACGTTGCATCTCAGGCCTACCGATAGCTGCCGGTTTGCACCGACATGTCGCTAACGCAATCTACAAAAACTATTGTTTCTTGCCGCCGAACGGCACTACCCATAAGTTCTGCCCGCTGAAATCAGCCGCGTCCAACAATGCCCGGTAGGATGCACGGGTTTGCGGGTGCATGGCATCCGGGGCCAGATCGACCAGGGGTTTTAGAACAAAAGCATGCTTGAGAATTTCGTCCCGGGGCAGCTGCACACCCTCTATCTCACCCACACAATCATTGTAGGTGAGAATATCAATATCCAAGGTTCGGCTTGAAAACTTTTTCTCGCCCCGCACCCGACCATGCTCCTTTTCGATCTCTTTTAGACAGGCAGCCAGTTCTCCCACACTCAAGGCTGTCTTCAGCCCCACCACTAGGTTGTAAAAGGCATCACCATCGAAACCCACCGCTTCACTTTCGTACACCGGGCTGATCGACAAGGGGGAAAATGCCCGCTTTAGGGCATCTAACCCAGAGCTAATATTGTGCTCACGGTCGATATTGGAGCCCAGGCTTAGAAATACCTGAGCCTGAGACACGTCAGGCATTGGGACGCACACCCCGCTCAATGATCACCCCCACATCACGGGCGCCGCGCAAAGCGCCCGGCTTGCTGAGTCGCAATTTTAGCCACGGCACACTGAACTCATTCAACACCAGCTGCGCCACATTCTCCGCCAGAGTTTCCACCAACTGAAATTCACTGCCTTCAATAAAGGTGATCAACCGCTTGCCAATGGCTTTGTAATCCAATGCATCATCAATGTGATCCGAGGCCGCTCCTTTGCAAATATCTGCCGCCATTTCCAGATCCAGACTCACGGTCTGGCGGATGCGACGCTCCCAATCGAAAATGCCGATTACCGTATCCACTTTCAAATCATTGATATAAACAATATCCATACTGGCTCTCTTGCCGTGGCATTCATCGACGCTAGCGCACTGGATGAATCCCATTTCAGGTAATCAGATGTTACGCTTGCAGCTCAGGCAGCAATGGGATGCTGTGTACAATGGCCCCAAAGCACTACTTGGGTGCCAATTTCGCTGCCTCAGCGATGTGATGGGAGATTATAACCGGTGCAAGCAGGGACATTACAGGAAGTCTGGTTCTGGTTATTGCCATTGTGCGTAGCCGGCTATCTGATGGGCTCCATTTCCAGCGCCATTCTGGTCTGCCGTTTGTTCGGCTACCCAGATCCGCGCACCGAGGGCTCCAACAATCCCGGGGCCACCAATGTACTCCGTATTGGCGGCAAACCCGCAGCCGCCCTCACCTTGCTGGGCGACGTGCTCAAAGGGGTAATACCCGTGGTGCTCGCCCGCTATCTGGATATGGGCCCCTTTGTGGCCGCACTGGTGGGCGTCTTTGCCTTCTTAGGCCATCTGTATCCCGTATTCTTTCACTTTCAAGGCGGTAAAGGCGTGGCCACAGCCTTTGGGCTACTGTTTGTTCTGCACTGGCCCAGTGGGCTGTTAGCCGGCGCGACTTGGCTGCTGGTATTTGCCCTCAACCGTATTTCCTCAATCGCCTCACTGAGTGCCTTCGTGGTAGCTCCAGCCTGTATTTTCGCCTGGCTGCCCCAAGCCTTCTGGCCCATTCTGGCCCTTTCCATCGTGCTGATTCTGCGACATCGCAGCAACCTGCAAAAAATACTGCGTGGGGAAGAGCTGGGGTTCAGGAAGAAAAGCTAGCTACACGTTCCAACACGGCAAAACGTGATGATTTCTGAGACACACCACCAGCGTCCCCCTAGGGCGCCGGGCTGAGCTTACTGAGAGTAAACCGAACTTAATCCGCGCCTTGCAGCTTCGCCAGTTCCGTCAGCGGCCAGCGCGGGCGGATCTTGATGGGTAGCTCGGCCCGTTCCCCGGCCTGCAACCGCAGGGCTCCCGCAAAAGCGATCATGGCACCGTTATCCGTGCAGTATTGAGGCGCGGGGTAATAAACGTCCACACCCCGTTTTTTCATCTGTTCCGCCAACTTAGCACGCAACGACTGATTCGCACTGACCCCTCCAGCCATCACCAATCGCTTGTGGCCGGTCTGCTCCACCGCACGGCGGCACTTGATCACCAAGGTATCCACCGCCGCTTCTTCGAACGCACGAGCAATATCCGCCCGGTCCTGCTCACTTAACGCTTCTTTTCCGCCCAAATCATTGATGGTATTTAACGTGAAAGTCTTGAGCCCAGAAAAGCTCATATCCAAGCCTGGACGATCGGTCATCGGGCGCGGAAAACGGAACCGACCTGCCGTACCCTGTTGCGCCAACGTCGCAACACGGGGGCCACCGGGGTAACCCAAGCCCATCATTTTTGCGGCTTTATCAAACGCCTCTCCAGCCGCATCATCCACTGATTCACCTAAAATCTCATATTCCCCCAGGGCCTTAGCGTCCAACAGCAGTGTGTGGCCCCCGCTAACCAGCAGCGCCACAAAGGGAAACGCAGGGGCATTAGGCTCCAGCAAGGGCGCCAGCAGGTGCCCCTCCATGTGGTGCACGGCCACCGCAGGCAAATTCCAGCCAAACGCCAACGAACGGGCCACACCCGCCCCTACCAGCAAAGCGCCGGCCAGCCCAGGGCCAGCGGTAAACGCCACCCCATCCAACTGTTGCGGTTGGGTATTAGCCTCCGTCATGACTTCGCGTATCAATGGCAGCACCCGCTGCACATGATCACGGCTGGCCAGCTCCGGCACCACACCGCCATAGCGAGCATGCATCTCTACTTGGCTATATAAGGCCTGCCCCAATAGCCCCTGCTCGGTGTCATAGATAGCCACGCCGGTTTCGTCGCAGCTCGATTCAATACCCAATACGCGCATGGTGATCAACCCTGTGAAATTGCGTTGCCATGATAGCGATGAACCGTAGGATTTGCATTTCCTCACCACTAGGGTAGAATCCCCGCCTCGCCGCACCCCGGGACCACCTGAGCCCGCGGCGACCCCCATAAACTCTAATTTCTAGGAAGGTGATTCTTCATGCCTCAGGTGAAGGTGAAAGAAGGCGAACCGTTTGATGTGGCCCTGCGCCGTTTCAAGCGTGGCTGTGAAAAAGCGGGTATTCTCTCTGAAGTGCGTCGTCGCGAGCAATACGAGAAGCCCACACAAGAGCGTAAGCGCAAGCGTGCCGCAGCCGTCAAGCGTCACCTTAAAAAACTGCAGCGTGAGCAACTCGCACGCAAACGTTTGTACTAAGGTATAGACGTCTGATGAGTGCGCTCAAAGAGCAGCTCACTGCGGCCATGAAAGACGCCATGCGTGCCAAAGAAAAGGCACGTCTTGGTGTTTTTCGTATGGCGCTTGCAGCAATCAAACAAATTGAAGTGGACGAGCGCATCGACCCTGATGATGCACGTGTACTCGCCCTGCTCGACAAATTGATCAAGCAGCGCAAGGATTCAGCCACACAATACCGTGACGCGAACCGCCCAGAATTGGCGGAAATCGAAGAAGCGGAAATCGTGGTGCTTCAAGAATTCCTCCCCACCCAGCTCACCGATGCGGAAATTGACGCCCTTATCGATGACGCCATGGCTCAAACCGGTGCTTCAGGCATGCAGGACATGGGCAAAGTAATGGGTATTCTCAAGCCGCAATTGCAAGGCCGTGCCGATATGGGCGCAGCTAGCGGTAAGGTTCGCGCTAAACTCGCCTGAGCCAACCATACAGCGTTCCCGCTACGTTTTCCCTTTCATCCCAGTACCTTGGGGCGAAACAGACAGACACACACCTGACACCTTACCAGCCAGCGCCCGCATTAAACTTTCCCCACATCGGCAATTCTGCTTGAATAGCAGCCCACGCAGAGAGTCCGCGCACCATGGCACGCATTCCGGAAAATTTTGTTCAGGACCTTCTGGCTCGTACCGATCTGGTGGAGCTGATAGACGCTCGCGTGCCCCTAAAAAAAACTGGCCGCAACTACAGCGCCTGCTGCCCATTCCACCAGGAAAAAACGCCCTCCTTCACTGTCGCGCCAGATAAGCAATTTTATTACTGTTTCGGCTGCGGTGCTTCCGGCAACGCCGCGGGCTTCCTAATGGAATATGAGCACCTGAACTTTCCGGAAGCGGTGAAGCAACTCGCCGATCGCGCCGGCATGGAGGTGCCTGAATCGCGACCAGAAACCACCGCCGATCGCCAGAAAAAAGATCGCCTGCAATCCCTTTACGACCTGCTTAGCCGCGCCGAAAAGTTCTACGTGCAACAGTTACGCCAAGCGCCTGAGCGTCAAAAAGCAGTGAATTACCTTAAAAACCGAGGGTTAAGCGGCGAAATTGCAAAACAGTTCGCCATTGGGTTTGCGCCACCCGGCTACGACAATCTAATCAACGGCCTTTCTCTCACTGAAACCAGCCTGGAACAAGCCGTTACCGGTGGCCTGCTGGTGCGCCGGGAAGACAATAACCGCACCTACGATAAATTCCGGGATCGCATCATTTTTCCCATTCGCGATAGCCGCGGCCGCACCATCGGCTTTGGCGGTCGGGTGCTGGGCGACGGCAAGCCGAAATACCTTAACAGCCCAGAAACCCCCGTTTTCCACAAGGGCCAGGAGCTTTACGGGCTATGGGAGTGGCGCCAGAGCAGGGACCGCAGCGACCGCCTCTATGTAGTCGAAGGTTACATGGACGTGATCGCCCTAACGCAGCACGGCGTACCCAATGTGGTCGCCACCTTGGGCACCGCCACCACCGAAGATCACGCCCGCAAACTGTTCCGCCAGGTCAATGAAGTGATCCTGTGCTTTGACGGGGATAAGGCCGGCGTGCGTGCCGCTTGGCGTGCGCTGGAATCGCTTCTACCGGCGCTGGATGACGGCAAACAGGTACGTTTCTTATTCCTCCCAGACGGGGAAGACCCGGACACACTCGTGCGCCAACAAGGGCCAGAGGCGTTGCGAGCACTCACTGATAAAGCCGACGCCCTGTCCACCTACCTGTTCCGACATCTATCAGAAGGGCTGGATTTGGAGACCGTGGATGGCCGCGTCCGGCTTGCCCGCCTCGCCCTGCCCTACCTGGACAAGCCCGCCGGTCCGGTTTACCGCGCCCTGCTCACTGAAGAGCTCAGCCGCCTCACCCGACTGGACAAGGAATCACTGATCCAGCTCAAACCAGCACCGGCAGCACCCCGGCCTACGCCGAGCACCTCGTCACCGGCTGGCAACGCCTACGATTATGGGCATGGTTACGAGGATTTCGGTTCCCCGCCGCCGCCCACCGAAGACGACCCCGGCATACCCTACCCGGAAGATTTCGCCTTCGCGGACGGCGGCAACAACGGCAGCAGCAATAATTTTACCGCAGACAATCGCAACCGAATTCGCCCCAATCCACGCCAAAATGGCGGTCGCAAAGGCCCACTAACCTTGGCCGAGCGCCTGGTACTTGTACTGCTGGATTACCCATCACTAGTAGAGCAGCATCCGTTGCCGGACAACATCGAGCAACTGCCGTTACCGCATATCGACCTACTGACTCAGGTCGCTGGGCTGTGCCGACAAAATCATAGCGCTGCCGCCATGCTCGGCGCCTTGATGGCCCTTGAGCAGGGCGAAACATTATCTCGCCTGCTCAAAGCTAGCCTCAAACCGCCAATGGAAGAAGAAATGGCCACTCGGCTATGGCTCGATGCCCTATCACAGCTGGAAGTGACCCGCCTGGAAGCCGCATTAACAGAGGTAGAACAGGCCGGCATGCCCGACCCGGCGCACTGGCAGGCGCTACATAAAGCCTTGGCCGAAGCCCGCCAACACGCCCGCAAACCCTTCGACTAACCCGGCCAATGGTGCAGCCCCAGGGTTGCATTGACTGGCCGTAGACCCCATATCCCAGTATAATACGCCGTTTTCCCACGCCACCATCACGCTGGCAAGCGCAAGCTCCCAGCACGACGTTACGGGCTTTAATTGCATGACGACTCAAAAGCAGCAGCAACAATCTCAGCTGAAGCAGTTGATCGCACTAGGTAAGGAACAGGGCTACCTTACCTACGCTGAAGTGAATGACCACTTGCCGGACTCCATTACGGATACCGATCAAGTAGAAGACATCATTCAGATGATCAACGACATGGGCATCACCGTGGTTGAAAAAGCCGCCGATGCCGACCAGTTGACGATCGACGAAAGCGCCGACAGCACAGACGAAGTCGCCGCTGAAGAAGCCGCTGCCGTGCTCGCCTCCGTAGAGAACGAACCCGGTCGCACCACCGACCCGGTACGCATGTACATGCGCGAAATGGGCACCGTGGAGCTGCTCACTCGGGAAGGCGAAATCGAAATTGCCAAGCGCATTGAAGAAGGCACCCGTGAAGTTCTTCACGCCCTCGCCTTCTGGCCCGGCGCTGTCGATATGGTGATTGAAGAATACGCCCGCGTGGAAAACGAAGAACGTAAGCTCACCGACATCATTGCCGGCTACTTGGATCCCAATGACGATGGCGCGGCAGCGACCAACGCCAATCGCGATCCTGCTTTTGCTGAAAAAGCCAAGAAGGCGGCAGAAGAAAAAGCTAAGGCAAAAGAAAAAGCCAAAGAAGAAGGTTCTGACGATAAAGACAGCGACGACGAAGACGAAGAAGATGAAGGCGGCTTGGATCCGGTATTGGCCGCAGAACGCTTCGAGACGCTGAAAAAACTGCAAGAGAAAGCAGAACGCTCTCTCAAGCGTAACGGTCGGGACCATGCATCCACCGCCAAGGCATTAGAAGCGCTGGCAGAACACTTCACCCTGTTTAAACTGGTGCCGCGTATTTTCGACAGCATGCTCGTTGGTGCACGCGACAACCTGGACCTGGTACGTAAATTCGAGCGCCAAATCATGTCCGCCACCATCCGCCGTGGCGGTATGGATCGTAAGGATTTCATCAAGGCATTTCCTGGCAACGAAACCAACATGGAGTGGATCGATAGCCAGCTGAAAACCAAAAAAGGCAAAGCCATCGCCGATAAACTGAGCGTCGTCAAAGAAGACGTTCAGCGTGCCCAGCGTAAAATCAGCACTATCGAAGACATCATTGGCTTGCCCGTTGCCGACATCAAGGAAATCAACCGTCGCATTTCCATTGGCGAAGCAAAAGCGCGTCGCGCCAAGAAAGAAATGGTCGAAGCCAACCTGCGTCTGGTTATTTCTATCGCCAAAAAATACACCAACCGAGGGCTACAATTCCTCGACCTGATTCAGGAAGGCAACATCGGCCTGATGAAAGCCGTAGACAAGTTCGAATACCGCCGTGGTTACAAATTCTCCACCTACGCTACTTGGTGGATTCGTCAGGCCATCACACGCTCCATCGCCGACCAGGCACGCACCATCCGTATCCCGGTACACATGATAGAGACCATCAACAAGATCAACCGGGTACAACGTCAAATGCTGCAGGAAATGGGCCGCGAACCCACTCCAGAAGAGCTGGGTGTACGCTTGGAAATGCCGGAAGATAAAGTTCGTAAAGTACTCAAGATTGCCAAAGAGCCAATCTCCATGGAAACCCCCATCGGTGACGATGAAGATTCCAGCCTCGGCGACTTTATCGAAGACGGCAACATGGAATCCCCGGTAGATTCCGCCACCTCGCTTGGCCTGGAAGAAGCCACCCGCGACGTACTGGCCAACCTCACCGCTCGGGAAGCTAAAGTCCTGCGCATGCGTTTCGGTATCGACATGAACACTGACCACACCCTTGAGGAAGTGGGAAAACAGTTCGACGTAACCCGTGAACGTATTCGTCAGATCGAAGCCAAGGCACTGCGCAAACTCCGGCATCCGAGCCGCAGCGAGCACCTACGCAGCTTCCTCGACGGCGACCTGTAAAACCGGCAAATGCAAAATGCCTGGGCTGCGTTGCAGCCTGGGCAATAATAAAAAAGAGTACAGCCTTTCCCTAAACCAAATACACGTTATAATCTTCGCCCGCGCGACAGCGCAGGCAAGCGTCAGGCGTTCAACATAAGAAGACGTCAGGCGATTTCTCAGGGCCTATAGCTCAGCTGGTTAGAGCAGTCGACTCATAATCGATTGGTCCCAGGTTCAAGTCCTGGTGGGCCCACCATTTTCACCATAAAAATCAACAGCTTACAATCATTCAGCATCTCCAAGACAACTCTCTCAGGGTTCACAACTGTGTAACCCCAGCCTTCTACCTATTCACTTCCCGTTTCAAGCTCACAACAGATCAAAAAGTCAGCATTTGTCAGGGTTACACTGGGGTTACGTTTGAATCGCCACCAGTTCTCTAGACACTTCCCAGCCGTTCTTGGTGACGCTTTTCATACTCTACCGGTGACAGCTTTTCATTAGAACCATGGCGCCGCCGGTTGTTATAGAACATCTCGATATAATCAAAAATATCTGCCCGAGCGGCGTCACGGCTGCTGTAAATCTTTCGCTTTATTCTTTCCCGCTTCAACAGCTGGAAGAAGCTCTCAGCAACAGCATTGTCGTGGCAGTTACCGCGCCGACTCATACTCCCCTCCAGGTCATGCGCCCTCAGAAACGAATCCCAGTCGTGGCTGGTGTATTGACTGCCTTGGTCGGAGTGAACAACCACCTTGCCTTCAGGCTTGCGGCGCCAGACCGCCATCAGCAGCGCATCCAGCGCCAGCTCCTTGGTTATCCGGGATTGCATTGACCAACCGATCACCCGTCTTGAGAACAGATCCAGAACAACCGCCAGATACAACCAGCCTTCATGTGTGCGGATATAGGTAATATCCGTTACCCAGCTCTCGTTCGGCGCTTGCGGATTGAACTGCCGCTGCAGGATATTCGGTGTCACTTTGTGTAGCTCCCCGGCCCTATGGCGTGGCTTACGGTAACCAACCTGCGCTCGTATTCCCGCGTGGCGCATCAGGCGATGGACTCGATTGGGCCCGCAGCGCTCGCCATACTCGCGTAGATCCGTGTGGATCTTCCTGTAGCCATACACGGCTCCAGATTCCAACCAGAATTGCTTTATCAGCCCGGACAGGCGCTCGTCCTCGATTGCTCGAGCTGAACGAGGCTGTTTCTGCCAGGCATAAAAGCCACTGGGGTGAACGTCCAACAGGGAACACAGTGAGCGAATTGCCCACCGCTCGCTGTGCTCCTGAATGAAGGCGTACCTCAATCGGACTGACTGGCGAAGTACGCCGCGGCTTTTTTTAGGATGTCTCGCTCTTCGGTAACGCGCTTGAGCTCTTTCTGGAGTCGGCGAATCTCGACTTGATCATCTGCATTGGCCTGATGCTGCTCGGAATCCGGGCCAAACTTCCTGATCCAGGCATACAGACTGTGAGTGGTGACACCGAGACGATCAGCCACTTGGGCCACACTGTGACCACGATCCGTCACCTGACGAACTGCCTCAATCTTGAATTCTTCGGGATAGCGTTTGCTGCTCATGGATACCTCTCTGGTTGCCATTTTGTATGGCTGAAAGGTATCTAGCAAACTGGTGGCGATTCATTTGTAAAAACGATAATTATCTCGCCAACAGCCCAGCTGATGCACAGTGGCCATCCTCGTAATCTCCACTGACGCATTTCCCCAATCCCAGGGAATGCAAAACTGAGGAACTTAACATGGCTAAATCAAGCTCCAGCAAAGGCAGCTCTCGTCCGTCTACGCATCCCGGTCCTGGCGGTAACTGGCCCAGCAAGACCGGCAATCCTTCAGGCCCCGGTCGCGGCAACGGCAGGCAGGGCAAGTAAGGCGTAATTACTCGGCCCTCTGGATTGTGAGGGCCGATGTTTCTTGGGGTAGAGAGATGAAACGATACAGTAATGACAAAAACATCAATCAAAAGGTCCGATCATTGATCAAATCAGGCTGGGCAGTCAGACCCGGAAATAAGCACTCGGTGCTAATATCACCCCTAGGTTACCGTGTGGCCATACCCTCAACACCCAGCGACTGCCGTACTTGGCGTAATTTCAACCGGGATATACGACATATCAATAAGAAACAGGAACAGCTTCATGCTAGCTGAAACACCTTATCCCAATCCCTTCGAGCTTATCCGCTATGTGTTGCGCTGCCTTGACCTAAAGCAGTCCAACAAGCGCCTTGATGATCTGGCAGGGAAATCAATCTATGACCCTAGAGAGCTAACGAGAGAGCTGGAGCAGAGTGCTCCCTCGACCCTGGAAAAATATATGGGTCCAGTCGCTTCCGATAAAATATCAACAAGCCTCAGCACATTTATTGATCATTATTTGCGCGACATTGTGGGTAAGACTGCCGCTGACGGAGTAAGCAGAGCCGATGTATTGGGCTTATTAATTAGAAGCTGCATCAAGGAGCACCTTGTTGGCTTTGTAACAAAGCTAAATCAAGAGCTTAAAGCCCCTCACCCAAGCTTCTGGTTCTCACCAGGGGCGAATACTGTTGGTGCAACCTTTGCCTGGCTAGAAGAGCATCAACCCGGCATGACTGCTTATCTGGCCTCACTGAGCAAAGAGAACAGAGACAGAATTTCCTCATGGAGAAATGGCAAAGAACTGCCATCAGCTCAGTCTATCCAGTTGCTATTCTCCACAAGCAACCCATCAAAAACCTGTGAGATAACCAGAAACAGGAATTTCGCCAAGTCATTACTCTTTATGGCAAGGGCCGTCGATTTCATCAAAAGGCATGACCAGGGTAAAAGATTGATTGATGAGGCTCGTCTTTCAATCTGGAATGCAGAAAATGGGATTCATTTCGGCAACGCAATCGAGAGGATTCAGGCCCGATTATGGCTTACAGTAAAAAATAAGGATCAGCATGTTGGAAAATTACAACGCGACTTAATGCGAGGAACTGAAAAGTCCGATAGTGAGGGGCACCAAGAAACCATCAGACAAGTCAGAAAAATAATTCAATATTCAAGCAGCCTTAAATCTGCTCAGTACTGGATAGATTGGTACGATGCTAGGTGGCATGTTTTCTCCGGAGAATTGGAAGAAGCAAACCGGTTATATAAAGAATCGTTCGAGAAGGCCTCTTTTGTAGCAGGAGAAAACCTTAGAGACATCATAAGAGAGGCACTTGTCGTAGCCGCCAATCAATCCAAATCCGACATCGTCTTTCTTAAACAACTAAAATGGTCTCTTGTTAACTTTGGATATGACATCCCCTCGGCATCAGTATCCAAGCCGTCGAACACGGTTTCAGACACTATTGAAAGATGGGAAATTGAGCAGTGGAGAAGCGCATTCTTCAAAGTTTTCCCCAAAGAAGGCCTTTATCCTGGCACTGATTTTGGTTTCAAGGTCGACTCTACAGGCCCTCTAATTTTTACCGATCCTGGAAATATCAAGCCGGATTACCGGTATCCACGCAGAAAAATCAAGATTGGGGACACATGGAAGCGTTCCATGCCACAGATTGTCTGGTTTGCTATTAATGAAAATATTGAAGCTTGCAGGCAACTCTTAGAGAAAGGTGCTGACATTAACGTTCAATCTGAAGTCGGCGACACCCCTATCCTTATTGCTTTAGAGGCACTTAACTTAACAGAAGTTCCGTATCGATCTCTTAATGATGAACTTTATCAGCTTATATCAATGGAAAGGCATAATGGAGCAACCATCAACACGCGAACTGAAAAGAAGCGCTTGCTACCGATAATCTCGGCGGTACAAACAGGTCGATTTGAGATTGTAGAAAAGATTCTCTCCATGGGGGCAAATCCTAATGGACGAGGCAAAACTGATGAGCAAACCTCACTCACGGTTTGTTTGAAGCTCATTGGTATCCTTAAAAACCCAGAATTAAGCAAGAACGAACAACTTAGTATCCCAATCACACCCGAGACTCTTGACTCAATTCGTCGTTACTCTCAAGGCGCTTTCGGTTTTACTCTCGAGGACCAGATGAAAAATCTGGAACAGATGGAATCCTCAGCACTTTATCAACAGATCTGGGAGCGTTATCTCGACTTAATGTACCAACGCATTTGCGAAAATATGAACCTTGCAGAAATGAGGAGGGTAGCGTCTCTTCTGATCAAAGCTGGAGCCGACGCCAACGCCGAGCACAGCAGCCCAATCAAAGGCTATACACCATTGATGCTTGCAGCCGAACTCGACGAAGTTGATCTTTTTGAAATCATGCTTGTCCATGGGGGTGATACGGCAAAGACCTATGTTGACCCGAAATCAGGCAGAGATGTATCCATCAATGAAATTGCAAATTACTTTGATTCACGAGACATCCTGTTGCTGATGAGCCGACTAGCTCCAGCCCTCAATGACAAAGGCAAAATGTAAGTAACCACAAACCATATTGGCCGGATAGATCATAGTCTGGACAAACTATGCCATCAAAATCCGGCCAACTTATGGTTACACGAACATATTTTTTCCTTTTAAATCAGGAGGATAATAAAGCTGTGACGCCCCCCCCTTCAGCCATTTAGCCTGGCACCAATCAATTTCTCTCAAAGGTACAATTTCGGTACAGTGTGAGCACCTTACCAAAATAAGGCTGGGCCGGGCCGGTTAGCCATCCCGCTGGCATCATCTAGTCGATGATGTACAGCTGAAGAAGTGCTTCTCGGCTGCCAGCAATTATCACTTCCCCTAAATTATTGCTGAGCTGCGTAAATCGCCAACCCCGAGACAACATCAAGGGTAGACTCTGAGCTCTGAACATCCTTGTCTGGAAAAACCCTTTCGACCAGTTCCTTGACGCCTTTTGCACGGCTCATACCGCCCGTAAGAGACACCATATCGAAGTCTTCATCAGAAAACTCCTGCAGCAGAACCTTGAGCTTCTCTAGATATCGAGCCATCGCATCAGCATAGATAGCGCCATCAATATCGACCCCACGCTCTTCACCGATAAAGTCGATCACCTTTCGACTGCGACTTTCCTGCCGCCCCAGCTCAATCTTGCTCTCTTCGGCCAACCTGTTTAATCGAATGGTATTACCGGATTTTTTGAGGTGATTCAGGCGCTCCCTGAATGGCTCCGGCACTAGGCGAAGATCCGCCTCAATAAATTTTTTCTGGTATTCGATATGCTGAACGTTAGCGGCATAGGCGAAATAGGAGTTCAACGCAGGGATGCCCCTCACCTCCTGGCCCTTTCCAAAGAAGGGCATATACCCCTTCTTGTTGAGCTCACGATCTACGTCATTCCCCCCTAGCAGATAGCCCTGCTGCCGATGAGGAATTGGAGCGGGCTCAGCACCGCCAAGGGTCACTAACGACAAATCCGCCGTACCACCGCCTAGATCAACCACCAGAACCTTACGAGGAGTATCTTGAGAAACGTGGAATTGGTAGGACGCAGCACTAGGCTCATACATGAAAGAAACATTGGACATGCCGGCAAGCTCAGCTGCATGGGTAATAATCGAAATAGCCCGATCATTTTCCACATCACTCTGCTTTTTCCCGAAGTTAACGGGACGCCCGATAACAACCCCTGTTACTTGCTCTCCCTGAAATTGCTCTTCTACGGCACCAACAACCTTCCTGAACAAGCTGCCAATCGCCCTTTCCAGAGGTGCCGAGAGCCTGGAAGACAAATCATGAGCAAGAAAAGCCTTAGGGTTGTAGAGCAAAAGTCCCTTGCGATCATTATTCAGGTAGGCATCAACTGCCTCATTGCCAAACAACGCGCCTTCAAGCTGGCTTTCCTCCAGATTCCCAAGAACGCGGTCTTTACCTGCTTCTGATTCAAGCCATTGTCTGCGGGCTGTTTCAATTGCCTGCTTATCCTTATCTGCTCGCGTCGTTTCTACAGGCTCAGGAATACGGATAATTGCGTCGCTCAACATCCTTTGATACTTCGCAGACAGCTGTCTATCCGCGTTATAACCAGCAGGATCATTCCTGGCTTGGCTAGTAACCCTGACTCTTTCTTCTCTCACCCTGTCACTGTAATTTTCTTTGGCCTCCGTCTCTGAGCGAATTAGGGCTGAACGAATAGAGGCTATTTCGGTTTGGTGATCATCAGCATTAAAAAAATCTGCACTTGGTGCATAAGGAGGAAAGTAGATTGCTGTACGAAATTGCGGCTCACCATCAAACATGATTCGGTGAATCTCACCATCCCGATAGACTGCCAATGCTGAAAAGCTGGTACCAAAGTCAAAACCGATCTTCATTGTTATTCCTTAATCCAAACCCTGCCCTGTACTAGCCGACACTTGCTCATCCTGCCAATCTCCATAGGTCTTGCCAGTTCCTTCCACGGCCCACTGGGTGCGCCCGTTAGCGCTACGGCCGGAGATGACGGCAGCAGCGCCGCTGGGGCTGGAGAATGCCTGGTCAGCGGTAAAAGTGGTGAGGCCGCTATCGGTGGGGATCAGGATTCTGTCTTCCAGCAACTGATTGAACAGGGTCTTATAGCCGCGATCGGTACCCACCCACTCTTCGCGGGCCAGAGAGCCCTGCAGCACAAAAAATTCGCCATCCACTTCCTGGCCACGAGCCTTGATATTGTGTTTAGGCAGTTCCAGCACAAAATAAGGAGATTCCTGCGGTTCTGCTGGTTGTGTCTTGGGCTGGCTGGCAGGGCGTGTGCTGTCGCGGAGGAAGTCGAACCCCAGCACCGGCAGCACGGTGCGGATCTGTTCCAGAAAGAAGGCCATGTCGGCCAGGTCCGCTTCCGGCAGATTGATATAGTCGTGGGCGGTACCGTTGACCAAGGTGCAGCGCGCCACGTCGCGAGCATTTTGGATCAGCAGGCTCTCCAGGTGTTTAACATGGGCCTTGGTCAGGTTTTGGTCTTTGCTGGTAACCAAGCAGACTTTTTCCCAAAAATCCTTACCGCCTTGCCCCTCCGGTCTATTGTGCTGCTTGAGGCGCTTACCCACATCGTCGGATTCGCCGATATAAACTAACGAGCGAAAGCTGTTATCCGGGTCTGGCCCCACCAAAAAATAGATGCCCGTGCGCCCCACTTCCGGGCGCGGCACCAGTTCGCTAAGTTTGGAGCGTGGACCGGTAAGCACATGGCCGGTCCAGTTCATAATCTCGGCAGAAAGTAGGCCATTGGGCGCACCGTCTACCAGAAACAGTCGAATGCTACGGCCTTGTGTCATGGGATATCCTTTTCCATTATCGATTTTTCTTATATTGAGGCGGTACTTAAGCCCCTCTGCTGGCCGAGGGAAAACCTAAATCACTGTCCGGTAGTTAGTTAACCACGACACATAAGCCTGAGGCTTGAGCCGTTAAAGACCAGATGCTTTAGGATTTTTTAGGCGGCGAATTAGTGGGTCTCCCAACAATTTAGGCTGGCCTTAAATACCTATCGAAGGATACCTATCAAGAAACTGATGCCAAACCACCTGGATATCCTCCCCCCTCGTCACGAACCACATCGCCCCCAGCGTTAGGGCAAAACCGCGCTCGTCGAACAAACCGCCCCGGGCTCTGGGCCATCTTCAATAATAGGTGGGGGTATGTGAGAGCAAATTGCTGTAGGCAATGCACGTCACCCAGGAGGTAAAGCCCCCTGAGGTCGCGCCAGTGGAAGGACGCAAGCCTTCGCCGGCAACACCGCGTTCCACAGCGCACCATTTTTCAGCCTGGTAATTAAAGCTTTTTCACCCGCCGGTTTTTTCCTTTGATTTTGCCTTTCAGTAATCGTTCGAGAGCCAAGTCCGCACTCTCACGATCGATAGCCACATAGGCCTGATAATCCGTGACGGTAATTTTTCCCACCTGATTACCCGCAATGCCAGCATCACCGGTAAGCGCACCGAGGATATCACCGGGGCGCAGCTTGTCTTTGCGGCCTGCACCGATACATAAGGTGATGGTAGGCGGCTGCATTGGCTCCCCCTCTCGAGGCTTAAGGCTATTGAGCGGATGCCAATTCAAAGGCGCGCCCTGCAACTGTTCAATAGCTATAGCGCGCCGGGATTCACGGGGGGCTACCAGATTAATAGCCAGCCCTTTTTCGCCGGCACGGCCGGTGCGGCCAACACGATGGATATGGGTTTGCGGCTCGTGGGACAACTCCGCATTGATGACCATATCCAGGTTATCAATATCCAGCCCCCGGGCCGCCACATCCGTGGCCACCAGCACCGATAAGCTGCGGTTGGCAAACAACGTGAGCACCTCATCGCGCTCACGCTGCTCCAGGTCACTGTTGAGCACCATGGCTGACAGCCCCTGACGACAAAGCTGATTCACTACATCCTGGCATTGCTGCTTGGTCACACAGAACACCACGCAGGATACTGGACGGAAACAGGCAATGGCGCTGGCCACTGCCTCTTCGCGCTGGAACGGCTCCACTTCATAATAGCGCTGCTCGATCTGGCTATTATCGTGCAGGGTTTCCACTTCTACATGCTGGGGATTACTCATGAAAGTTTCTGCCAGCTGCTTGATTCCCGGCGGGTAGGTGGCGGAAAACAGCAGGGTTTGACGGCGTGGCGGCGTCTGCCGAATCACCTCCGCAATGCTGTCGTAAAAGCCCATATCGAGCATGCGATCGGCTTCATCCAATACCAGCGTATTCAGCCCGTCCAAGCTCAGCGTCCCCTTACTCAAGTGTTTTAGAACGCGCCCCGGTGTGCCAACCACAATCTGCGCACCGTGCTCCAGTGAGCCGATCTGCGGGCCGATGGGTTGCCCACCACACAGGGTGAGTACTTTGATATTGCCGGGACCACGGGCCAACCGGCGAATTTCCACGGCCACTTGATCTGCCAACTCCCGGGTTGGGCACAGCACCAACGCCTGGCAACCGTAATAGCGCGGGTTCAAAGGGTGCAGCAAACCAAGCCCAAAGGCTGCCGTCTTGCCGCTACCGGTACTGGCCTGGGCAATCACATCGTGCCCTTTAAGCAATAACGGCAGGCTTTGCGCTTGTACGGGAGTCATGGTGACGTAGCCCAGCGCGTCCAGGTTAGCGAGCATTTCTGGGGTCAACGGCAGGGAGGCAAAAGAAGAATCGGTCACGGAGGTAGCCTGTGGCAAAGGTGGCAAGAAAAAACAGCAAGATACAGAGCAAGCAGTGTGGCCAGTGTAACAGTTGTGGCATTCTAATGAGGATCAAATTCCTCGCTGCCGGGCAGCTCTGATATAGTACCGGCAACCGGGAAAGCTGCTAATCATGTCATTATTCCATCGCCCTTCATGCCTAACTCACCTTCATCGCGAAGAGCTCGCCACCGGGCTGGTGCGCGTGGGCTGCCACTACGCTCCTGAACGACTTTGCGACGATAGTTTTGCTCAGGCAGACATTCCCTTGCCCCCGTCTCTGAGCACCGCCGTGGCGAAACGCCGAAGCGAGTATCTGGCTGGGCGTTGGTGCGCACGTGAAGCGCTGGCGATGCTTGGCGTGAGCGGCATTCCTGCTCTGGGGGCCGATCGAGCCCCGCAATGGCCCGAAGGCACCCTGGGCAGCATTACCCATAGCCAGGGTATCGCTGAAGTCATGGTCGCTGACGCGCGCCATTGGCTAACCGTGGGGCTGGACACGGAGCAATGGCTCAGCGCAGAACGAGCGGCACGACTATGCCGCGAACTGCTGACCCATGAAGAACGGGAACAATTAGAAGGGTTATCGGACATTCAGCGTGCCAACCGCATCACCTTAATTTTTTCTGCTAAAGAAAGTTTATTCAAGGCACTCTACCCGATTACCGGCAAGCGGTTTTATTTTCACGACGCAACGCGCCGGGACTCCCGTTCACTAACGCTACTGAAAACCTTATCCGCGGATTGGAAGGCCGGCACCACCATTCCGTTTCGTTGGCGCGAACGCCAACAAGGTGTTTTGAGCTGGATCGCCCTGCCCCGCTAAGACGCCGGTGTTGAAAAAACCGCTCAACTCTGAGCGTGGCCTAAGGCATGCAAATCATGTGTCATATGGCGACGGGCAGGAGGTTTACTTTTCTTAGGGACAAAGCACAACAGATGTGCGCTTCAGGTCATGCCTTTTCGGCACAGCCGTGGGCAGTCTTCACACAACGCGGTATCCGGTAGTCGAAAACGGATACAACAGGTGCGACGCACCGTCAGCAGAGTGCCAGTATTGGCGTTCATCCTGTCCTGGTAGGCTCCGAAAAAGGGGTTCCTTTCACCGTTTTCAAAAGCAGGCTGAGCAAACAATGCTAGCCCCGGCGACCACAGCATCTCTGGCAGGCCGGCGCCTTTCAGTTCACCCGTAAACCAGTGAATATAACGGCTAGCATTACTCCACAGCACCCTAGGGGACAACCCCAGCGCCTGCTGCCAAGCCGTAATCACCGGCTGCAGATTGTCTCGCATTATTCCCTCAAACCGAGAAAGCGGGTGCTCCGAGGGCACCAGCAGCTGCCCCTCATTGGGCAGCACAAAGGCGCCGGGCAGCCCTTGCTCATCCAGCTCTATCGCCAGAGCATCCACTGCGAGCGGCAGTGCACGTTGCAGAATCAGGTTAGCGGCCAGCACCGGGGGCAGCAGGCGCAAGAAATAATACTTACTCCAAATGGATAGCAGCGCCCGCTCATCTTCCCCCTTCAGATCAGGGCGAAATTGATATAGCGACTGTCGTAACCGCCGGGCATCAAACAGGTCCGTTAACGGGATGGCCGAATCATTCGGCTCGGCCAACCGCAACAACGAACCATAGGAAGAGAAGCCCCCTTGAAACAAGGGGGCCAGAGCAGGAATCATCAGCTCGCGCAGGCCGTGGCTATCGGCCGGCTCTGCCGTTCTATCAGCGCGTCCACCACCTCCTGGGAACGCACCGCCAGGATCGACAACAGGGTATCGCTAAGACCGTGGGTTTGCTCACAACAACCCTGCAGGAACACATTGGCATGGCAGCCTTTCGCCATCGGCAAACGATAACAACGCTCCACCCCTTGCTCAGACATCCAGTGCGCCATGGGCGACAGCAATTGTTCATGCCCATTGCGGTTATAGCCTGTAGCCAGCACCACCCCATCGTAGACTTCGGTCTGTTCCACGCCGGTGTCCTTGTTACGTAGGGTCAACAGCACACGGGTGCCATCGTTCTGCACACCAACGATATCTCGGTTGGATAAAAACCGATGCTGAACCTTGCCTGTCACTTTCTGCAAATAAAGGCGTTCGTATATTTGTTCAATTTCCGCTAAGTCCACTACCGCGTAGTTGGTTTGACTAAAGCGTTTGAGAAAATCCTGCCGCTCCGTTTCTGGGCGAGCGTAAATAGTATCCGTGAAGCCAGGATCAAATATTTCGTTCACAAAAGCGCTGTCATCCGCCGGGTGCAGGGCACGACTACGGCTGATCAGGTCCATCTTGCCATCCGGGTACTGATCCATCAGGTCCAGATAGATTTCTGCGGCACTTTGGCCTGCCCCTATTACTGCAATACGCGGTGTCTCGTGGCGACCAAAACGCTCGTATTCATGTTTGTAGCGGGAAGAGTGAACCATGTTGTTACCCATCTTGCCGGCGAACACAGCCGGAATTTTTGGGTACCCACCGATACCAATCACCAAGTTGCGGGTAAAAATTTCGTTCTCACTGCCATCGGGATTCCGTGAACGAACACGCACCCATTCCACTTCGCCACCCTGTTCCACCGGCTCAATAGCGATCACTTCCTGGCCATAGTGCACATGCTCTTTAAACTGATCGGCGGACCAACGCATGTAATCGTTGTACTCAACACGAGTGGGGAAAAAGGTGCCCATATTGATAAAAGAGTCGAGACGATTATTGTCGTGCAGATAATTGACGAAGGTGAAGCGGCTGGCCGGGTTGCGCAAAGTGGCCAAATCTTTCAGAAATGACACTTGCATGCGCGTACCTTCCAGCAGCATGCCCCCATGCCATTCAAAGCGGGGCTGCTTTTCCAGGAAACAGTAACGCAAGCCATCCAGGTCTTTGTGTTCGTCTAGCGCAATAGCAATGGCCAAGTTGGCCGGACCGAATCCAATACCAACGACGTCATATTCTTGAGAATGAACGCTCATGGGGTATGTCCTCAATGTGTCGGAAACCGAACGGTTTCCGGGTTATCCATACACCGACACATCGGGCATTACCGATATGCCAGCCACCTGCTGCCGGATAGTGGTGGGCAGCGCGCCATGGCGGTTCGGTAAAAAACCGAACCGAGATTTTCAGCTCAGCTCACAACGCTCAAAAAATGCGTCACGGTGCAGCACCATCAGGGCTGCGCGCTTGTGCGGAAAATCAAACTCCTTTGGCTTGGCAAATCGCCTGGCTTGAAGGTGTTGAATCATCTTGTCGTTATCCGAACGGGGCTCAGAAACAATCCTTGTGGTACGACAATCATCGAGAAAAAGGTAATGGCAAAGCGCGTTCAGCCATGCCTTAACCTTATGCGGACCACGGTGGTGATCTTCACCTACCAACATGTGAATCCCGCGGTCAAAATCTTGCGCATCGTAGTAAGGCCCGATGCGATCTTCCTTTGCCCAATACGCTTCAAAATAAGCAAAGGGTTCATCATCAATACACCCGATCAGGTTAAGCACCCGAGGTTCTTTCGCCTGACGTTCCAAGTAGGCGCGATGCTCGTCCAGCGTCCCACTCTGTTCCCAGAAGGCGGCCACGCGCTCACTGTTCTGCCAGCGCATGAACCGGTGCAGATCTTGTTCGATATCCAGCGTGCGCAGGGACACCCATGCCTGAATACCGGTATCAAAACGGCGGTAAACTTCCCCCACCGGTTTACAACGGCGTCGCGGGTGACGCCGGCCAGATTCATCCATGATCATAGTGACCGGATATGGCAAGGGATTGCCTTGCCGTAGCCAGTCACCGGGCAGCTGCCAGAGCATGTCACGCTCAAGCCATGCTGTCTGGTTCTCTCTGTGAACCATAAAGGCCGCATGAAAGCCGCTCTCGAATTGCAGGGCATTTACCTCGGCATGCGAGACAAAAAATGCCCAAGCGGCCCGACATAATTGGGCCGGATCGTCGGTGGACTGCTGGACCCTGGCAGCGGTGTCTTCCACCACCACGGTCAGCCAATCTTGATCATTACACTGGCACCGCCATTGCGGCGCCAGCTCCTGATCGAACACATCCAACTGCTGCCCGTTGGGCAGCAGCATAATGGTGTGGCGGGCATTACCACGCATAAGTCACGCTACCGATCACACTGCGACGGTCGCCATACCAGCAGTAATAATCACAGGTAGCGACATACTCTTTGTCTTCCAGATTTTTCGCCGCCACTTGGAACTTGAAGTCTTTGTAGCGATAGCTCACCGTGGCATCCCAAAGGGTATAGGACGGCACTTTCAACGTTTCAAGATTATCGCCATAGGTGTCGCTGACGTAACGCACGCCGGAACCAATGGCGAAGCCATTCAGCGGACCATCCAAGAAGGTGTACTTAGCCCAGGCAGAGTACAGAGTATCCGCAATATTCACCGGGCGATTGCCTTCTTCAGCAGGGGTGCTGTCGGAAACAATTTCCGGGTTCATCCAGGTCGCATTCGCTAACAAGCTCAAGCTCGGGGTGATATTGGTAACGGCTTCCAATTCAATCCCTTCACTTTCCACTTCACCAATCTGCTTAAAGGCAGGTGTACCCGCTGCACCGGAAGCCAAGTTTTCTTGGGTAATCTTAAACGCCGCCGCGTTGAAGTAGCCGTCCATGCCTTCCGGCTGGAACTTGATTCCCACTTCGATCTGATCGCCTTCCTGAGGCTTAGCTGCTTCGCCATTCTGATCCAGCTGTAGAATTGGCTGGAAAAACTGCGAATAGCTGGTGTACGCGGTCACGTTATCATTTATCAACCAAGCGAGGCCCGTGTTGGCGGTCCATTTATCGTTGTCGATTTTCTGCTCAACACCCGTGGATTTATTCTCGATCTCACTACTGGCGCGGTCAAAACGAGCCCCAACGGTCAGCACCAGTTGGTTATCAAATTTCATCTGATCCTGTAGGTAACCACCCACCTGATACGCATCGATAGTGGTGCGCTGCCGCTCCGTTACTTCGGTACACACAAGAGTGCTGAAATTACAGGAAACCGGGGTCAGCTCACTGGCATCGCGATACTGTGGGTCAAAGGGGTTCAACGTCGCAGGCGCAAACACCCCCGGCGCAGCCTCGTACCCCATCAACGGATCACCAAAGCTTTTGCCATCAATGTGCAGGCTTTGATAATCAAGCCCTGCCAGCAAGGTATGCTCGACGTTATTAATCGACCACGTATGAATCAAACGGTTATCCAGGTTAACGCCGTAGGCGTCACCGTCTTCATCAGTAAGGCCACGAATTGCTTGCGAGTCGCCACTGCCCGGCATATACCCCAGTGTGTACATTTGCTTCAGATCTACATCAATATGCTGGTAGCGGGCACTCTGCTGGAAACTAGTCGAATCATTAAACGCATGATCCAGCTGATAACCGAACGAGACCTGGGTACGCTCAAACTTCTCGTAATCCAGGTTGCCAATGGCAACATCATCGTCAATCTTGCCATTGGGGTTTGGAGAAATCGTACCGCTGGATGGCAGAAACTGCAGGTACGGATCAGAGTCATCTTTCTGATAGGAGGCCAACAGCGTCAGCTCAGTTCGATCACCTAGCCCCAGTTTTAGAGACGGTGCCAGCATGGTGCGCTCAGCTTCCAGGTCGTCCACTTGGGTGCCGTTTTCCCGGCCCAAAGCAATAACACGCCAAGACACATCTTCAGAGGGCGCCCCACCTACATCAACAGATATTTGCTTGCGGTCATAACTGCCGTATTCCGCGGTTACGGAACCAAAAGAATAATCCTGAGGACGCTTACTGATTACATTGATCACACCGCCGGGAGGGGTCTGCCCGTACAACACAGACGCCGGACCACGCATAATTTCTACACGCTCCTGGGCAAAAGGATCAAGCTGCCAGCTGTAAAAGCCATAGGAATAAACTCGTGTGCCATCACGGTACAAACCATTGTTCGCCTGTTTGAAACCACGAATAACAAACCAGTCTTGTTTGTTATCTTCGCCATAGAAGTTGGCCTGGATACTCGGCGTGTACTGCAGCGCATCTGCGATGCTGACGGAAGCACGATCATCCATCTGTTCACGGGTAACAATAGAAACCGCACGAGGTGCTTCTTTTACCGGTGTATCCGTTTTAGTGGCCGTCAGGCTGCGCTGCCCTACATAACCAAAATCATCACCACCGTATACATCGTCCGACTGCTCGGCATTCACCTTGATGGTCTGCAATTCATCAGCGTCCTGCTGTTCTTCTGCCCAGACAGGTGATGCCGCCATTGCCACCGCTATTGCCAGCGCCAGTGGATTGCGGCCCCACTTCAGCCCCCGGATCAGCCCGCTCTCGGTCCGATTCCCCATGGTCGTTCTCCTAGCAATCGTAAGACACATAGTAATAGTAATGATTCGCAACCGCATTATACATATTGAGAAGCTCACGACTAGTGCACAGCAACAATGATTAGTCCGGTATGTCCATCAATGCGTTGCCACCCTTGCAACACTTCAGCAAAACGGACAGGCCCTGTAACAGGGACGGCTCCCGCACGATCGTCAGGTGGTCCGCCGATACTGTCTCGGTATGGGCAAGTTCAGCACATAACGCTAACCCGCGTTGAAGTGCCTGAGCGCGCCCCGCTGGCTCACTGGCCCACCAACTGTGCACCGGGGTATGCAATGCCGGCAGCTGATAACCCCAACACAAATCCCGCAAATGTTGCTCCACAGCCCAGGCATGCAATAACTGCGCAGCACTGTCTGCCACCGCCGCCTCAATCGATTGCGTAGCCAGCCACTGTGTAAAGTTCTGCGGCCATTGCGCGGGCTTGCTGTCACGCAAACGCGCCATGCAATCGTCTAACGCGGTAGCGGGCGCGCAAGTCAGTAGCATGCCCAAATGTGCACGCAAGGTTTGTTGTGCCTGTGGCGACGACCACTGATCTTCCGGCACTTCGTGACCCGGCACATAGGTATCCAGCAGCCCCACAAAGGCTACCTCTTCACCGGCTTGCTCCAATCGGTGGGCAAGCTCCATGGACATGGCGCCTCCCATGGACCAGCCCAATAAATAGTACGGGCCTTCAGGTTGCGCCTGGCGCACCGTGCGGTAATACCGCTCTACCATTTCACTCAACGACGGATCGAACCAGCCGGACTCGAGGAAGCTGCGTGATTGCAAGCCACGCACCTGCCACTGCCCTTCCAGGCTGGCGGCCAGCGCTTGATAACCGGTTGTGCGCCCCGTCACGGGATGGGGGCACCACAACACCGGCGTATCTGCACTGCTATTCAGCACGGTTACCAACGCCGGGTCGGCCCGCGCTTCCTGTGGTGAGTCGGCCAGGTCCAACAAGACAAGCAGCTCCTGCCGATAACGACTGCACAAGTGCTGTACTTGCTGGCGCGGGTAATGGCTGCGAGCAAAATCCCAAACCAACCCCAGCTTGCCCGCCACCACCTGACCATTAATGGCCAGCGGCGCAGCCATGGGGTTGTCCTCTGCCTGAGCCTTACCGCCGCCCGACAAAGGAGTGAAACCCTGAATCAACGCATCATTGTGATACTGGCCAAGATAGTTGAACGTCACTGGCGCATCGGTGCTGTCGTTAAGCGGACTGTCGGCAAGATAGCGCAGTGCGCCATAGCCCACGCCGCCGTCAGCCTCGGTATTTGCCAGCTGTTGCGAGACCGCAAAAAGATTCCGGCGCGGGTCGCCGTCGAACGGCAACCTCAGCGGGAAGAGGCTGGTGAACCAACCCAGGGTACGGCTCAAATCCAAACCGGGAGCCAGGCGCGTTTCACGGCCATGGCCTTCCAGATTAATAACGAGCTGATTGTCTTGTGAGGGCGACTCGCTGCCAACCTCAGGGGCGGAACGCACCGCCAGCGAGGCGCCCATAGCGGAAGGTTTCAACGTCCGGGTGAGCGCCGTCAGCAATAGAGCGGGAACGGACACGCCCAACTTAACAGGCGCGTCCTGCAGCAACCTGCGGGTATCATCCTTGCCCAACGACAAGGCCACGCTTTCCTTTTCCGCAAAGGTGGGCAGGGCACTGTCTATTTTTTCCGGCTGTTGTCCCTGCCAGAACGGCAAACGTGCTTCCCCTTTACTCTGCAGCCATTGCTCCAGCGCCTGGTGCCAATCGCTCAAATTATGGCTACGCTCCGGCAGGGTTATCGCCGCGCCCGTTAAGGCTTGCCCATAGGCATTGAGCAGGTCATCCAACAAAATACGCCAAGATACGCCATCCACTGCAAGGTGATGAATCACCAATAACATTCGATCCGGTTGCTGCGGCGTTTGCACGTAAAGGACACGAAACAGTTCACCGGTTTCAATATTCAGGCTTTGCTGAGTCTGCTCGCACAGGGTCTCGACCGCCGCTTCGTCAGCAGCCTGGCACCACCACAATAATTCATCGCAGGGCCTGTCCGCCGACAAACAGGTTTGCCTCCAGCCATTCGCCTCATAAGTAAACTGCAGACGTAACGCGTCGTGCTGCCGGTAGAGCGCCTGCAAGGTAACATTCAGTGCTTGGCGATCCATGGGCGCATCCAACGCCAACCACAAATGTTGGTTCCAGTGACTAGGGCTAGGCGGTCTCAGGGAAAAGAAATGCTGTTGAATGGGCAGAAGACCAAGCTCACCCTGCAAGGGCTGCTGGGAAATAATCGAGGCCTCTGCGTTCACTGCGCACGCCGCCAGATCGTGTAATCGCGGGTGTTCAAAAAGGTCCTTAGGCGTTAATGCCAAGCCCTGTTGCCGAGCACGGCTGACCACCTGCAAAGCCAAAATGGAATCGCCGCCCAGGGCAAAGAAATTATCATCACGACTCACCCCTTTTCGGCCCAGCAGAGACTGCCAAATGTCCGCAAGTACCTTTTCGTTATCGGTTTGCGGCGGCGCCCCTTCACTGGCCGTGTGCCACTGCGCTACCGGCAGGGCTTTGCGATCCACTTTACCCGCCGGTGTCAGCGGCATGGCTTCCAGCGTGATTAACTGGCTAGGCACCATGTAGTCCGGCAGCGACTCAGACAGGGCAGCCAGAATCGTTTGTGGCTCATGCTCACCGGGGACAGAGTGCGCTGCATTGCGCATCACAATGTAGCCAACCAATCTATCACCGGTGGGGGAAGGCTGTGCCACCACGACGGCTTCACGAATCTGTTCATGGCCCAGTAGCTGGCTTTCAATTTCTCCCAGCTCAATGCGGAAACCGCGAATTTTTACCTGCTGATCCACCCGCCCCAGGTATTCCATTACCCCGTCGTCGCGGTACTTCACTAAATCTCCGGTGCGGTACATGCGCTCACCGGGTTCGCCAAACGGGTCAGGCAAAAACCGTTCGGCGGTCAGGTCTGGGCGCTGATGATAGCCACGGGCCAGCCCCACTTCGTTACCGATATACAGCTCGCCCGCCACGCCCACAGGAACACGGTTTAAATCCTGATCCAGCACGTAAAGTTTTCGCGGCCCCACCGCATGACCAATGGGCGCGTAGGCGCTGCTCAGCGTATCGCCTTCATAGGCCGCCCACAGCATCGGCGTTACCACGGTTTCTGTCGGGCCGTAACCGTTGAGAATGCGTTGCGGCTTTAATACCTGCTGCATCCGCTCGAAGGTTTCCCGAGTAAACGCTTCACCGCCCAATGTCCAGGAACGCACGTTCAACGGCGGCTTTTCTTGCTCAATCCAGTCCAGCAGCGGCCCCATGTAACTGGGTGGAATGCAAGCGATGGTGACGCCTTCTTTTTGCAACGCATCGCAAGTTTGTTGCGCACTCCATAATTGCTGATCCCGAATTACCACCCGCGAGCCAAAGGCCAGCGGCACTGTCCAGCGCTCCACCGCGCCATCAAAACTAATGGACGCAAACTGCAGCTCCACATCATCCGGCGTCATGCCGTAGCGCTTACCGATCGTTTGCACATGCATGCTCAGCCCGGCATGGGTCAACGACACGCCTTTAGGCTTACCGGTGGAGCCGGAGGTGTAAATTACATAGGCGAGCTGGTCTGGGTGCGGCTCGTTATTCAACGCATTCGCAGGGAAATCGTTCAGCGACAAACGATCGACCGCCACTGGAGCAACCGTTGCAACCTCAGGCAGAACCCCAATCAACGCTGAAGAGGTAAGCAACAAGCGGGCACCGCTGTCTTTGAGCATGTAATGCAGACGATCTTTCGGATAGCCCGGGTCCAACGGCAGGAAGGCGCCACCGGCTTTCATCACCGCAATAAAGGCTTCCACCATGGTGACGCCGCGTTCGAACGACACCCCCACCACTTGATCCGCTTTCACGCCTTGGCCCATCAAGTAACGGGCCAGCTGATTAGAGCGCGCGTCCAGTTCGGCAAACGACACGCGAGTGCCACCGTGCACTAGCGCAATGGCATCGCCCCGCTCTGCCGCCTGCTGCGAGAATAAGGACACAAAACTCGTCGCTTGCCACTCGCCTTCACCCTGACCCCACTCTTGCAGTCTGGACACATCGCTTTCTGCCACACTGATCGAGCCTAACGTGTGCTGGCCCTGACTGAATGCGGTCAACACCTGATTCATAGCCTGTTTCAGGCGCTCTACCGTTTCTGAATGAAAGCGATCGGCAGCATAGGTCAGCGTCAACAATAAGGCGCCGCCTTCACCCTCATGGGCATCAAGCCCCAGATCAAACAACGCATGCGGCACCCCCTGAGCCAGCGGCACAATGGTGACGTTGTCGCTGAGATTTCTCGCCTTTGTATCACGCCGTTGATAATTGAACAGAACCTGAAAAAGCGGCGTCTCGCCCGGCTCCCGCTGTGGCGCCAAGAAAGCCACCAGTTGATCGAACGGCAGCGCCTGATGAGCCTGGGCATCCAGCATAGTCTGGTGCAGTTGGGTTACCCATTGATTCACCGTAAACGCCGCCCGAGGCTTACCCCGTAGCACCAAGGTATTCACAAAAAAACCCACCAGCGCGTCTACCTCGGCGCGCTCCCGGTTGGCCACCGGAACACCCACCGGAATATCACGACGGCCACTCACAGACGCCAGAGCCCATTGCCATGCCGCCAGCACCACCGTGAACAATGTTGTGTCGTTATCCCGCGCCAGCGCTTGTAACGGCCCCTGTAAATGGGCCGGCACAGACCACTGCACACTGGCGGCGGAACGCAAGGCGGTCTGTGCCGGCGCCCTATCATGGGCAATCAGCAAGGGTGGCTGGGCCCTCTCCTGTTGATCATGGCCCAGTTGTTCACGCCAATAGCTGAGTTGCCGATCCCGTTCACCGGCATCCAACCAGGCCTTCTGCCAAAGCGCGTAATCCGCATACTGAATAGCCAGGGCTGGCAACGGGGAGTCACTGAGATACGCCCGCGCCAAGTCCGCAAAGAACACATCCATGGACCAGCCATCGGACACCAGGTGATGCATCACCAGCTGCAACCGCCAGCATTGCTCAGACAGCTGCAGCAATTGCACCCGCAAGGGAGAATCACTGCCCAGCACAAAGAGACGGCTAGCGTGTTCATCCGCAAGGGTCTGCCGGTCACCATCATCCAGCGCGCGTGCATCCCGCTGCTCAACCGTCAGGGTGTCGGCGACAATACGCTGGTAACCTTCACCATCCTCTTCTACAAAACGGGTGCGCAGGCTCTCATGTCGGCGAACCACCGCATCCATGGCGCGTAACAAGCGCGGCACATCCAATGGCCCGTTAAGCTCAAAAGCAGCACTCAAGTGGTAGGCGGTGTTTGCTGGCTCCAACTGATGAATCGTCCACAGCCGCTGCTGGGCTGGCGCCAGTGGGATACGACCTGGGCGGTTACCGGCGACAATAGGCAGGCGCTCGAAGGGAATACCTTTCTCGCCCAGTTTTTGTAGAAAAACCGCCTGCTTTGTTTCATCCAGCGCCATAAAACGCCGGGCCAGTGCCGCCTTATCCAGGCTCATACTTCACTCCAGATCATAAATCTTCCAGGTCATCGAGAAGATCGGCCATGGCCGACAGATCCTCTTGCTCTTGCTGTTTGGCTTCGCCGTTGTTCTCGTCTACCCGTGCAGCCAACGCCTGCAGCGTGTCCGCCTCAAATAACGCACGCAGGGGAACATCCACCCCCCAGCAATCACGCAGCGCAGCAACGACGCGTGTGGCTAACAGCGAGTGCCCGCCGAGGACAAAGAAATTGTCATCCAGCCCCACACGGGGTTGCCCCAACAGCTCTTCCCACAGCGAAGCCAATTGCTGTTCGGTTTCGGTTTGTGGAGCACGGTATTCACGGGCTTGCCATTGCGGTGCAGGTAACGCCTTGCGATCCAGCTTGCCGTTGGGGGATAACGGCAGAGCCTCCAGAACCATAAACAGTGCGGGAACCATGTACTCGGGCAATGCATCCGCAAGGGCCTGTTGCCAGACTTCACGGTTATCGCTATCGGCGCTCACATACGCCACCAACTGATCACCGGTATCACTGTGATCAGCAACAACAACCGCATCATTTACATCCGGCAATTGCTTCAGTTGTTGTTCGATTTCACCCAGCTCGATGCGTAGGCCACGAATCTTCACCTGATGGTCAAGGCGGCCCAGATATTCAATGATGCCATCGCCCCGTTGGCGCACCTGATCACCCGTGCGATACATGCGGCTGCCTGCGTCACCGTAGGGGTTAGGCACAAAACGTTCCGCAGTCAGATCCGAACGACCAAAATACCCACGCGCCAACCCTATACCCGCTAGATACAACTCACCGGGAACCCCACGGGGCACCGGATTAAGATCCGTATCCAACACATACAATTGGATATTGCTAATCGGTGCACCAATGGGCACGGTATGCCCGCCTTCCGGCTGGCATTGCCAGAAACTCACATCAATGGCAGCCTCGGTTGGGCCGTATAGGTTATGCAGTTCAACATCATCACGGCTGGTGAACACGGCTTTCTGCAGTTCCATATCCAGCGCTTCGCCGCTACAGATCAAGCGCTTGAGCCGCGGCACATTTTGCAACCCGGAGGCATCCACAAACGCTTTCAGCATGGATGGCACAAAGTGCAGTGTGGTAACACCTTCATCGGCCATTACCTGCTGCAACCACTGCGGGTCACCATGGGCCTGCGGCGGCGCCACCGCCAACCGTGCGCCAACCATCAACGGCCAGAAAAACTCCCACACGGACACATCAAAGCTGAAGGGCGTTTTTTGCAATACACAGTCCGCAGCCTGCAACGGATATTCGTTCTGCATCCACAGCAACCGGTTTTCCAGCGCTGCCTGAGTATTGAGCACACCCTTGGGCTTACCTGTGGAGCCGGAGGTATAGATCACATAAACCGCCTGATCTGGATGCCACTGCACCGGGGGCGGCGTTGTCGGCTGATCGCTCACATCCAGTTCATCCAGGCACCACATGGGCACCGCTTTGGGCCAACCGCCCAGCAGGCTGCTGTGGGTCAGCAGCAAGGCCGGCGAAGACGCCTCTAAAATGTAGCTCAGGCGATCCTGCGGGTAACTCGGATCCAACGGGACATAGGCGCCACCCGCACGGGTGATGGCAAGAATGCCGATGACCAGCTCCAGCGAACGGGGCAAGCCGATGGCCACTCGCACCTCCTCTTTCACCCCCGCACGGCGCAGTCGGTTAGCCAGTTGATTCACCTTGCGGTCCAGTTGCGCGTAACTGAGTTGTTGCTCACCCATGCTCAAGGCGACGGCATCGGGAGTGCGGCCCGCCTGCTGACTCAGACGCTTGGGCAGTGCAGTAAAATCGCCCCAGTCTTTTTCGGTGTGATTGAAGTGCTGTTGGTCACTGATTTCTTCAGCCGTCAGTAAAGCCGTGTCGGCCAGCAGCTGCTGCGGGTCATTGAGCAACGCCTCAAGCAAAATAAAGAAATGGTCTCGCAGGCGCGCAATGGTTTGCGGTTTAAACAGCGCAGTGGCATAACCAATAAAACCCTGCAGCTGTTCATCGTCTTCCAAAATATCCAGCGCCAATTCGAACTGGGCACCGGCCGCGCCAGGGTCGAACGGCGTGATCACCGCTTCCGGCCATTGGGGAGCAAACGTCTGACTGAGGCGTTGATGATTGAAGACCACCTGAAACAGAGGGTGACGATCCAGATTCCGATCAACCCCGAGCGCATCCACCAACACCTCAAAAGGCAACGATTGACGCCCCTGGGCTTTACCCATAAACCGCTGAGTCGCCGCCACATGCTGGGCAAACGATTGCGGTTGTTGGTAAGTCGCTGGGACTACCAGGGTGTTAATAAAGCAGCCCTGCAAGTTTTCAGTTTGCGACTGCAAGCGACCGGCCACCGGCACACCAACCCGCACCTGTGCTTGGCCACTGTAACGATGCAATAAGGTCTGCCAGACAGTGAGTAACAAGGTCGAGACGGTAGAACCCAACTCGCTGGCCCGTTGCTTGAGCTGCGTCAGCTGTCGATCACTGATCGACACTGGCAAGCGAGCGCCCCCGTTTTCATTCTCAGGCAGAGCACCACGGGGGAAATCCGTGGGCAAGGCCAGCGGCTCGCCGCCATCACCCAACTGCTTAACCCACCACCGGGTCTGGGCTCGGGCCTCGTCGCTATTCAGCCATTGCTGCTGCCAGGCCGCGTAATCTGCGTACTGGATGGCCGCTGGGGAAGGCACTAGGCGTGCCCCCTGATGAGCAAGCCGGTACAGTTTGCTCAACTCCGCCAACAGCAATTGCATGGAAATTCCATCACCGATGATGTGATGCTGCACCAACATCAGCTGATAACGTTGCGCCGAGAGCTTCACAACCTGCACGCGCAATAACGCATCCGCCGCCAGATCGAATGGTTTGGTCAGCACCTCATGCTGACAACGATGCACATCCTCTGAGCTGGCTTCATCGCTCAAATCTTGCCACTGAACAATCACCGCTGCGTCATCAAGAATACGCTGACGAGGCTCCCCGCCCACATCCACAAAACGGGTCCGCAAGCTTTCATGGTTGGCCACCAAGGTATCCACCGCCTGCTGCAGCGCTGCTTGATGCAGTTCACCGCGCACCTCCAGACCCAGCGGCATATGGTACGCACCGTTTTTCGGCTCCAGCTGCTGCACGAACCAGAGCCGCCGCTGGGCCGCAGAACAAGGCAAATCGCCATGGCGAGGCACCGGCTGAATGTCCGGCATGGCATTCGCCGGCTGACACAACAATGCACATTGCCTCAGCAAAGGTTGCTCGAAAATACGGTTTAGGGGCAGGTCCAGCTGGTGCTGATGGCGCAGCCGGTTAACCATCTGCACCGCTAATAATGAATGCCCACCCAGATTAAAGAAGTGATCATCGCGGCTGATTTTTTCCTGCCCCAACAGGGATTGCCAAATCTCAGCAAGCAACGTTTCCGTGCCGGCTTGTGGCGCGTCACCAGCACGGCTCGCCTGCCATTGAGGCAGGGGTAATGCCTTGCGGTTCACCTTGCCCGCCGGTGTCAGCGGCATGGCTTCCAGGGTTAATAAATGGCTGGGCACCATATAGTCCGGCAGGCTCTCTGCCAGCGTGGCAATCAGTGCATCGGTACTGAGCGGACCGCGCGGCACCAAATAGCCTACCAGCCGGTCGCCCCCCGGTGACGGCTGAGCCAGCACCACCGCTTCGCGCACCTGTGGATGGGCCAGCAACCGGCTTTCAATTTCTCCCAGCTCAATGCGGAAACCGCGAATTTTTACCTGCTGATCCACCCGCCCCAGGTATTCCATTACCCCGTCGTCGCGGTACTTCACTAAATCTCCGGTGCGGTACATGCGCTCACCGGGTTCGCCAAACGGGTCAGGCAAAAACCGTTCGGCGGTCAGGTCTGGGCGCTGATGATAGCCACGGGCCAGCCCCACTTCGTTACCGATATACAGCTCGCCCGCCACGCCCACAGGAACACGGTTTAAATCCTGATCCAGCACGTAAAGTTTTCGCGGCCCCACCGCATGACCAATGGGCGCGTAGGCGCTGCTCAGCGTATCGCCTTCATAGGCCGCCCACAGCATCGGCGTTACCACGGTTTCTGTCGGGCCGTAACCGTTGAGAATGCGTTGTGGCTTTAATACCTGCTGCATCCGCTCGAAGGTTTCCCGAGTAAACGCTTCACCGCCCAATGTCCAGGAACGCACGTTCAACGGCGGCTTTTCTTGCTCAATCCAGTCCAGCAGCGGCCCCATGTAACTGGGTGGAATGCAAGCGATGGTGACGCCTTCTTTTTGCAACGCATCGCAAGTTTGTTGCGCACTCCATAATTGCTGATCCCGAATTACCACCCGCGAGCCAAAGGCCAGCGGCACTGTCCAGCGCTCCACCGCGCCATCAAAACTAATGGACGCAAACTGCAGCTCCACATCATCCGGCGTCATGCCGTAGCGCTTACCGATCGTTTGCACATGCATGCTCAGCCCGGCATGGGTCAACGACACGCCTTTAGGCTTACCGGTGGAACCGGAGGTGTAAATTACATAGGCGAGCTGGTCTGGGTGCGGCTCGTTATTCAACGCATTCGCAGGGAAATCGTTCAGCGACAAACGATCGACCGCCACTGGAGCAACCGTTGCAACCTCAGGCAGAACCCCAATCAACGCTGAAGAGGTAAGCAACAAGCGGGCACCGCTGTCTTTGAGCATGTAATGCAGACGATCTTTCGGATAGCCCGGGTCCAACGGCAGGAAGGCGCCACCGGCTTTCATCACCGCAATAAAGGCTTCCACCATGGTAACGCCGCGTTCGAACGACACCCCCACCACTTGATCCGCTTTCACGCCTTGGCCCATCAAGTAACGGGCCAGCTGATTAGAGCGCGCGTCCAGTTCGGCAAACGACACGCGAGTGCCACCGTGCACCAGCGCAATGGCATCACCGCGTTTGGCGGCCTGTTGCGAGAACAGGGAAACGAAGCTATCCGCAACCCACTCACCCCCACCCTGACTCCACTGTTGCAATGGGGCGGCATCGTCACCCAGCGCATTCAGTTCGGCCAAGGTCATGCCCTCGGATTGAGACAACGCCAGCAACGTTCGCTTAAAGGCGCTGGCCATGCGCTCCACCAACGGCACCGGCAACGCTTGGCTATCGTGGGCGAACAACATTTGCAGGTGATCGCCGGGCAACACTGCCACAGTCAACGGGTAATGAGTGAACTCGTGGCTGGTGGGAGTCCCCAATTGCAATTCACTCTGCCCACCCCCCAAAAGAGATTCATCTAGCGGGTAGTTTTCAAACACCAACAAGGTGTCGAACAACCCCTCCCCGCCCCAGCCGGCATCCTGTTGCACTTCGAACAATGGCGCGTGGCCCTGTTCCCGTAGCGCCGCATTGTCCGCCTGCAATTGCATCAACCAGTCCGCCACCGGTTGTTCGCCATGCAGAGGCACAGTCATGGGTAGGGTATTAATAAACAGCCCCAGCATACTGTCGCTGCCTGCCAATTCCGCCGGTCGACCCGCTACCGTATTACCGAAGACCACTCGCTGCTGGCCGGTAAAACGGCCCAGCACCCGTGCCCAGGCGGCTTGCACCAGGGTATTGATGGTCAACCCTTTGTCACGGGCGGCTTGGCGCAGGCCATCGCTGGTGGCCGCATCAAATTCGATGGGGTGCCGGCGAAACGCGCCTTTCTCCCCCGTCCCCACGGCGTCCACCAGCCGGGTGGGCAGCTGCACCGGCGACAGGTACTGTTGCCAAAATGCTCGAGTGACGGCCCGGTCCTGCTGCTGCAACCAAGCCAGATAATCCGCATAGCTTTTCGTCATCGCCGCCAGTGTCTTGCCGTGATACAGAGCCATCAATTCTGTGAGCAGCAGCCCGGTGCTCCAGCCATCCATGAGGATATGGTGCAGTGTCAGCACGCACTCAAACCGGTCTTCGCTGGTACGCAACAAGTCGACTTTCCACAGCGGCGCCGCTTGCAAGTCGAACCCATTTTCCCGCCGCTGCTTGCACCACTTATCCAGCGCCGATGCACTATCACCTTCACCGCGCAGATCCAGCTCACACCAGGGCAGCTTCACCTGCTGCGTAGACCAAACCGCTTGATGGCGATCGTCTGCCTGCGCTGCAGGCAGCAAACTTGTGCGCAACACACCATGGCGTTCCAGTAGTGTCTGCCAGGCCTGGCACATCCGGGCTGGCTGTACTCCGGTGAGCGGCAACACCAGTTGGTTTACATAGGTGCTGTTGTTACCACTTAACTGGGAATGAAATAGCAGCCCTGATTGCAACGGCGACAGGGGCAAAATTTGCTGCGGACGGTCATGTAGGGCGTCCAGTTGCATTTGGGTTAGCGATGCCAGAGGCATATCCGCCGGGGTTAGCACCGGGGCCTGCGTGGCACAGTGCCGTGCCAAACGTTCGCACTGCTCCAGCCACTGGCTTACCAGCCTATCACCCTGCCCCTGGGAGAGAGATTCACCATCTACATTCACCTGAATGCGCAAGGCGCCGTTTTGTTGATCTGCGTTGATCACCAATGGCGCATCGGCCAGAGCATCCGTTTCCTGCCACAGGCCTGCGTCCATTAACGACACGCCGGGCATATCATCGTGCCGGAACTGACCAAGATAATTGAACAGCACATCCAGGCGGTGGTCCCCATCCTCCAGTTTGCCGTGCTGGACCAGCAAGCCATACGCCAACCCACCATTGGCGGGCTGGCGCAATTGTTCTTTTTGCTGCTTGATGGTGGCCGTCAGATCCTCGGCACGATCTAGCCGTTGGGGATACAAACTGGTCAACCAGCCCACCGTACGACTTAAGTCCACCGCGGCATCACCGGCTGCCCGACCATGGCTTTCCCGGTGAATGCGTACCGCATTGCGACCACTGAAATCGGCCAGAGTCTGGGCCAGCGCGATAAGCAAAAATTCTTCCAGATTTAACGAGGCATAACGGTCAGCGCTATGCTGCCAGCGGCTCAATGTCTGGGCATCGGTTTGCCGATCAATACGTGAAGCGACGCCACCTTGCACCGTGGAAAATAATGGTGGCATGGGCTCACACACCGCTTGCCAGTAAGGCAACGCTTGTTCTGCCTGCGGCAGAAAGTGCTGGTCCAGTATCTCCTGCCAATCGCGCAAAGTGTGTGTCTTACGCGGCAAGGAGGCCTTTCCGCTTACTTCAATTTGCTGGTAAGCCGTAAAAAAATCTTCCAACAAAATACGCCAAGACACCCCATCCACCGCCAAATGGTGAATGCTAAGCAACAACTGCGGGGAAGCCCCAGTAACATACAGCGCACCCAATAAGGTGCCCTTCGCCGGATTCAGGCTGCGCTGCACAGCGATCATCTGAGCTTCGATGGCGGCACTATCGTCACTGTCTATCTGTTGCAACAACGGCGCGTCATTCACCGGCAGGCAATACGCTGTTCCCACCTGTTGATTATCGAACTGAACACGCAGCGCATCGTGTTGCGCCACCAACCTCTGCAACGCCTGTTCCAGCACCTGCGCATCAAAATGTTTTTGCACCGAAAAGCGCAAATATTGATTGCAAGCGGACAACCCTCGCTGCTGAATAAAACGCTGTTGAATCGGCAATAAAGACACCGGGCCAGACAAGGGCTCTTGGCTGGCCATGGTGACATTCACCGGGTCCGCCACTGCGGCCTGCTGACTCAGCACCGGGTGTTCAAAAAGGTCTTTAGGCGTTAATGCCAAGCCCTGTTGCCGAGCACGGCTGACCACCTGCAAAGCCAAAATGGAATCGCCGCCCAGGGCAAAGAAGTTGTCATCACGACTCACGCCTTCTCGGCCCAGCAGAGACTGCCAAATGTCCGCAAGCATCTTTTCGTTATCGGTTTGCGGCGGCGCCCCTTCACTGGCCGTGTGCCACTGCGCTACCGGCAGGGCTTTGCGATCCACTTTACCCGCCGGCGTCAGCGGCATGGCTTCCAGCGTGATTAACTGGCTAGGCACCATGGAGTCCGGCAGCGACTCAGACAGGGCAGCCAGAATCGTTTGTGGATCATGCTCACGGGGGACAGAGTGCGCTGCATTGCGCATCACAATGTAGCCAACCAATCTATCACCGGTGGGGGAAGGCTGTGCCACCACGGCGGCTTCACGAATCTGTTCATGGCCCAGTAGCTGGCTTTCAATTTCTCCCAGCTCAATGCGGAAACCGCGAATTTTTACCTGCTGATCCACCCGCCCCAGGTATTCCATTACCCCGTCGTCGCGGTACTTCACTAAATCTCCGGTGCGGTACATGCGCTCACCGGGTTCGCCAAACGGGTCAGGCAAAAACCGTTCGGCGGTCAGGTCTGGGCGCTGATGATAGCCACGGGCCAGCCCCACTTCGTTACCGATATACAGCTCGCCCGCCACGCCCACAGGAACACGGTTTAAATCCTGATCCAGCACGTAAAGTTTTCGCGGCCCCACCGCATGACCAATGGGCGCGTAGGCGCTGCTCAGCGTATCGCCTTCATAGGCCGCCCACAGCATCGGCGTTACCACGGTTTCTGTCGGGCCGTAACCGTTGAGAATGCGTTGCGGCTTTAATACCTGCTGCATCCGCTCGAAGGTTTCCCGAGTAAACGCTTCACCGCCCAATGTCCAGGAACGCACTTTCAACGGTGGCTTTTCTTGCTCAATCCAGTCCAGCAGCGGCCCCACATAACTGGGCGGAAAGCAGGCGATGGTGACTCCTTCTTCCTGCAGCACCTCACAGCATTTTTCAGCGCTCCACAATGCTTGATCGCGAATCACTACCCGCGAGCCAAAGGCCAGCGGCACTGTCCAGCGCTCCACCGCGCCATCAAAACTAATGGACGCAAACTGCAGCTCCACATCATCCGGCGTCATGCCGTAGCGCTCACCGATCGTTTGTACATGCATGCTCAGCCCGGCATGGGTCAACGACACGCCTTTAGGCTTACCGGTGGAGCCGGAGGTGTAAATTACATAGGCGAGCTGGTCTGGGTGCGGTTCTTCGTTAAGGATGCCGTAGGCAAAATCGTCCAGCGAAAGCTCATCGACCGCAATGGGGTTAACGGCTTCAACGCTCGGCAGGGTGTCGACCAGGTCAGAGGAGGTGAGCAGCAGGCTCGCGCCACTGTCTTCCAGCATGTAGCGCAAACGATCGGCGGGATACCCCGGGTCCAGCGGTAGAAAAGCACCACCGGCTTTCATCACCGCAATAAAGGCTTCCACCATGGTGACGCCACGTTCGAACGACACCCCCACCACTTGATCCGCTTTCACGCCTTGGCCCATCAAGTAACGGGCCAGCTGATTAGATCGCGCTTCCAGTTCGGCAAACGACACGCGAGTGCCACCGTGCACTAGCGCAATGGCATCGCCCCGCTTTGCCGCCTGCTGCGAGAATAAGGACACAAAATTCGTCGCTTGCCACTCGCCTTCACCCTGACCCCACTCTTGCAGTAAAGCTACGTCACCCGGGACCAGTGCGGCGCTTTCTGTCAACGGTAACGCGGGGGCTTGCAGCCACTGATCCAGCACCTGCTCAAAACCAGCGACCATTCGCTCAGCGAAAGCATCATCGAAAATACCCTCACCATAAACCAAACGTAGCGTCAGGCCGCCGTGTTCATCTGGCCAGGCATCCAGCACTAGATCAAATGGCGTCTCCGTTACCGGTAGATCTTCCACCCGCACCAGCAGGTTTCCCAAGTTTAAGCTCAACCCCTTGCCCTGCTGACGATAGTTAAACGCCACTTGGAACAAAGGGTGACTTCCAGCACGACGGGAATCACTGAGCTCATCGACAATTTTCTCGAAGGGAATATCTCGATGTTTTTTTGCGTTACTCAATGCATGGTGAATATGGGCAATCCAATCACTGACTGATTGGGCTGGCAACACTTCGCCCTGCACCACCAGATTATTGACAAAAAATCCCATCAAAAGCTGGTTACTGCTATTACGGTTCGCGCTGGGCACGCCAACGCGAACTAATGACTGCCCTGATATGCGAAAGAGCAGATACTGCAGCACCGAAAGCAATACCGTGAAGCGACTAACCCCCTGCGTTCTGGAAAACTTTTTCAGTCGCTGCGTTTGCTCAATGCTAAGGGAGAAATCGCGATAGCGCGCCGCGTTGGATACCCCACTTTGTGGTGACAGACGCGGCAACGCCAGCGGCTCACCTTCGTGCTCCAGCGTTTCAACCCAGTACTCTAGCTGTGATTTCGCGTTCTCACTGGCAAGCCACTGCACTTCGGTTTTCACCCAATCCAGATAGCGGGTTTCCAGTGACGGTAGCTTAGGCTCTAAACCCTCCCGCAAGGCGCTATAGGCATACAGAAATTCCTGCATGAATACGCCCAGAGACCAGGCGTCGCCCACAATATGGTGTAGGGAAATCAGCAGCACGTGTCGCTGCTCATTCAATTTTACCAACCGATACCGCATCAACGAATCCGTCTCCAGATCAAACGGCGTCGCATTAAACTCATGGCCCAACGCATAAGCGGCCGCCACCGGATCCGCCCTATTACTAACGTCCTCGCACTGCAAGACCCGGTCTTCATGTGGCGCAATTCTTTGCCACCCCTGCCCATCGCGTTCGGCAAATTGCACCCGCACAATATCTTGCCGTGCAATCACATAATTAATGGTCTGCTCGAGTGCTTCTGGGTTTAATTCTCCCTCCAGCCACAGCATGGCGCCAAGGTTATACGCCGTACTCTGCGCAGAGAGCCGCGTGAAAAGCCACAAGCGTTGTTGTGAACAGGAAAGCGGGGCCCAGTCCGGCCCCGGGTTTAGATTTTCGTTGGCAGACCAGGTCATATCAGCTCCTTGGCGTTAGGGCAGGCGCAAGAGAAATCAGGACGCTCGCGCATCACGCAGGCGACGTGGGCGCTGATCCGTCCAACTCTGATTAATATGCTCAAGACATTCAGTCTTGTTGCCAGTGACACCAACGGTTTTCCAACCTGCCGGAACCGGACGATAGGTAGGCCAGATGCTGTACTGTTCTTGGTCATTGATGACGACGGTGAATTCCGTTTCAGGATTATCAATACTCATGGCTTCCTCGCCGGTGACAGGATGAATAACAACGCGTGCAAGCGCTGAAAGCTCAAACACGCAACACTCTATTTTCGAGGGGGTGATCTAAAGGCTAGCTTCACGCAATACCTGAACACTCTCACGAGCACTCAAATCGTCTATTTCCTGCAAACGGCCAGCGTCCATTTTCAACAAGCGATCTGCACGATCGAAGTAATGATCATCGTGAGTAATGGCAATAATGGTTTTACCGGTAGCCTGCAGCCGGGGCAGCAGATCGAGATAAAAAAACTGCCGGAACTGCGGATCCTGGTCCGCTGCCCATTCATCCAGCAATAAACAGTCTCGGCTTTCCACCACCGCCATTAACAGTGCCAGACGTTTGCGCTGACCTTGGGAGAAACGGATATCGCTAAGTCGCCCGTCTTGCTCGCGTACCTTGTGCTGCATCCCCAAGGTGGCCAACCAAGCATCCACGTCTGCGCTAGCCACGTCTGTCCCATCGCCTTTGAGCAAGCGACTGAACAAATGGAAGTCGGTAAAAACAGAAGAGAAAAGCTGTCGAAAAGCCACCCGGGTTGATTCCGTAACGGGCTCGCCATCGACTATCAGCTCACCCTGCTGAGGCCGATACAATCCCGTCAGCAAACGCGCAAAAGTGCTCTTACCACTACCATTGCCCCCTTGCACAAAAATCAGTTCCCCACGACGGATAGTGATATCCAGCGGCCCCACCGCAAAACCTGGTGCTCCGTCCTGCTCTGGGTAGTGGTAACACACGCCCTGCAAGCTAAGAGTCCTGAAGCCGGACAGCGTATTGCTGGTGCTTTGCAGAAGGTCAGCAGAATCAGCAGCCAGTTGCAGCCCGGCTAGCTTGCGCAAAGACACCCGTGCCGACAGCAGTGTTGGCAAGGCCGCCACCGCACCAATCAACGGTGTACGCAGTAACAGAATCGTCAGCGCAAAAATCGACGCAGTATTAGCATCAGCCCACCCTTGACCAACCGCCAGATAAAACAGCACACCAATCAACGCCAGCACCAGCACATTGGCCATATTGCCCGCCAGACCGTTATAGATATCCGCCCGAGTAACATGATCCCGGTAGGCGCGGGCATGGCCATCAAACTCTTCATCAAAAAAACGGGCGGCTCGAGGCCGGTTCAATGCCAGCTCCTTGCGGCCATCAATCATGGCCTGATAATCCTGATACAGGTGGTCGTCCCCTTCGCGCACCTTGCCAATATGGAAATTGATACGGCCAACCAACCAGACCCCCATCACAGCGGTTGCCAGCAACCAGACCACGGTAACCACAAACAATCCCGGCGCCAGCCAGGCAAGCCATCCCAGAGCCGCCACACTAAGCGCCGCGCCGTAAACCAGTTCTGGCAGATGGACAAAGGCAATGGTCAGGTTACGCAGGTCGGTGCTCAACGCTGCCAGCAGATGCGGCCCTCCCACTTTTTCCAACTGCTCGATGTCTGTTGCCAGCACTCGACGCACCAGATCCCTGCGTAAGCCATAGACCATCCTGTGGCCAAGCACATGCAAGGTCACCTGTGCCAAGGTAGCGGTGACAAATAACGCCACTAACAGCAAAACGAACTGCAGCAATACAACGGGCAGATCAGCGCCTCCGGCCAGTAAGCGCTGACTGATGAAGGCTAACACCGCGACGCTAAGCACAGCGCTCAACACACTCAGCACCGCCACTGCTGCAAAGGCTTTTTTTCGACTGGAAAACAATAGGCCCATAAGCGTCATGAGGATGTCCGCCTCCTTGGACAGGGAACAGCTACAGAAGAGAATCGCAATGATATTGATTCTTATTTATAAATCAACTTTATTTTCAGCCCGCTAATCCCATTTGGGCCATTCTTCTTGCCGCTACGCCCTGTGTACTGGCACGTCTCGTCATTGCCGAAAAGTGTCCTGCTCAATACCATTAGGTAACAGCACAGGACTTATTCATGACTCAGCAGATCACCGCACGCGGCCAACGACGGCGCCAGGCCTTACTTGATGCCGCCACACATACCTTCCTACAGCACGGTTACGCACGCACCACGCTAGATATGATCATTGCTGAAGCAGGCGGCTCACGCCGCAGCCTGTATGAATATTTTGGTGACAAACGGGGACTGTTCAGCGCGATCATCACTCATCACGCTCACAAGATGGTTCACGATATTCGCAACCTAGAGGTGGACGACCTACCCGCCCAGGAAGGCCTTGAGCTGCTGGGGCATGCTTTCGTCAAAGCATTGACGGATCCGATTAACTTGGAACTGTACCGCTTGCTGATTGCAGAAGGGGCCGCTTTTGCGGAACTCGGAGAAACGGTATATGCGGCCGGGCCTCAATTTTTACAGGAACAATTACAGCTTTACCTCCAGTGCCTTCACGACCGCGGACAACTCCCCGGCCCCAGCCCTAGCGATCATGCTGCCCGGCAGTTTTTCGGGATGGTCAAGGCGGACTTTCAACTCTGTGCTCTATTGGTCCCCAGCCAGCTTCCCGATGAAACAGCGATCACTGCACATATCCGTAGCTGTGTGACGCTTTTGTTGAACAACCGCTAGTCCCACCATAGGCACCAGCTATCTGCCAAGCATACATTGCAGATAGCCGTCATCATGGCCTTGAGGGCTAATATGGTAATAAGAAGAATGTGACAGGATTCACAACATGCGGAAAATTATACTGACGCTGCTGGCAACGTGTTTGCCGGTTACCGCCAGCTACGCCGGTGGCATGGATACATTGTTCCTCGAACAAGTCTACCCTAATGGCGGCTCTACTCTTTATTGTCAGGAACCTTTCCAACTCGGTGATCGCATTTTAGTAACGCAGATTTACGATGAGCGCCGTCTAGCACAACACTTTGGTTGCAGAAGTAGCCGTCTTTGCAGAAACAATCCGCAGTTCACTGATATTTACCAGGACCGCCATGCCCTTTTCCCCGTTACCCGCCTCGCCGAACTAGATCGTCGGCGGACCCTGTTTGGCGATTTACCCGATACAACGAATAAAAATGCTCATTGCGGTTACAAACAATCTTTCCAAGTGTTCGAGCCCCCGGTAAACGCCAAAGGTGACGTGGCACGGGCCATGCTCTATCTCCACGAGCGTTACGAATTGCCCCTGCTAGGCACGCTGGAAATGTACCAACGCTGGAGCAGGGAGGACCCCGTTACTGACGAAGAGCGCCAACGCAATAATGTGATTGAAAAACTGCAGGGTAACCGCAACCCCTTCATTGATAATCCAGCCCAAGCACAACGCCTACAGGGCAGCTCACCGCTGAACATGCAGTTTCCATAGAGGGGTTCAAAGTTGAAACGTGAACACTTTACTCAACGCTTTTAACGCAAGAGGCCGCACCCAAACACAGGGCGCGGCCTCTTGATTTCAGTACGGGGAAATTGCTCCCGCGTTCTAACGTTGAACCTTCAACTTGTCACTCAGAACTGTTCCGCGTCCAGGCTCATCATGGCATCTGCACCGCTATTCAGCTGGGCAGCCAGTGATTGGGCCTTTGGCAGTACACGCTGAAAGTAGTATTGCCCGGTGATACGTTTGGCTTTAGCGAAGTCATCATCACGGTCATCGGTGGCCGCTAGCATCTGCGCCCACAGCCATGCGTAGAGCACATAACCAAAGATATCCAGGTACTCCACCGCAGCAGCGCTGATCGCATCCGGGTTGTTGCCGGCCTGGGCCAGCAGTGTATCGGTGGAAGATTTCAGCAATAGCAAAGCCGCTTGCAGGTCGTCTTTTACTGCGGCTAGCTGCGCATTATCGGCATTAGCATCCACCCAGGCCTGGGCATCGGCCAGGAAAGCATCCACGGATTTACCACCGTTGCGGACCACTTTACGGCCAGCTAAGTCCAACGCTTGAATACCGTTAGTGCCTTCGTAGATCTGGGAAATACGGCAATCGCGAACAAACTGCTCCATACCCCATTCACGAATATAACCGTGGCCCCCAAATACCTGCTGCCCGGTAATGGTGGTGTCCAGGCCTCGATCGGTAAAGAAAGCTTTAGCGACCGGCGTCAACAGCGCCACCCGATCCTCCGCTTTCTTCTTGGCCTCCGCGTCTTCGCTGAACTTAGACGTATCCAGCTGCATGCCCACATAGGCTGCCAGCGCACGGCCTCCTTCATTGATGGCGCGCATGTTCATCAGCATGCGACGCACATCACCGTGCACAATGATCGGATCCGCCGGTCCTTGCGGGTTTTTCGCACCGGTGGCGCTGCGACCTTGTAGGCGCTCTCGCGCATATTCCACAGCACTCTGGTAGCTAACTTCACCCAACCCCAAGCCCTGTAGCCCGATGGACAGTCGCTCGTAGTTCATCATAGTGAACATGCACGCCAGCCCCTGGTTCGGCTCACCGATAATCCAGCCTTTGGCATCGTCGAAGTTCATAACACAGGTGGCAGAGCCCTTGATCCCCATCTTATGTTCGATGGAACCACAGGTGACACCGTTGGCCTCACCCGGATTGTTGTCCGCGTCAGGCAAAAACTTGGGCACCAGGAACAGGGAGATCCCTTTGGAGCCTGCTGGCGCATCCGGCAACTTAGCCAGCACCAGATGGACATGGTTGCCGGTCAGGTCATGTTCACCACCGGTGATAAAAATCTTGGTGCCGGTAATGTTGAACGAGCCATCATCGTTAGGCACAGCCTTGGTCCGTAGAATACCCAGGTCTGTCCCGGAATGCGGCTCAGTCAGGCACATGGTGCCACTCCACTCACCGCTATAAAGCTTGGGTAAGTACTGCGACTTGAGTTCTTCGCAAGCGTGGGCATCCACCGCTAGGCACGCACCACTGGTTAGTGCCGGATACAAGGCAAACGAAGAACAAGCGCTGTGCATCATTTCTTCAAAAAGCACCGCCAATGACTTGGGCATACCCTGGCCACCAAACTCCGGGTTACCGGAAAATGCGCTCCAACCATTTTCGGCAAAGGTCTTGAATGCTTCCTTGAAACCATCCGGGGTAGTCACCGCCCCATCGGTCCAAGTGCAGCCCTGCTCATCGCTGTTACGATTCAGCGGGAACAGCAAGCCTTCGGTCATTTTGCCCGCTTCTTCCAGAATCGCATCGGACAAATCCTGAGTCACCTCTGCGGTGGCCGGCATGGAGGCCCAGAGTTGATCCGCTTTGAACACATCGTTGAGAACAAAACGCATGTCCTCGAGGGGGGCTTTATAAGTCGCCATTTGCACGTCTCCCGAAAGTTGGCAGGATGCGAATTTTAGGCAGCCCTGCAGCTGGGTGACAGGCTTATTTGTGACCCAGCGTTCACATTACGTATTTTGCTTTATGGCATTGCAACCAGCTCTCAGCACACCACTGACTGCCTAGCCCGAGACAAACAGTACCCCCTAAGCGCATCAAATTGGTGCGCCATAGCGCACCAATTAAAACCACTCACCACTCAGACGCTCAGGATTCCAATATGACATCAGGGTTAGAGAGTTTTCTTCAGCAGATAAAACGGCGCGACCCGGAACAAGCCGCCTTCCACCAAGCCAGCGAAGAGGTTCTGCGCTCACTATGGCCATTCCTCAAACTGCAGCCAAAGTATCAATCCATGGGCCTACTGGAAAGGCTTGTTGAACCCGAGCGGGTGATTCAATTTAGAATCGCCTAGCAAGATGATAACGGTCAGGTCCAGTCAATCGTGGATATCGGGTACAGATGAACAGCGCCATCGGCCCCTACAAAGGCGGGCGACGCTTTCATCCATCGGTTAATCTGGACATCCTGAAGTTTCTCGCCTTCGAGCAAACCTTTAAAAACTCGCTGACCTCCCTACCTATGGGTTCAGGTAAAGGGGGCGCGGACTTTGACCCCAAAGACAAATCTGACGCTGAAATTATGCGTTTTTGCCAGGCGTTTATTACCGAACTCTATCGCCATATTGGTCCCAACCTGGATATTCCTGCCGGCGATATCGGGGTCGGTGCTCGGGAAGTAGGCTATATGTTTGGCATGTATAAAAAGCTCACCAACGAATTCACCGGCACCTTTACTGGAAAAGGCTTCGCCTTCGGCGGCTCACGAATACGCCCGGAAGCCACCGGATATGGCTGCGTGTATTTCGTTGAAGAAATGATGAAAACACGCCATAGCGGGCTAGAAGGGAAAAAAACCCTGATCTCCGGTTCTGGCAATGTCGCCCAATTTGCTGCCAGGAAAGTACTCGATCTAGGCGGCAAGGTGCTGACTCTTTCTGACTCCAGCGGCACCCTGTTTTTCCCACAAGGAATGACCGAAGAAGATCTTCTTCATATTACCGAGTTGAAAAATAAGCCCGGAGCGCGTCTCAGCGAAGCGACTCAATATTTGAATGCTGAATACTTGGAAAGCCAGCGCCCCTGGCACATCCCCTGTGATATTGCTTTACCATGCGCCACCCAAAATGAGCTTGACGAGGACAACGCCCGCACCCTGATCAAAAATAATTGTCAGGTTGTTGCCGAAGGGGCGAACATGCCATGCACCCTCGCTGCCATAGACATCTTCCGGGATGCCCATATATTGTTTGCGCCCGGCAAAGCCGCCAATGCAGGCGGGGTATCGGTGTCGGGACTGGAAATGAGCCAGAATAGTTTACGACTAAACTGGACCTCTGGAGAGGTGGACGAGCGACTGCATTCTATAATGCAGCGCATTCACCATTCCTGCATTGAGTACGGAACCGTGGACGGCACCACCGGTTATGTCCGGGGTGCAAATATCGCTGGGTTTGTCAAAGTGGCAGATGCCATGCTCGCCCAAGGGGTGGTGTAACCGTTTTTACTCAGCACAATAAAGCAGGCGGGTCGGCACTATCGATCGGCGCGCCCGCTCTTATCTCCCTGCTTAGCTGCAGGCTCCGGGCGAGCCCAAAGCCACGCGGCAGTCACCATCAATGTCGCCGGAACGCCCAGCTTTAACGCAACATGGGCCTCAGAAACCGCAATCATCATTACGCTGAGCAACATCATTGCAGACGCCGCGATTTTGGCCCGACGCGACACCGCGCCATGCTCTCGCCAGTCACGGATACTGGGGCCATATTTAGGGTGCCCCAGCAACCAAGCTTCCAGCCGAGGCCAACCATGAGTCCCTGCCCAGGCGGCCAGCAACAAAAAGGGCACCGTGGGCAAACCAGGGATGACTACACCAATCCCCCCAAGCACCACGGACAATATTGCCAGCAACCGCCAGGCGGTGATTTTAAGCATTGCGCACACTCCTGAAATGTCACAACAGCATGCATTCAGCAAACGCTCGCTGCAAAAGACCCAGGCCAGATATGACCTGCAGCCACCTTATGACACTGTTTCGACACGGCCACGTTGAACACTCCCTTGAGCATGACTATACCCAGGATAATAGTAAGCACACGATTTACAGGAAAACGTCCGTCTTCCTTCGCATCAATCCCATCAGCGCCGAAGAAGGGCCGCAGTGAGATTGAAACTAAACCCAACGCACCCTACGGCATGCTCTCTGCCTCAACCAGCGGTCAAGCAGCCAAAAAAAACCCGCCATAAAGGCGGGTTTTTTATCAGCAGGAGAGACTTAGAATGCGAAGTGCTCGGCATCCAGGTCCATCATGCAGTCCAAACCACCTTCGATAGCGCCTTTATGGCCAGCCACGCGCGGCAGGATGCGCTTGAAGTAGAAACGCGCAGTACTGATCTTGGCTTTGTAGAAGTCCTCATCACCAGCACCAGCATCTAGCTGGGCTTGCGCGACAGATGCCATGCGCGCCCACAGATAGGCCAGCGTCACGTAACCAGAGTACATCAGGTAATCCACCGAGGCGGCGCCCACGTATTCCGGATTCTGCATGGCCTGCATGCCGATGGCTTGAGTCAGCTCGCCCCATTCCTTGTTGTAGCCGGCCAGCGGCTCAACAAATTCTTTAAGGTCGCCATTCTCACCATTGGCTTCACAGAACTGGTGCACAATCTTGGTGAAGTTACGCAGGGCCTGGCCCTGGGTCATCAACACCTTACGGCCCAACAAATCCAGCGCCTGAATACCGGTGGTGCCTTCGTACAGAGTAGAGATACGGGCATCACGAACGTTCTGCTCCATGCCCCACTCACGAATAAAGCCGTGACCACCGTAGATCTGCACACCGTGGTTAGCAGCTTCCAGGCCTGTTTCGGTCACAAACGCTTTGGCGATCGGTGTCAGCAGCGCCATCAGTTCGTCGGCTTCTTTACGGGCCGCTTCGTCCTTCTCCAGCTTCACCTTGTCGCCCAGCTGGGCACACAGGTAAACCAGTGCACGGCCACCTTCGGCGAATGCCTTGGAGGTCAGCAGCATGCGACGCACATCTGGGTGAACGATGATCGGGTCAGCCGGGCCTTCCGGGTTCTTAGGTCCAGACAGACTACGCATGGCCAAACGTTCCTTGGCGTAGGTCAGCCCGCCCTGGAAACCAATTTCAGCGTGCGCAACACCTTGAATAGCAGTACCCAGGCGAGCGAAGTTCATGAAGGTGAACATGCAGTTCAAACCTTTGTTCTCCGGACCGATCAGGTAACCAGTCGCACCGTCGAAGTTCATTACACAGGTAGCAGAAGCCTTAATACCCATCTTGTGTTCGATGGAACCACAGGTCACCGCATTGCGCTCACCCACGCTGCCGTTACCGTCAGTCATGAACTTGGGCACGATGAACAGGGAAATGCCCTTGGTGCCTTTCGGAGCACCCGGCAGGCGAGCCAGGACGATATGGATGATGTTCTCAGCCATGTCATGCTCACCGGCGGAGATGAAGATCTTGGTGCCGGTGATGCTGTAGGATCCGTCGTCGTTAGGCTCGGCCTTGGTTTTGAGAATGCCTAGGTCAGAACCACAGCTAGGCTCAGTCAGACACATAGTGCCGGTCCACTCACCACTGGTTAGCTTGGGCAAGTACCCTTGTTTCTGCTCTTCAGTGCCGTGTTCTTCAATGGTGGCAACCGCACCATGGGACAGGCCCGGGTACATGCTCCAGGACCAGTTGGCAGAACCGGTCATTTCTGATATCGCGATACCGGCAGAACCCGGCAGGCCTTGGCCCCCGAACTCAGGATCGCCACCCATGGCCGGCCAGCCACCCTCTACGTATTTGACGTAGGCTTCTTTAAAGCCTTTCGGCGTGGTCACCACACCATTTTCGAAACCACAGCCTTCCTCATCACCGGAACGGTTTAGAGGAGCCAGTTCGTTTTCAGAAAACTTGGCGCCTTCTTCCAGGAAAGCATTCAGCAGTTCGCTATTGATATCGTCCAAACCCAGGCTGGCGTAGTGGCCATCCAGGTCGAGCACTTCATTCAGTACAAAGCGCATGTCGCGCAGGGGAGCCTTGTAATCCGGCATCTCAAATCTCCCTTAAATTACCGGTAACAATGAGGCGGGCCGTGGCTCGCCACTCTTTTAAGTGGGCTAATCTTAGGTCAGGCTTCCGGCACGTCTCCACCCCTATTTGTGACCCGCAAGTCAAACAAGCGTTTGAAACTAATGTTTGCCCGCTAACCGCCCTGTTTTCAAAGACAATTACCAGGAAATCGTAAAAAAGCATCGGTCTGCTTGCGATAGGCATTCAACCCGCCGAGGTTTCGGTATACTCGCGACATTACCGTTTAGGAGTGGTGAAAATGCTTGATCCCAATCTACTGGATATTTTGGTCTGCCCGGTCAGCAAAGCACCGTTGATCTACGATGAAAAAACCGCAGAGTTAAAGTGCAAAGCCAGCGGCTTAGCCTATCCGGTGCGCGATGGCATACCGGTCATGCTGGAAGAGCAGGCACGCGCCATGAGTGATGAAGAAGCCCTGTCACTATAACATTTAGCTCCACTACTCCTCGCCACAGGAAGGCCCTCATGCATATCCGCCTTATGTTCGCCCTAGCGCTGGCCAGCTCCCTTCTTTGCGCCGAGGAGCCGGCCAATAACGATCCTCCTGTACCCGACAGCCCAGCCATCAACATGACAGAAGAGCAAAAGCTCAATAACTGTCTGTTACGCAGTGCCCAGACCGCTAATGGCAATGTAACACTGCACGAAATGCGCGGTTGGTGTACGAACGGCGAAGAACAAGAGAGAATCAGTAGCCATGAGAACGCCCTGCGAGCCAGGCTGGCACTGGAAAATACCACCCGCGGCAATCCCTTTGTCATCACCCCTCATCGCCGAAACTACCTGATGCCGTATAGTTACTGGTCCAATCGGCAGTGGAACGACCCCACCAAGAAGGACAGTGATCTACAACCCTCTGAGGTCAAATTTCAGTTATCGCTGAAAGCCCCTATCAAAGAAAAGATTTTCGATGACATTACCCTTTGGATGGCCTTTACCGGCACGTTCTATTGGCAGGCTTACAACAGTGACCTCTCGGCCCCATTCCGTGAAGCCAATTACGAGCCGGAATTATTCATTACCAAACCGATTGATTGGCAAATCGGACCTCTAGATTCGGAGCTATTGGCGCTAGGGTTCAACCATCAGTCCAACGGCCAGGATGTGCCCGTTTCACGTAGCTGGAACCGTATCTTCATGAACTATGTGTTCAAGACAGGGGATTACTACTGGTCCTTCAAACCTTGGTATCGCATTCCTGAAGATAAAAAAGACTCCCCCACAGATGCCGGCGGTGACGACAACCCGGATATCGAAAAGTACATGGGCAATTTCGAACTGGAAGTCGCACACCCATTCGGCAACCACGTGGTCGAACTGATGCTACGCAACAATCTACGTTCGGAGAATAAGGGCGCAGGCCGCCTCAATTACTCATTCCCGCTAAGCAAACGCTTCAAAGGCTTGGTGCAGGTTTTCTCCGGGTACGGGGATTCACTGATTAATTACGACAATTATGAGAACCGCTACAGCTTCGGGATCCTGTTGACGGATTCTCTATAGAGGCAGCCGCGAGCCACACGTTTTAAATAAGACACCAAAGGCTCTCTTGAAAGTGCACACAGATTGCAGCGCAGCCAAGAGAGCGTTTCGGAGTCAACGGTACCTATAAAGGCCCGTATTTCAGCGGGCGCTTCACGCTTGTCATTCTAATACCACAGCCCCAAAAGCCGCCGGAATAAGCTCACTCCCCACAGGAGCGAGCCAATCTTGTCAATCGCGCCCCTGCTTGGCTTGCTGCACCTGAAAGCGCGGCGTCTGTGCCCCCCCGTTTTAGCATTTATCCACATCGTTCTAGGGGCGCTTTTCAGAGTACTCACTATAGGTAGGCGGCGTTGACTATTGTGGTGGCCATGGCCTACCAGATACAAATCTGCAACATCGGGTACTTGCCTTCTCCCTAACGATCACGCGATCATCCATGTAGCCGGATGATTAAGTCATTCGGTCCTCGTGCCGGCGGCCCGGTTAGGATGCCGCACCACAGGCGCCCCGCAAGGGGCGCGGTGGTGCGGTTGGCGATCGGGCCGTCCGGCACGCATTATCCTCCTCTTGCTATCGCACATACCGCGTTCATCTGCGCACGCCTTTCACCCCCACTCTCGCAACTTTCCGGTTATGCTGGTCTCTAACTGCCTGCTAACAACGTATATCAATGGAGTGAAGAATGAAGAAAGTGCTTTCCTTGTGGGTCGCCATGGGCCTGTTGATCCTGAGCGGCTGCCAGAGCCTCGCTGGCCTAGAGTCTCCAGAGGTTAGCGTCTCCGGTATTAATCTGAACAGCTTCAGCCTGTTTGAGCAGGAGTGGGGGCTGACGCTTCGGGTCCAAAACCCCAACGATCGGGAGCTAACGCTCAACAGCTTGGACTATGAGATCTACGTGAACGGGGAGAAGTTTGCCCGCGGGCTCACCAACGAAAGCATTACCTTGCCGGCCATGGGTGATACCAAAGTAACGACCGCCATCACCACAAGTCTGCTGGGCAGCCTGCAGCAATTACAGAAAATTCAGCAGAACCAAGACCAGCCACTGCAATACCGGCTAGTGGGCAAATCACGGGTGGCCGGGGTACCGATCCCTTTATCCTTCGACAAGGAAGGAGAAATGAAGCTACCCGCAATGCCATAAAAAAAACGGGCTTATCTCCGCCGTCACAAAGCTCAACAAGCACAACAGCGCTGTTAAGAATGGCTGTCATGGTAGAACCCATCATCCCTGCCGCTCACGGCGGAACCTGCCCGGGCTCTGCCCGGTCCAGCGGCGGAAGGCATGGTTGAAGTTGGCTATCTCCGAAAAGCCCAGACGTTCGCTGATTTCAGTCAGGCTGAGGATGCCAAGAGTGAGCCATTGCTCCGCCAGCATCTGCCGAACTTCATCCAACAACATCCGATAACCTGTACCCTCCGCTTGCAGATGACGGCGTAAGGTACGACTGGTGATCGCCAGCTCCTGTGCCATCGCCTCCATATCCGGAAAGCGACCCGGCTGTTGTAATAACCGCCGACGCACCTGCGCCGCCACGCTGCCCTTGCGATAACGCTGCACCAATAACTGGTGACACTGCTCTTCACATAAACGCGCCGTGACCGGGTTGGCTTGGGGCAGTGGCATATCAAGCAGGCCCAGAGCAAAACGCGCCTGACTACGAGGACGACCAAATTCCGGCACCAGTCCAAAAATAGATTCGAAGGTGGCCGCCGTTCGCGGCGGCAACCGTATTTCCAGTGAAGACAAGGGAACCCGCCCGGCAAACAACTCTTCCTGAATCATCATCACCGCACTGGCATCCCGGGCCAACAGATACTCGCGAACCTCTTCCGGCACGCCACTGTCATCCAAAATCAGCAAGGCATCATTCCCCTCCTGCTGGAGAGAGACATCCAGAAAAGCAAATGTTAAGTCTAGGTAGCGCAGCCCCAGCTCAACAGCCTGACGAAAGGTGGGGCTACTCAACAACGCAAACCCCCATACTCCATAGCTACTCAGGTGGTAACGCTGCCCCATGGCTAAGCCTAGCTCTGCATGGTTGCCCAGAGCCCGGCACAAGTTGCGTACCACCGTGAGCTCCTGTTCCGCACCAATAGTGCAATCTGCTTGGCCCAGCATCGCCAAATCAATCCCCGAATTGTGCAGACACACAGAGGCCGGCACGCCTTGCTCTTCGGCAAAGGCCACCTGCATCCGCACGCTGGTTATCGCTCTCTGTACCGCCATAATGTCCGTATTTCACAAATTTATGTCCCAGAATGCCATAAACAAAGCGTTTATGTATCGCTAGAGTGGATGGCAACGTTATTAACCGGATTGTTTCCCATGCAAGTAACGCACAACGTGGTCATTATTGGTGCCGGCTTCGGCGGGCTGGGCATGGCTATTCGCCTAAAAGCTCAAGGCCAAGATAATCTGCTGCTTATTGAGAAGGGCCACGACGTGGGGGGCTGCTGGCGCGATAACACCTACCCCGGTGCCGCCTGTGATGTGCCTTCCCATCTGTACTCCTTCTCTTTTGAGCGCCACTACCCTTGGAGCCGTCGCTTCGCCCAGCAAAAAGAGATTTTTGCCTACCAGCAATACTGCGCTCGCAAATACGATCTATACCGCCATATACGCTTCAACACAGAAGTGGCAGAGGCGCGTTTTCTGGATGAACCCGGCTTATGGGAAATCACCATGACCAACGGCGAGGTCATCACCTGCCGAGCGTTGATCACTGCCACCGGTCAGCTCAACCAACCCGCCTACCCACCACTTTCAGGAATTGAAGACTTTCAGGGCCCGCACTTTCACAGTGCTCGCTGGAACCACGATGAGGACCTCACCGGTAAAACCGTAGCCGTGGTCGGCACCGGCGCCAGCGCCATTCAGTTTGTTCCCGAAATTGCCAAGGTGGCCGGCAAGGTCAAACTGTTCCAGCGCTCTGCAGCACATGTGATTCCCAAACCGGATCGCGCCTACCGCAAGGCCGAACACTGGATGCTGAAAAAGTTGCCCGTGACACAAACCCTGGATCGCATGCGTATCTATGCCGCCAATGAAGCACGGGTGCTGGGGTTTACCTCCTTCCAAAAAGCCATGCTCGTCTACGAATGGCTCTTTGCCCGACAACTGAAAAAACAGATTAAAGACCCAGTACTGCGCGAAAAACTAACCCCAGATTACCCCATGGGCTGTAAGCGCATCCTGATGTCCAACGATTATTACCCTGCGCTAGCCCAAGCGAATACGGAAGTGATCAACTACGGTATTGATGCGGTAGATAAGAAAGGCCTCACCGATAGTAGCGGCACCCACCACAAAGTGGATGTAATCATTTACGGTACCGGCTTCAAGGCCACCGAATTTCTTACTCCAATGACCATTACTGGCCGCAACGGAAAAGACCTGAATAGCACCTGGCGGGACGGTGCAGAAGCGTACCTCGGCATTACTGTACGAGGCTTTCCAAACCTGTTCATGCTCTATGGCCCCAACACCAACCTGGGCCATAACTCGATTATTTACATGCTGGAAAGCCAAATCCATTACGTTCAACAATGCTTGGCAGAAATGGACGACCAACAGCTTCATTCCATGGAAGTACGCGAGAGCGTACAAGCGCGTTTCAACGATAACGTGCAGCGCAAAATCAGCGACACCGTTTGGGACAAGGGCTGCCACAGCTGGTACAAAACCGATAGTGGTAAGAACACCAACAACTGGCCCGGTTTCACTTTTGACTACCGCCGCCAAACCCAACACTTGCAACTCAACGACTACGAGTACAAATCCCTATGAGCCTGTTTGTTGATCGCATCAGCCGTAGCCAGTCGACACTGCAACAAGTACTGGCAGGCACGCTACGCCAATCCCTGGCACTACTATTCAAACCCGTTGCCAATCCACGCTTCAGCTTTACTGCACAGCGGCGCTGGCTAGACATTATGGCCCACAGTACCCTCAAAGCCCGAGGCATCGGCAGCCACGATAACGCGTTAGCCAATGTACCTTGCCGCCACTACCAGCCGTTGCATGCACAAACTACCGTGCTCTATTTACATGGCGGTGGTTACGTGGCTGGGAGTCCGGACAGCCACAAGTCCATTACCTCGCACCTAGCCAAATTCGCCAATGCCCATGTGGTGGTGCCGGATTACCGGCTCGCTCCGGAACACCCCTGCCCTGCCGCCATCGAAGACGCCGTCGCGGTCTACCTAGCTCTGCTAGAGAGCGGCGTAAGCCCCGGCTCTCTAACGTTGATGGGCGACTCCGCTGGAGGCGGATTAGCACTGGCCACGCTGCAAGCGTTAAAAGCCAGCGGTAAGCCGCTACCCAGCAGCGTTATTCTTTTTTCCCCCTGGGTTGACCTAACCTTGGGACAGCTTTACGACACCGACCGAGATATCATGCTAAGCCATAGCTGGCTAGCCAGCGCGGCTGACGCCTATGCGGGTAATGATACCCGCAATGTCCAGTGCTCCCCGCTGTTCGGCGAACTAAGTGACTTGCCCCCCACGCTAATCCAAGCCGGCGGCGATGAAATTCTGCTTAATGATAGCCACCGTCTGTGCGCTGCTTTAAACGAAGCGGGCACCCCAACACGGCTACAGATTCACCCGCAACGCTGGCACGATTTTCAATTACACGCGGGTGTACTTGCAGACTCGGATCACGCTCTGATGACCTGCGCACGCTTTATTCACCAACATGCCATCCATGACCATGAAGAGGACGCTCACGCATGAAACGCATCATGATTACTGGCGCAGCTAGCGGCATTGGGTTGGCCACCGCCACCTTCTTCCATAACAAGGGCTGGCAGGTGGGCCTTACCGACATCAATGAAACCGCCCTAGCCAAGCTCGCCAGAGAACTGAATGGCAGCTGGTATCAGCGTCTGGATGTAACCGAAGCAACCGCCTGCCAGAAAGCCTGCGAGAGCTTTTCTCAAGGCAAGGGCTTTGATGTGCTCTTCAACTGCGCAGGGGTTTTGCGCATGGGGCATTTCGAAGACATCAGTGCCGAGCAGCATAAACAAATCATTGATATCAATGTGATGGGGTTGATCAACATGACCTTGGCGGCTCAACCCCATCTACAACTGAGCACTGAGCCCGTAGTGATAAACATGAGTTCCGCCTCTGCGCTCTACGGGGTGCCGCATCTAGCGTCCTACTCCGCCAGCAAATTTGCCGTGCGAGCACTCACCGAAGCCCTCAATATCGAATGGGCACGCCAGGGTATTCGCGTGGTGGATATCATGCCCCCCTTTGTGAAGACCCCGATGATCGACGGGGCCATTTTCCGCGCCCCGGTAGTGGACCGCTTGGGCGTCAATCTCACCGCCGAAGACATCGCCGCTAAAGCCTGGCAAGCCGCAAATGAAAACGTGCCGGTTCACAATCCTGTAGGCCGCACATTTAAGTTAATTAAGTTGATGGACAAGGTATTGCCCAGTGTTTCCACCAAGCTGACCATGACATTTCTTAGCCGCGAATAAAAACGTCGTAAGCGTTAAGCTGCCGCACGACGGAAAAGATAATAAGGATTAAAAATAAAGGAGCCATGGCCAAGGTCTGGCCTCGGCTCCTGTGCATTGAAAGCTGAAACCAGTTATACCTACTGTAATTTTCAGCTTGCAACTACTCCTTCGGCCGAGGGAAACGGATTTTGACTTTACGGCGCCCCCATTCACGTGCAGCCTGCAAGTCCTCCCCCATATAAATATCAATTTTGCGTTTCCAGCGGCGATGCATCTTATCCTTCACTTGCCAAACACCAGGCAAGCCCTCGATGGTAACTTCCACATTGTGCGTAAGCCCCATTGAAATCAAATCACGGGACACAGCAATGACTTGCATACACGGTTTTAACCGATCGCCCCAGGCGGCCAACGCATGGTCGCTTCCCGCCCCCTGCCCATACAGTGAATTATAGGCCGAGGCCGTCACTGTCAATTCCATCATCGGGACCGATGGCACGTCTTGCGCTTCACAACGTGAAGCCAGTGAAGAGCTAGCGACTAACACCAAAGAAAAAAGGGCTACATTCACTCGCCGTTGCAACGACACTGCTATGGTCATGGCATGACTCTCCGCTCTGCTCATCCTGTTATTCGCTTTTCTCTTATTCTTTTTATTGGGGCACTGATGGCTGCGTGTGGCTTTTACTCTGAAAAACCACCCAAGGGCAGCAGTATACCTAAGCTCCTCACCAATACGCTGCGCGAGTGGGCGCCTACTGGCCCGCCTCGGGGTGTCATCTTAGGCTTACATAGTTTTGGTGATTTCGGCGCGGCCTTTGAACAGGTTGGCCCCTGGTTCGCGGACGCCGGCTATCTGTTTGTGGCCTATGACCAGGCAGGGTTCGGCGACCGACAAAAACAAAGCCGCTGGGCAGGTGAGCACCAACTGGTTGACGACGCAGCAACACAAATTCGTCGACTGCACCAGGCATACCCGCAGCCCCTGTTTGTGTTCGGTGAAAGCTTAGGCGGTGCTGTAGCTATATTGGCCGCCCAACAACAACGGGACAAACTCGCTGGGCTGGTGCTGGCCGCGCCTGCAGTGCGCGAAGGCATTCCCTTCCGCTACGGCTGGAATGCAGCTATCGCAACCGCTGCCACTCTAGCCCCTGGCTACCTACTGACCGTGGAGCGCCGAGCTGACGACCCTAGCCTGTCGCCCCTCAGTGCGCAACGGCTGGCCAAGAACCCCCGCGTTATGCGTGAGGTACGCATGGACGCCTACTGGGGCCTGATCAAGCTAGCCGACAGCGCCAGCGATTCCGCTAACCACCTCAACATCCCCACCCTATTGCTGTACGGAGGCAATGACCATTCCGTCCCCGAGGCCGGCATTACGAATCTGCGCCAGCATTTATCTGCTAACAACCAAGGGAAATACCGTTTCTACCCGCAAGCGCCACACCTGTTACTTCAGAGCCAGGAATGGCAGCGAATTTGCAGGGACATTGCACAATGGCTTACCCGAAGCCAAACACCACAGAAAAACACAAAAAATGGCCTGACCGGCTCCACCCCCGCCCTGTGAGGCCTGTTAAGCTGGCAACACACCAACAGGAAAAAGGGCATCCATAGCCATGAGCAAACGCGTACTCATCACCGGCGGTAATTCCGGCATTGGTTTCTGCACGGCAGAACAACTCGTCGCGCGCGGCGCAGAGGTCATCCTCGCCTGCCGCGACCAAACGAAAGGCCAAGCCGCCATTGCCAAAATCAAGAATGCTCATCCGCAGGCAAAAATACGCTTATTTCCGTTGGATCTGGCAGATCTTGAACAAGTCCGTGATTGCGCGGCTCAGCTCTATCAAGAACTGGGACACATTGATGTTTTGATCAACAATGCCGGCGTGGTCCCGACCCGGCAGGAATTCACCAAAGACGGATATGAAATGCAGTTCGGAGTGAATTATCTCGCTCCAGTACTGTTCACCCACCTAATGCTGCCGCTGTTAAAAAAAGGCACCGCACCGCGCATCCTCCATGTGGCTTCTGTGGCTCATTGGCTAGGCCGCATCAATAAGAAAACGTGGAAGGGCCGCAAACCCTATCTGATTATGGATGCTTACGGGCAGTCCAAACTGGCCAACATCCTGTTCAGCAATGTGCTTGCAGACCGTCTGAAAGAAATTGGCATTACCAGCAACGCTCTGCACCCCGGCGGCGTGGACACCCCGATTTTTCGCCACGTCCCCAACGCCATTATGGCGCTCATTCGCCCTACGCTCACCACCCCGGAAAAAGCCGCTTCGCTTCCGGTAAGCCTGGCCTTAGACAAACAATACGTAGGCATCACCGGGGAATATTTCGCTAACCATAAAACGGCTCTTCGCTCGCCCCGGGCGCGCAATAGCAGCTTGGCTGATGAATTGTATTACGACACCATGGCCGAGTTGGGTATACCTGCGTTATAAGCCAAGGGGAGTTGCCAACGACAAGCTGCAACACGCAAGAGAGCAAAAAGCTCTGAAACAGAAGGGCAGCGTCCGAAGTCTTGGCGCAGCCCTTTTGTTGAAAAAATGTCGCGCTCTCTGGAGCGTGAAACGTGAGGCTTGTCAATAAAGCGCCCTCACTCCAGCCCGCTCTCCCTAACCTTCGCCTGTAACTGGGGGTAAAACGTCAGAAACCCTTCTTCCAACTCCCGATAACGTGACCCGATTTCCTCAATGATGCCACCGAAGGAATTGGCAAACCGAATCCGCGCAGCGATCACATCCAGCGCCTCGCCAACCTTGGTCAAATCACCGTACTGATTGAGCAAATCAAACGCGATCAATCGCTCTACCCGCTGCTGCATGGGCCCGTGCATTAAGGGCAATCCCTGTTCAAGCTGGCGGTAATGGTGCGCAATAGCCTGTTCTCTGGGGACGTCATAAAACCGCACCCAATGCTGCCAAAGGAAATGGTCGAACAGCACATCCAGTGCCACCCCAGCAAAACGGCGGCGGCCAGACGAAAAGGTTCGACGCTGCGAGGTAACCCAAGGATGGTGGTCGGTAAAGTGGTCCACCAGACGGTGGTTATCCAGGCCTCGGCGCAGTGGCCCCGTCAGCTCACTAACGTCCACTCCACGCATAAAATCCCCAAGCACATTGCCAACCTTCGATGATACCGTAGGTTGCGCCAAGGATAGGTGGGCGAGGTAATTCACCGCGCACTACCCGCCCATCGATACCCCAGGTTCTTTCGCATCGCAGACCACTCCTGTTCAAGAGAGGGGAACACTACCGTATCGCGATATACCCCATCGGCTGAGTGGGCACACTGCCGGAGCACCCCATCCTGCTTGGCATCCAGGCGGACAATGGCCGTGCGGGATGCGTGGTTGTACCCGTGCGCTCTCAGTTCCACAACAATAGCATTCAGCGTATCCAAGGCATGGCCCAGCAACAGCAACTCACACACCTTGTTCACCGCACTGCGCTGCAAACGGCGCGCCATTTTAGGTACTCCGGTAAGGGAATTAAACGGTCTTGGTCGACCTACACGCGACCAGGAGATCAGCCTGGCGGCCAACTAAACGAACGCCCACCCAGCACATGCACATGCAGGTGAAATACAGTTTGGCTGGCGCCGGCGCCGTTATTCACGTTCAAGCGAAAATCCTCCAGCCCTTCTTGTTTGGCCACCTGGCTGGCCACCAGTAGTAAATGCCCAAGCAGCGCCTGATCGGCTTCTTCAGCATCAGACAACTTAGCAATCGGCTTCTTGGGAATCACCAGAAAATGCGTAGGCGCCTGCGGGTTGATATCCCGGAAAGCCAGGCACTGGTCGTCTTCAAAGATGATATCAGCAGGAATTTCACGGTCGATGATCTTGGAGAACAGGGTTTCAGCCATTGTCTTTTCACTCCTTGGGTAACGCTAGACCAAAGCAGGGCATTGGTACTCATGATGTGCATTTCACTGTGTATCGGGTGTGCCCCGGTTCACAGCTACGGCGATAACTGCTCGTAAAATGTTCGCTGTGGACCACAGTGCACCTTAGCGGCAGCCCAGAATAATGGCATTATAGTGGCCTGTCTAAACCCACCATCATCACCGGAATAGCATGGCCACTCTTTTTGTCGAAAATTTAACTGTCGCCGATTTCTCTTACCTCCATTCCAAGCGCGGTATGGTGGGTGAATCATGGCTTGTTGACCTAGAACTCAGCGGCGAGCTAGATGATCAGGGCATGGTCTTCGATTTTGGCCACATCAAGAAGCAAATCAAACAGCTCATTGATGACAATGTCGATCACCGCCTACTGGTTCCGGTCGACAGTGACCAGGTCACTATTACTGAGCGCGATAAAGACATCAGCCTTGAGTGGATATATCGTGGCGGCACCATCCGTATGATCGCCCCCAACCAAAGCCTACTTTTAATGGCCGGCCCGGAAGTCACCAAGGCCAGCCTGACCCTGTATCTGATGGACCTGATCCAAACCGTAGTGCCCAAAAATGTGGAGGAAGTGCGCGTAGTTCTGCGCGAAGAAGATACTGGAACCGCGCCGTTTTACCACTATTCACACGGTCTAAAAAAACATGATGGCAACTGCCAGCGCATTGCTCACGGCCACCGTTCCAATATCCACATTTTCGAGAATGGCCGCCGCAGCCGTTACTGGGAAAAGCTGTGGGCGGATCGCTGGGAAGATATTTATCTAGGCACCGAAGAGGACCTGGAAGGCACTTACTATATCGACGAAATCCCCCATCACCGATTCCGCTACGATGCACAGCAGGGGTATTTTGAACTGGTGATCCCGGAAGATCACTGCTACATGATCGATACAGACACCACCGTAGAGCAGCTGGCGACCCACATTGCCAATCAACTGGCCACCGAAGCCCCGGGCAAACACTTTCGTGTCCGGGCCTTCGAAGGCGTAGGTAAAGGAGCCATTGCCGACGCCGGCGAAAACATGCCGGGCAAGACCCACAATAGCTGGCTCAGCAGCACGCCGGTAATCTAATAGCAAGGGAACGACCCTATCCCTACCGATGGAGCGCCAAGCCGAAGTGCACAGCTCGCACCTCGGCCATGGCGCACGAACAAAACGCTACAAGGCCGACAACACACCAATTCGTGTTTTCAACGTTCAGCTCGGCACGCGTAACGTCTCTTATTCCTCTGCCAGAATACGCTCCGCTTCCTCCTGAATTAGCCGGCGCAGCCAGCGATGGGCTACGTTGTGATGCAGCAGCGACGACCAGGCCATCTTCAATTCGAATTCGGGAATATCGAACGGCGGTTGCTTGATCAGCAAACGCTCATTTTGAGCCTGCATTCTTGCCACACGGCTAGGGAGCGTGGCTACCAGGTCATTGTTCATGGCCAACAAGGCCGGCATTTGATAGTGACGCGTAAAGATACTGATCTTACGGCTCGTGCCCAATTGCTCCAGCGCATGATCAATCCACCCCAACCCGCCGAGCTTTTCCGGGTTCATACCAAACCCTACCCCGAAACCAGTTTTCGACACCCAAATATGCTGAGCAGACAGATAACTATCTAAGTCGAACCCTTTCGCGATGGGGTTATCCCGATTGAGCAGGCAAGAGAACGAGTCTTTCCACAGGCTCACCTGATGGAACGATCCTGGGATTTCGTTAAAGCGGTTCACCGCCATATCGACCCGGCCCTGCTCCATGTCTTGGTAGCTCACATCCGACGGCGTCAAAAAATCGAGCACCACATTGGGCGCTTCGGCACGCAGGCGGCGCACAATATGCGGCACCAGGGTCGCTTCCGCATAATCGCTGGTCATGATCCGGAAAACACGACGGCTATCCGCAGGCTGAAAAACATCTTCGGGGGTGAACAGCTGCTCTGCCTGAGAAAGAATTTGACGCACTAGCGGCCGCAACTCATGGGCTCGTTCCGTCGCAGTCATACCATCACTAGTACGGATCAACAGCGGGTCGCCAAACAATTCCCGCAGCCGCTTCAGGGAGTTACTCATTGCCGGTTGAGTAATGCCTAACTGCTCCGCTGCACGAGTCACATTCTGCTCGCGTAAGAGCACATCCAGATACTTGAGCAGATTCAAATCTGCCGCCCCAATATTCATTAAGTGAATAGCCGCCCATTCTTACATCAGTAAAAGAAATTGTAACACTGTATGATCCGCGCTGACATCGTGTCCCCGGTTCACATGAACACACCTTTTCCCCCGTAATAGCCTTTACGGTAGCGAGCATTAACAAATTGCAATACTGGCACGCTGCTAGTATCGCTTTAAAGCAAAAAAATGCGTAAGGTTCGGCTGTCTGATGCAAATGCTTTATGTGCTCATTTTTTATCAGCCTAGCAATCCATGCTCCATACGAAACACAAAAACTGAGTACCAAAGGTGTTCCCGTAAGAAAATTGCGATGTGTCCACCCCTCAAGGTATTGCAACAGCCTGCAGCTTGTATCCCGATAACAGCACAGCCTGCTCTGTTGTCATAGGCCGGCAAGCCTCGTGCGCCAGCCATATGTAAGTAGGCGTGATTCAGAGGTTAATATGACAAACAACGCAACCACGCGGACTGAAAAGTTCGTGGTTCGTTTTCCCTATGGCATGCGAAACCAGGTCGCCGAGGCAGCCAATGATAGCCATCGCAGCATGAATGCAGAAATTATTGCCCGTCTGGAGCACAGTTTGGACAATTGGCCCCAAACCCTGCCCCACACAGAAACCCCCGTTCCACAGGGCAATGAAGAAACCGCATTACTGGAACGCTTTCGCCAACTCTCCCGGAGCAAGCAACAAGCACTATTAGCTCTTTTGGATTAAGTTGACGCGCCAAGACTAACGACAACCGGCCTTCTGTCCCTACAATACGCCGCTACTAACCACGCGGCGATTATCTGTTCGGCAACACTTTGCACTATGATGACTACATGATGCTCAAAAAACGCCGTCACCGATTCATGGACCGACAGGAGTCTTTACCGCTGTGACTGCAAACCAGAACCACACGCCATTGCCAACCGGCAACGATATTACGTTACCGTGGCATCTGCGCTTGCCCAAACCGCTGGAAAAGGACTTCCGCCTCTACTTCCGGGCCAGCGCGGCTAAGTCTACGCCTTGGGCCCTGGCTCTAGTGGCATTCCTTATTGTCTCCGCCATGTTTATTGAGTCACGCATTTCTGTCGATGTCTTAAGCTTTTCCTGGCGGTCAAGGCTGTTCACCTTGATGCTCACCGGTGGCTGCCTTGTGCTGCTGCGCAAACCTCAGTGGCGCAACTGGCTTCACGAAGCCACTCTAGTGCTCGCTTTTGCCATCTCGCTCACCGGCAATTATCTAGGCGTCACCATTGAGCCCTCATTGTCCTATCCCTTTTTCTTGCATACACCACTGGCTATCCTGATGATCTGCATCTTGATCAGAGTGCCCTTCTATGTAGCACTGGGCAGCTCGGCGATCATGATTGCTTGCATGATCTTTAGCCTGCAGCTCAACCCCGGCCGGTACCCCTTTGAACCAACCACCTTGGTGCTGGTCTCGCTGGCCTTTACCTGCACTGGGCTGTTCGGCCAATATGTTTACGAACGGCTTCTGCGCCAGTACTTTCTCTCCGAACACGTGCTATTCCAGCACAGAAATGAATTACACTCCGCCAATCTGGTGCTGGAAAATCAGGCCACTGTCGACGGCATGACCGGCTGTATTAATCGCCGGGGAATGGAAAGCCGCCTGAACCACCTTTATCACCAGCTAAAACAAAAAACCCCGGATGCCCCCGAGCGCATTACCCTGATATTGTTCGATATCGATTTCTTCAAACAATACAATGACACCTATGGCCACCCAGCCGGGGACGAGTGCCTGAAAAAAGTAGCGAGTGTGCCGCTGGGGATGGTGCAAAGCGATACCGATTTCGTCGCTCGCTATGGTGGCGAGGAATTTGTCATTACCCTGGCGGACTCCAGCTTCAACGATGCACTGGTGTTTGCCGAGCGCATGCGTAACCGGGTAGAACAGCTCGGAATCCCCCACAGCGGCTCCCGGATCAGCCAAGTAGTTACCATCAGTGTCGGGGTCGCCTGCTCGGACAGCAATGCAGAAAATGGCGGACAGCTGTTAAAGATGGCGGACGAAGCACTTTATCAGGCAAAAGGCTCCGGTAGAAACCGCGTAGCACTGATGAGCAATCAAGGCGTGGTTGAGGTATTGAATTAAACGGCGGCTACGCAAAACTGATTCATTGATTCTTACTTACAAAGGCCGCGCCCTGAATGTTAAGCGCGGCCAAGCCTTTAGCTTTAGCGTCATATCAAAAACGGCTAACACGTGGTTGAGTGTGCCCTCCTACCGATTAAGTTGGCACAGTGGGTTTGCACGCTAATCCGCAACAGCTTGCTATTTACGCCGCAAGTCCTTCTGCCGGTCCAAAGAACTCATAATGGATATCGGCATCGTCCACACCTTTATCCTGCAACAGCCCATACACCGCTTTGAGCATCGGTACCGGACCACAAAAATAATACTCTGCGCGGCGATCGCCCACCAGCTGATCCAGCAATGCGCAATCCAGAAACCCTGTGCTGTCAAAGTCAACCTTCTCCTGGTCCTGGGCAGACGGCTCACTATAACGAACATGACAATGCAAGTTATCGTGGTTGTCCGCCAACTGCTGCAACTCTGCAGCAAAAGGCCGAACAGCGCCATTCAGGGCACACTGGATAAAGATCACTTCACGACCCTGTTGGTGAGCCAGCGCCCCATGTAGCATCGAGAGCAGCGGCGTGACGCCCACCCCACCGGCAACTAACACTAATGGCACTCCCTCAGCATTCGCATCGGCCAGGGTAAATTCACCACAGGGTGGCGCCACCTCGACAACATCACCTTCCTGAAGATGCTCATGGATATAACCGGAGCACACCCCATCGGGCGCTTCGTCAGCGAGGGCTCGCTCCCGTTTCACACTAATTCGGTAATGGCTTTCCCCCGGCGCACAGGACAAGCTGTAGTTACGCATTACCGGTAGCCCACCCGGCGGCGTCACCCGCACAGTAATGTACTGGCCAGGCTGATGTGGCTGCAGTGCCTCCCCATCTTGGCGAGCAAGATAAAGAGAAACAATATTCTCACTTTCCTGCTCACGGCGAGCGACAACAAAGGGCTTGAAACCCTGCCATCCGAAAGTATCTTGCTGGTGCTGATACAGCGCTCCTTCACGCCCAATAAAAATATCCGCCAGTGCACCGTAAGCCGCCGCCCAGGCATCAATAATTTCCGACGATTCATCGATCCCCAGCACTTCTTGAATGGAGGCCAGCAGGTTTGCACCAACAATGGGATAGTGCTGTGGCTGAATCCCCAAAGAAACGTGTTTCTGGGCAATCAATTCCACGGCATCCGCCAGTGCAGCCGGGTTATCGACGTGCTGGGCATAGGCACAAATAGCACCAGCCAGAGCGCGCTGCTGGGTTCCGGCCTGCTGATGGGCCGGATTAAAAAACGCTTGCACCTCCGGGTTTTCCCGAAACATACGCGCATAGAAATGCCGAGTGAGCGTCTCTCCATTTTCCTGCAGCACAGGAACGGTTTGTTTAATAACAGCCAGTTGGCTCTGGGTAAGCATGGCGTGACTCCTGTTGGCGACCAATAATAGGTATTTTACATGCCTCTTTTAAATGGGCATATTAGATACTCATTTTTTGGAGGTCAAGCCATGCAACTCACAACACATACGGACTACGCCCTGCGGACTCTCATTTACCTCTCCCTACGGCATGACAAGCTCCCAACCACCATCCAGGAAATCGCCGATGCGTACCACATCTCCAACAACCACGTAGCCAAGGTTGCACAGACACTGGTACAACTGGGTTATGTGCAGAGTTTAAGAGGCAGGAGCGGCGGCTTGGTAATGGCCAAACCTGCAAACGAGATAAACGTGGGGGAGCTGATACGGCAGACAGAAAACCTCAAACTACTGGACTGTTTTGGCACAGAATCGTCTTGCCCAATAGACCCTGCCTGCAAGCTGAAAAACGCACTAGGCAAAGCCCAAGCCGCCTTTCTTCAGACTCTAGATCAATACAACTTGGCAGACTTCACCGATAATAGCGATGAGCTTCGCATCCTGCTCAAACAAGTTTAAAGCAGGGCACTCAAGGCGCCCTGTCGCCATTATTTATTGGCTCTTTTTTCTCGTCGTTTCTCTTTTAGAGTTTTTTGCGGTTTTTTCTTCGTTTTTTCTTTACTCATAACGTTTTTCCTTCAATTTGACTGCATACTTTTTCGTATTCTTTACGGCAAACCGTGCAAAACAGAACCCTCCTTCTTCTCGTTAAAAATTCTACTTCCTGCTGGTTTTTTTACTTTCAACAAAAGATATCGGTGTCGATGACCGAGAAAATCCACATTGACCACCGCGCCAGGCAAGGACCCAAGCAAAGCCGCGCCCAGCGGGGAAAGCACAGAAAGATCTTTGTTATCCAGGGGTCTTTTTCCAGCTTCTGCCAAAATGAAAGACATCTGCTCTTCATCTTCAAGGCTGAATAAAAAAACGCGATCGCCTACCGCTGCCGCAGCAAGATCGCTCTCGACGCCACGCAACATCTCAATTTTCTCCATCACTTCCATGAGCCGAACCGGCGAAAGAAAGAACAGGGGTGTTTTTGCTAAATAGCGTTTTCCATAGCCATAGCGAAACAACGACAAACGCTTCATAAGCGCAGCCATAAACCGTTCACCAAATTAATAAGAAAAGAGGGGGGTATCGAACGATGTCGAAAACGGAAAATAAGCCGGACGGGTTCCGCCCGGCTTAAACCGGAAAGGTGGGGAGAAAATCCATCCAAAGAGAGAAAAGATAAAACACAACGGCGTTCCTACATTGAGCTTGAACCGAATATAGAAGCAACCATAGCCGGAATAATAAATATAGCAAGCCTCAAAAAAGAAAGCGGCGTTTTCATTATTGAGAAAATTATTTTCGCGAATTTTCACTTAAGAGCGGTTTCTCATAGAACGGCGCGCAGAAACACTATAATCCTCACACCCCAGCGCCATCTCACTGTTACCACTGCGGCTGATCATCCAGTGTGGTCTGCAACACAGAGAAGGCACTTTCCAGCTGCACGCTTTTTCTGGCACGGGAATACACCAGAAACACCGGGTAACTGAACTCGGGGGCGTCGGTTTCGCGAATCAGCGCCCCGTTTTCCAAATATGGCTGAGCAACACGGGTTCGGAAATAGCCACTACCCCCATTAGCCACTAGGTACTGAATCGCCAGCGGCCCCAAATCCATAGTTAGGCCGGCACGGGCCTTTTCCGGCTGCGCCACATCGTGTTGCTGGCGAAAATGCGCCCCCCAATCCACATATACATAGGGCTCCGCCGTGTGGGGGGTGCGGACCAGAATCAGTTTCTCTTCAAGCAACTGCTCCACCTGCATACCGGGCCAGTAATCCGGCTGATGAACCAGCACCGCATCCAGCACGCTCTGCTCCAGCCGCTCATGCAATGAACGGGGCTCGCCCACCTCAATACGCAAAGCCACATCCGGCAACACCTCCCGCAGCGCCGATAGCCAGTTGAGCAGCAGTGGATTCCACAGGCTGATCTCCGCCCCCAATGTCAGCACTGATTCAGCGCCCTGCGGTAACGGCAGCTCCCTGCGGGCAGCTTCCCAGGTCTGAACCAGCTGGCTGGCATGGCTGGCAAACCGCTCTCCGTGATCCGTCAGCGTCGCCCCGCTGCGGTTACGCACAAACAGCCGGCACCCCAGCTGCCCTTCCAGGTTCTGCACCCGCGCTGTAACTGTAGTTTGGGTTATGTGCAACCGATCCGCCGCTGCCATAAAACTGCCGGTGCGAACGATTTCCAAAAAGGTACGGGCCAGATCAATATCCAATGGGGGCTCCTCACACAAGCTCAAACCAAACTTATATCAAAATCTTCGATATTAAACTCTCTTATATTTCATTATTGCCTATAAAAAAGAGCCTTCATACTCATTGTCATGGTAATAACCGGAGCGCCCCATTCCATGACGCCCCCGCAAACGACAACCCCCTTTTCCGCCCCTCAGTGGCAACAGGTTCAACAACTGCTAGGCCTATTGGATCAACGCCAAGCCCTCTGGCTCAGTGGCTACTTGGCTGCCGGCGCGCCGGCGGCCGCTCCACAGGCTGCCCCCACCCCAAGTAATGCCGTGCTTATCGCCTACGGGGGCGAAACCGGCAACAGTGAGAGCATCGCCCAAGCGCTGGCCGAACAGGCACTCCAGCAAGGCATTCGCGTGGACGTGCAAGACTTGGCCAAATTGCGGACACGACAACTCAGCAAACGCAAACACCTATTGCTTATTTGCAGCACCCACGGCGATGGAGACCCTCCCGAACCCGTGGTGCCTTTTTACGACGCCTTGATGGCCGATAATGCACCGCGCCTGGAAGGCCTGCAGTTCTCGGTACTGGCACTGGGCGACAGCAGCTACGAGCACTTTTGTGTCACCGGCCAGCAGCTGGATGAGCGACTGGAAGCGCTGGGCGGCACGCGCTTGCACCCGCGTCAGGAGTGCGACGTAGACTTTGACGAACCCGCTGCCCGCTGGGGTAAAGCCGTACGCGAGCAGCTGCCCCGTAGCGATCAGCGTGGAGCCACATCCACGATAACGAGTGCGCCCGCCCACTCCGCACTGACCTACAGCAAAAGGCATCCGCTCAGTGTCGAGGTACTGGAAAACCTAAACTTGAGCCACCCGCAGCGGACCGCGCCGATCCATCATCTGGAGCTGGCGTTGAAATCCCCGGACTTCTCCCTCGCCCCTGGGGATGCGGTCGGGGTACTCGCCGACAACCCACCGGCATTGGTCGCCGCCGTGCTGGATGCCTGCCATCTATCTGGAGAGGCGCCGGTCATTGTTCAGGACGAATCCATGCCATTGGTGCAAGCACTCCGCCAGCATCAAGACCTGACCATCCCCAGCACCCGTTTTTTGGAACAGTGGGCGCAGCCGAGTGATAGCCCGATTCTGAAACAGCAATTGAAAGCCCCCAGCAAGGCACAGCGGCAATATTTGAAAACCGTCCAGGTACTGGATCTGCTACGTCAGGCGCCCGCCACACCGGACCCGCAAGCCCTGGTCGATGCCCTGCGCCCGCTGCAACCGCGCTTGTACGATGTGGCCAACAGCCTGGAGCACATCGACGATGAGCTGCACTTGAACGTGAAAGCGTATCGCTACGACATTGCCGGTCGGCAGGAAAGCGGCATTGCCTCCCAATACCTGCTCACTCTGGAACCCGGTGACACCGTGCGCATTTATCCGCACCGCAACGCCCGCTTCCATTTGCCCGATGACCCGCACATTCCGGTCATCCTGATTGCCGAGGGCAGCGGCATCTTGAAAATGGCCGTGTCGATGGCGCCCTGCGAGATCAACTGGGAGGGTTTTTCCAGCAGTTCGGCGGACGTATCCGCATGACCACCAACCAGAACCTGCAGCTGACCCACGTGGAAGAACACGAACGGGAACAGATCAGCTGGCGACTGGACGATTTAGGTCTGAGCCAGCGGCTCAAGCCCGACCTGCAAGCCGCCCATATGCTCAGTTGCGTAGCCTTCCCCACCTGCGGTTTGGCCATGGCCGAAGCGGAACGCTACATGTCAGACCCGCTTGATCTGTTTAATCGCCTCAAACAGCAGTACGGCCTCAGACAAGTACCGATCACCTTGCGCGTAACCGGTTACCCAAACGGGTGTGCTCGCCCTTATCTCGCAGAAATTGCCCTAACTGCCGCGCTCCGGGACTCTACAACTTATACCTGGGCAGCAGTTTTAACGGCGACAGACTCAACCGTCTGTACGCCAGCAACGTCAATGAAAGCCTTTTCATTGACCTGATTGCTCCGTTGTTCGAAGCCTTTGCCCAGCAAAGAGAGTGTGGCGAATCGTTTGGTGACTTCCTCATTCGCAGTCAGCAACTCGATTGCGAACGTGATAACACCCCACTCAATAACAACCCGGCAGATGCCCACCCCATTGCCCTCCAGCCCCATTGAATCAGGAGTGACCATGTCCGATTACTTGTTTATCCAAAGCCAGGACCCGTTCACCGAGGTCCGCACCGAGCACCAGTTCGCCCTTGCCGGCCAACTCTACGATGCCGGGCATAACGTGCGCCTGCTACTGGTACAAAACGGGGTAACCCCGGCCCACAAAGGCGCGCGCAGTGTGTATTTCGACAAGCTATTGAAATGGGGCGTACCGGTGCTGGCCGATAATTTTTCTCTGAAACAACGGCAAATATTGGAGAAGGACCTGAAAGAAAACATTGCCAGCAGCAGTCTCGACACCGTTATCGACGCCCTGCTCGACGGCGAAAAAGTCATCTGGAATTGAGTCATTGGAGTCATCATGAGTAATAGCAAAACACTGACCTTTGCATTCATGGATCCACCGTTCGAGAGTGAACGCACGGTAACATTTTTTCGACTGCTGGACGCCGCGCTGGAAAAAAACGCTAACGTTCGCGTGTTTGCCTACGAAGGTGCTGTCGCTCTGTCTTTTTCCAAACAAGCCCCCCATGGCAACGCCGTACACGGCCTCAACCGTGAAGAAGAATCCCACCCGCTGAGTAAAGATTGGGTTGCCGCCTTGCAACAAAAAGCCACTGACAAAGGGCTGACCTTCGAGTGGATCAACTGTGGGCTGTGTGTAGACGAACGCGGCGTTAACGACGTGATCGACGGCTGCGGGCGAGGCGGCCCACCGGATTTATGGCGCTACGCCAGCAAGGCCTTCAACACTCTCACCATTGGCACGAGGTAAGCCATGAAAGCCCTACAAGTTATTGATCAGGCATTTCGTACCACTACCGAAGAGCAGGACGACACCATTCTCTGGCTTACCCAATCCATGCGCGGTGCCGGTGGTCATTTAACCGTTCTACTCAGCGGTCATGCCGTGTATTACGCCACTCAGCACCAAACACAACCGGCCTTAACGATTGCCGGGTGGGCACAAACCCAACCCGCCAACCTACCGCGAGATATAGGTAACCTACTGCACAGTGGCGTGCCCGTTTTCGCGGTTACCGAAGACCTGGAAGAGCGAGGCCTGGATCGCCAAACCCTGCTCGACGGTGTACAGGCAGTCAGTCGCCAAGGCTTGGTCAACCTATATGAAAGCGTTGATCAGATCTGGCAATGGTGATGCTTCCTAAGCCACTACGTACCCCTCTGCTGCATACCCTGGGCTGCGAACTGCCTATCATGCTGGCAGGCATGGGCGGCGTGTCTCGCCATCAATTGGCGGCGGCGGTAAACCAGGCGGGTGGTTTCGGCGTACTGGGCATGGTCCGTGAACCCGTGGAACGCATTCGCCAGGAAGTGGAAGCACTACGTGCCATCAACGATGGCCCGTTTGCGGTTAACCTGATTCCCGCCGCCACAGAACGGCGTCTGCTGATGGACCAAGTTGCCACTTGCCTGGCGCTACAGGTAGACGCTTTTGTGTTCTTTTGGGATGTGGATACCGGCCTGGTGCAATACCTGAAACAAGAAGGCAAGCAGGTGATCTATCAGGTGGGCAACCAGCGCGATGCAGACCTGGCACAATCCGCAGGCGCCGATGTCTTGATCGTGCAAGGGCACGAAGCCGGCGGCCATGTTCGTGGCACCACGGCCACCTTGTCACTGCTCCCCCAGGTCGTCGCCAATAGCGACGTACCGGTGGTGGCTTCCGGCGGCATTGCCAGCGGCGGCGCCATGCTGGCGGCGTTCTCCATGGGCGCGCAGAGCGTCAGCCTGGGCAGCGCTTTCCTTGCCACCCATGAAGCCAATGCGCACTCGCACCACAAACAACGCATCGTTGATGCCCGCGCCGACGATACCGTTTACACCACGCGCTTTTCTCGTAACTGGCATGAACCCGCGCCGGTCCGCGTGCTCAGCAACGCCGTCACTCGAGGCGATTACGATGAAGCCGACCCGGATACCTGTATCGGCGAACAGGACGGGCAACCGATTTATCTATTTTCCACCGATTCACCGTTAACGGGCGCCCAGGGGAAACTCGACGACATGGCACTGTTCTGCGGCCAATCGTGCAGTCAGATCAACGCGATCACCAGTGTGCAGCAGCGCATCGATACACTGCTCGACGAGGTACATATTCGCATTGCCGCGTTATACAGGGATTCACGCTGACCGGAGGTCTTCCATGTCACCACCGACTAGGCAAGAAACACCACAACGCGAACGTATTCGTCCGCTACCCAGCCTTGTTCTCCTTCTCTTGGTTACCGCATCCCTGTGGGGCGCCGTCTATATCCTCGCCCAATATGTTCACCCTCACGGCTCCAGTGCCTGCCCCCAGCACTGCCAGACCAGCGAACAACACCGCAACAAAACCTGATACCGTTACTTCAAAAAAAGACAACCGCTATCCGTCTAGGGAGGTCAGACATGTCTTCAACGCAAATTAACATTCACTGCAAACGCGCCTACGAAAAGCCTGCACCAAATGATGGCTATCGGCTTCTCATCGACCGAATATGGCCACGAGGCGTCAGTAAAGAGGACCTGAAAATAGACGAATGGAACAAGGAATTAGCCCCTTCTGATGAGTTGCGAAAATGGTTCGATCACGACCCTAAAAAGTGGGCCGCGTTTTACCAGAAATATCACCATGAATTACAAAAAAACATGCATAAAGAAACACAACATGCATTACGAAAAAAGCCAAAACCAGCGGCCTTACGCTAGTTTATGGTGCTAAAGACGAAGCTCACAACAATGCCGTAGCGCTGAAAATGTATCTACAACAGTCGGATACGTGAGGGCACATTAACGCAATATAACTTCCGTTATGTTTTCTCAAAGCAAACACCACAAACTCGATTTTTTTTCGCTCTAATAATAGGGTTGTTACTTCATCGGCGGCACAATAGTAACCGGGTCCAACTTGACCTCGAACCAGTTCAGGCGCCAGTCCAGGTGTGGCCCGGTGGCACGACCAGATGCGCCCACCTTCGCCACCTGCTCGCCCTGTTTGACCGTCTGCCCCTCTTTCACCAAAACTTCGCTAAGGTGAATCATGGTGGACGACACCCCATAACCGTGGTCCATAATCAGGGTGCCGCCAGAGTAATAATTATCTTTCTGCACCAACGTCACCACCGCATCCGCTGGCGCCACCACCACGGTGCCCGAGGGCCGAGCCACATCCACACCATAATGCGGCCGACCAGGCTTGCCGTTATAAACTCGCTGACTGCCGTACACCCCACTGATACGCCCGGTAAGAGGCCATTGAAAATCACTCAGAAACGCGAGCAAGTCTGAGTTTGTATTCCGTGCTTTTTTGATCTCGGCGACTTCTTTACGAATGCGTTTTAGCACCACCTCCGGTGGAGGCTCTACTGTGCGCTTAGGCACCCCTTCGATACGCTGTATCGCATACTCACGCTTATCCAGCGTCACGAGAACTTGTTGTTGTTCACCGTTTTTTTCCAGCACCAACGTCTGTTGTAAATCAGCATCACGGCCTACACCAATAACGAAAAAACCCTCATCAGTGGTCCGCACCGTGCGATCGTCAAACCGCACCGTCACACCTCGCTCCACCTGCCCACGCAACAACGCCCCTTGAGTCCGTTGACCTTCCAATGACAACAACCAGTCATTCGCTATGGACAAAGAAGACAACAAGCAAAGCAATACAAAAAAAAGAGTACGCACAGAAAACCTCAAAGACGAATGGGATGGCAGTTTTGTGAGCGCCACCAACGGCGCATCTACAAAAAGCCCTTCATAAAAATTGACTGCCATCGTCCACATCCAACTGCACTGGGTCTAGATGCTTCTCGCTGTACTGGCGCCACACCCGTGAGCGAATGAAAAGCTGGTAAAGATCCGGGTCCAAATGATTGTTATTGCGCATTCGCTGCATGATACCTAGCGCTTCACTGAGTTTGAGTGGTGTTTTATAAGGGCGTTCCTTAGCCGTCAGTGCCTCGAACACATCAGCGATGGCCATGATGCGAGCGGGGACCGACATCTGCTCTCGGGTGAGTCCAAGCGGAAAGCCGGTGCCATCCATTTTCTCATGGTGGCCACCGGCATATTCCGGCACCTGCTTAAGCTTGCGGGGAAAAGGGAGCGAGCCCAACATGTCTAGGGTCACATCCATATGACCATTTATAATCTGTCGCTCCTCTGGTGTCAGCGTGCCGCGCGCAATACACAGGTTGTACACTTCCTCGTCGCTGAGCAACGGCTTTTCCTGCCCCCAGACATCAGTCCAAGTACGCGCCGCGATCTCCTTCACCCGCTGCTGGTCCACCGCCGCCATGGCCTCACCACCTCGGTTAATTCGCTCAAGAAAAGCCAATTCCTCTTTCAGTACGCCGATATCCTCTTCCATGCGCAGGCGACTGGCAGGCTCATCGGCTGGATTAAGTAGGCTGGCCTTTTCATAACGAAACTGAATCTGCGCACGTAAAGTTGCAAAGCGACTGGCCACCTCATTAATCCGATCATGCAGTGTGTGCAGCTTAGTGGACTTGTCGAGCACCGAATCCGGTGTCGCCAACTTGCCACAATCGTGTAACCAAGCGGCCACATGCAGCTCGTACCAACCATCCTCATCCAGTGAAAAATCAGGAAACAGTATCTGATCATCACAGGCCGCCTGGGCCAGCATTTCTGTAATGACCGGCACTCGCTGACAGTGGGCACTGGTATGGGAGCTCTTCGCATCAATGGCCTGGGCCAGCACCTTGATAAAGGCATCCAGCAAATCCTTTAGCTCCTGTACCTGGCTAAGGTTACTCAAGGCTATGCCGCCATAGGTCAGCAGCGACTGAAACATCAGATGACCATTTCCGCCCAAACGCTGCAAGTTGCGCGGCACGGGCTTGTCATAGGCCAATTGCAGCACACCAGTAACAAGGCCTTCATGGTTATATAATGGCCAAAGCTGCAGTCCTTTGGCCTGCGGAGCCAGTTCGGCAAGCAACTTCTGATCAACCTCGCCAAGGCGAGTTTGCGTCAACGCGACGGTGAGAGGTTCTCCGGCGGTAAAACACTGCTCGACAATACCGCCATCAGCGTCATTGCCTAATGGGCGGAACCAGTGAGGTCTCTCTTTTATTTCATCACTTTCACCGGTGGCATCATGGCACAGACAATTCAAGCCGGCCTGCGGCCGGCCATCGGTATACAACCATACCCAGCCGGTGTCCGCGTGGCACAGGTGGCGTACTTCCTTGAGCAGCGCACTTAGCAAGCGCGGCACATCCTTTTGCTCACTGAGATGTTGCGCGACCCGCAACAAACGTGGCAACGATTCACTATCCGTCATTCGTCGCATCTGTAGAGGGTGATGTCATGAGCTATCCCGCTCCATCGGGTTGATCCTTGGACTCTCATCGGTCTCTCTATCATCTATTCCGCCTATGCCTGCCCGCCAAGCATAGGCGGGAGCCCGCGAACAGGCAAAACTCTATGCGACAGGCCATTTAATTCCCGTCAATCGCAATCACGCCGGCTAAATCGAGCCCTGTTTAATAGTCGCCGCACCTTGATGCGGAGGGCCTGATTGCCTACCATCTTCCGGTTCTGAGCCAACCACCTGGATCCCTTGTCACTCATGAGTGTGAGCTATCAACTGCCCGATGGGGCAAATATGGAGTTTGAGCAGCCGGTCTCCGCCTTGGAAATTGCCGGTCGCATCAGTAAAAAACTCGCCAAGCAAGCTTTGGCCGCTAAAGCCAACGGCAACCTGATTGATGTCTATCTGCCCATCGACGACGGCGCCACGGTGGAAATCATCACCCGAGATACCGACGAAGCCCTAGAGCTTATTCGTCACGATGCCGCCCATGTTATGGCCCAAGCCGTGCAGGAGCTGTTTCCAGACACCCAGGTGACTATTGGCCCAACCATTGCCAACGGCTTCTATTATGACTTCCATCGGGACATACCGTTCACACCGGATGACCTGAAAACCATTGAAAAGCGCATGCTAGAGATTGTGCGCCGCAATGAGGAAATAAGGCGTGAAATATGGGATCGAGATGAGGCTGTCGCTTTTTTCCTGGAAAAAGGTGAAGAATTTAAGGCCGAAATCATCCGTGACCTGCCCGCCGATCAAGAAGTGAGCCTCTATCGCCAGGGCGATTTCATCGACCTGTGTCGTGGCCCGCACCTGCCCAGCACCAGCAAACTGGGCGATGGCTTCAAACTGACTAAGGTCGCTGGCGCTTACTGGCGTGGCGATGCTGACAAGGCGCAACTACAGCGCATCTACGGCACCGCCTGGCGCGACAAGAAAGAGTTGAACGCTTACCTCAAACAGCTTGAAGAAGCGGAAAAACGCGATCACCGTAAACTGGCCAAGGAAATGGGTCTATTCCATATCCAACAAGAAGCGGTAGGCAGCATGTTCTGGCACCCTAAGGGCTGGCGCATGCGCAAAAACCTGGAAAATTACATCCGCGGAAAAATGGAAAAAGGAGGCTATGAAGAAGTCTCCACTCCGCAAATGATGGATCGTATTCTCTGGGAACAATCCGGCCATTGGGACAAATACGGCGAAGACATGTTCACCGTCTGCACCCACGACCACAAAGAAATGGCCGTGAAGCCGATGAACTGCCCCGGCCACGTACAGATCTTCAAACAGGGGATCACCAGCTACCGAGACTTGCCCATTCGCTTGGGAGAGTTCACCACCCTGTTCCGTAACGAAGCCCACGGCGCCCTACATGGCCTGATGCGAGCCCGCTCGTTCAGCCAGGACGATGCTCACATCTTCTGTACCGAAGAGCAGGTTAACGAAGAAACCGCCGGCTTCATCAAGATGCTGCGCGAAGTCTACGCAGATTTTGGATTCGACTCGTTCCGTATCAAATTCTCGGACCGCCCGGATAACCGCGCCGGCTCCGACGAAACCTGGGACAAAGCCGAAGGCGCACTGCGCTCGGCGGTGGAATCCCTGGGCCTGGAATGCGAGCTTAACCCGGGTGAAGGGGCCTTCTACGGCCCAAAACTGGAGTTCGTGCTCCGTGACGCCATTGGCCGTGACTGGCAGTGCGGCACCCTGCAGGTGGACTTTGTGCTGCCCGATCGCCTGGATGCCGAATACGTGGCCGAGGACGGCTCCCGCCAGCGCCCAGTCATGTTGCACCGTGCTGTTCTGGGCTCTTTGGAACGCTTCCTCGGCATCCTGATCGAGTCCACCGCCGGTCACCTACCCCTGTGGCTAGCGCCGCGGCCGGTGGCGGTTTGCACCATTACCAACTCCGCCGACGAGTATGCCACCACCGTGCAGCAGAAACTGGTTGCCGCCGGGATACCGGCAGAGCTGGATATTCGTAACGAGAAGATTGGCTTCAAGGTCCGTGAGCACTCCCGCGCCAAAACCCCGCGTATCTGGGTAATTGGCGAGCAGGAAGCACAACACAACCAAGTCGCTATTCGTACCCTTGGCTCCCAAGCCACCGAAACCGTAGATCTGGACGAAGCCGTGGCGGCCTTGGCCGAAGCAACACGCTTACCGATCTGACCCGGCGCCACTGGTAAGAGTACCCCTCAAGGTGCGAACTGTGCTCGGGAAAGCTTTCGCAAGCAGGTTCGCCCCTCAAGAGGGGCGCCTACATCCTGAATAGAAACGCCCTGGAGGCGTCATGTTCAAACACAACGAACAACAGCCCGAAGGCTTTCAGATTTCCCTCAAAGAAGCCCTCGACAACTTGGCGTTCAACGACGCCGGGCTAGTGGCAGCCATTGCTCAGCAGCACGATAGTGGCGAAGTATTGATGATGGCATGGATGAATCGCGAGGCCATTGAAGAGACTCTGGCCACGGGACGCGTTTGCTATTTTTCCCGCTCGCGAGGGAAGTTATGGCGTAAAGGCGAATCCTCCGGCCAAGTACAAACGCTGAAAGAACTGCGCATTGATTGCGACGGCGACGCCTTGCTAGTGAAAGTGGACCAGACCGGCTCCGCTTGCCACACCGGCCGCCGCGACTGCTTCTACTGGAAAGCCGACGCCAACAACGTGACCATCGACAAAGCCCCCATCAAAGACCCCAAAGAGCTGTACGGCAAATGACCTTACGATTGCAGAACACCCTCACCGGCAAAAAGGACGACTTCATTCCGCTGGACCCTAACCGCATCACCCTTTACGTGTGCGGCCCCACGGTTTACAACTTCGTCCACATTGGCAACGCTCGCCCGGTGGTGGTCTTTGATGTTCTGTACCGGTTACTGCAACGGCTCTACCCGAACGTGGTCTACGCCCGTAACATCACCGACATTGATGACAAGATCATCAAGGCGGCAGCGGATAACGGCGAAGCGATCAGCACCCTCACCGAACGCTTTACCCAAGCTTTTGCCGACGACATGGCATCATTGAATGCCAAAACCCCAAGCATCATTCCCAAGGCTACCGATCACATCCCCGAGATGATCCAGATGATCGCTATCTTGGTAGAAAAAGGGCACGCCTACGAAGCCGATGGCCAAGTGCTGTTCGCGGTGGAATCCATGCCCGACTACGGCAAGCTCTCCGGTCGCAAACTGGAAGACATGCTTGCTGGCGCTCGGGTGGAAGTGGCGGACTACAAACGCCACCCCGGCGATTTCATTCTTTGGAAACCGTCCACCGATGAACAGCCCGGCTGGGACTCCCCTTGGGGACGTGGCCGCCCTGGCTGGCACATCGAGTGTTCCGCCATGATCCACAAGCACCTGGGTGATGTAATTGATATCCACGGTGGTGGCCAGGATCTAATCTTCCCGCACCACGAAAACGAAATTGCCCAAGGCTGCTGCGCCCACGGAACCGACTACGTGCGTTACTGGCTGCACAACGGCTACATCAACATCGACGGCGAAAAGATGTCCAAGTCCTTGGGCAACTTCCGTTTGGTCCGCGACTTGCTCACCCAGTACCACGGCGAAACGCTGCGCTTCGCGTTACTATCGAGCCACTACCGCTCGCCGCTGAATTTCTCTGCCGATGTACTGGATAATGCAGAAAAAGGCTTGGATACGCTCTATTACGCCTTGCTCGGTCGCGGTGAAACCGTTGCACCAGAAGCGGGCTATCAACTGCCGGACAACCATCCGGTACTCGACGCTCTTAAGGACGATCTGAACACCTCCGAAGCGGTCAGCGCCTTGCACGCTATTGCCGGTGAACTGAACAAGGCCGAGCTTGACGACAAGCCCAAGCTGAAAGCCGAACTACTGGCCGCCGCCGACCTGCTCGGCCTGCTCACCGTAGAGCCCACCGCCTGGTTCCAGAACAAGAACGTGAGCGAAGATGGCCTCAGCAACGATGCCATCGACGCCCTGGTGGAAGAACGCACCCAAGCCAAGAAAGACAAAAACTTCGCTCGCGCCGATGAAATCCGCCAGCAACTCACCAAAGCAGGTATTCAACTGGAAGATACCCGCGAAGGCACCCGCTGGAGTCGATGAAAAATAGCGCCAAGCGGCTTGCTCTTAGCCAACGAGAAAAACAGATTTTTATTATCTGAAACGAAAGAGGCCGCGCCTAGAGCATAGCTTGGGCGCAGCCTCTTTCGGTCAAAACTCAATAACGGGCTATCGCATCTATCAACCAGAAACTCACAGGCAATAAAGCTATATAGCTGGCATAGGCCAAAGGCCGCCCCCGAGACGGCCATTCTTGGCGAAGATCAGTCTTCCAGCATCAGCTCGTCCATACCCGGCAGGGCTGGCAAATCTTTTCGGGTGGCATTGGCAAAGCGTGGCTTTTCCAACTGCGCCTTCAAACCTTCCAGAGTTTCCAATGGCGCCTTGGTGGACACCAAATTAGTCAACCATACCGGTACGCTGCCGCCCAAATCCATGAAGGTTTCGAACTGGACCCGCACCCAACCATTATCCATGGGCGTAATAATGAACTTGTTATCTAATGCAGGGATACGCACATAACCTTTCTGTTTACCTAGCACACCTTCGGCATTGACACTGTGCACGGTAATTGAGCCGGTTTCTTCGTGCTGGATAAGCGTGTTGGCCAGCACCACATCACGGTCCGATACCGGCCAGATGCCGTTAAAGCGCATGTAAATTTCTTCGCGCCCTTCCATTGATAGCCGCTTGGCGCTCTGACTCTGGAAAATCCACTCAGGTAAAGTATCCACTGCGGTAATGACTGCCAGCACCGAGGTAACGGATGCCTCAACCTCAACAATACCTTTGAAGGCTTTGACCGGACTGTTGGAAACATCCCGCACATAAGTCGTAACATCACCTCGAACCTCGCCTTCCTGGCTTATTTTCCAGCTTGCCGCCCAAGCTGGATTCAGCAGCATTAGGAAGGTGAACAACAACGTCACAAACATCGCTTGCAAAGGCCTTCTCCTTACTTTTCTCTTCAACACAAATAGATTATCCATCCACACTGACTTCAGTATCCTGCAAGCGCGCAGGCAAACAAGCGCCGGCAAGAGATTGGCCCCAATTACCAGTACAGCCGATGGCGACCCAAGGCCGGTGACTCTGCGCCAAGATGTCCCCTTTCAACTACGGGTAACGCTTCACTGCCTCCAGCTTGGCATTGCAGCAGCACTCACTACTGCCCATGTCAGACATGTTTCTGCGGGGATCCCGCCATTGTTTAATAGCCCGCACCAACCATTCCCGCACATGAAAGGCTAGGAAAATAAGCACAGGCTTCCTTTTACCTTTAATCTACTACTGAACGCTCCTTGCGTACTCAGCCCCCAGACGCGCTCGGAATCTAGACGCCATGTTAAAAGTGTGCCCACCTATCGAAAAAGCGCAACAATGTGTGCGGGTCAGCCAAGAAAACCTCGATAGCCCGGCCGATCACTTTTCTCATGGGCTTCCCTACCTTGGTACTGAGGTTACGTGCTTTGCCTATATCATCATTATAGCGCAGCACTTTCTTATCACCCTCCCTGTTAGCGTCATGGAACAGCGCTGGTATCTGCGTACCCGATGCCTTTATCATGCTCTTTTACAACTAATGACAGGCAGCGCTGTTCCCGTGAAATCGCTTCTGCTTGGCGCCATCTGGCTGTACCAGAAGGTGTTGAGCCCTTGGATAGGCAACCAATGCCGCTTCTACCCGACCTGCTCGGAATACGCACGGCAGGCGGTAGAGACCCATGGCAGCCTGCGCGGCAGCGCACTGGCAGCGAAACGGCTGTGCAAGTGTCACCCTTGGCACCCAGGCGGCTTTGACTATGTGCCTGGCGCCGAGCCTGACCAGGAACAGCATCAGTGCACCCCGCTATGCAACCATCACAGCGAGGATCACTCACAGTGATCGCGGCCATGCTGAGCCCATACCGTCGCGGGCACTCTTTGCCGCTGGTTTTACCGCTGGTTGTCGGGCTGTTTCTTGTCCAATTAATACTGGCATGGCACGCCCCCGCCCACATTGACGCAGGACAGCACAGCCCCACCACAGACCTGTTAGCCTCCGCCGATTGCCAGGTCTGTACCCATGGCCACGGCATGCTGGCTCTGCCCAGCGCCTACAACGTGCTAGATTCCACACACACAGCGCCCGTTCCGCTTGCCCCCGCCACCACCGTGGCAAACCGCTACGAGCGCAACCCCTACCCGCCTCGCGGCCCTCCTTTCTCTGTCTGATTCCCGTTATTAACACCTGATCACGATGGCACACCACCTTGCTTCTCTACTCGAGTGGCATTTGCTGTGCTTGGCTGCCTTCAGGAAAGAACGTGTTTCCGGCATGAGTCCGGCCAGCCCCTTTAATCCAGCTGCGCCCTTTTACTCATGCCCTGCATGAATGCTAGAGACAGAGGTAGTTATGACTTTTCGACGCCAGACCCTCTCCGGGTGCGTCGCCGTGGCCCTATTGGCACCCACGGCAGTATTGGCTGAAGCTGAAAACAACAGTGCAGGCCTAGAAAAAGCTCACGAGCTAAAACAAGTGGACGTGTCCGCCCTGCCGCTCGGAAGCAGCAGCTCCAGCACACCCTATTCGGTGATGGATCAACAAACCCTCACTCAGAAGAACAAGGACACCCTCGGTGAAACCCTGAAAAACCAGCCCGGAGTCCACAGCGACACCTTCGGTGGTGGCGCCAGTCGACCGGTGATCCGTGGCCAAGGGGGCCCACGCATAGGTATTCTCAGTGACGGCTCCCAGGTGCTGGATGCTTCCAGCATTTCACCAGACCATGCCATCACTGTAGACCCCATGCTGGCTCGCCAGATCGAGGTTCTACGCGGCCCATCTACCCTGCTTTATGGCAGCGGCGCCAGCGGTGGCATTGTAAATGTGCTAGACAACCGCATTCCCACTCAACGGCCTCTAGAAGAGGTGGAAGGTTTCGTGGCAATCCGAGCCAACAGCGTGGCCGATGAGAACGCCACCGCTGCAGGCATCACCGTTTCCGCTACCGACCATTTGGTATTTCGGGTGGAAGGTAGCCGTCGCGATGCGGAGGACTACGAAGTAAACGGCTTCGAAGAGCTCACCGTCCCAGGCACCTATGCGGAAAGCGACAATGCCAGCATTGGAGCCTCCTGGATTGGCGATCAAGGTTTCTTCGGCATGGCTTACAGCTATCGCCGAGATAACTACGGGCTGCCCGGTCATAGCCACGAATTTGAAGAGTGCGAGGCCAACGGCACCAGCTTGAGCTGTCCTTCTGGAGGCCATGATCACGACCATGAGGGCGAAATTGTCCCCTACGTGGATCTGGCCAGCCGTCGAGTGGATGCTCGAGGTGAATACCGCGACCCATTCTCTGGCATTGCCGCCATTCGTTTTCGAGGTAACCACACCGATTACCGCCACCACGAAATCGAAGAAGGGGCCATCGGCAGTACTTTCACCAACAAGGGTGGAGACGCCCGGCTGGAAGTGGAGCACAAACCGTTCGGTAACTGGCGCGGCGTGGTAGGACTTCAGTACACCAACTTCGATTTCAGCTCCCTGGGGCATGAAGCCTTCGTGCCGAAAACCGAAACTGAATCTATCGCCATATTCGCGGTAGAGGAATATGTCCTCAATGAACAATGGTCCTTCGAATTGGGGGCGCGCCAGGAGCACCTGACGCAAACACCGGACCAACGCAATGGCCAGGCTCTTGCCAAAGTCACAGCGGACAATGCGTCTTTCTCCGGCGCAGCCAACTGGGCCTTTGTTCCCGGTTACGAGCTAGTACTGTCCGTAGGCCACTCTGGCCGAGCACCCAGCGCCCAAGAGTTGTATGCACAGGGGGTCCATCTGGCCACCAACACCTATGAATGCGGCCTGCTCAGCGATTGCGGTGGAGGACAACGTGACTTGGACGATGAAGTCAGCCTCAACGCCAACCTGAACCTACGTAAAACCCGTGGGGATTGGTTGTTTGATCTGGGCGTGTTCGAAAACCGTATCAACAACTACATCTATGCCCGCACTCTGGATCAGCAGGAAGACTTCCGCCTGATCAAATACAGCCAACGTGACGCCACCTTCACGGGTGCCGAAGCATCCGTGAGTTACTACGGTATCGACCCGGTTGGCATCACCGTATTTGGGGATATGGTCCGCGCTACTTTCGATGACGGCGGCTACCTGCCTCGCATTCCGGCCAAGCGACTGGGCACACGCCTCAATAGCTACCTGGGCAACTTCGACGGTGAACTGGAAGTGTATCGCAGCTTCGTTCAGGACCAACTTTCCGGGTTCGAAGAGCGCACCGCCGCCTACGACATGGTCAACGCCACTCTCAGCTACCGACTACGAGGCAACCAGCGCTATACCTTCTATGTGCGCGGTAACAACCTGCTGGGTGAAGAAGTGTTCAACCACTCGTCTTTCCTAGCCAGCACCGTGCCGGAGCCGGGCCGCAATATCACCGTAGGCACCCGCATTGAATTTTGAGCCGCAACGTTAAACGGCATCCGTACCGGCGCCTTTACTCCGCCGGACGCAACAATATGAATATGGAGAACCCCATGCAACGCATGATGAAAAACCTGAAACAGAACGCTGCACTGCCGCTGTCCCTGCTTGCCGCTCTTACCATGGTCGGCTGTAATGAAACGGGCTCCAGCTCACTGGGTAGCAGTGAAGATGAACACGAGCATGCAGAGAGTGATCACCCCGGCCGCTTAGTGATTGCCGCTGGTGATGACGGCTCTCAGCTCTACATGTATGACCTTGAGGCCAATGCCTTGCTGCCCGGCACCTTGACCCTGGATTATGATGCCAGCGCACTCTACACCAGCCCGGGCAAGCGTTTTGTTCTGGCGATACAGCGTGATAACGACCAGGTACAGGTCATCGATGGCGGCCTCTATTTGCATGACGACCACGTGGATGAAGTGATTCCCTCCTTCGCAGGAACGCTGACTGGCCCGGCACCAACCCACTTTCGGGTTCATGGTGAACAGGCCGCTCTGTTCTATGATGGCGATGCAGACAACGCTGTCATGGCCCAGATGGAGCTCCTCACCGATGAATCTTTGGAAACGGCCTCCAGCGAAGCCAGCCAAACGCTAACCAGCGCTCACCATGGCGTTGCAGAACCCCGTGGCGATGTGTTGCTCACCACCTTCCGCACCGCCGACGACGGCCTCCCGGAAACCGTTGACGTCTACCATCAGCACAACGATCACTATCACAAGGAAGACACCATCTCACTAACCTGCCCAGAGCTACATGGCGCAGGCTCAAACGAAGATTATTCTGTGTTTGGCTGCGACGACGGCATCCTGATCGTCCACCAGAACGGTGAGGAATTCACCGCAGAGCATGTGGATAACGCTACCCTAGGCCTTGCGGCTGGAGAGCGCATTAGCGGCTTCGACAGCCATCACGAACTGAGCCATTTCATAGGCTATGCCGGTGATCGAGTCTTCGTCATACATCCGGAAGATGGCGATGCTGAAGAACTGGATTGGACCGAAGGCGCCACCGTATCGCTAGAAAACCATAGCCTTGATCCCCACGCTGAGCACCTAGTGCTGCTGGATGATGCCGGTGACCTGCGCATCTTTGACACAACCGATTGGAGTGAACATGCGCACGTAGAAGATGCCATCGCGCCGGGCAATACTCATATGGTTGTGGCCGGTGAGCCCGCACATGTTTATCTTTCCGATAGCGGCAACCAATCTATCCTCGTGGTGCACCTGGAGGAAGGCAGCGTTGAAGAATCACTACCTTTGACCTTCCCGCCTGCGGCTCTTGCTTGGGCTGGCCTTGATACCGACCATGACGAAGAAGACCATGAGGACGAAGACGATGGTCATGACCATTAATCGTCGAAACGGCTAACCGCAGGCTACTTGCAGGGGATTTTCTTCACCTTTTGCAAGCAGCCCGCCGTTTCCTCCCAAGACAGCGCTGGTCGCCGTCGACCTCACTTTTCACTACAATCAGTCTATTATTGCGTCGAGACTTAATACCCTGTGGGAGAACCCATGAAAAAAGTACTGTTTGCCGCGGCTTTGACAATGCCCCTTGTCGCCAACGCCGGCGGTTTTGCTGGTATTGATATCATTAGCAGCAAAATTGAACCTGATAACACCACGTCTAGCGCCAAGCCCGAAGCGCTGCAATTCAAATTCGGCAGCTGGATCAACAAGGATGAGACCCTTGGTGGTGAAGTGCGTCTGGGCTTGGGCATTGATGAAGATGAACTGAGCAACAATGTTGACGTGGAAATCGACCGTTACTACGGCGCCTATTTCCGTGGCCAATTCCCCAACACCATGCCTGTGCGCCCCTACGGACTGATCGGTGTCACCTACATGGAAACCACCGAAAAGAGTGATTTGGGTGGTTCTGACGGAGAAAACTACAAAGACCTGTCACTGGGCCTCGGTGTAGATTTCACCATCACCAAGACCCTGTTCATCAACCTAGAGTATATGCGGCTCGTGGATCGCAGCGGTGACGAAATCACTCATGTGGGGCTGGGCCTGAACGGCCGATTCTGATTCCACCACAGCACTCACGCTGCACAAAAACGCCCACCATTATTTAGTGGGCGTTTTTTTGTAAGGCTCAAAAAAAAAACAGTTTGCCATGCGCTACACGTTAGGAGAGAGGAGCCTTAGCCCCATTCGCTCATCTGCTCATCCTCACAATCATTGCCCCATTATGAATAAGGCATGATCAACAGAGGCTGGCGAATGTGTCGGGCAACGTAATCTGCAACACTACCAACCAATAGCCGCTGCCAGTTTTTTTGTCGTCGTCGCTGAAGAATGACCAGATTCACCGCCTCACGATCGGCGACCTCGGTAATCACCTGACCGGTCTTACTACCCCGCGCCACCCGCGAGTCCACTTCATAGCCCATGGATTCCAGCTTTCGTGTGATATCCAGCATATGACGCTGCAACTCCACTTCTCGCGCAGCCACCTGCTGGCGTAACTGGCTCGGAGGGACCAAGCGTTTTCGAAACAGGGCGAGACTTTCCTCTGGGACCTCACACACCATCAGCACCAACAGGGACAAGGTGTCAGGGTCGATCAGGTCGGTGGCGGGATCCAGCTGATCAAGCGGCACCAAGGGGTCTACCGCATACAGCGCTTTGCGCTTGTCTTGCTCGGGATTGGACAGTGGCATTCACTCCTCCTTCCGATAGAAAGGCCGCATCACGGCATAAACCCCAAAAGACACCACCAGGGCCGGCAACAATTCATACAGGGATTCAGAATAACCAAGCGCCTGCCAGGTAATCAGTGTAGTGAAACCCGCAAGCATCATCACCAACGCCGTGGTCCGAGTCAGGCGGGCATTCATCACCCGCAGCACAATCACCGGCCCCAAGGTGCCCCCCAGAGACGACCACGCGAACACTACCAGCGTAAACACATTAGCCGGCGCGGCCAGCGCCACCACCAGCACCACTAAGGTAATGCCCAAGGTCGCTATTTTGGTTCGGACATAGGATTGCCCGAACCGGGGAATCAAATCCTGGCTGATCGCCGCTGAGCAGGACAGTAACATGGAATCCGCCGTGGACAAGGTGGCGGCAAAAATGGCCGCCAGCACCATGCCGGCCAGCACATCAGGCAGATAAGCCTGAGCCATGGTGGGCAGTGTCAGCTCTGGATCAGACAGCTCTCCTGTGAGTAGTACGCGGGCGTAGAGACTGATGGTCACGGTCAGAAGCGCAAAGGGCAGGTACCAGGCAAAGTACACCTTGCGGGCCGCCGGGACGTCGTCCGGGCTGCGTAACGCAATGGTACGCACTAAAATATGCGGCTGACCAATAGCGCCAATGCCCGCCGCCACCCAGCCCAGTACAAAAGCACCGGTGCCAAAGGCCAAGTTATCCGGGGTCCAATCCAGCAGGGCCGGGTTAATGTTGCGCAGCTCATCGACCAGCGTCCACGGAAAACCCACGTTGATCATGGCAACAATGCACAACAGTACCATGCCAAACAACATCACAAACGACTGGGCTACATCAGTCCAAATAGACGCCCGTAAACCACCGGCAAAGGAATACAGCACCACCACGACCGCACCCAATACCGCACCCAGCCAAATTGGCCAGTCAAACATAACATGCAACGCCTTGCTTCCCGCCTTGAGCTGCGCAGCCGCATAAACCGACAGGAATATTAGGGTCAGCAGTGCAGACAAAATACGCAGGGGGCTGGAAGCCAACTCAGGGTTCTGGGAGGTGAGAGCGGGGATGGTATTGACCGGATGGGTTTCCGAATACTCTCGCAGGCGACGATGGAACCCTCGCCAAACAAACCAGTCCCCCACTAACCAGCCTAGCGCCACCCAGAAGGCCGACACACCGGCTACCCAGGTATAGCCAACCAGGCCGATAAACATGTACCCGGAGTTATTGGTGGCCACGGAAGACAGCCCGATGATCCACGCCGGGGTGTTATACCCCGCTGTCAGATAATCGTTAACGTCCTCATGTTTTTTCCGGATCGAGGAAATGCCGATAATCAGAAATAACGCCAGCACGCACAGAAAGCTGATCGCGGTGACACCCATACGCTAAACCGAACTCAGTTGAATTTACGATCCAGCATACACCCGTCTCACACCGCGGGGGCTGCCCCATATCAATTTATTAGCGACAGTCTAGTCGGGCTGTAAAAATTACACTGACGACAAATCTACGTCGGGAGGGCCGCCTCGAAAAGGCGCCCAGACATTTCGCATCAATAATCTTTCAATCTTCTACCTAAGCCCTTTTGTAACAGACCGTCTTGCTGCGAAGCATTTTCATAGTAATCTAGAGCACGGTGTAGCCATTGACAAAACTTTATAGGTTTTAGCGCTGTTACTAAAAATCGACCCCATGACAGAGAGCTATCCATTTCCCAAACAGACTCCACGCCCACATCAGCCGGAAAGGCGGTCAACCGTGACACACAATTTGAATGTCCTCTTTATAAAATGTTCAGAGGATAATAAACATCCTGACACGCCCAGTTAACCTGCATTAAAACAGCTTTTTACTTCTTCTAGAGTGGTCGCATAGCGAACGCAGAGCTCAACCTCTTCATATTCAGACTCCCTATTTTTATACCTATTAAGCAATTTATTATATTTATCAATAATATCGTCATGCTCATGAGCAAGCTCTTTGCAATCATCCAACAAATCATCATACTCATCGCCTAGATCTTCGTATTCTGATTTACATACGAAACCATCATAACCACAGGTACGGGAATCAAAACAAACAGCATCACGGCTTACACATTTCGCATCAGAAGGACATGCACTATCCCCATAATTTAAGCAAGCAGCTTTTTTCCATACGGACATGAGAAACTACTGCCATAAGCATGTGCCGAAAAAAAGATAAAAACAGCACTCAGTAACACCTGTCCGGCCACAAAGTTGATCTTCCCCATTATTGATTCACCCCACCGTGATTCCTCGCCTTAATGACGAAACCTCATCTCATTTAAGAGAATGCCTTGCCAAAATACCTCAGGATCAGATTATAGCATTACCAAAATACCTGCCCTGTAAAACGGAAGGCTATTTTTGGGTGTCAATACAAAAGTGGGAGGGAGGCATTCATTCATATTCATAACACTCGTAGCATGCGCGGCTTTGGATTAGAGGCGCAGTAATAAAATGCTAAAGCTGTCGCCATATCTACGGTTGTGAATTTTTTCTTAGATTGCACTCTGTTGAATTCCGTTACCAATCTTGGCCCGTTCCCGTGCTTTGACGACTCGCCACGCTCAAACATCCGCACATCAAGAGCACGTTGCGTTCGACCTTGTAAAATAAAGCCTCGGCGTTCCCACCGCATAATACGAAGTGACTACCTGCATTGGCCCATCACCAATATACCTGCAAAGATCACCATGCTGCCCCCAAGATAGCGTGACCTTTTGATCTTTTTTAAAAGCGAATGAGAGCTTAAGGTCTGAGTCGAAATAAACGATAACGACGGTATCAGTGGATGAGCGAAATCCGGTTGACAATACAATGCACTGGGGAGAGGAGGAGAACACCTCTCATCTGAACACTTAAATCAGCGAATTATTCTCTGAGTTACCCGGAAGGGTACCTTCCCAGAAAATAGCGATATCTCAAAAGGTTCGCATTTTCTGAAAGGCCTTATTCTACAAGAAGCCCCCCCCTTCGAGTAAGCTCGGCCGCAGAATAAGTCAGGTAAACACAAAAAAAGCCCCCCTTCCAACAGGGGAAGGGGGGCTTTTTTTGTGTGCTGCATGCACCGCGTATTGCCAACCGCCTTTCTCAATCAAGGAATGGGTAGGTAACCACCCTCCACTTCCTTGGTCACAATGGCGACCGCATTATGGGCGTGAAGGCTTTCCAGGTGATTCACACGCAACCAGAAATCCTTGTAACACGACTGCGGGTTCAGCGCGGTCTTCAAGCGGCGGGCCGCATCTTCACAGAACATCAGGTTCTGGCCGTTCAACAGCGCGAACTCCTGCTCGTCCACCCGCTTCACCGCAGTCTGCACCGGCGTCTTCAGAGCACCTTCAATAGAATCAATCAATGCGGTGATAGGAAAGGCATCACCAACATTGTGATCAAGCAAAACACGCACTTGCGCAATTGAACGCTGGCTGTGAGGAGTAGCAAGAATACCCTCTTCCGTGCCAAGCCATTCTAATACCGCATCGGTGTCCACTTTACTTTCTTCAAAATCTTTCCGAAATTGCTCCTGAATCAACTGTCGAGACAGGGCTGCCGAACAAGGGCAGGTAGAGGAATACGGCACTTCCACCGATAACTCAATGCGCATGCCATCTTCACACAGGGTGCCTTTAATACTGACCGGGTAACTTTTCCAACCGGAATAGCTGCTCTTCAAGGCTGCGCGGCGCATGGAATACTCAAAGTCGAGCTGTACAAAACCGCGTGTGCTGAGGCCCTCATGGGTCTGCAAAAAATTACGCAGTAGTTGCTCAATGGAGCCCGCACTGACCGAATGGTCACCAAAGGTCTCTTCCAGCATCAGGAACAGACGCGACATGTGAATGCCTTTGGCATCCGCATTGGCCAAATTCACATAGGCCTGAATAGAAGTGCTCACCGGACGTTCGCCAGCCAAGGTATCGCTGACGCGAGCAGGCAAGTGGATCTCACTCATACCCACCCAATCTAGGGTGGTGTGAATATGATCCACCATGGAGTTAGACGCCACATCCGGCATCTGTTTGGTGCTACCGGCACCGTTGTCACGAGTCATGGGATTCTCCATAGGGGCACTGAAAACAGCCAAGGTAAGGCTGCCCAGGTGAACGAAACGGTAATCTGTTCGTCATCGCCCGCTCATACAAGGGGGGCAAGTCTAGCAGAAACTGATCAGCAAATTGACCATTTCCAGGCGCAGGTTTCGCTATCAACATGACAGAAAGGGACTATCAGACAGATAAGCCCGCATCTTCGTCACTTCTGACTAGTTCTTGGAAGCGCGGTAGCTCGCGCAAAGGCTCGAACATTTCTTCGCTACGAGCATGCCGGCGCAGGGTTTCCGAGGTTTGAATGGCCGCAGCCAAGTCGGTCAAGGCATTCTCTATTTCCCCCAGCCCAGACCAAGCACAAGCCCGTTGGTAGAGAGCATGTGGATTCTCTTCATCCACTTCTAATACCCGATCACACAAACTCAACGCCCAGCGCTGCTCACCCAACTCTAGGGCAGCATCTGCTTTCCAGGCTAGCGCCTCCGGGTCGTCCGGGCGCAACTCCAAGATGCGATCATAGAGTTCAATCTTGGCCTGGGCACTAGGCTCTTTGGTGGCCTTGAGCCACAGGCTATGAATATCATTGGTGCGCTCGATTTCTTCCTGGTTCTCGGCAATAGACAGGGATTTTTTGCGCAGCTCGCGCTCCAGATCTGCCAGCCGGGATTCATATTCGCTGGTCAGCCGAGCCATTTCTTTTTCCGCGTACACCCGCACGTTATCTTTCAGATCACGAATAGTGGACCAACCCACCAGAGCAAGGATCGAGGCAGCGCCGGCAATGAGGTAAAAGAAATAAGTAACCGTATTGGTGGCATAGCCCATGGCCTTATCTGCCACGCCCAACTCACGGTCAGTCACAAGCAGATTCATCTGGTTGCGATATTCCATCATGTCCTGGCGCAAGATGCGTAATTCACTGAGAATCCAGTTTTCCCGGAACTGAGAAATCACGGGGCCCTTCTCGATCTCGCTCTGCGCCTCTGGTCTCGGTTCTTGTACGGGCACATTGGCATCTTGCTCCGCCCATACACTGGCGGCCAGCGCCAACAGCACGCTTAATACACCGGTACGCAAAATTTGTCTGATCAATGCCTTGCCCCTCTCCATCACTTTTTGCCTGTGCTTATTCGCCAAGGGAACCCGCTCAGGCTGAACACGCTGTAAACATTGCCTATGGTCGCATCATGCCTGCTGAGGTGCCAGCCTTGCCGGCTGCTCCCTTGACAGCCCCGCCCCGATGCAATGTAGTGACTGGCACCCACAAGCAATATCAAGGTAAAGGCATGCGACTTAATCGATTTATATGCGCCGCTACTTTTGGCTTTCTTGCCGCCACAACCACCACCGTCAACGCCGACACTTGGCGTTTTGGCCTAGAAGAAATTGAAGGCAGTGTTCAGCATAGTTACGCCGAACGCTTCAAAGCCCTAGTGGAAGAAAAAAGTGAAGGTGAGATTGACGTTCAACTGCTCCCCTACGGCAAATGGGGCTCCAGCTATTCCGCTCTGTACGACGCAATTCAGGGTGGAGCCATTCAACTCGGCTTCGGCTCCGGCGCCCTGGGTGGCACGGTACCGGAAAGCCAACTGCTCAACCTGAACTATATTATGCCCAGCGATCAGTGGGTAACCGCTCAAGGCCTGAACAGCGACACCTTTCTGAAGAGCAAGGCGTGGCAGGAGTCGTTCCGCAAACGCAGCTTGGTGCCACTGGCCGAACTACCAGAGGGTTATCAGGTATGGACCAGCAACAAAGCGGTGAAAACACCGGATGACATCGAGAACCTCGGCATCCGAGTGATGGACAACAGCCTACTGCGTGCCACCTATAAAGCCTATGGCGCCTCGCCCACATCCATTGCTTACGGCGAGCTGTATAGCGCTCTGCAACAAGGGCAGGCAGAAGGTAATATTCAACCAGTGTTTGCCCACGAGGAGATGGCCTTCTACGAAGTGCAGGACTACATGATCTTCGCGCAGCAGTCCCAGTTCGTGGCCACCCTGATCGGTAATGCCGATTGGTACGATGGCCTGTCTGCAGAACAACAGAAAATGATCAACGGCATCACCAAGACCTTGGTGCGCGAAGGTCATGATATCCAGAGCCGGTACAATGAAGAGCGACTGGAAACCATCAAGAGCAAAAGCGACATCAATATCATTGAGCTCACCGAAGCCCAACGCAACGCTTTCCGCGAGAAAGCCAAGCCGGTGCGCCAGGTATATATTGATGAAGTGGGCGCCCGCGGTGAGCAATCATTGGGGGCCCTGCTGTCCGCCTTTGATAAGGCGGCTAAAGGAGAGTAACTTTTCCTTGCGCAGCTGCTGACCAAAATGCCCGGCCCAATAGCCGGGCTTTTTGGTGCCACTCTGCGGCCGCAGTCGCATCACAACACGCCAAGCGACCGCATTGATTAGCCTCCCAAGGCCGGCAACCACAATGACAACTGCGGGAACAGAATAAGGATAAAGGTGGCGATCAGCAGCATGAAGATAAACGGTGGCGTGCCCCGAATCACCTCCAGATAAGGGCGACGAAATACCGCGATGGCGGTAAAGATATCGCAACCAAACGGCGGCGTAGCCGAACCAATGGCCGCCTGCAGGGTAACAATAACCCCCACGTGAATAGGATCAAGATTGGCGGACTCGATCAGCGGCTTGAAGATCGGCACCAGAATCAAGATCACCACGATCGGATCCACGAACATGCAACCAATGAAGAACGCCACGGCGATCAATGCCAATGCCGCCACTTGGTTCTGGCCAATGGATTCAATGGCCGGCCCCAATAGCTTCTCGGGAATGCCGGCGGTGCCCAAGGTATGCGAAAACGCAGCGCCAATGGCCACCAGAATGAATACCACTGCGGTAATCATCCCTGATGATAACGCCAAACCACCCAGATCCTTGACACTGACCTTGCGGAAAATCACCACTTCCAGCAGCAAGGCATACGCCACGGCAATGGCCGACGCTTCGACCGCACTGAACCAACCACCATAAATCCCGCCAACGACTAGAATCGGGAAGCCCAGAGGCAGGATAGCCCCGCGCATCGCCTTCAATCGATCCCCCCAGGAAGCCCGTTCTTCCGGCTCAATACCTTTAACTCTAGCGCCAATCCAGCAATACACAGAGAACATTAACAGCACCAACAAGCCGGGCAGAATACCGGCCAGGAACAGGTCACCGATAGAGGTTTTCATCACCACGCCATACACAATAAAGCCGATGCTGGGCGGGATCAGCAGAGCGATATCGCTGGCGTTAATAATCAGCGCCAACGCGAAACTATCAGAATAACCCTTGGCCAACAGCCGCGGGCGCATAGGCCCGCCCATAGCGACAACGGTGGCCTGGGTAGAACCGGACACCGCACCGAACACGGCACAGGAGGCCGCAGTGGTAATCGGCAAGCCGCCGCGCAAATGCCGAGTGAAGGCATCCACCAGATCCAGCAACCGGTTGGCGGTATGCCCCTTGGTGAGAATATCCGCCGCAAAAATAAACATGGGAACCGCTGCCAGCACCCAGCTACCAACCCCATTGACCATCCAGGTCACCGCTTGGTCCGGGCCAAAAAAGGTCAGTCCGGTGAACATCATGAACAATGTCCCCACCGCCAGCGGTACCATCATGGGATAACCCATCATCAGCAATACCAGCATGATCACAGCCAGAATGATTAACACAGTGGCAACCCCCTCATTCAGCAGTACTCACAGCAAAAGCCTGGCCATGCATTAGCGCTGGCCGTCCTGATCATCCACCCTGCCCGCGGCCAGCGGCACAGCCTCGTAAGTTTCTTTTTCGTTGAACGACCGCCAGATACCCGGCGACACCGCATTACGGGCGAACGTCAGCATGTACTGGATCCCCGCCATGCCAAAGCCCGCCGGCAACGACAGATAGACTAGCCACATGGGCACCTGCAATGAGGCACTCACTCGGCCACGCTCCTGAATATCAAAAACATATTGGCCCGACTTCCACGCGAAATAGAACATCAGCGCTGCCGTGCCCAAACAGATAATCATCTGCAGACTTTTGCGGCTCTTACCATTGAGCTGCTCATAGATGGCGGACATTCGAATATGGCGGGCGTGGCGAGCGGCATACCCCAACCCCACGAACGTCAGCACCACAATCAGCATTTTCACCACCTCGTAGGTGCCGGGTATGCCTTCATCAAATAAGGCCTGCCCGACCACATGGACGCTCATCAATAGCGCCATGACCAAAATGCAGCCTGCGATAATGACACGCTCGATGACACCCAGAGTGCGGTCCAACCAGGAAAGTGCGAGAAGAAAGGAATCAATCATCATGACAAAGCCTATAACACGACGACGGAATAGCTCCCGCATACGGGAACTTGGGCAGAGCTTTGGCAACCAAAACACTGGCGTCTGTGCTGACAGACTGCCCTGATGCAAGGCTCCCCGTAAAGGCCTTCCCTGCAAGTAAAAGAGAAAAACGACCGAACATAGCACCGTCACCAATCGGTATTTATTTTGACATCTAAATGTTTTATCTCTAAGATAGCCTCCCACTTATCGCAAGGGATTATTCGTCATTGTCCGGCTTTGATGGAGGTGTAAACCTTTACATCTCAAAGGTGATTACAGACAAACCATGTCTCATTACGGTCACATTACTTTGTTATCAAGAGAGTTTTCGGCAATGGCCAGACACGAAGACGTGCTAATCGCATTACGACAAATTATTCGCGCCACGGACCTTTACTCTCGCAAACTGAGCAAAGTTTCCGGGCTCACGTCGCCCCAGCTTCTGATCATGCAAGCAATTTCGGCGCACGGCGAGATGACCATGGGTGACTTGGCTAACGAAGTTTCACTGAGTCAAGCCACCGTCACCACCATTCTCGACCGCCTGGAAAAGCGGGAGCTGCTGGGCCGCAAACGCGGCGAACAAGACAAGCGTCGCGTGTATGCCCACCTAACTTCCGCCGGCCTAGATATCATCAAAAAGGCCCCCACACCGCTTCAGGACGAATTCATTGAACGCTTTGACCGCCTTGAAGATTGGGAGCAATCTTTAATTCTAAGCTCCCTACAGCGCGTAGCCGCAATGATGAACGCTGGCGACATTGATGCCTCCCCTGTGCTGGACTTGGGAGCCATTGATCGCGCGCAGCCTGCGGTAGATATGAATGTCCGCCGGAACGCAAACTCTTTCTCCAAAACGGACCAAAAGTGAAACCATGCCTGCAAACGAAGCGAACAACACAGATACATCAACCACGAAATCGGATGACATAACCTTTCGCAAGCCCGAAAGCCAGGATGGCAGCCGAGTTCACAAACTGATTAGCGAGTGTAAGCCGTTGGACGAAAACTCCGTCTACTGCAACTTGCTTCAGTGCACCCACTTTGCTGATACCTCAGTGGCGGCAGAAATGGATGGCGATTTGGTCGGCTTCATTTCCGGCTACATCCCCCCCAAACAGCAGAACGTATTATTTGTCTGGCAGGTGGCGGTACATGAGAAAGCCCGGGGCAAGGGCCTAGCCAAGCGTATGCTGGCCGAACTGATTGCACGTGAAGAAAGTGCCGACGTTCAGTTTATCGAGACCACCATCACCCCCGACAACGAAGCCTCTTGGGGCATGTTCCGCAGCTTCGCCTACCAGCGCAGCATGCCAACGGAAGAATTCATTCTGTTCGACTCGCGCATCCACTTTGCCGGCGAGCATAACGACGAATACCTGCTACGTATCGGCCCGTTCAATCGCGACGACGCGTAAACGCAGCCCGAACCAGCAACCCGAATTCAAGCGAGGACCAGGAATCATGAATACAGGAACCATGGATACAGACATTTTTGAAAGCCACGAATCGGAAGTAATGAGTTATGCCCGTAGCTTCCCTGTGGTATTCGACCAGGCTAAAGGCAGTTATCTGTACGACGAAAACGGCAAGGAGTACATCGACTTCTTGGCCGGCGCAGGCACCCTGAACTACGGTCATAACAACCCCGTTCTGAAAGAAAAGCTGATGGAATACATTCAGCGCGACGGCATCGTTCACGGCCTGGACATGCACACTGCCGCCAAGCGGGAATTCATGGATACCTTCTATGAAACGATTCTAAAACCTCGTGACATGGATCACGTGATGCAATTCACCGGCCCCACCGGCACCAACGCGGTGGAAGCGGCATTGAAAATTGCCCGTAACATCAAGGGTCGCGAGAACATCATCAGCTTCACCAACGGCTTCCACGGCGTAAGCTTGGGCGCTTTGGCTGCCACCGGTAACAGCCACCACCGCGGCGTAGCGGGCGTCACCATGGGCGGCGTTACCCCCATGCCCTATGACGGTTACCTAGGCGATGCCTTCGACACCACCGAGTACTTGGACAAAGTATTAGGCGACTCCTCCAGCGGTGTTGACCACCCTGCCGCTGTTATCGTCGAAACCGTTCAGGGCGAAGGCGGCATCAACGCGGCCAGCTTCGACTGGTTGCGCAACCTGGAAAAAGTCTGCCGCAAGCACGACATGCTGCTGATTCTGGATGATATCCAGGCTGGCTGTGGTCGTACCGGCTCTTTCTTCAGCTTTGATGATATCGGCATCAGCCCGGACATCATCACCCTGTCCAAATCCTTGAGCGGCTATGGCCTGCCCTTCGCCATGGTACTGATGAAGCCGGAACTAGATCTGTGGAAACCAGGTGAGCACAACGGTACCTTCCGTGGCCACAACTTGGCCTTCGTCACTGCCGCAGCAGCGCTGAACCACTACTGGCGCGACGACAAGTTCGCCAAGGAAGTGCAGAAGAAAGCGGACATCATTACCGACCATTTCCGCGAAATCGCTAACAGTTACGACAGCCATTGGTTCTATCTCAATGGCCGCGGCATGATGCAAGGCCTGGTGGCTCGCGATGGCGAAGTCGCTGGCGAAATCACCAAAGCCTGCTTCAAACGCCAGTTGGTGATTGAGACATCCGGTGCCGATGACCAGGTTATTAAAACCCTGTGCCCACTGACGATTAGCGAAGAAGATTTGGTTCGCGCACTTGAGATTGTTAAAGAGAGCGTGGACGAAGTGATGACCGACCGCATCAAACGCGGTGAAGCACACTCAGTCGCCAGCATCACGGCCTAAGCGGTTCCCGCTCCCCTCAACAGGGGAGCGTTATTCCTTCCTCAATTTTTTAGCTCAGGAGTTATCCATGATCGTTCGCACTCTGGCTGAAGCCGAAAAGTCTGATCGCTGTGTTAAAGCCGAAAATGGCAACTGGCAGTCTGTTCGCCTGTCACTGAAAGAAGACAAGATGGGCCACTCTTTCAACATCACCACCATCTTTAAAGGCACCAAAACCCACATTAAATACGCCAACCACTGGGAATCTGTATACGTGATTTCCGGGAGCGGCAAGATCGAAACCCTGGACGACGGCAAAGTCTACGACCTGACCCCAGGCACGATCTACCTGCTCAACGAACACGACGAGCATTATCTTTACGGTGGCGAAAACGAAGATATGGTTGTCGCCTGTGCCTTCACCCCGCCGCTGAGCGGCAAGGAAGTGCACGATGAAAACGGTGTGTACCCGGCGGATGTGGATTAAGAAAACCCCTCACACGCTGTACGCAACGTACTTGCATGCAAAACGGGACGCTTCGGTGTCCCGTTTTTGCATGCTCGCGTATAACGACCCTTTCTAGAAGGCATATTTGGCGGTGAACTGCACCCGTTTAAGGTTACCGTCATCACCATTCTCAAGTTCCCGACTGCCATAGATCAGTTCAGCACCAAGAGTCAGAGGTTCTGCCACCTGCCAGATCAGATTGGCATGGGCACTGTGGATGGTTTTACTGGTGGTTGCTGCCACCGTATCCGGGTTATCCGCCTCACTTACAGAAACTGCGAAATTGGAACGCCAGCGATCACTCCAATGATGACGCAAAGCCAACACACCACTCCACTGATCAATCAACTCAATACTGCCATCCGCTTCGATTTGCCCTGAGCGGAACGCATTGAGCGTGGTATAACGCCCTAGAGCATTACCGTAGTGCGCCTGGAAACGAATATCGTCCATAGCACCCAGCATGACACGGCCGGCAACAGACAAGCCGTAACCATATTCATCCTCATCATAAGGCGTGCCACCAACGTCATCTTCATATTTCAACTGCCTTCCCATTGCCGACAGACTCACATTGCCCCAACCTCCGGTCAGGTTATAGCGAGCAACGATATCTGGAACATTGTTGTCATCATATTCGCTAGGGTTGCTATCACCTCCGTATAAGGTCGTAGAGGGGTTTTCAAAAGCCAGCATCACCGGCCCCGAGGTATAGCGTATCTGTGGTTGTCGTTCAAAAACGGTGCCCGCAGCACCGACAAAATCCAACGTTTCTGGCAGCGCACTTACGTTGAAAAAGGTGGACCATGTTTGTCCGAATAGCCAATTCCCCCAAGCCAGATAGGCATGGCGAATACGGGGCGAATAGCTGTTACTGATGCGCTCATCCCCTTGGCCGGTGGTCTGAAAATCAATTTCGATATACCCCTGGACCGCACCAGCAGAAGTCATCGTTTCACTCTTCAGCCAGAAGCGACTTTGCTTGGCGATAAAGTCCAGCTCTTCCGAACTGCCACCGCCACCAACGGGAATGGTTGAGGGCACCATAAAATCACGACCGGTAGAGCCTTTAGCCAGATCGCCATCGCTGTATTTACTCATCATGGTATCTGCTTTGATAAAGCCACCAAAATCGATTTGGGTATTTCCACTCTTGATACCATCCATGCGTTCTTCCAGCACAACGATACGCTCCTCCAGCGTGGTATCCGCACCGGCTCCCCCCGCTTGCGCCAACACCAAGGCACCGCACAGGTACGTGGCTTTTCTTGCTATCATGGCCCTGTCCTCTTATTGTCTTCAGCACGTCAATGTCTCTTCCTGACAGCTTGCTGAGCGCTTTCCTGACACACCATTAGCCATAGGTCGTACGCCTGTGCGCACACGCCGAAAACGCCCCCTCCTCTCCTTTTCGAAAATAAGACCAAAGTCTAATTCAGTCATGCCTCCTCTTTTCGCAGACTCAGAGTAGGCTTGGGCTTTATTTATTTTCTGTGAATACTCTTTTCAGTAAGGAAGACCTGTGGGCGGAAACTTCGCATTCAGATAAAAAACATTGCACTGCTGTGATAAGCGGACTCTCCAGACCAGTAGCACCGAAAACCACTTATCAGCAACGCCATCAACAAGTGGGGGCAGCCCAGTGAACACGTTCAGCGTCAAGGCAGAAGAATGGGCAAGCGGATACGGGTTTATATGCTTAGGATTCCCGAACAGGAGACCGCGCCTACTGGATCACATGCTAGGTGAGCGATGATCAAACATGGCCATTTTCTATTTGTCTTTCTCTGACGCTGCACGCCCTAAACAGCTTCTTTTTTCACGCCATTTTCTTTTGGGTTCTGCGCATCAACATGCTTAAATCAGAATCATGACAACCATACTGATTGCAGATGACCACCCTCTCTTCCGTGCGGCCTTGAAACAGGCTGTAGACACCAGTTTTTCCGGTGCCGCCATCCACGAAGCGGACTCGCTGGCTACCCTGGAAGAGCTCGGCCAGCAAGGGATTCCTTTTGACGTCATACTTCTAGATCTGCATATGCCCGGCACCCATGGCTTTTCCGGCCTGGTGTACCTGCGCGAGCAATACAAAAAAGTCCCCCTAGTAGTCATTTCCGCCACCGAAGACGTGGACGTGATACAGCGGGCTATTCACTTTGGTGCCGACGGTTTTATTCCCAAATCCGCCTCCGTGGATACCATGACCGAGGCCATGCGCAAAATCATGGATGGTGAACGCTGGTTACCGGAAAAAGCGCGCCGGGCCATGCCTCCCACCTTGCCTGATCACTCAGCCATGAGTGATCGGATTACCAGCCTGACACCGCAACAATTCCGTGTCATGGGCATGCTGATGGAAGGAATGCAAAACAAGGTTATCGCTTACGAACTGGATGTGTCAGAAGCCACGGTAAAAGCACACATGACCGCTATTTTTCGCAAGCTGGGCGTTCGTAATCGCACCCAGGCAGTGCTCGCATTGAAAGATCTAGCCATTGAACCGCCCGGGCTGAACTAACGGGTAAACGTTGCAGAGATGTGCATGCTAGAGGCGCAGTCACTAACGACCAGGTGCAAGATAAAATCAAACACAGCTCACCACCGTTGACACAAGAAAAAAGGGGGGAGGGGTTGTCTCACGTGGGTTCTAGAAGAAAATTATTTGCGTCGCTCACCGTCAGCTCGTACGCCCGATTCGCCCCCAAAACACTGCTCCTGCAGCAACGACATAGACTGGCCTAGGCTTTGGAAACTTTTCTTCACCGAATCGAGCGTAGTTCGCGTAGCTCACAGAATCCCTTCCAATGCCCGCCGCAGTATCGCTTCTGAAATCGGTTTTTGTAGAAACCCCACCCCTTGCTCTTCTGCTCTGGCACGCACATCTTGGCGACGGTCGGCGGTCATTAATATCGCCGGGACAACATCTTCCCAGCAATGATCGAGAGCCTCGATCACCTCAAAACCATCTTCGTGGTCCAGCTGAAAGTCCACCAGTATCACATCCGGCACCCAGCTTTTCGCTGCCTTTTGCTCTGCCTCCTGCAAGCCACGAGCTGCCACCACCTCACAGCCAAGGCTTTGCAGTGCCGCCACCAGACTGGCTAGCAGCGCCGCATCATTATCTACGCAGAACACACGCACGCCCTGGATATTTCGGCGTTCATGCAAGGGCTCATCCTGTAGCAGTGGTGGCACACCTGCTTTCGATAACGGCAACGTTACGCTGAAAACCGTACCTCGATCGGGCCAGGATCGCACCGTCAAAGTATGCCCGAGTAGACGACAAACCCGGTCGGCAATGGCTAGGCCCAGACCCAGCCCTTTTGGCTGACGATTATTGAGCTGGGGCAAGCGCTGGAATTCCCGAAAAATCTGCTCGTGTTGATCATAAGGAATGCCTGGCCCGGTGTCCCACACATCAATTCGCACTGCACTGTGAAACCTACGTGCGCCAAACAAAATACGGCCAGACTCCGTATAGCGAACCGCATTGGACAACAGATTCTGTAGCACCCGCCGCAACAGCACTTCATCACTGTCCGCCACGGCGCTGCTGGGCACACACCGCAATTGCAATCCTTGCGCCTGAGCCAAAGCCGTAAATTCTTGCCCCAGTGGAATCATCAGTGTAGACAGCCGCAAAGGGTGGATATGCGTAGTCATGGTTCCAGTATCCAGCTTACTGATTTCCAGCAATGCAGAAATAATTTGTTCGGCGGCCTGCAATGAACTATCAATGTGCCCGAGCACCTGCACTTCGTGATCAAATTGGCCATCAGCTTGACTGCGTAACTGCTGACGCAGTGAGGAAGCAAACAGTTGCGCCGCATTTAATGGCTGCATTAAGTCATGGCCCGCTGCTGCCAGAAACAGGGTTTTTCCTTCATTAACCTGGGCTAGCTTAGCATTCAATTCCGATAGCTTACGGGTGCGCTCGGACACCATCTGTTCCAGATTCTCATTTATCTGGCGCAATGCTTTTTCATCGTTTTTGCGTTCAGTGATATCCATATAGGTACTGACAAATCCGCCCCCAACCATAGGCGTTCCGCGCACCTCCACTACGATCCCATTGGGCAGTTCCCGCTCAAATTGGTGGGCATAACCTTCGCGCAATAATTGCACTCGCCGAGTGACATTTTCTTCCAGGTTCGTTCCATCGTAATAGCCTCGCTCTGCGTTATAACGGTACACATCTGCGATTGGGCGCCCCAAACCAATCAACCCATCCGGGTAATCGAACAGCTTCACGTAGGCCTGATTCCAGGCCACGATCTGCATTTCCCGGTCGACCACGCAAATACCTTGGGCGATAGTCTCAATGGTGGTACGCAATAGCTGATGGTTAAACTGAATCAGCTCTGATGCCTCATCCATCATTCGCACCACATCATCGTGTCGGCCGTTCTGCTTGCGCAGCAACGAGCTCATCACGATACGGGCAGTGGATGCCCCCATGGTGCCTGCCAGCAATCGCTCCACATAACGCACTAAGTGCAGTGGTGCTGGCAATTCCAGTTCCTCAGATATGCCCCGTCGGCGCATGTAATCAAAAAACAACGGCTCCGCCCGAGGGTGACCTAACCCTCGCTTGCATACTTCTAGTAATTCAATGGTAGTGATAGAAGGATGCCCCATGCCTTCGCGCCACCAGTCTGTGGGCATATCCACAAACCGAGCCGCCTGGGTCTCATCCAACGCATCCTGGTTTGCCCGACGAGAATAATAGACAAACGCGGCCAGATTAATCGATACCGACCAAAAGACGCCATGGGTCAACGGCTCCAACCCTTCGATACCGAACAGAGCGTGAGGCCGCAACAACCCAAGACCCAAGAGACCCTGCTCACTAAGCACCGCCATCCACTCCAGCGGCAAGATGACCGGCATCAGCAGGCAGTAAAACCAAACCACAAACCCAATCGCCAAGCCGACGAAGGCACCCTTTTTATGACCGTTACGCCAATACAATGCGCCAATTAACGCCGGCGCAAATTGCGCCACCGCAGCAAACGATAACAACCCGATACTGGCAAGGCCATCGAAGCGATCGATGAGTGTATGGAAGGCAAACGCTAACCCCAGCAAAACAAGAATGCTGGCCCGGCGCAGAAAACGTAGCTGAGTGCCAAGATCAGGGAGCGGGTCTTTTTCATTGAGGCGCGATTGCAGCCACATGGGCAACAACACTTCATTGGTTAGCATGATCGCCAGTGCCATGGTGGAAACGATCACCATGCCAGTGGCCGCCGCGATACCGCCAATGAATGACAACACCAACATGGCATGGCTGCCCTGGGCCATTGGCAGCGATAACATGTAGGTATCCGCATGACCGATCAAGTAAGGCTGAGTAATCACCCCGGCAATAACAATCGGCAATACAAAGAGGGCAAACAGCGCCAGATACAAGGGGAACAACCAACGCGTGGTACGCAAATCGCGTATATCATTATTTTCCACCACGCCGGCATGGAACTGCCTAGGTAGGCACAAAATCGCCACCATAGACAGCAGCAAGGCGGTGACGAAACTTTGTGAGAACAGCGTCGGTTCAAACCCCTGCATCACATCGGTACGCTCGCTGAGTTGCTGCCACATATCTGCAGGCCCATCAAAAATCGCATACACGCAATACAGCCCAAGAGAAACAAACGCCACCAGCTTGATAAAGGATTCAAAACTTACCGCCAGCATCAGTCCGGACTGATGCTCGGTGGTATCAATATGCCGGGTACCAAACAGCAGAGTGAAAATAGCCATCAAAGCTGCCACCACCAATGCCGTGTCCAGCTGGCCGGGGGCTGAGTCTTTCAACACATAATCAAATGACAGGGTCACCGCTTTTAGCTGCAAGGCGATATAGGGCAACACTCCGACAATAGCCACTAGCGTGACCAATACAGCAAGGCGTCGAGACTTCCCATAACGGGCGGCCAGGAAGTCGGCAATGGAGGTAATGTTCTGCTGCTGAGCCACCGATACCATTTTGTAAATCAATGAGCCACCCAGCAGCACGGTGATAATAGGCCCTAGATAAATCGGCAAATAGTTCCAGCCACTCTGAGCCGCTTCGCCAACGGCACCGTAGAACGTCCACGAGGTGCAATAAACGCCCAGTCCAAGACTGTACACCCAGGCATTATGAAATGTTTTTCGTCCCTTCCTGGCGGCTCGATCGCCCCACCAGGCGATAACGAACAACACCAATACATAGGCCAATGCCAGCGCACCTAATTGCCACAGTGAAAACACCGCCTCTCCCCATTCATGGCCGTAACATGCCACGCTTGGCGACGTTTAATACGCAGCCACCTGTGACGTTGCCCTTTGAGCTTATAGTAGGGCCTGAGTAAAACGTAGCGCCACCGCGGCCAACAACAGGGCAACTCCCCCTCGCTGGAGTTTAAATTCCACCGTATTCAACGCCATCGCCCGGCGCCAGAACATCACCAAACCTTGGCCATCACCAGTGCGCCGCCAGTAACGCAGGTAGGCATACGCAACAAAACAAAGGCCCGCAATCAGAGCCGTTTTTTCAGCATAAAACATCAGCACGTTTATTTTCTCCCTACCAAGCAAACACCGGCTCAGCCAAGTGTGGATTTCTGCAACTGCAGGTACATCAATGCACTAGTCACCGCGTCTCCGCGGGCAGTATGGCGCTCAATTACCGGCACTTGTAAGGCCGAAGCCATGGCATCAAAGCGCAAATCCGGTGTTATATCGGGCTGCCAGTAACGCATTTTTCGCTGGTATAGCGCAGACAGTTCAAGGGTATCATTAGGCAAATCAAAGCCCATTAACGGTCTCAGATAGCGGTTGATCATGGCCACATCAAACGCCACACACCAGCCCACCAAAGGCCGGTTATCAATCAACGCCAGCAGCGCCTCTAGCGCTTCACGGATACTCGCCCCACCCTCCAAGTCCACTGGCCTCAGCCGATGAATGCAAATGCTGTCTTCTCTAAGGCTATCTGGAGCCGCCAACTTCACATTCAGGCTCTGGCTGCTCAGCACCCGCCCTTCTTTTATCACCACCGCAGCAATAGACACCAGCTCGGCAGTACGACTATCCAGCCCGGTGGTTTCGCAATCGATGGCCACCACCTGATCACCGCTATAGGGTCTGAAAAGATGCCCATAAGGTCCGCGCCCATGGCAATATCGATCATAAATTCGACGCCATTTAAACGTCTGCCACTGCAGCATAGCTCCCCTCCTGTCCCCAGGCATCGTCAGTATTCCAGATGAAAACGACGCGACAGGCGCTGCTTGAAATCGCTGACCAGATGCAGGGCATCGCGCAGCACATCACGCTCCAAAGAAGACAGATGCTGCACCACGATATGATTATCTTCTACCTGGGTATTCTCGCCTCGCAATTTGGCCAGCTGTTGAGACAGCCGCAGCTCGCTAAAGAATTCCATCGCTTCACCCAAGTCCTCCGCAAAGGCCCGTTCCATAGCCCCGGCGGCCACCAGCTTTTTCAGCCGTGCCAACGTGGAGGTTTCCTGAATACGGCACTGCAAGGCCATGGCTCGCACGCCGTGGATCAATGGGAACAGGGCTCCCTTCTTAATATCGATACCATGCTGGGGTTTCTTGAGCGAGCCGAATAAATTCAACGGCGTAGAAAATTGCAAGGCCGGACGGGCAAAATGGGCCATCAATAACTGATCGTCACTGCATCGGGAAAACAAGGTGCTGCGTACTGTCTCCATCAGCCCTGAATCTCCAGCCACGGTATGGGTATCAGTGAGAATGGTCAGATTCAACAGCCCTTTTCCCCCGGGATCCTCCGCCCAATCATGGATACGCCGCTGCCAGCGTGACACCGTCCCGATCCACTCCGGGTTAGAAACCATGACATTACCTGGGCAAGGGGGATAACCAAGAGACAGCAACGTGCGAGTAAAGCGCTGCATATCTTGATCACAGCCTGGCCACTGTTGATGATCGCCAATAATCAGGCCGTTATCCTGATCAGTTTTCAGTATCTGTTCACCGCGCCCTTCGCTCCCCATCACTATCAGACTGGCACGCTGATGTTCTGCAGGCACTACCATTTCATAAGCCTTACTCATCAAGCGGCCATTGAGTGAGGCCAGCAAATCCATCACAAAGCGCATTTTTACACCCTGAGCCATAAGGGCGTTTACAAGATCCGGCAAGCGGGCACTGGCTAGCTGCAATGCCTCAAGGGTACCGGCCCTTTCAATTTCCAGCCCCACCACATATGAACGGCTAGAAAAGAAACTGAGCACATCGGTAAGTTCCACCACCCCCACCGCATTATTGCTCTCCATCACCACCACCCGCGCCACCTTGTGGCGGGTCATCAGGGTCAGGGCCGCGAACAAGTAATCTGCGGGGGCAACAGTAACCAGTTCGGTTTCCGCCACCTGAACCAACGGCGTATCCGACGATTGTTCCTGCATCACCAAAGCGCTTAATAAATCCGTCTTGGTAACAATCGCGTAATGCTGCCGGTGAGCAATCAACACACTATCCACGCCGTGCTGCTTCAAAGCGGCTACCGCATCACGCACAGTGGCGCGCTCCGGCATAATCAAGGGCGCTCGCATGCATTCGTCCACCCGCGCCAGCATAAAGCCCGCCAGAGTAACGCCTCCTTCACGGCGCTCTGCCAAGCGCTGATTTTTCTCCGCCAGACACTGACTAAAATAATGACCAAAATCGGGCTCGCTTTCGCACAGCTCGCGGAATAGCCTAGCGGGAATCAGATGACACAGCGTTTGCTGCTCGGCCAAAAAACGATAACGGCTTTGTCCGTTCAATACGCTGATCGCTCCGAACAAATCACCGGCGGCATAAATATTCACCTGACGACGGTTGTCCGGCGCATTCACGTCTAGTTCTGCCACACACCCCTTGTGCACCACAAACACAGAATCACTAGTACTGGCCGCGTCAAGAATAATATCCTCCGGCTGAAAATAGGCCAGATCGGTTCCTTCCTGCAAACGGCGGCGTCCTGCTTCACTCAGCAAGCTGAACGGATGCTGATTCAGTTCCTGTTCAATCATCAGGCCACTCCTGCCGTTTTTCTTTATTGCCTTTCTGGCCAGCTCTCGGCCGCCCTCAAAACGCAAAAAGCCGGTACGGAATTATCACCCGCACCGGCTTTTTATTTACGTCTCATCAGTGTGCAGACGCTTCACCGGCACCTCGTGGAATACGAATATCTTCCACAATATGCTGGATATGCTCCGGCGGAGGCGCCGTTACTCTGGAGACCGAGAAAGCCACTACAAAGTTAAGCACCATACCCAAAGTCCCGATGCCTTCCGGTGACACACCTAACCACCAGTGTTCTGCAGTGTTCAGCTCCGGCGAGACGAACTTGAAGAACACAATGTAGCTAAAAGTGAAGATCAACCCGACCAACATGCCAGCAATGGCGCCCTCCTTATTCATGCGCTTGTAGAAAATACCCATGAGGATTACCGGGAAGAAACTAGCCGCGGCAAGACCGAAAGCAAACGCCACCACTTGCGCCACAAAACCTGGTGGATTAATCCCGAAGTAACCAGCGATCACAATGGCCACCACTGCCGCCCCACGGGCTGCCATCAACTCCTGCTTCTCGTTAATGTCAGGCATCAGGGTTTTCTTCAATAAATCATGGGAGATGGCACTGGAAATCACCAACAACAACCCCGCTGCCGTGGACAGTGCAGCCGCTACGCCACCGGCCGCTACTAGAGCAATCACCCAGCCCGGCAAGTTACCAATTTCAGGATTGGCCAGCACGATAATATCGCGGTCGATATACACTTCCGACGTATTATTGGTAGGCACATTGGTCAGTACCCGCTCGCCGTAGCTACCCTTTGTTTCTTCGCGGCTTCCCGCATAGGTGGGCTTGCCCTCAAAAGGCGAGCCGGCCCGCATCTGCACGGCACCATCGTCGTTCTTATCCACCCAGCCAATCAGCCCGGAATTTTCCCAGTTATAGAACCACTCTGGCAGCTCGGAGTATTGGGTTTCATTCACTGTATCGATCAGATTGAGCCGTGCGAAAGCACCAACAGCCGGGGCGGAGGTGTACAGCAAGGCAATGAAGAACAGCGCCCAGCCGGCACTAATCCGCGCATCTTTTACCCGTGGCACTGTGAAAAAACGCACGATCACATGGGGCAAACCCGCAGTACCACACATCAATGCAGCAGTAATAAAGAACACATCAATAGTAGACTTGGAGCCTTCTGTATATTCGGTGAAGCCAAGGTCCGTTACTACCTGATCTAGCTTGTGCAACAGATAAACACCACTGTCACCCCCCGCCGCATCCAGCACCGTGGCTCCAAACCCGGTTTGCGGAAGAACGTGACCGGTCATCATGATGGAAAGAAAAACCGCCGGCACCAAGAACGCAAAAATCAGCACACAATACTGCGCCACCTGGGTGTAGGTGATCCCCTTCATACCACCAAGCACCGCGTAGAAGAAAACAATCGCCATACCGATAACCACACCGGTATTCACATTCACCTCCAGAAAGCGGGCAAACACAATACCGGTACCGCGCATCTGTCCGGCCACATAGGTAAACGAGACGAAGATTACACAAACCACCGCCACCGTTCTTGCCACGCTGGAGTAGTAACGATCACCGATAAAGTCAGGCACGGTAAATTTGCCGAACTTGCGCAGATAAGGCGCCAACAGCATGGCCAGCAGAACATAGCCTCCGGTCCACCCCATTAGGTACACCGACGCATCGTAGCCTGAGTAAGCAATAATCCCGGCCATGGAAATAAACGATGCCGCTGACATCCAATCAGCCGCAGTGGCAGCCCCGTTAGCGATAGGGGAAACCCCACCACCGGCCACATAAAAATCTTTCGTCGAACCGGCACGTGACCAGATCGCAATCCCGATGTAGAGAGCAAACGAACCGCCTACAAAGAGATAAGTGAGTGTCTGAATATCCATAGGATGTCTCTCTTTATCTACTGTTTCAGCGGTTAGTCTTCGTGGACGTCAAACTTGCGGTCCAGCTTATTCATGGAGTGCGCGTACTTAATGATCAGCACCAAGAACACATAGATAGACCCCTGCTGTGCAAACCAGAAGCCCAGTTTGAAACCGAAAAATTGAATTTGATTGAGTTCATCCACTAGCAATATGCCGCAGCCATAAGAGACGGCAAACCAAATAGCAATGTAGATCAAGATCAATCGCAGGTTAGCGGCCCAGTAGGCGCGGGCGTTTTCTTCTTTCATTACTCGTCCCTCTGCGTCATCAGGAAATCAGGCCACCACCCTTCAGCTGGCAAACAAGGGATAGGCTCAACACCAAGACTAACCAAAGGACGCTAGCGACACAGTATGACTTTAGTCGAAGCCATACCCCCTGCTGGCCGACGCAAGCGAATGCCACAAATGCCTAGCCTTACACTGAAAATACAGGCCTGCTCAGCAGTGGGTTTTACCCGAATAGATCAGGCACTGGCATGCATGGCATCACAGGGCGCCCACCTAGTGCTGCAGTGGCCTTTCGACCACGCCTTGAATGTGGCCGTGGTGACAGGTAATGGAGCCATTTCATAACCGGAAATTTTTCCTATACGGCACGGATAAACGCATGGGAAGAACAGAAAAGCTACGGTGTGCTGATAACCACACCCAACGGATCGGGGCTAATTCAGAGCGTTCGGACACACCTCCCCCGGGGGCGTTGAAGCGCTATCAGGCAGACTTTGCCATACCCGCCAGTATCAACCGGGGCAAGCAAAGCGAGCATTATCAACAGAGTTTCATGGACGAAACCGCCAATGCGGCCAAGGCGCATACCGTGATACCGGCACACTTGAGTAATTATTCGGTGAACTCACGCTGGATATGAGGTCATTACCCTGGGGGTTAGATAATTTGCACAATCATTTCACCCGCTGGCGGATCGCCATAGGGGGGGGGGCGACGTCGTGCCTCCCTTTTCAATTTTTTACGCTAACGGTTACTGCGGCTCAAAATCCGCCAACAATCGACCAATAACCCCCGGGCTCGTTTCTCGTTTCACCTGTTCCAGCAATTGCGCCGCCTGCGGCCAACGGCGGCGCAGGTAGCTTAGCCACTGCTTGATCCGCCCAGCTAACTGGGCATCAGTGCCGGTATCAGCCACGTCCATCCAGAATTGTTGCAATATAGGCAAGATCGCATCCCAATTGGTTTCGCCGCCGAACCGCAACAACGAAACTAGCAATGGATTGGCCACCGCCCCTCGACCCAACATAAGATCCTCACAACCACTTTCCCGCTGGGCTCGGCCAGCGTCGTCCGGTGTCCAAATTTCGCCATTGGCAATTACCGGAATCGACACTACCTCACGAATGTGGCCGATACGGTCCCAAAACGCCGGCGGCTTATACCCTTGACGTTTGGTGCGCCCATGCACCGTCAGCCAAGCCGCCCCAGCGTCCACCACGGCCCTGGCATTATCCAAGGCACGAGCGTCATCTTCATTACCCAGACGCATCTTTACTGACACCGGCACCTGGGACGGGACCGCCTGGCGCACTGCCGCCGTCACCGCATGCACCACGTCCGGCTCATCAAGCAGCACCGCACCACCACGATGTCGATTCACCGTTTTTGCCGGACAGCCGAAGTTCAGATCAATGGCGGGTGCGCCCAGCTCTACTGCTCGCTCCGCATTATCCGCCATGCAGGCCGGGTCGGAACCGAGCAACTGAAGGTGCACAAGGGTGCCCGCCCGGGTACGCGCACCGAGTTTTAGCTCCGGGCACCAGCGGTAAAATACTTTGGGCGGCAGCAGTAGCCCGCTAACGCGAACAAACTCACTAACACACCAGTCATAGTCGCCCACATCGGTCAGCGCCTGGCGCACCCAAAAATCCGCCAGGCCTTCCATCGGAGCCAGAATCAATTTCATGGCGCGCATTCTAGGCTACTGCCGCGCCACCGAATACGAATAAATCTGAACGGGAAAACCTTCAGCACACGGCTCCCTACACAATGAGGCACAACACAAAACCCCCGGTTTCCCTTGCAATGCCGTGACTCCTTTGCCACGGTAAATAACAATTTGTACCAAAATGGACGCTACGCGGGGGCAATTACAAGCCAGCAAAGCTGGCGGCAGCCCCCCTTAGCAACGTGAGGGAACGCAATGAACCAAGCATCATTCGCGGGCGCCATCGACACACTATTTCCATGTTGCCTTCTGCATGGTTAGCGCTGCCAATGCCTTATCGGGAAGACGCAAGAGGGTACATCTTCGCGTAACCTTGGCACCTGATACCCCCCACACCCCACGCTTGCGCTGTGTTCGGCCTGCGTATTCCCCCTCGTTATGGCGCCTCGCGCATGGCAAACCGCCAACACAAAAACGAGGCGCAATATCCGCCGGCCCTGCAATTTACAGGCTAGGCGCCTCGTCACTCGCTAGGCTGCGCTTTTTTCAGATCAACCGTCGAGGGAGAAACCGATGAAACAGCAACGCATTTTGCCACTATCAACAACATTGCTGGCGGGACTTACCGCCCTGCCCGCCCATGCTGAACTGGAAGTCACCCCGTACGGCTCTCTGCGTATTCAAACAGAGGCCGTATTTGTGGATCAGGCGCAGCCCGGTGAAGACGACTCTTATACCGGGCTAAGGGATGCGTATTCTCGATTGGGTGTCACCGCCAACTACAATGATTTCGAACACTTCGATATTTCTGCGACGGTAGAGTTCCCCATTAACTCCGCACGGCTGCGAGCGGAAGATCCGACTTTTTTCCATGAACTTTATAAAGAAGACAATAACAGCATGCCGCGAGTTGCCGATATTACTGTCTCCAACGACCGTTACGGCAGTCTACGCGTCGGCACCCAATGGCTGGCCTATTACAACACCGTGGCTTACCCTCTGGATTTCTTCAGTTCCTTCTACTCCGGTTACGCAACCCAGGCCAGCTTCCGCCGTGACGCTATAACCTACACCACCCCCAGCATGGGCGGCCTCACCGCCACCATTTCCGGAGTCGACCTAACCGACGAGCAAGGCACCAGCTATCTAGACACCATACAATATGCCCTCTCTTACGCGGTCAACGATGATTTGGCATTCGGTATTGGTTATCAGGATAGTGAACAGGATTCCGCCAAGCATGCCGACCAGGCTGGCATCTCCGCCGCTTGGGCCCCCGGCAACTGGCGTTTCGCCGCCAAAGTGGAACAACTGCTAACCAATAACAACACGGTCCAAGATGACGACCCGCTAACCTACAACCTGATGGGCTCCTACAGCTGGGCCAAATACACCCTACGCGCTATGGTCGCCCATGGTGAAGAAACCGACGAAGGCGATGCATTTTTCCAAGGCGATTCTGCCCAGATTGGGCTGGACTACCGCCATACAGAAAACCTGAAGTTCTTCGCTGAATACTTCTATGAAGAGCTCGGCTACGCCATCTACACGCCCAACTCCGATAGCTTCAACCCGCTGGCGGGCTACCATGCAGAAAGCGATGGTCAAGTCCTCACCGTCGGTATGCGCTTTGATTTTTAAGCGCCGCAAGTCGGCATCATGTTGCATACAACAACACGATATAAGGTGGCAATGAACAACACACCAGCAGGCCGCACCCAGCCCTTGGACGTGGACTGCTGGTTTTCAGCTGGAAAGTTTCCGCACTTATGCTGCAACCTGTTACGTGCGGCATAATGCACGTTCCATCAGTAGAAAATGAGGAAAAAGAAACAGCCTGCGAGCGCCAGCATAGCCCTTCGCCATAAGCCGCCGGCACGTTCAGCCTACCCCACTGTTTAGAACCCTTTAAATGAACTCGCCCTCTCTTTCCTTTCCTGGGCTTACCCTCATGATATCAATCACTTAGAATACAGCAATCTCGTTGAACCGTTATTCTGGACTGTGCACGGCCACTTTAGCAGCCTGCAACCTGTAATTGATTCGCCACACCCGCTGCATTACTGTTGCCGCCAACATACCCCGCGGCAGGGGCAGACACAGCAAAAACGGGGTCCTAGTGGCGGATCCGAGGAGACGCTCATGGCAAAAAACGCACCCCCCGCGCTGGAGACCTCGCTAGACAACCTAGAAGTTCTGGTGGAAAAAATGGAGTCTGGTGAACTAACCCTGGAAGATTCCCTGAAAGCCTTCGAGGAAGGTGTTCGCCTGTCCCGGGAATGCCAACAAGCCCTGCAACAAGCGGAACAAAAAGTACGCATCCTGCTGGAACAGAACACCGAGGCAGACCCTGAGCCCTTTATCGGTGGTGACAATGAGCAGTAAGGCAACACGCGAATTCGCCGCCCTGAACCAACTCACGGATACCGCCAAGGCTCGTCTGGAGCAGGCGCTGGACCATTACTTGCCGGCCCATAGTGCCGCCTCACGGCTCAGCCATGCCATGCGCTATGCAGCACTCAGCGGCGGCAAACGTATCCGCCCGTTACTAGTATACGGCGCCGCCCAGCTTGCCGGGGCTCCCCTAGCCAAAGCAGATGTCCCCGCGGTGGCAGTAGAACTCATTCACGCCTACTCCCTGGTTCACGACGACCTTCCCGCCATGGACGACGATGACCTTCGCCGGGGCCAACCTACCTGCCACAAAGCCTTTGACGAAGCGACCGCCATTCTTGCCGGTGACACCCTGCATACCCGCGCGTTTGAACTGCTCGCCTGTCATGGCGACTACCGCGATGGCAGCCGCATCAGCTTGATTCAACACCTTTGCCAAGCTGCCGGGGTAGATGGAATGGCCGCTGGGCAAATGCAAGATATGCTCGCCCAAGGGCAACAGCAAACCGTGGCCGCGTTGGAAGAAATGCATTACCTGAAAACTGGCCGGCTAATCACCGCCAGCTTACAACTAGGTTATTTTGTCGCAGAAAAAGACGACCCTTCGCTACTAGCCAATCTAACCGAATTTGGCGACGCCATTGGCCTGGCCTTTCAGATACAGGACGATATCCTCGACGTCACCGCCGCTACCGAGCAACTTGGCAAGCCCTCAGGTTCTGATGAAAAGCTGCAAAAAAGCACCTTCCCATCCCTTCTCGGTCTGGAGCAAAGTCAGCAACGTGCTCGCCAACTCTGCGATCAAGCACAACAAACCTTGGCCGGCTATGGGCCGCGGGCACTTCCTTTACAGCAACTCGCCCAGTACATCATTACCCGGAATCATTGATCAACACTGACGCCTACCCCTCCAGACAGTTATACTAGCGGTTCGAGCGAGACCCTGGACGCTTTTGTTATACAGCGTTTCGCTGACTCATTACTCTGCCTTGCACTCATCAGGCTGCATGACCCTATGCCCAAGACGTTTACTCAAATTCCGCTGACGCGACCTAACACCCCTCTGCTGGACACACTGGCCAGCCCTGCGGATCTGCGGAAGCTACCAACGCCACAACTAGAACGCGTGGTCGATGAGTTACGTGAATATCTGCTCTACGCAGTGGGCCAGTGTGGCGGGCATTTCGGCGCAGGGCTTGGGGTGGTGGAGCTCACCGTCGCCCTGCATTACCTGTATCACACCCCCGACGACAAGTTGGTCTGGGATGTGGGCCACCAGTGCTACCCGCACAAGATCCTTACTGGGCGCCGCGAATCACTGACCAGCATTCGTCAAGCCGGCGGCCTGTCCGGTTTTCCCAAACGAAGCGAATCCGAATACGACACCTTCGGGGTCGGCCACTCATCAACCTCTATCAGTGCCGCACTGGGTATGGCGCTGGGAGCAGAAATGGCCGGCAGCGACCGCCGGGCAGTCGCCATTATCGGTGACGGCGCCATGACAGCAGGGCAAGCCTTTGAAGCCATGAGCCACGCGGCGCACACTCGCTCCAATTTGCTGGTCATCCTCAACGACAACAACATGTCGATTTCCCACAACGTAGGCGGGCTATCCAATTATTTTGCCCGCATCTGGGCCAGCAAGAGCTACATCGCCCTACGTGAAGGCGGCAAAAAGGTACTGTCAACTATGCCGGCAGCTTGGGACTTTATTCGTCGTACAGAAGAAAGCATGAAGAACATGGTCAGCCCCGACATGCTGTTCGAGGCGATCGGCTTCAATTACATTGGCCCTATTGATGGCCACAATGTGAACGAACTGGTCAGTACCCTGAGGAATTTGCGCGACCTAGAAGGCCCACAGCTGCTGCACGTGTACACCACAAAAGGCAAAGGTTTTGCACCAGCGGAAGCCGACCCGGTAGGCTACCATGCCATCAACAAGATCGAGCCCAAGCCAAAGGTTCAGGTCGCGGTCCCAAGCAAACCTTCTGCGGCAAAACAAAAGCTACCCAAGTATCAGGATATCTTTGGGCAATGGCTTTGTGACATGGCGGAGCAAGACCCAAGACTAGTGGGCATCACCCCGGCCATGTGCGAAGGCTCTGGCATGGTGGAATTCAGCCGCCGTTTCCCGGGCCGCTATCATGATGTAGCCATCTGTGAACAACACGCTGTAACCTTGGCGGGAGGCCTGGCCTGCGAGAATCAAAAACCAGTGGTGGCAATCTACTCCACTTTCCTGCAGCGCGGTTATGACCAACTGATTCACGATGTGGCTTTGCAGGAGCTAGATGTGACCTTTGGCCTAGACCGGGCCGGGCTGGTGGGCGAAGACGGTGCCACCCATGGCGGCGTATTTGATCTGGCTTATTTGCGCACTGTACCGAACATGATCATTGCAGCCCCTTCCGATGAGAATGAGTGCCGCCAACTGTTATACTCCGCCTACCAGCACGAAGGGCCAGCAGCAGTGCGCTACCCCCGCGGCACTGGCCCCGGCGCCACCATAGAACAGACCATGACGGCCCTACCTATCGGCCAATCTCGCACTCTACGCGAGGGTCTGCAGGTGGCCATCCTGGCTTTTGGCGCCATGGTTCCTGCAGCACTAGAAGCGGCTATCCCCCTCAACGCCACCGTGATAGACATGCGCTGGGTGAAACCTCTTGACCGTGACGCCATCCTCCGCGCCGCCGCACAGCACACACTGTTAGTCACCGTAGAAGATCACCAACAAATGGGAGGCGCCGGTTCTGCCGTAAATGAGCTGCTGCATGAAGAAGCGGTCGTACTGGATGTGCTAAACCTTGCCCTGCCCGATCATTTCATCCATCACGGTAAACGGGATGTATTACTCGCCCAAGCAGGACTGGATGCCGCCGGTATTGAACGCCAAATCCGTGAAAGGCTAAACCGGCAGCAAAGGCTACGAGAAGCCCACCAGCGTTAATAATCAACAGCAAAGAAAAGCTCGAACGGGGGGAGATTATCGCTCCCTTCGCCGCTTTGGCGCTCCGTAGCTAGAGCTGCCCCGCGGCCGGCGGTGCTTCATAGAGGCGCCAATTATCACGGCCACCCTGTTTAACTAGATACAAGGCTTGATCCGCAGCTTCCAACAGATCGCCAGCACTATGACGCTGATTCGGAATCATCGTTGCAACCCCTACGCTGACCGTTACCTCGTTCATCTCCGGGCTATCAGCGTGAGGGATCGCCAGCGAGCGTACTGACCGACATAACCGGGAGGCCAGCTGCTGCGCCTCCAACTCATCCGTCTCCGGGTACAATAATGCGAACTCTTCGCCTCCGAAACGGGCCACCAAATCACCGGCTCGCCGACTGTAGCGATGCAATTCCGCCGCCAGTTTTTGCAGACACGAATCCCCTTGCAGGTGTCCGTAGCCATCGTTGTAGGCCTTAAAGCGGTCTACATCCACCAGCATTACCGTTAGCGGTTGCTGGCTGCGCTTGCAACGCCGCCATTCGCGATCAAACGCCTCATCAAAAAACCGTCGGTTAGCCAGCCCGGTAAGGCTGTCTTCCCTGCTCAAGCGATGCAGGCGTTCTGCCAGCGCCTGGCTGTGCCGTTGCTGACGACGAAGCTGGCGTTGGTTAAAAAAGAGCAACCTATCGCGGACTTCCGCAGAATAGCACAAGAACATGCCCACCAAGCTGATCCCAGTATAAGTGCC